>JAOPTQ010000013.1:0-37445 GCA_051531915.1 Colwellia sp. | reverse complement strand
AACTTAATCAATTTGGTATTATGCTAAGGCGGTAGATAATTGCAAAAGAAAAGGCTACTGAATAAATTCAGAAACCTTTATATACTAACCAAAAGATCGGTCAATGAATCATTAAATATTTCTTAACAGATCGGCATTACCCGCATTGGCTCATTTTTGATTCAAACCTCTGAAATTAATTATGTTGAATAAGTTAACTATTATCTTTGATATTATTATTAAGAACTTTGCCAATATAATACAATGAGGCATAACTTGAAGGTTAGATGAAATATTGTTTCTGTAACCTTAGGAATATTAAGTATATTTCTGTAAAAATAAGGTGAGGAATAAAGAACTAATTGCACACCCAAATAAATTTGGAGATGCAATTCATATAAAAACATTTACGATGGCGCGGTTAACTCCATATCCTATGAAGATTCGCCATCAGCGGTCATTTTTCCACGCCTTTGCTCAAGTTTCTGTCGTACTTCAGTAGCCAAGCTCTCTGTAACAGGATAAGTAGCAACCATCCAAATGGCAATTATTGAACAAAGTACTGGCACAAGAACATCAGCTAATCGCATATAGAATAATGTATCAGCTGACTGAGCACCACCTAATGCAACATCAAAGCCAGTGGCATTAAGTAAGAAACCACCTGCTGCCATCGCTGCTGCCAAGCCTAATTTTACTACCCACCAAAAAATGGAACCAAACATCCCTTCACGGCGTTCACCTGTATTTAACTCATCAAGATCACACACATCAGCGACCATTGACCCCATCAATGTAAATAAGCCACCTAAACCAAAAGCAAAAAATACTGGTGGAATTAACACTAAAGAAGGATTTTCTGGCGTAAAGCAAACCCATTTTAATGCATAACCAAAAATAGAAATTAAAATAGTAATAAAAAATGCACTTCGTTTACCAAACAGAGTCGATAACTTCGTAACGATAAATATAGAACAAGATGTTGCAATAAATGATACCGTGCCTGCCCACCCTACATATTCTGCGCCTAAAACCTGGTCACCACCAAATACATAATAAATAATGACATAACTCTGGAATGATGAAACCATCATAAAACCATTAAAAACTAAAAAAGTTGCTCCGCATAACTTAAGAAACGGTTTGAATTTAAGAGTAATTAAAAAACCTTTAAAAAAGTCCTTCATTACAAATGCTAAGGACTTTCTTTCGATAGGCTGTTCAATATTTGCAGGTTTGTTTATCAACGATGGCATTGGCATATGCCGCTCGGAAAGAAATATAGCCGGTAAAATACCTATGCAAACTGTAAATACGGCAATAATAATAGCCAACCAGCTAGCACCCTCTATCATATCGCTAAAAAGTGTTTCATTTTGCATAAACAACAGAAACCATGGTGCAGCTAACCAAGCAAATTGCCCCATAAAATTCTGAATTGCCATAATTCGAGTACGCTCATGGTAATCCGAGGTTAACTCATAACCCAATGCAACCCATGGTGTAGCAAATATAGTGTAAGCCAAATAAAAAATAATAGAACCAATTAAGAAAAACCAAAAATAAAAGTCTTCACTCTGACCTCTAGGTAATTGCCACAACATAGCAAAAACAATAGCCGAAACAATTGCACCAATAAATATATAAGGTCGACGTCGGCCCCATTTAGATTTGGTATGATCCGAAATATAGCCCATTAAAGGATCAGTAAAGGCATCAATAAAACGAGGTAAAGAGCCTAACAACCCCACTAGAGCCGGATTCATTCCTAACCCTAAATTAAGCACAATGACCATAGTGCTCATTGCCGCACCCAGTAAGTTATTTATAAAGGCACCAAGTCCATATATAAACTTTTGAACAAAAGGAATTCTATCTCTATTGCTTATTTCTATATTTTCAGACATTATTATTCCTTTTAAAACACCAATTTCATTTATTTCAATTCAAAAAACACACTATATATATATGTAAATAACTCAAGGCGAAAACGATAAGATGGACTTTATAAAGCGGTGAAATGGCTAGTAGGTAAAACTATCATAATCACAAGCCCAGATAATCTACTGACAAGTCCACCTTGACGCATTTAACTTGTAATTAAGAGCATTAGTAATAATCTGGCTGTATAACTTGCATTAACTTATTGAAAAATAATTATCAAAATTCAAATACTCTCTTAATGAATTTGTATTTTATAACCAACAAATGGACGATATTACCTAATTAGGTCTATTTCCTTTTTAGATGAGTGGATACTCAAACACCAAGCCAAAGCAGAACTTGAGGTTTTCATTTGGCAATAACCGGATATAAAAAGAGTATGCACTCAAAACTCAATGGAACTGCCGTAAAAGCAAAAGTTGATGAACTACTGTCACAAATGACACTGACACAAAAAATTGGACAAATGACACTAGCTGAACGATTAAGTTGTACGCCTGTCGAAGC
Source organism: Colwellia sp. (assembly GCA_051531915.1). Taxonomy (GTDB): domain Bacteria; phylum Pseudomonadota; class Gammaproteobacteria; order Enterobacterales; family Alteromonadaceae; genus Colwellia. The sequence goes on along the minus strand of JAOPTQ010000013.1, from coordinate 35,015 downwards.
AAGAAACTTTCATTTAGGTTCAATAATGTGCGGTGCAGGCTCTGTTCCAGGTGATAATAAACTTCACGACTGGCTAATGATGGCTGACAGCTACTGGCAAACTTCTATAGTAAAAGATGAATATCACCTTGGTATACCAATACTTTTTGGGGTTGATGCCATTCACGGACATAGTAACCTTAAAGAGGCGACAATATTTCCCCATAATATTGGCTTAGGGGCCGCTGATGATCCTGCACTAATAAAAGAAATAGCAATAATTACCCGTGATGAAGTTTTAGCCAGCGGACTTGACTGGGTCTTTGCACCAAACCTTGCTGTAGCTAAAAATAATCAATGGGGTAGATTTTATGAAAGTTTTTCACAATCACCTGATATAACAAACAAGTATGTAAACAATATTATAACGGAAATGCAGAATAATCTTCAAACAAAGGGGGTTATTACTTGCGCTAAACATTGGATTGGTGATGGCGCGACGTCTCATGGCATTGATCAAGGAGATGCAAAAATTTCATGGCAAGAATTAAATAAAACCCATATAAAACCATATATTACAGCAATTAAATCAGGTGTAATGACCGTTATGGCTTCGTTCAATAGTTGGAATGGTATGAAATGCCACGGGCACCACTTCCTTCTTACAGAAGTGTTAAAAAAACAACTAAATTTTTCAGGGTTTGTTGTCTCTGACATGGACGGCATAGACTTTCTTTCAGACGACTTTTACATTTCAATCGCACAAGGCGTTAATTCAGGTATTGATATGTTTATGGTTTCAGAAAACTGGAAACTATTCATTAAACACTTACACAGCCATGTAGAGTTGGGAACCATACCCATTGCAAGAATTAATGACGCTGTAAGCAGGATACTTTCAGTAAAAGTAGTTGCCGGATTATTTGAAGCACCAACTCCAAGTAAACGAATAGAGGCTAACCATAAAAGTTTTTCCTCTCTAGAGCATAGAGAAGTTGCACGTACAGCCGTTAGAAAATCATTAGTTTTACTTAAAAATAACCATAACATATTGCCGTTAAACAAAAACTCTCGTATTTTAGTAACCGGAAAAAGTGCTAATAATATTGGTCATCAATGCGGCGGATTCACAATAACTTGGCAAGGCGTTTCTGGCAACGATGAGTTTGAGCAAGGAACATCCATTTGGCATGGAATTAAAAATATTGCTCCGCATGCTGTTTTAAAATCACAGCTGGATAACATACATAGAAAAGATCATGACATCGCTATCGTTGTAATAGGTGAAACACCTTACGCCGAAGGATTAGGAGATATCAGAGATGGTGATAACCTTATAATTGAAGCTGGCTCACAAATTAATGGTCAAATAAATTTATTTGAGCCCTATGGTAAATCTACTGAGCTGAATATTTTGCACCCTGAAGATTATTCAAAAATTAAAAAGCTTACTAGCTTAGAAATACCTGTGGTAGTTGTATTGATATCGGGTAGAACATTGGTAATTAATTCCGAACTTAAAGAGTCTAGTGCTTTTATTGCTGCTTGGTTACCCGGTTCAGAAGGACAAGGTGTCAGTGATGTTTTATTTGGCAATTTCAATTTTCAAGGAAAGCTATCCTTTGATTGGCCTAAAACAGCTAGCGAAAACGCCCCTATTTTATTCCCACAAGGCTATGGGTTATATTATTGAAATTAAGAAACAGTTCATTTTCGTGATAGAACGCTATACCGACCTCAAAATTAATAACACATTTATTACTATGCTTAAGCTTTATTTCAGTTATATCAACGGTTATGACAACAGTTAAAACTAACTAAAAATATTGACAATATAAATACTAAAGCAAACCTTTTTTATTGATTACGCTAGATTTTCGCGCTTTAAAGTAGAATTTAAAATCTAGCCATTGATATTAATATTTTTTACGACAAGTTGATTAAATTGTTGTAATATTCGTCACTTTAAAGCTGACTATACCGTTAGCAATTAACGTTTAATGGATTAACTAAACCTTACACAAAAATAGTTATAAAACATGAAATTAAACTTTGTTAACACCGTATTAATTACTTATTTAAGTATAGCCAGTATGCCATTACTGGCTCAAAAAAATGTTCCCGTTAACGATATTGACCCCGTAACGGCTAACAACAACTCAATTTTTCCCGCCAGTTTTTTTTCACAATATACACCCCAAAATGCCATGGAAATGATCCAACGCTTACCTGGCTTTACGTTTAACAGAGGCTCTAATGCACGCGGATTTGGTGGCAATGCCGGAAATGTGTTAATTGACGGTGTTCGACCATCATCAAAATCAGGCGGTTTAAGAGGGGCGTTACAAAGGATCCCTGTTGCACAAGTATTGCAAATAGAAATTCTACGTGGTGGTGTTGGCGCTGGCGAAGCGGCAGGACAATCTATTGTTGCTAATATTATAAAAAAAGATACCCAAACAAGCGGTACTTGGGGGCTTGAACTTAAACGTGCACCAAACAAAGTGTATAAATCAGAAATTGAAGCAACAATAACGATGAAGCTTGGCAAATGGGACACCTTATTTGACGCTGAAATAGGTGGTTATCCAGGATATAGAACCGCACTAATAGAAGACTTGAATGCCAATAACGAACTGACATCAAACGCTACCGAAATATTAGAAACTTTAAATGAAAGAATATCATTTACTAGTGAAGCATCTCGTGAACTGGGCGGCGGAAAACTCACTATTAATACGGCGTTAAGTGGTAATAAATGGCAAGGTGATACCTCCAGAGACATATATACAACGTCACTCATCAACTACACTAATAAAACCAATAACACAGCACCCGATGAATATTGGTTGTTAAACCAAGATGAAGAAAATATCAAAACCGAGTTAGGCGTAGATTGGGTTAACGTTAGCAATAATTGGAAATGGAGAGTTATTGGTCTAGCGTCTTCTCATGATCATAAATATGAAAATACTTATCATTTTGAAGAAAAAAATTCAGCCGTTACTGATAACAGCCAATATGCTAACGACACTTTAAAAACTGAATATATTGCACGCACCACCTACGGAAAAGTAGGAGATATGAAATTCAAACCTGAATTTGGTATAGAAATAGCAAATAATCAATTAGAGACTGAATCAGACTTAATTGAAAACAATATCCCACAACAGCTTGAAGGCGCAGATATTGTTGAAGAACTCCGTGGCGAAGTATTTGCCAATATGGTTTACATTACCAACCCAAATTTAACCGTTGAAGGTGGATTAACCGCAGAAATTTCTGAAATTAAAGTGACCGGCGATGTCAATCAAAGTCAAACTTTTCATTTTATTAAACCCCGTTTATCTGCAAGTTATAAAATTAATGACCTATCACAACTTACCTTAGTGGCAGAGCGCAGTGTCAATCAATTAAATTTTAGTGATTTTGCCGCAAGCTCTGATACCACAGACTCTCGTACCACCTCAGGAAACTCCAATTTACAACCTGAGCATGCCAACACCCTCATCGCTATTTATAATTTACGTTTTAGTGAACGAGGCAGCCTAAAAGTAGAAACGTTATATGAACGTCGTCAAGATATTCATGAAAAAATCATTCTCCCCTCCGGTAATGAAGGATTAGGCAATGCTGGCGACGCCAATTTTTGGCGTGTAGAAACAAATGTAAACTTACCCCTTGATGCCTTTTTAGAAAATGGTTTACTGGAGATCGCTCATGCTTATCGAGGCTCTGATTTTGACGATCCAATAATAAATAGCAGTAGAACCGTGTCTAGTTATACACCCAACTCTTATAGAATAGAGTTTAGACAAGACCTTAGCCACCACAAATTTTCTTGGGGATTAGAATATAAAAGTGATTTTAAAGACACTAAATTTTATGTCGATGAAATAAAAACGTTTGAAGGTAACAATCGCTTGGCGCGATTCTTTTTTGAAACCACACAATTTTTTGACATAAAAAGTCGATTAGAAATCAAAAATATCAATCTTGCTCGCTATACGCGTTCTCGTTATTTTTACCAAGACGATCGAAGTGGTGCTTATGAAGGCGCAGAGATAGCCCATCGTAAACGAGAGGCTGAAGTAAAATTATCCTTCTTTAGCACATTTTAATCTGTGCTAAAGAGTCTTATTAAATTACTGGCATTGTCTACGACTTAACTTCTACTTGAAAAATATCTTCTATTGGTTGGCTAAATATTTTAGATATCGCAAAAGCTAACTGCAGTGAAGGATCATGTTTACTGCGTTCAATCGCATTAACGGCTTGTCTAGAAACACCCAACCTATTTCCTAGTTCTTCTTGAGACCAGTTTTTTTCTGCACGCAATACTTTAATCTTATTTTTCATGATTATCGACCATTAACAACAGTTGAAGAATAAGACCGTGACCACCAAAAATGACAGGCAGTATATAAGCAATACTAATATCAGGCATTGGAAATTTTAAGGCCAACATACCATAAGTGAAAGTAACAAAAGAAATAATGCCGGTGGTCCATAAAAAGGCTTCACCTGTTCTGCGTTGCATATATTCATCTAATAAAATAAATCTTCTTCTATAGATAAAAAAAGCCCATATTAGGGGTAAAGTGGGTAAGATTGTTACCGTAACCTGTAACCACATTGCCATGTCTAAAAGTTCTAAACTAAAAGTCTGAACAGCAATAAGTAATAAAAACACTAACATTGAAAACATAAAGCGTTTTAAAAACAATTTATCTAATTCTTTATCTGTCTGCATGTGATATATCCTTTAAAAATTTATTTTGGATGATATGTAATAAATACCTGACAATATGTAATGTATACCTTACATAAATATATATCAACTATACCTTACTAAATGTAAAGTGTTTTATTCTTTTGTGATTTTATAGCCACATAAGATGATAAAATAAATAAGTCATTGCTTTCGCTATTGTAAAGATTTGTAAAGCGTTGAACTCAATAATCAATAATCGGTCTGATTAACGCACTAATTTTACTAAGACACTTTCAACGAGACACTGATGTTTAATCATAAAATATTTTCTAAGCACACATTTTCGACTAAAAAAAACATTTATTTATCACCTCTATTTTTATTGCTTGTAGCTAGCTGTAGTAGCCTAAACGAACCTGAATTTGATGACTTTTTCCGTACTGAAATTCGTGCAGATCATAGCAAAATATTTAATTTTTCACTGGTTATGGTAAAAGGAGACTACCGCGATAACAACCATTCCGATACGCCAAAACAACGAAAAGGCGGAGGGAAAGATCATCGACCCGGTAATGATAAAGGCATGGGCAAAGGAGAAAACAAACAGGTTGGCAATATGCCAACCAATAGTCAAAGTCGTAAAAAAAGTAATATTAATCAAATAAACGAACAGTTAACTGAACGCTTAGCAATAGCATTAGAAGAAAACAACTACTGCAGAAAAGGCTATATAGAATTAGAAAGAAATATAGGTCATCGCTTTTTAAGTCTTCGTGGCGAATGTCATGAAAGTGCCACCAAAAAAGACAGAAAACAATTTCCAAACAGTCCTTAGTTGTTTTTTATATTATACAAACAACTCATACACTATAACTTGCTAACTCGGTACTCAAACTAACACCTTGTAATTTAAGCTGATTAATTCGTTGTAAATACGCAGCGCCAGTTAACATATGCAATGCCACATCAACAGCACCACGGTTAGTGTAATCTTCTAAATAAGTGCCTTTTACCCAGCGATTAAAGGCACCTAAACTTGGTCCTGCCCAAATTTGATAATCCATTTCTCGACCTTTTTCGCCAATATTTGACCAACGAGAGCTTAAGCCCAAATACCAACGAAAAATTAATGCCATTTTACGTTTAGGGCTGCGTTGTGCTCGTGCTAACATTTCTGGATCTCGCGCTTGAAAAAACGTTTCTGTACCTGCCCAAACATCGTCTAAATTAGCGCGAAAAATTTGTTTTTCAATTTTTAATCGTTCATCACTTGGAATATCTTCAATAGAATCATAAGCGACATATAACTCATAAAGTTTTTTTGCGCGCATAGCAAACATTGAACCACGTTTTACCACCTGCAATTTAACGCCCATTTCAAACATATCAGCCGCTGGCGCCATCGTTACATCAGCCATTTCAACGCTCGCTAATAACTTACGGGTATGATCCGATGCACCGGCTTCAACGCAAGCTTGGTTTACCGAGCCTAAAACAATATATGCCGCGCCCATAGTAAAAGCTGCCAATGCCGCTTCTGGTGTACCAATGCCACCACCAGCCCCTACGCGTAACGTTGGTGAAAAATTATATTGCGCTTGTATTTCATTACGCAGCGCAATAATAGTTGGCAATAAAGTTAAAAAGGGTCGGTTATCCGTATGTCCGCCTGAATCCGCTTCTGCGGTAATATCATCAGCCATTGGCACACGTTGTGAAAGCTCAGCTTGCTCTGGGGTGATTTTTCCTTGAGCTAATAATTTATCAATAAATTTCTGCGGTGCTGGCTCCATAAAACGACGAGCAACTTCGGTACGCGACACTTTAGCAATCACTTTATTGGCAATATTCACTGTGCCATTGGCATTTTTAGACAGCCCTGCGACGCGATACCACACAATATATTCAGTTAGCCCTAAATAAGCAGAAGCTTCTACCGTGTTAACGCCAAGCTTTAAAAAGCGTTCAACTGCGCCTCGCTCTAACGCTTCTTCTGCGGGTGCATGAATAAGATTTACCGCATATGGGCCATTAGGTAGCTCAGTTTGAATACGACAAATGGCATCTTCAATGGCATCAGGTACCAAACCTGCCGCGCCAAATGAACATAAAAAACCCGCCTTACCCAATGCGACAACTAATTCAACAGAAGCAATGCCATTTGCCATAGCGCCACCATGATAAGCGTATTTAACCCCATGTTGATTTTTATAGGCGTCATCGCCTAAATCTTCAGGGGTTAATGTTTGTGCGAAAGCCAAAACCTCAGTCGAGTTAACATTAGAACGAGTAGCTAATATGACATTCGCTACACCAAGATCATTATTTGATTTTGCTAAGTACACTGGTTTTGCTAAATCCATCAGTGCCGATTTAATGTCAATCATATCGGTTTTAATATTATTAGCATCGACTTGCCATGCCCAGTCAATGGCCTTTTTCTTGGCATTTGTGCTGGCATTGGTAAAATTTAAATTCGACATACGGTTTCCTGTTTTCTTATTTTTCATTATTATTTTGAATGCTATGCTCGTTTACGTCATCTCTGAGATTTTCACTTCGGTGTACGCCTCAGTTTTGCTTCGGTTTATGCCTCAACAATACTCAACACAATATCTTTCACTTCATAAATACGTAAACCGTCTTTAGACAAATTAGCATCGCCTACTAAACGGACCTCTCCTGCTTCTTTTATAATTGCAGTGATATGAACATCTAACGTCATTTGTTTATTTAATGGTGTTATTTGACCTCGATATTTCCATTTTACAACGGTTGTAGGTGCAATAAAGCGTGGATTGACAAATCTTTTGCCTAAATCATTTTTCAACGCATACGTTTGCAGTAACTCAATAATAGCCTCAACACCTAAAGATCCTGGCATAACAGGGTCTTGATGAAAATGGTAACGAAAGAACCAGTCGGTAGCATCAATCGTTCGTTCACCATGAACATATGCTATACCGGCTTTACCCCCACCTTCAACAATTGATACGGTGTCAATAAAGTTCATTTTACCACCCGCTAATTTATAATACGGTTTATTGGTTGGCGCTTGATATAACGCTAAGTTTTTATTAGTTAAATCAATAATTTCAATCGCTGATGTTGGCGTATTATTATCTTCAAACCATGGCGAAGTAATTTTACCATTATCAATACCTAATTGATTGGTGAGTGCATCGCGCCCAAAATAACCAAATACTGCGGTGCCTTTATAAAATAAATCATTATGAGCATCTTTGTCACTCTTAGCATTTTCATTTTTAACAAATAACTCAAACGTAAAACTTTGCACTATCATGCCACCTGCCATGGTTGTACTTAGTAATACTGACTTATTAATAATGGTTTTTTCACGCAAATCAATTTGCTTAATTAAATCACCACTGCCATCTAAATTACGGAAAAATAGATCTTTGTCAGGGTATTTAAGCGTGGTGCCCATGTAACCAGAAATAAAGCCATTTGGCTGTAATGCTATTTCCATAATTAACGAATAAGGCATCCAACTTTCATGGCTATTATGAGTAAAATACCAAGCATCTTCGGGCACATAATATTCACTAATACAGCTTGCCGTATTTTTAAAATCTAAACGCGTGCCTTGCACTTCAACCACTTGCGTTACTACTTGTAAATCGCCACAAGGCGTACGTGGCGGAATACGTGTTTGACCATTTTTAGTTGAATAAATGTCAAAATCAGCGCCAAAACATTTTGAAATATCTCCCGTAGCAAATTCAAATAGATGCCACGGTGTAAACGGTACTGTATTAGGTATTCTATTTTGCCCTGCAACCATTGGCGCGGCAAAATGTTGAATGGGTATTACGCCTTTTTCTTTTGGCGCGGTTAAATCAGACACCACTTTCATTAACGGTCGTTCCGCATGTTTAAACGGCTCTATACCACGTTCATCAGTCGTTGTAGTTATTGAATATGCTGACGACGTAGCAATAGGCAATAATTTCACATTATCAGGTAACGTTACCGGATACGGGGAGTTGTCATTTTGTTCAGTGATCATCAGCGCTAAATTTTTAAAATCAACAACCACTTTACCATCAAGAATAATATCAATATTGGCTTTTAAAAACGGATACGGATGCATGCCCATTTCAGTAACTTCCATACGGTAAGTCAAGGTGTTGTACTGCGGTTGAACTTGACCTCGACAACGCACTGTTTGTGACTCTGCAGGCATAGGTTGAAAACGGGCATTATTCGTATTGGCGTGCATACCTAATGACAGCATAAAAAACATCGCCATTTGACCACAGCCTTCACTCATTAATGAACCTGCCATCACTTGATCATCTTTAAAGTGACAAGGAAAATACCAGTGGTTGGGCGATAAATCTTTTTGACCTTCTAATAAACCGAGTCCCCAATGCCCACCAGTTGAATCAATTTTGGTTATACGTTCAATCATTAAGAATTTTTCGGAAGAAAATTTTAATGAGGGATTACGACCTTTTTGCGCATAATCATCACCAAAACAACCGGCAATATCACCATTTACCAGTTTCATCATATCGTGATAATCATAATGATCACGTGGGCGGTTTAACAAAGGGGTAAATGATGATTTTGTCGCATTAGCCAATTGCGCTTTATCGCTATCATTAAGGATAACGCCTTTACCGTCTTTTAATTCTTCATCGGTAAAAAAGCCTGCACAACCATTGCGCATAATAAGTACTTTTTTATCACCAACATAACAGTCGTAATGGAAGAAAAATAATAACTGCTCGCCATTTTTAGCATAAGAATCAATATGTATTTCATAACGTAGCGTTTCACCGCCAAACGCCATTTCTTCTAAAAAAGTTAACTCGCAATCAAGTAAACGATAAACTCTTTCGCCTTTGGCTTGAAAATCTATACCAATATAAGCAATTAATAATAAATCACACTGCCCCGATTCAACCGATACCGACCATGGAATTTGCCCGTCAATTAAAAATGGCGCATCCGTTGGAATGTCATATTCAGTGCACATAAATGATTTTTTATATTCGTTCACCATCGCTGACAATTCAGTAACGCGAGACACCAATAAATAATCGGTGGTCGGTAAACGTACGCGGCGCGAATAACTGTCGATAATGCGATATTTTTCACCAAAAACATTGCCAATATCACCTTCGGCAAATTCAACTAAATCAGCCGTATCCCAAATAATAGTTTTAGGCTGGCTAAAGCGCTCTTTAAGTTGCAGCGGTGGGTAATGATAATTTTGAGTCGTTTTTGTATGAGAACTAGATTCGATCACCAATTTTTCATTAACACCAATATTGGCTTGTATTTCAATCAGTTTAGCGATTTGTTGCCCCGCCATTTGGCGATTAGCTAAAAAGGCTCGATGCGTTGCTGATGTTTGATAAATGGCTTTATTGGCATTGGCATTAATATTGTTATTCACTGCTACTCCAATAGCGACTATTGATTGTTTTGGGGGTAATACATACAGTTCCTTAGGCTTAATATTATTTACATCAACAAGTTGATTTACTGTTGATAAAACTTTACCAACAAATGCTTGCTTAATATCAGTCATTTCAGGAACTTGAGCGTTTTTCAAAATAGCATCACTAATTGAGTTGCCACCTAAGGTAATGGTTTTAATTAACTGTGGCCGCTTTTTTCCTGTTGATGTTAACAGTGGGCTCAATGCAGACTGATGAACATGCTTGCTAGAAGATAAAATAAGATGAGCACAACTTTCATCCTTACCTAAGCCATTAATAGCAAAATGTGTTTTATTAGCGCTACTCATGTCATCTAAAATCAATGCCGACTTAACAATACTCGCCACACCAGAGGCATTAAACGTATGGCCAATATTATTTTTTACCGAACTGATCGCTGTGTTTGGATATAATTGTGGCAACGCTTGGCTTTCTGCCAAATTTTCAGCGATAAAACCACTCGCATGCGCTTCAACTTGACTAACATTTTCAGCATTAATACCGGCAACGGCTAACGACTTATTAGCCGCTTGAGTCATGGCAGAAATCATGCTGTCAGCACAGGTACTGATATTAATATTAGCATTGGCAAAACTTATGCTATCAATGGTTGCATAAACGCTTTGCTCGCCAGTAGGAAGTTGAGACACTGTTGACTCAGGTACAACAACAAAAGCTGCCGCGCCCTCACCGACTAACCACTGATTTTTATCAAATATATGGGTCGACGTGTTGGTGAGAGTATTAGTGAAATTATCGGCGCTATTCCCTTCTGGAGAAACCTGACCATAATGTTGACGCAAGGTAATATTTTCGATTGAACCGGCTAAGTCTACTGAGGCAATGATAACGGCATCAATCGCTGAGGTTTGAAATAAATTTTCTGCTAATTCAACACAGCGATACACCGAATTTTCTTCTGCGGACAAGGTAATAGCCGGGCCTGAAAAATCCCATAAGGCTGAAATTCTTGACGCCATAATATTACCAATAAAACTGGTGTATTGATTAAGTTGAGCGGCAAAAGCAATGCCATTTTTGGCAATATCCGTAAGCGTTTGGTGTTGTTCATCACTAAGCGTTATGCCTTGCTGTAATAAACTGTCTTCAATTTGTGTACTTAAATTAACGCGTCCTCGGTATTGATGAAGTTCTAATTCCATACCCATGGCAACTAATACGGCAACATTACTGCCTTCTTTTAAACCCGCGTCACGAGCAGCATTATCGGCAACTTTCATCATCATTAATTGTTGAGGAATTAAACAATCTTGCTCGTTAGGTGGCACTTTAAAACGTAAAAAATCAATATCAAAATTTTCAACATAACCCCCTTTTGGCGCTTTTTTTAATGACAATGCATTCATTACCGAAGTGTTTTTTTCAATCCCCTTCCAACGCTTTGTTGGTAATTCTCTAAACGTATTGCTATTAGTTTTGATCAACTTTTTAAAACTAGCCAGATCTTCAGCATGACCAAAGTGCGCGTCCATACCAATAATGGCTAAAGGCTCACGTGGTTTGGCCGTGGTATTCACAGGGGCTAATTGTTGGGTTGGTTGCTGTAAAACTAAATGGGCATTAGCGCCACCAAAACCAAAAACACTCACGCCAGCGGTTCTTGGTTTATTTTTGTTTGAAGAACGAGGCCAAGCAATAGTGTCCGTTGGCATTTGCTCTGCCCCTAAATAGCCATTTTTTGAGCTAAGAGGTTCATTTAAATTAATGGTTGCCGGTATTTTTTCTTCATTAAGCGCCCAAATAGCTTTAGTCATACCCGGCATACCGGCAGCGGTAAGTAGGTGACCTAAATTCGATTTGACCGATCCTAACAGCGGCTTGCTTTGCTCATGTCTGTCATAACGACTAAAGAAGGTTTCCATCGAGCTAAGTTCAACATTATCACCTTTGGGTGTGCCTGTGGCATGGCATTCAATGTAGTCAACATCACGTGGATCAACATTCGCGTTTTGATAAGCGCGCTCATAAACTAACACTTGCCCTTTGGTGTTAGGGCTTAATACAAATTCACCTTTACCGTCGTTAGATAATGCGCCGCCTTTAATAATGGCATAAATTTTATCGCCATCACGTACAGCATCACTATGACGTTTAAGTACCATCATACCGGCGCCTTCACCGGCAAATAAGCCTTGTGACTTTTTATCAAACGGGGCATGAATATTATTGGCAGGATAGGCTTGAAAGATTGAAAATCCCATATTAACAAACAGTGGATCAGCGCCAGAAACAGCGCCTGCTAACATCATGTCAGCTTTACCCGTATGCAAATAATTACATGCTAATTTCACCGAATAACAACTTGATGCACAAGCCGCATCTAAAGAAAAATGGCTGCCACCTAAACCAGTCGCTTTGGCAATTAAGGCCGAAGGATAGCCAGCGACTAACGCATTATCAGCATGAGTATTCACCTGTTGTTTTGCTTGCGATGGTGAAAAGTGGCTTAATTGAAAATCATCATGTAAAAGTTGCTGTAAAGTGTCATCAACGACTTGATGATATAAAGGCATAAACAAGTGATTAGATGATTTAGTTGGAAATGACAAATTCCCTAAAATAAGACCACAATTATCCAACTTGTCACTTCGCCAATAACCTGCATCAGATAAGGCTTGTTGAGTTACATATAGTGCCCATTGGTTAAGACTGTCTAATTGGTTTAGGTAATCGGTCGTTAAACCATTTTGCCCTTTGCTCTGACAAAATGGTTGCACAAAAGCACTCGCATCGAAATTAAAATCTCGAATATAACCGCCATGCACACAATAAAATTTATCGATATCACCTTTTTGTCCGGTATATTTTTCAGGTTCAACGCCCATTTGTGCTAGCGTTGCTTTACTTCGACAATCTTGTTTATTTAGTAATTGTTGCCAAAACTCCTCTGGCGAATTTGAGCCAGGAAATAAATTAGCAATACCGACTACAGCAATATCTTCCATACTTTCCTCGAAAGTTTTATCGTTTTTTTTATGCTTTATTGACAATGATTGAGCCCTTAAACAAGCTATTAAGATCTAGCTTTACCCCATGACTTATCAGTTTTGCAATCGCTCTTAAATAGGTTAATTCATCACTAGTACCTTTCGCATTTACCGGCACAGCAACGCTATGATTTTCATGAGTGTTCGAATTATTTTCAGCTTGAGAAGATAAAATTTTATCCACCCAACTAGACAATGAACGGCCAGGTCCCATTTCAATAAATATTTGAGCACCTTTGCTATGCATAGCATTGATTAACCGAGGAAAATCAACCCGATCACATAAACATTTAGCCACGCTATGCGCAATAGCGTTACTCAGTTGTGGAATAGGCAAATAACAAGAGCTTGAATACATTTTAGTGTTAAGTCGCTCGGTAACAGCCATAGTGTAAAGCTCAACCATGTCATCGTATTCTTTATTTGCCGGTGCGCTATGAATAACGTTCGCCATCGTCAGTGGCATTGCTCGCACGCCAAGCTTGTTAATAACTCGTAAGCAATCTTCGGGGTAACCGGCCAGCAATAAGCTGTCAGGCGTGTTAATAATGGTGCAATAAACGCGATCTTCACCTTCACTTGCGGCAATAACTTCACTAAGCGTTGCTTTGACCGTGTAAGTTTCCCAGATAAAATCATCTTTTTTATTGGTGGATTCAGGCAATCCCCAATGCTCACGTAGGGTTAATAAATCACCACATAATCGGTGGTTGAAGGTATCTGAGTTAGCTAATCGAGCGCTCATTAATCCCGGCTGTTGCCAAGCACCTAACGCCGCATACATGCTAACTTCACCCATGGAATAGCCCGCAGCATAATCCGCTTTTATTTTAAAAACATTCTCAAATATTTTAGTGAAAACACAGGCAAAGCCAACACCAGCCTCGGCAATATCGGCTAAATTGTTGCGTAAATTCACATCGAGTTGTTTTAAGGTTTTAAAATCAGGTCGACTAATTGTTCGCGGATTTAATAAAGTATCTTTTAAACTAGCAGCAATATCATCAGCTAAATTAGTAACATCAGGATATATTTCAGGAAATAAATGCAATAAATCACGCCCTAAACCCACATAAGTTGCGCCAATGCCGGGATATAAAAATGAGACATTGTTAGCGCTAGAGTGATGGTTTACCGGCGTTGCGGTAAAATAACTGCCTCTGGGTGTTCGCCATTCTTGATGCTTTCCTTTTTTAGAGCCTATTTCATAGCTTGTTTGAGTGTTGATTTGAGAGTTGATTTGAGAGCCGAGCAAAGCACTAATCGCTGATTTAGCCAATTGAGATTCTTTAATTAACGCTTCTTTTGACTCACAAACAAGTGCCACAGTATAAAGATAGGATTTTTCTTTTGATAACACATAACCATTAAGAGCAATATCGTGAAGAGGCTTTTTATTGGTGGCTAATTCATCTAGCTGTGTTAACAATGCTTGCCTGTCATTGCCACTAATTAGCACAAGTTTTAACTCACTACAGGCGAGAAAACCATTTTGACGAATATCACTTAGGGGATGTTTTTCGCCAGTAACTTTTATCTGACTTATCTGATTTTCACTGAGTACTAAATGACAATAATCATTATTCGCTGACAAACAACTATAAGCGGCAATATGAGCACTATTATCTTTATGTGGATACCAAGGTCTAGATTCATTAGCGACATAAAAACTTGAATTTTGCCAATGCGCTAGCGCATTATCAACAGGCTGTTGCCAATCGCTAATGGCTGGAATATAGCGTTGCTGTAAAGCAATAACACTGCGTAACAAACCTAACACTTGTGAAAAAGCAGCACCTTCACCCGTTACGCTACGCGCGCAAGAAACAGCAGTATTTAACGTTTTATTATTAGCATAACTTGCCAATAAACCAAGTGATTCTGCCTTTGCCATGTTGCTACAAGCTAAAGCAGAAACTTCTAATAAGCCAATTTCATCCGCCGTTACTTGGGCATTTTTCAACGCAAGCGTTGTGGTTATTTCTACATCGCCTTTATTAGAACAAGCAAAACCGTTAAGCCATGAGTAGATATAACTTTCATTAGTCTCAGCAAATTTTTTTGATGAAAATAATAAGGCAGCAACACCATAACAGTGTTGATAACAGTCAAAAAATTGATCGAAACTAATCGTTGATTTAAATTGTGACGATAAGTTTTTGGCCGAGTTATTAGTTAAAGTGTTAGCTAAGTTAGCTTCACTATTAAGTCCAACTAAAGCCACTAGGTGATTTTGCTCAATAAGCCTCTGTACTTGTTCAATAGCCATTGATAATGAACTGACAACAACCGCATTTTCAATGTTGATCATTTGCTCTGAAATAACGACCACTTTGCATGTTGAACTATCAAGTTTATTCGCTTGAGCCATACGCGCTATTATTTTGTTGTAAGCTTCAATGGTTAAAATATCAGCCGAGTTTTCATTACCTTTATTACCTTTGAGCTTTGTGCTTTGTTCCTTGCCTTGATTTTCACCTTGCACTTTGCCTTGTTCTTTGCCTAAGTAAAGCGCACGTTCAACGCGATCAATATTAGCTTGGCTCTGAGTTTCAGAGACAAACTGAGCATCTAAACCAATAATAGCAATAGGGCTAATACGGTGATTTGTCAGCATTAAGCGTCAACTCCACAGGCTTTATTTTCAACCTTTCCTTTAGGCAAAAATAAATCATTGAGATTAGTACTCGCCGTCACTTTCGCTGACTTTATTTCACTAAGCAATTGATAAGGTTTATTGTCTTTTTCTGCCGTAAAAAATTGAATATCCGCAATTAGCGAACCTCGTTTTTTACCTTTGCCTGTGCTTTTAACAACGGTTAATTGCAAATAAAAACGTTCTCCAACGTCCACTTCACGATACACAGTCCAACTGTCGGTACTTGATGGCAAACTACCTAAACCAAGTTGTTTTTTCACCCAAACTAACATCGCTTGGTAGGCAAGATCATTAGCAAAAATATTACTGTGTCTATGAACATTTCTATTATTTAAAGAAGAGAGCGGAAAGTCACCTTGCTTTGCACTAGCCATTTGGGGTACTTGGCAGCTCAGCAATAACCCTTGTTCATTACATTCAAGTATTTCAGTAATACCTTGCAAGCTTTCACCATGAAACAAAGTACCATTGGTATAAAGTTCAGCAGCATTGTCACCGCTATCTGGTATGGTAATTTTTTGCTTCGCGCTTTGGTTATCAAATTTGCTTAAGGTACACATCAAGGTACGAACTAAAGTTAATTGGGCACCGTAGTGAAATACAGTTTTTTCTTGACCGTCATCAGAAATTATTTTGCTAGAAACTTTAGTGGCAACAAGTAAACTGTCGCCAACAATTTCAGCATTCATCTCTATTTGATAATGTTCAAGTTCACTGTCATCAAACTTACTTTGAAAAGCTGAGTCTTTAAAAATTGAGCCTTTAAAAACAATACCTTTAAACAGTTTATAATTGGTAAAGCCCTGATAATGATAACCTTGATAAGCTGCTGTTGCGGCTTCGCGCATCCACGCAATAGCACAGACGGTTGGCAATACTTTATCACCGCCTATAACATGATCCGCTAAAAATGCATTGTTAGTCGCTTGTAGTGTTTTAGTAACACTAATGGTTAAACGACTAACTTGCGACTTTTTTACAAAAGTACCTGCTTCACTATTATCTTTTGGCTGCTTTTTAGACTGCTCTTTAGACTGCTCTTTAGATAAGTCATTACCGACAAGAATTTGCGCACAACGATTATCCTTTGCCGCTAATTCACTCACCAGTAATTTTGCGCCGGCATCAAGCGGAATAATGTAAACACCACGCTCATCAAACATACGTTTAAGCTCAGGTGTTACCATGCCACCATCCCAAGGCCCCCAGTTAAAACTTAATACTTGGGTGCTTGGATGTAATGCTTTAAAACGATACGCGGTTTTATTTAAAATATCGTTAGCCATTGAATAATCAGACTGCCCTGGATTACCGTAAAAACCTGCTGCTGATGAAAATAAAACTAAATGCTTAATATTTTCAGTGTTAGTTGCCGCTAATAATGAAAGTAAACCTTCAATTTTGGTGGAATAAACCGCATTAAATTCGGCTAAAGTTTTTTGTTCGATAAATTTATCTGCCAAAACACCCGCACCATGAATAATTCCCGTAACTTGTGAAGCGTCAGAGCCAAAGTCTTTAATAACGGAAGTCACCGCAGCACTAACACTTGCGCTGTTTGTAACATCTGCAGCAACATATTTCGCTTGACCACCCGCAGCGCTAATGGCTGTTAACGTTTGTGCAATTTCACGGTTTGCTAATATGGGACGAATAAATTGGCTCACTTTAGCCGGTGTTGGTTTTTCACCTGTGGCGACAAGCGCTTGCATTGCTGCTTTTTTCAACGATGCTTCATCGCAAATACCTTGCGCCCAACTTGGTTCATTATCATTATTTTCTCTATCCAAACCTCCATATAAGCTTCCATCTAAGCTTTCATCTAAATAAGGTGAACGACCCAATAAAATAAACTTAGACTGATACTGCTTAGCAATTTCAATAACACAATGTGCGGTTACCCCTTTTGCGCCACCACTCACTAAAAACACAGAGTTACTATCAATGCTATTACCTTGAGCAAGTGAATAGCTATCAGTAGCAACACCCGCAAGGGTTAAACGCGAACCGATGTTATAACTAAGGTTATGGCTATTGTTCTGGCTAAGATTATCGGTATCATGCGCCACTTCAATAATACTTGTCTCTATATCAAGTAACTCATCACTGATAATCGTTGCTGCTTTGTCTGCGGCTAGCTTGACCGATAAATCAATTACGCGACAAAAAACACCATTACCTTCATTACTCAAAGACGATTGCCATTCATGAGAAAGCGTTTTGACCAAACCCGCTAAACCCGCCTGTACTAAATCCGCGTGAATATCAGCCTTAACATCCCCACTAACATCTACACTAGCTTGTGCAGAATCACTGTTATGAGTAAAACCTAAAGTACCGCCTTGACGAGTAACAACAACAAATGAAGCACGAGCTTTGTTAATATTTTTAACTTGATGATCATTTAGTTTGCACAATTTAGCTAAAACAAACGCCAGCATTAAACCTTGTTTAGCCGCTTGTGGATATTCAATTACGTCACCTTTATTTTCAGACAGTGTATTCGGTGCTTGCATATATATCACCGCATCTAAAGTTTCATTATCTTGAATAATGCCGGCAATTTCAGCTTCATCAATGGTATTGTCAATGGAACCAACGTCAATAACCTTGACCAAATTAGCAAAAGACTTTTTCGATGTGAATTCAACCCAATTAGGCTTTAATGCGGTTACATTCCAACCCGCTTTAATCAACTTTTCACTTAAGGCAACCGCACTACCAGTACCATCGTCAACAATTAAAGCATTAGCCCCGGCTTCTTTATTCGCAAAATTTTGAACAATTTTATTAACAGATGGTAATGCCGTTAACGTAACCGTTGCACTAGGAGCGCCCTGAAAAGGAGTGTCAATTGCAAGTTCACTCGATACTTCACTTAAAGCGTCACTTAAAACGTTATTACTCGCAACTCGCAACTCGTCATTCGAAAGCTGAGTATTAGAAGCCTGAGTATTAGAAACTTGTATATTCGAAACTTTAGACTGCATATACCCAACAATTTCACCTAAGGTGCGTAGCTCAGCTAAATCTTCAGGGCTTAATTCAGGAAGCATTAAAATAGTCTCTTGAACCGCGCCTAAAATTTCAACTCGCTTGATTGAATCAATGCCTAAATCAGCTTCCATATCCATATCAAGTTCTAACATTTCGGTGGGATAACCGGTTTTTTCTGCCACCACAGTCATCATCACTTGCTGAATATAGTCAGCATCAATGGCTAGTGCGCTCTCATTGGCTAATTCACTTTCGCATTTCGCAAGGGATAACTCGCTACTCGAAACTTCACTTAAAACTTCGTCACTCGCAATTTGTATATTCGTCACTTTAGACTGCATATACCCAACAATTTCACCTAAGGTGCGTAGCTCAGCTAAATCTTCAGGGTTCAACTCAGGCAGTGTTGAAATTATTTCTTGAACCGCCCCTAAAATTTCAACACGTTTAATTGAATCAATGCCTAAATCAGCTTCCATGTCCATATCAAGTTCTAACATTTCAGTAGGGTAACCGGTTTTTTCTGCTACCACAGCCATCATCACTTGCTGAATATAGTCAGCATCAATGGCTAGTGCGCTCTCATTGACTAATTCACTTTCGCCTTTTGCAAGGGATAACTCGCTACTCGAAACTTGTGTATTAGAAACTTGTGTATTCGTCACTTTGCTTTGCATATACCCAACAATTTCACCCAAGGTGCGCAGCTCAGCTAAATCTTCAGGATTTAATTCAGGAAGCATTGGAATAGTCTCTTGAACCGCGCCTAAAATTTCCACACGCTTGATTGAATCAATGCCTAAATCAGCTTCCATGTCCATATCAAGTTCTAACATCTCGGTGGGATAACCAGTTTTCTCTGCCACCACAGCCATCATCACTTGCTGAATATAGTCAGTATCAATGGTTGGTGCGCTCTCATTAGCTAATTCACTTTCGCATTTCGCAAGGGATAACTCGCTACTCGAAACTTGTGTATTCGTCACTTTGCTTTGCATATAAGCAACAATTTCACCCAAGGTACGCAGCTCGGCTAAATCTTCTGGGTTTAACTCAGGCAGTGTTGAAATTATTTCTTGAACCGCCCCTAAAATTTCTACTCGCTTGATGGAATCAATGCCTAAATCAGCTTCCATGTCCATATCAAGTTCTAACATTTCGGTGGGATAACCCGTTTTCTCTGCCACCACAGTCATCATCACAGTTTCTATTTTATCAACATCAAATGATGGCTCTGAAGAAATAACAGAAACAACATTCTCTTCTACTATAGGGGCAATATCCACAGCGGTTACTACGGTTTGAACAGGCTGATTTACCGTTTGTTTACTAACTGCCTTACCTACCACAGCTTGAGAAGTTACCGCATTAGAAGCTACAGGTTCATAGGAAACCGTTAACGCTTGCCCTGCTGATACTGATTGTTGAGCAACAGACAATATGGCTGTCATACTCTCAGTTTGGTTAGTTAAGTATTGCTCATGCACACGTAATGTTTCTGTTTGGAAGTTGTGATACATGCTTAAAGTACGATCTAAACTGTCAGGAAGTGCTTTACCTTTTTGCGCTGAAAGTACGGTATCAAAGGTTTTTGCGTAATCTTTTGGCCCTTGCATATACTGTTGATGAACACTTAACAATTGCTGTTGGTGCTCAACAAATTGGCTAACACTACGTTCAATATTATTGGTTAAGTCAACGTTAGTGGCTACGCCAACATTATTGGCTGGTGTTGATATTGATGTTAGAGCTTTAATACCCTCGGCAATTTTTCCATTAAAAACCTTACCATCAGGAGTCAAATAAACTATTTTTTCAACTTCAACAATACGCTCAACTTCTACAATTTTTTCAACCACTTTTTCAATTTCTTTTTCAACGACTCTTTCAATAACTTTTGGCTCTGACACGGTAACAGGCACAGAGGTTGCTTGCTTGATTGTCCAACCATCATTTAATGCCTCATCAAAAGCTTGTTTAGTTTTATCACTAACATAAGAAGCGCCAGTTAATTTCATTGCCAGTGGTGATTTTTTAGGCGCCACTAACGGACGTTTTATCGCTGAATAGGGGTCAACATTGTTAAGCGACAATCCTAAAACCGACATTTGCACTGCGGCTTGGCGCATTTGCAAATCAGCAGACTTTTTAGGATTTGCATTCACCGAAATAGCAATGACATCATCTTTATCTGCTAAGATATTTTCAACCAACTTAGTTAATACATTTTTAGGGCCAAACTCCACAAATATTCGACCACCATCACCGTAAATATTATCTATTTCTTCATTGAAATGTACCGATTCTAAAATATGTTTTTTAAGCGAATTTTTAATCTCTGCGGTTTTATTTGAGTGAACTTTAGCGGTGCCATTTGAATAAACAGGTACAACAGGTTTATTAAATGTAGCCTTATCAATCGCATCAGCAAAGGGCTTTTGCGCATGACCCACTAATGGCGTATGAAACGCTGCAGAGACGGGCAATGGTACAACTTTATAACCTTTAGCCTTGGCCTTACTGTTGAGAACGTCAATAGCAATGGCAATTTGACGAGTAACACCGGCAACCACTACTTGATTATTCGAATTGTAATTAGCAATAGAAATGTCTTTAATATTTTCAATATCTGCGGCAACATCAGCAGGGTTACCCACTACCGCAATCATAGCGCCCGCATCAAAATTTTGCTCCTTTTCACCGCTAGGTGCCGCCATTGCTTGACCACGGCTACGTGCTAACATCATATAATCTTGATCATTTAATACGCCTGCCGCCCAAAGGGCCGTTAATTCACCAAAGCTATGCCCTGCGGTAAAGTCAGCATTAAAACCTGCATTAGCAAAAGTCTTATACAAACCCACACTAAAAGTACCAATAGCCGGTTGGGCATGTTGTGTTAATCGTAAGGCTTCATCTTGCGCTTTACGTGCCTCCTTATTAAAGACAGGAATGGGATACGTCGTCGGTGATAATTGTCCTAAGCCAGCAATGGAAAATTCAGTATCCATCGCCTGTGCAACTTGCATGACACTTGGAAAGTTACAGGCCAATTCACGCCCCATATTGACATACTGCGAACCTTGGCCAGAGAATAACGCCACCACTTTACCTTTAACGGCTAAACCCGTTTTACGATAATAAATACCGCTTGGCGTTGACCATGCATTAATATCGTTATCGTTAGTTTTAGTTTTAGTTTTAGTTTTAGCTAAAAATTGTTTGAGCGCAGCTTCTATCATGCTGCTCGCTTCATTAGCATTTTTAGCGACAAAACCGCAACGCGCTAATTCACTTTCCGGTGTGTGTAACGAACATTCAGTAATTAAAGCATTAAACACATAAGGCTGTGCATCAGTATCAACAGCTAATTTAGTTTGCCAACGTTGTAAACATGTAATTAAAGCGGCTTCGTTATCAGCAGTAATTAATATTGTTTGTGGCACAGCATTTAAACGATATTTTCCTGTTGCTGTTGGGCTGTACTCTTCTAAAACCATATGGTAGTTAGTACCACCAAAACCAAAAGAACTGATACCGGCACGACGGGGTAAACCATCTTCACGCACCATCCATGGACGAGTCTCACTGTTTAAATACATTGGGCTATTTTCAATATCTAACGCAGTATTGGGTTGATCAATATGAAGCGTTGCCGGTAATACTTTATGATGAAGCGCTAATACGGCTTTAATCATTCCTGCCGCGCCTGCCGCAGCTTTTGCATGACCAATTTGAGATTTAACCGAGCCTAAAGCAATGTGTTGCTTTTGCTCATTATCCATGGAAAAGTGCTTCATTAAACCACTAAATTCAGCGGCATCGCCTGCTTTAGTACCGGTTCCATGCGCTTCAATTAAACCACAACTTTTGGGTTCAAAACCTGCATCTTCATAAGCACGTTTTAATGCTTTGGCTTGTCCGTCTGGGCGTGGCGCATAAATTGACTTAAAGCGACCATCTGATGAGGTACCAATACCTTTTAATACGGCATAAATTTTATCACCATCACGCTCTGCATCTTCTAAACGCTTAAAGGCCATCATGCCAATGCCTTCACCAATCATCATACCTTTTGAGTCATTATCAAACGGGCGAATATCGTCACCGGTAGTAAAAGCTGGCGTTTTTGAAAATGACATGTACATAAACGGCGAGTTATCACAACAAACACCTCCCGAAATCATCACTTCGGAGCGATATTCTAATAAATCAGAAATGGCTAATTTAATTGCCGCTAAAGAGCCGGCACAGGCGGCATCAACCACGCAGTTTGTTCCACCTAAATCAAACCGATTAGCGATTCGACCGGCAATAACATTACCTAATAATCCGGGGAATGAATTTTCTTCCCAGTTAACATAGGCTTTTTTAAATTTGTCGATAATTACGGCGCTGTCTTCATCGTCAATACCTGAAGCTTTTAATACTTTTTCTAACACAGGCCCTTGCAGACGAGATGTCAACATACCGGCTTGTTTTTGTCCGCCACCAACACCTAAAACAACGCCAACTTTGTCACGATCGTAACCAGAGTCATCACCAATACCGGCATCATTAATGACATCACGCGCCACCACTAACGATAATAATTGGGTAATATCGGTTAATTCTAAAATATTTGGCGGTAAACCAAATTCCATCGGATCAAAATCAATTTCAGGTAAAAAGCCTCCACGTTTACAGTAACTTTTATCAGCAACACTAGGGTCACTATCGTAATAGTCATCAATAGCCCACTGTTCCGCGGGAACATCTTTAATTGCATCAACCGATTCAAAAATATTATCCCAATAGTCTGCTAAGTTTTTAGCATCAGCAAAAATAGAGGCCATACCAACGACAGCAATAGGACATGCTTGTAATTTAGAATTAAACTCTTGCTCATCATTTTTGCCCTCTACTGGGGAAACATTTTCGTTAGCCATCGATTTTTTTGTCATTAAAGTATCTCCAATTTAGGATTTGGTTGCATTTTCGTTATTATTATCGTTATCAACATTGTTATCTGTGCTGTTGTTACTAGGTGCTGTTGATTCATCATCAACTGCACCATTTTCTCCATTACTGACAATGTTATTGAGTAAACGAAAACGACTTAAAAATTCGCTGTAATTACCCGCCAAAATTCGGCGGATATGAAAGGGGGCCTTGGTAAGCACGTAGCTCATATAACGACTTGCCGCATCGGCTTCATTGCCGTCATAAATATCGACATAAACCCAGCCAGAAGCAGGGTCGTTGGCAATAAGTAAACGCCGCTTGTTTTGATTGTTATCAGCATTTTTTGTGGCATTGTCTGTTTTTGCTAACTTGCTTTGTGAACTGCCTTTTGCTCTGCCTTGTGAAAAATCAGGTAATTGAGTAACCTTGACTTGCACCACTTCATCTTCAGATAAATTATTGGTACGGTTTAACACTTCTCGCATTGATTTTGGAGAGATATCAGATAACAATACTTGATGATCTTGCGTGTCTTCAAGCGCTACTTGCACCGGAGAGCTATGGCTTGAATGCAATGGCTTATCGGCGTCAGAAAACTCACCCGAGTCTTCCATATCTGCTAAACGAGAAATACCATGGCGCTTCAAACAACGCTGTAAACCGGCACGTGAAACATTGCCATTAATAAATTGTTTACACACCGCTAGCAGTTCATCAAGTGAAAGTAATAAACGCGTGCGTAACTCAACAACTACATACTCTTGTGCTTCGCTTAATGTGGTATTTAATTGTTTAGGGGTGTGAGAGGCATCACTAACACAATCACGCTGACGCCATTTACGAACCGTTGATTCAGATATTTTTAATAAACGTGATAACACTGCCGTAGGTAAGTCTGACTCATGAATAAATGCTCGCATTTCAGGTGTAGTGGTTGCATTTGCATGTAGTTTTACCATTTTACGTGTATCCATTAATTAAAAAACAACATAAAAATTAACATTATTTAATCAGGTTCATGATTAAATGCTTGGCTAATATACACAGGTTTCATACCCAACACAATCACCCGATACAAGCTTTGCAAAATAACAACTTTCAATAACATTTAAAAAGCTGTTTTTTATTCTTATCATTAAATTATTTCCCTAAAAACAATCACTAAAAATCAAAACACAATTAAGTAAAAATGATTTTTTAAATTAAGAGGAAAAATTAAAATAGAATACATTTCGTTGTGATAAAATCATCTTCACTAAAAAACTTATAATCCGTACAACTTAGCGATACTTTTAATGATACCTATTAGCGATACAAGCGCATCAACGCAAAAGCTGACATTATCTTCTAATGAAATTCATTGTTGGATGACCAAACCTCAACCATTTTCAGCACTTAAATTAGATGAAAGTAATCATGGTGATTTAGAAGAAAAATATAAAGCGTTACTCACGCTAGAAGAAACAACCAAACAACAACGTTATAAATTTGCCAAAGACCGTCACAATGCATTAATTACCCGCGCATTTGTTCGTGACTTATTATCTAAATATGCAGATATTGAGCCTGAAAATTGGCGCTTTAAAAAAGGTGAAAAAGGCAAACCTGAACTTGTCAATGCACCTTTGCCGTTACGTTTTAATATTAGCCATACCACAAATTGTATTATTTGCGCAGTCACCTTAGTGGATGATATTGGTTGTGATGTAGAAAACACCACCCGTAAGAATGATGTATTAGCCATTGCTGAACGTTATTTTTCACCCCGTGAAATCAATGAATTATTTTTACTACCCGAAGAGCAGCAACGTGATCGGTTTTTTGATTATTGGACGTTAAAAGAGTCATATATTAAAGCTTGGGGATTGGGGCTAGCGATCCCTTTAAAAGATTTTAGCTTTGTGATTGATAAAGTAAGTGCTGCAGCTATTAATGATAAAAACAAACAGACAATAAATAGCAACATTAGGCTTAACTTTGCGAAACATAGAGTCGATACCGCTGAAGTTTGGCGCAGTTGGTTGTTTTATCCAGATAAAGAAAATCGTATAGCCCTGTCAATAAGAGCGAGTAGTGATAATCAGGCAACCAATTATAAATTGCGATTTTTTGAAAGTGTGCCTTTACTGAATTTTAAAGAAACTGAGTTATAAAGAAATAATCATATAACTTATTGTATTGAAATTTGGTAATAATGCTCGCCTTTATGCTTTATTTTTTGATAAACATTTTTATCCAGTTTTTGATCTTCTATCATAGGGTCCATTATTTTGAACACTTCAACTAAGCTCATAATTCCTCGATAAGGTCTTTTTTGTGACAGTGCTTGAAACACATCCACAAGAATTATAATTTTAGACTCAATATCTAACTGCTCTCCATTTAGTCCATAAGGATAGCCAGAGCCATCAGATCTTTCATGATGATTACTTGCCCACTCTCCTATTTTACTATTTGGGAAAAAATTTAAAATAATATCTCTCGTATCAATACTGTGCCTTTTAATATGAGAATATTCTTCTTGCGTTAATTTGGCTTCCTTATGAAGAATATCATCGGGGACTTTCAACTTACCAACATCATGCAATAACCCGGCAATAAATATTTGCTGTTGTATATTTTCAGATAAATTAAAATCTATGGCAACTTGTTGACAAATTCTTGCGACTTTAATTGAATGTTGAAAAGTAAAAGGACTTTTGGCATCAACAATATTGGCAAGAAACATGGCTAATTTTTTCACATCAGACATAGAAAGGATTTGTTCATATTGATTATCTAGCTGAAAATTCAACGCTATTTGTTCAATATTATCAGCGTCCATACTATACCAAAAACCATCTTGAGAAACTAAGGAAGCCATAGCTTCTGCCATTGCGGGATGAAAGACATCACCTGACTTTTCAAGAATATTGTCACTAATTAATTTTTCGTACAAGGTGATTAAATTAGGATGATTATTGTTCAAATAGCGAGCGCGTAAAAAATCGACTCTATCGGCAAGAAATATCAATGCGCTGACGTCTTTGTCAAAGTCAGTTATCTCTATTTCAGCTAGCTTTTTCCAAGGAGTATGGTGATATTGAACAACGGTGGCATAACAAGCAAGTAATGAACACTCACTTAAAGCCAGTTGCCCTCTAACACAATGCCCTTCTGTTCCTTCAGGTTGGAGACCTGAAAGTAAACGTAAATGTTCATTTGACGTTGATACACCACAGTCATGCAGCAGCCCTGAAAAATAAACAAATTGACATTTGTTTTTTGACCAACCTAATTGTTTAGCGCATTCAAGCGCCATATAAGCAACACGATGCCCATGATGAACATCGTCTATACCAACATAGTCTAACGCTCGGGCTATAGAGATTATTGCATGCCTTAAATCTATTTTAATATCAACGGCATGCTCAACAAGTTCAGATGTATCCATACTATTTTTTCCCTTAGTCAACTTAATAAAAGTTAATATATACCCAAGCAAAAGTTAATATAAGACTAGCAGAGTCTTTAAAAAATGCTATTTTATTGAGTAAGTAGGAAAATTGAATTTAATGAACCTTAAGTGATTATTATCAAGTAACTCTATCTGTTTGATTCAATCAGCTTGTACTCATCGGCGCTAATATTTCATCCGGAATGGGCTGTAAGCGCTTTTCTTTATCTAAACAAACCATTTCAATATCGCCAATAACGGCTGCCCTTTTAGCATTAGGCCGCCAAACCTCTTGTCGCCAAAGAGTTTTATATTTACCGTCAAATTGATAGGTAGTGCGAATATCACAAATTTCAGCAAATTCAACGCCGTCTTGAAAGGTTAAATTGGCTTTATAAACTGCAAACCCTAAACCTTTTTCAGCCCACAGTTTAGCTAAACGATTACTGTCAATAACATGCTCACGGGCACGTTCAAAGTACTTTAAAAAATTAGGGTGATAAACTACACCAGAATGGTCGGTGTCTTCATAATATATTTGCACCGGATGATGATAAATCTTACTCATTTTACGTCTCTTGATTCTCTATTTTATTTCACCAAAAATTCATCTTTATAACGAAGCTTTCAGGCGTTTCATGCCTTCATCAATACTAATAAGTGCAGTGTAAGCTAACTCTTTTTTTGCGGCATTAATATTAAAATAGTGGCTAGTAGACAATTGCTTAGCAACAAATCGGGTCATCATAGGCTCTTGCTTTTTATCTAAAGCAAGGTAAATCCACTCAAGCACAGCGCCAACACCGTAAGCGATAAACATTGGTATGCGCTTACTTACTGGCGATAACTCTGCACAGGCTAAAATTTTATTCAGCATACTTGCCATTGTTATAGGCTGATCATTACTAATATAATAACTTTTCCCCGCACAAGTTGGCTTAGTGTCATTTAGCTTTATTGCCGCTAAAATATGCGCATAAACGGCGTTATCAATATAAATAGTGTCAACTAATTTGTCAGTATTACCGACGAGCTTTAATCGTCCGGCTTTTGCTCGGTCAATAACTCTCGGCACTAAATGCGGATCATTGGGTCCCCAAATTAAATGCGGTCTAAGGGCAACGGTTTTCAATAATGTTGATGATGCGCCTAAAACAAGCTGTTCTGCTAGTGCTTTTGACTCACCATAATAATTTAAAAATTTACTGGCATAGGGCTGAGACTCATCAACACCGGCTTCATCAACACCGGCAAAAGTAACACTGGGCGTACTAGTATAAACAAGTCGATTAATGCCTAAAGATTGACAAGCTTGAATGACATTTTTAGTACCTTCAACATTGGGCTGATAATAATCTGCTTTATCGCCCCAAACACCGGCTTTTGCCGCAACATGAAAAACCAAATCGCAACCTTGCATGGCTAAAGTGACCTCAGATAAATCACCAATATCACCTTTAACCATAGTGACACCCAGTTGTGTTAACTCGGGATAATTGCCACGCGCAAAACCCGTCACGTTAATATTAGCACTACGTAAAAACTGACAAAGTACTTTTCCTAAAAAACCGCCTGCGCCAGTCACAAAAACATGTTTAACTTGCGTTGATAACATTGATAATGCCGTTAACATTTCTGCTGGAGTTTCTAATAAGCTATCTTTTGATAAAGGCGGGTAAATTTTCATCACACTATTTTTCCTTGTGCCCAAACGGCTAGTTTTTCTCTAAATATTTTAGCATTATGGCGAATATCAACAGGAAAATTTTTATGAATTAAAAAGTGCTCAATATTCAGGGTTTGTTGATGCTGATCAGCAAGCGTTTTAAGCGCTGAAAATAGCTGTTGTTCACCTTTTGCTGATAAGTTTTTATAGTCATCATTTAATTCAACACACAGTAATGGCTGTGTGTTGCCATTTAATTCAACACCCACTAAAGCGCTACGTTTTATTTTTGCATGCGTATTAAAAATACGTTCACAGGGAATGGAGAAAAATACCTTACTTTTAATTTCTGTTTCTGTGCATGTTTTAGTGCTTGTTTCAGTTTCAACACGATGCGCTTTACGGCCACACATCCATAATTTCCCTTGGCTATCTAAATAACCTAAATCACCCATGCGGTGATAAGTAGAATTTTTACCGGCTATTTTTGCCTGCTTGGTAGCGCTTTCTCGTTGATAGTATGCCTGACTAACCATGTCACCTTTAACAACAATTTCTCCAATAACATTTTCGGGTAATTTCAAATTATCATGCCAATCAATAATATTTTCTTCGGTGATAGCAATAATAGCAATTTCAACGCCTTGTATTGGCGTACCGACACAAATTCCGCCGCCACACTCGGTGATATTAGTTGTTGTTAATAAATGATCACTGCCAATTTTAGTTAATGGCAGCGACTCAGTAGCCCCATAAGAGGTTAACACTTCAACGCCAGAATTTAACAATTGGGTAAAACGCTCTATTGACGGCAATGTTGCGGGTGCACCGGCTGAAATAACGCGCTTTAAGCTCAACAATTTATTTTGCTTTAACGTACTGACCTTGGTATTTGATTTTGGCTTTGGTTTTGCCGTTCCCGCTTTTCCCAACACTTCAATTAATGCCGGATTAGCAAATAAATTAGTACACTGATACTTTTCAATTGCCGCAAAAATAAAGTCAGGATTAGCTTTAATTGGCTTGCTAGCATCCATATCTGGAATAATAGATGCCATACCAAGCGCCGGACCAAATAAAGAAAAAAGTGGAAAAGTGGCTAAATCACGCTCACCTTTAACAATGCCATAATCATTTTTTAGCGCACTAATTTGTGCTTCAAACATTTTATGGCTATAAACAACACCTTTAGGAGAGCCGGTGCTACCACTGGTAAATAAAATGGCTGCCATTTCATTATCATCAAGTAATTCCATAGCATAAGGCTGCTGACTTGGATAACGCTGTAACAATTGAGTTAAGGTACAACCACCGATTATTTGACTAAAAAGAGTTGAGCCACTTACCGTTAATAAGTGTTTAACACTGCTTTTTCCCCAAGCAAATAATTGTCGAGCTATGTGTGCTTTTAAAATACCAATAAATACATCAGGGGCTGACTCAATAAAACATTGCTTGAGGTTTTTAATACCCATACCCGGATCAACAAGAATGGGTACTACGCCGGCTTTGAATAAGGCAAATGTTAATGCAAAAAAATCAATACTGGGAGTAACCATCAACACAGCTTTCATACCGCGTTTAATACCGTAAGCATTAAGTGCAAAGGCTATAGCATCACTTTTTTTATCTAAACTAACAAAATCTATTTCATGGTACTGTAATTTTCTGCGCTGATATTTTTGTACCGCCACCGCAAGCGAGGATGGAATTTCAAGCGCTGCTGTTTTTAAATGACGACACAAATTAGCATTAGGCATAGACGAACCGCTAACGTAGCCATCAGCCATTTAGTTGCTACTCGACTCAGCTAAAAATTGACTGATTAGTGGAACCACTTCATCGCTAGCATCTTCGAGAATATAATGTCCACAATCAGCAAATTCATGTACTTGTGCTTGCGGCAAATGCGTTTGCCATACCCGAAGAAAATGTTTATCAAAGACAAAGTCTTTTAACCCCCAACAAATTAAAGTGGGTAACGCGGTAAAGTTGGCTAAATTTTCCGCTATTTCAGTCACTAGTTGATAGTTTCTGTCTTGAGGTTTTAAGGGGATATCTTGAATAAAACGTAACGTAGAGATGCGGTTTTTCCACGAATTAAAGGGTGCAACATACGCTTGACGAATGGCACTAGGCATGGATTTTCTTTTCACACCAATATATGAGGCAACACTCGAAAAAGCATTAAAACCACGCACCAAAAAAGCACCTAACAATGTATTACGACCCAACCATAAGGCGAGAGGAAATTTTTTAGTTTTAGGTAAATGAAATGCTGCCGTATTTAAAATAACTAAACGTTTAATGCGCTCAGGATAGCGCTGGGCATAACCTAAACCAATCATTCCGCCCCAATCATGAACCACTAAAGTTATGTTTTCTCGAATAGCTAAGTGTTCAAGCAAAGCTTCAAGATCATCAATACGCTTTACTAGCGTGTAATCGTACTGCTGGTCGTCAGGCTTATCTGAAAAACCACAACCAATATGATCTGGCACAATACATTGGTGATTGGCACTTAACGCACTTACTAAATTTCGATAATAAAAAGACCAACTAGGATTACCATGCACCATAACGACAGGCTCACCTTGACCTTCATTGACATAATGATACTGGTGACCATTTCTATCAATAAAGTTACGTTTAAACGGAAAAAGTGAATCGAACATGAAAAACCTTGTCACTGAAAAATTTACTTAAAGAGTAAGATGAATTTACCACTTTAAACCAAGCATCATGCAGTTTAAACCACTGCCAATACCTAAAAAACTAACGTTGTCGCCCGGCTTTAAAAAACCTTGATCATGAGCCATGGCGGCGGTGACCGGTAAAGATACCGTCCCCATATTTCCCAAATATTGAAAAGTAGGGAATTCTTTTTCTACGGGGATGCTCAACGCGGTTAATACTTGCTTTTGATTTGCCGCGCCTACTTGGTGACAAATAACTTTGTCTACTTGATCTATCAGCCAATTACGTTGCTGCAAAAAATGATGCCAAGTATCTTTAGCCAGTGTTACTCCTTCTTTGAGCAAAGTAACCGCGTCAGTGCGCATAAATTCACGAAAGAGTTGTGGACCCACTTCTTTCAAACCCCATTGACATAAATTATTATGCTCTGGCGCAGATAAATGGCTTGCGCCTAGCAATTGATGATTACGTGCTGTTTTTAAGTTAAGGCTGCCATCAGTTATTAATACGGCAACGGCACCAGAGCCACCCGTTAAGGTAGCTAAAGAGCGAGCATAATTTTGCATACTAAGATCTGCTAGCATATCGTCAATAGTAACATCAACAATATGACGAGCCGATTCACATGAAACCACTAATCCTGCTTTTATTTGACCTAATTCAATACGATTGGCAATATCTAAAATACCGGATAAAACCCCTAAGCACGCATTACTAATATCATAAATGGCGGTATTTTTTGATACGCCAAGTTTAGAAGCTATACGGCAGGCTGTTGCAGGTTCATGTTGATCACGACAAACACCGGTATAAACAACCGCGCCTAAATCACCAACAGAAATACCTGTTTCTTCAATGGTTTTTTGTGCCGCAGATAATGCACCATCAGATAAAGTGTGATTTTTAGGCCACCATCGACGTTCTTCAATTCCAGTTAAGGCAGCAAGTTGTCCCATAGGAATACGAAATTTTTGATATAAAGGAGCTAAACGACTTTCTAGCTCGGAACTGGAAATCACATCAGGAGCCAGTTCGTAAGCCAAACTATTAATAAAAACGCGGGTATATTTCATGTATCAGAGTTGCTTATTTTTTTTACTTAACTTTCTAAATATTAGGGCGATATACCCGTTCCACTTGGGGTAAGGCGCTATTTGAACAAGAATGAGCCAATGATTCAACTAAAAAGAATATTTATCTCGTGTTTAATGGCTTGAATCGAGATTTTAAAAACGACTAATACTTTTTTGTTTTTCCCCTAAAACACCATTTTCATTCATTATTTTAAAGTACTTATCTCTTAAAGAATCAGATCTTTAATCAAAGTCTATTGCTGTATGTATAAGCGTTCGCGTTTTAAAGTTATTATTGCGAATTTTCACGATAAGTTTGCCCAATAACATATCTTAATAACTTTCTCATCAACGCAACATTATATTGATAAATAATTTTTTGACTATTAATAAGTTGAGGGATCTCAACAATAAAAACAAAGCATAGCAGCATAGCTCCAAGCCTTGAGCTAATTCCCGTAAACCATAATAATAAAGCAAATACCATGACCGCTAGGTTGATAGCACCGCGCAACCATTTTCCTAAATAAAAATGATGTAAACCGGCAAGACAAGCCCAATTAAGGGCGGCATAGGTATCAGGGTCTTTCACTTGTTTTACTTCTAACGAATAATAGTGCTTTTTTTGTTTATCAGTTAATTGAGATATTTTTTCTCGTAATTGATTTTCTTCAATTTTTAGCGCTTCATCATTCATTAAAATGTCCTTATTTATCCATGTTCATTATCTAGAACTTAATCACTCTACTTTAATCACTTACTGCCTGGAACGAGATCAACCGTGGTAATTACACAGTCAGGATCATTACAACGCTTAATTCGGTTTATGCCCAACTTAATACCTTTAATAACCCCAAAACGCGTTATTGCTTGATAGGTATACTCTGAACATGTTGGGCTATAATTACACGAAATTGCAAAGTGTTTAACGGAGCCACCGCTGTTTTGATAATAGCGAATAGCTTTTAGCACCGCGCTTTTAACCAACGAAACGTTAGCCATTATTTCGACCTAAGGTTATAATTACTGCTTCTCGTGACCAAAATAACCAAAAGCGTTTTTGCTCAATAACTTGAAAAACTAATTGCCAACCATCCGCTGCCTCGGCGTTTAACGTAGCCTCTAGCCTTTTAAGTGGTAAACCACTAGAGCCTAACAGTAACGTACCACAACCGCCCTCGGTAACATAAATGACTTTATATTCGTTATATTGCATACACTACTTCCTTGATAATATTGTTTATTTTTATAGCGTTCACATAATAAACTATAAAAATATACTAGGTATAGCAAGCCTTTTATCATATAAATAGTAGCAGACACTAGTCAAAAGTGCCTATTCACTGGTAGAATCTAGCCATTAATTTTTTAGAACGCATAAGAAGTATTTAAGATGGGTAGAGCATACCAAAACCGAAAATTATCCATGGCAAAAACAGCCGGAGCAAAAACAAAAGTTTATTCAAAATATGGTAAAGCCATCTACGTTTGTGCTAAAAATGGTGGTCTAGATCCTGACGGAAACTTAGCGTTACGCGGCTTAATTGATAAAGCAAAAAAAGATCAAGTACCTACACATGTAATTGATAATGCAATTAAAAAAGCCTCTGGAGCTGGTGGTGAAGATTATTCAGAAGCGCGTTATGAAGGTTTTGGTCCGGGTAATTGCATGGTGATTATTGATTGCTTAACTGACAATGGTAATCGTACTATTAAAGATATTCGTCAGTGCTTTACTAAAACTCACTCAAAAGTGGGCTCTTCTGGCACGGTGTCACACATGTTTGATCACCAAGCCGTTTTTGCTTTTGAAGGTGAAGATGACGAAATTGTATTAGAAAACTTAATGATGGCTGATATTGATGTAACCGATGTTGAATTAGAAGATGGCATTATTACCGTTTATGCGCCTCATACTGAATTTTTCAAAATTAAAACAGAATTTGCCAATTCAATGCCTGAATTTGATTTAGAAGTAGAAGAAATCACTTGGGTTCCACAAACGTACATAGACATTGAAGGCGAAGAAGACATTAGCAATTTTGAAAAATTTATTGCCATGTTAGATGATTGTGATGATGTGCAGCATGTTTATCACAATGCAGAAGTGAAAGACTAGGCGAGTTTCGAGTTTCGAACGAAGATAAATAGAAAGCCAATACAGTAATAAGTATTGGCTTTTTTATATCTCAAATTTGCTTATATGAATAATACCAATTTGATTAAATTTCTTCCCAACTCAGAGCTATGCTCAATGTTCAGTAACAAGGCGAATTTGTTTAAGTCTAGTCATTCTAAATCAAATAAATTCAACGACGTTAGTGAGCATTGAGCAAGCTCCCAAAAGGCGAGTTTAAAAGGCTTACAT
>JAOPTQ010000012.1:53933-55989 GCA_051531915.1 Colwellia sp. | reverse complement strand
GCTCATTCACCTATAATTGCTGTAAACTTTGGTTAAGAGTTGATAGTAGAAGGTATACAAAAATAACTGAAAATGCAGATCTCGATCTAATAGCCCGTGATATTACTCACTTTGTTAAAAAAGAAGAAATTATTACTCATTCTGATCAAGACGAAGATTGGACTCGTTACTTTAGAAACCTTCCTTATATTTCTAAAGGAAAATCAGGAAATACCAGATCTATAAACATTGTCGTTGATGCTAAACCAACAGGTAATCAATTAAGAGCGATGATGGATAAATACCATCAAGATTACGGCACAAACAAAAATAAAAGATCAAACCTTGGATTCAGAAAAGAAGGCTCTGGTAGCCAAACATACTGGCTTGACGAGTTTGTAGTGAAATCATTTATTGATTTACCTGGTGAAGAAGAGAAATCTCACTTTAATCATTCAACTATTTATACTTTCTTGAATGAACAAAGAGCAAGGTTATTAGCACCATTTATAACGACAGCTCAAATATCTCAGGTAGCTGTAAATGAGTAATAAAATTGTTTTTATTATATTGATCAGCCTAATTGCCATTATTACTTTTTTCACTTTTGAAAAAGCAAACTATGAAAATCAAAAAGACCTGATAAATCTACTACAAAATACTTCATTAATGATTTTTACTGTATTAGGGCTATGGATTGCATATGCTTATCCAAAAACTAAATCAGAAGGAAATCACTTAAAAGAGTTAATTCGACAAGAAGTACCTGAAAATAAAATTAATTTAAAATTACTAATTGAAGAGTTTGAAGAAAAATATAAAGAATTATCCCTTCTTTTATTAGCGTTAACCCTATCAGCAATAGTTTTAGGCACACTTCTTCTTGGTGTATTTTTGAAGTCTACATTTATGAATAGCGATATAGCAGCTTATTTTTCAATGCCTATTATTAGGTTTATCGCTACGTACATTTTATATGGTTTAGTGTGTATTCAAAGTTTTTCAATTTACCTTGTTGTAATTAAGAATGTTAACTACACCATTGAATTGAAAAACGACTTAATAAACATAAAAGAGAGCTTTAAAGCAAAAAGAAAATAGCTTTAACTTGGTTTGATTTTACAAACCTTTTTCTGCCGACTGACGGATTCGATTCATACTTGTCGCATTCAGGAAACTCAACTTCAGGACTTGTAATGCCCCATATGCATTTCCTTTGTAAAGCTAAACACCGATATTTAATTCTTTGCTGCAATTACAAAGCACTACCGACTCAAGTTTACCTTTCTTACCTGTATCTTTTGGGATACAATTATTCTTATGCGCTATACTATAGAAACTACAGATACATTCTTAGAATGGTTTGATAAATTAAAAGACAAAAAAGTTAAGACTAAAATCTTAGCCCGATTGACCCGTGTCGAAAATGGTAATTTTGGCGACCATAAACAACTAAGTAGCAATTTATTTGAATTAAGGTTTTTTTTCGGTAGTGGCTTTCGAATATATTATACGCTCAGAAATAGTCAGTTAGTGCTATTAGTAAAAGGTGGCGACAAAGCATCTCAAACTAAAGATATTGAAAAAGCCAAGAAAATACTAAGTGAATTGGAGTAAGTAATGAAAATAAGTAATTTTGATATTGCAGAGCATTTAGAAACTGATGAGGATATCCGTGACTTTCTAATTGAAGTGGCAAGTGATGGTGATGAAAATGATTTAATTCACGCACTAAATATTGCTGCTCGTGCTAAAGGTATGACAGCAGTTGCTGAGAAAGCAGGAGTCACTCGTACAAGCTTGTATAAGTCACTATCCGAAGATGGAAACCCTAAGTTTGCCACTATTAATAAAATAGTATCATCATTTGGCTGTAGGTTGGCTGTTATTTAAATTGATGTTAGATATCTACGCAGGCTCTAACGCCTTAAAAACCATACAAGAACACGGCTTTAATTAAGCGTTATTTACAAATTTTTTAGGCGCTTCAGGTGGCCCTAAATGGCTTACATGCTGCGTTATTGATTTTGACAAAGGAATAACCATTATCTTCAATCAATGCCTTGCCTCTAAGCCT
>JAOPTQ010000012.1:0-53916 GCA_051531915.1 Colwellia sp. | reverse complement strand
TTAATCAACTTGGTATTAGTTAGCGGTTTTTTAATCGAATACTAAAAAGATATATCAACAAAAGATAGCCCCTGCGCACTAAATTCGCTAAAATCACGCCAATATTTTTTTTAACACTTTTTACTTGAACCACCATTTATGAAAAACATACGTAACTTTTCTATTATTGCCCATATTGATCATGGCAAATCTACCCTCTCAGATCGACTGATTCAACATTGTGGTGGTTTGCAAGAGCGTGAAATGGAAGCACAAGTGCTTGATTCTATGGATATTGAGCGTGAACGTGGTATTACAATAAAAGCACAAAGTGTTACCTTAGACTATAAAGCACAAGACGGTGAAATTTATCAGTTAAATTTTATTGATACGCCAGGCCATGTTGATTTTTCTTATGAAGTATCTCGTTCACTTGCTTCATGTGAAGGTGCATTGCTTGTTGTTGATGCGGGTCAAGGTGTTGAGGCGCAAACGGTAGCTAACTGCTATACCGCGATTGAAATGGATCTTGAAGTTTTACCTATTCTCAATAAAATTGATTTACCTCAAGCTGATCCTGATCGCGTTTCTGAAGAAATTGAACATATTATTGGTATTGATGCAACAGATGCGGTGACTTGCTCAGCTAAAACAGGTTTAGGTATTGAAAACGTACTTGAAACTATTGTGGCGAATATTCCTGCGCCGGTAGGCGACCCCGAAGCTAATTTACAAGCGCTTATTGTTGATTCATGGTTTGATAATTATCAAGGTGTTGTTTCTTTAGTGAGAGTGATGAATGGCACGGTGAAAAAAGGCGATAAAATGTTGGTGATGTCTACAGGACAAGTTCATCAAATTGATAAAGTGGGTATTTTTACACCGAAACAAACAGAAACAGGTATTTTAAAAGCCGGTGAAGTTGGTTTTATTATTGCCGGTATTAAAGAAATTCATGGTGCGCCAGTGGGTGATACTATCACCCTCAGTAAAAAAGAAACTGAAACCGCTTTAGCAGGTTTTAAAAAAGCGCAACCGCAAGTTTATGCCGGAATTTTTCCCATTAGTTCAGACGATTATGAGAACTTTCGTGATGCATTAAATAAGCTCAGTTTAAATGACGCCTCATTATTTTTTGAACCTGAAAACTCCTCTGCTTTAGGGTTTGGTTTTCGTATTGGCTTCTTAGGAATGCTTCATATGGAAATTATTCAGGAGCGTTTGGCTCGTGAATATGATCTTGATTTAATTACCACAGCGCCAACGGTAAATTATGAAATTGCTTGTACTAATGGCGATCTTTTATCAATAGATAATCCGGCGGAGTTACCTGCGGTTAATAATATTGATGAAATTCGTGAACCTATTGTTCAAGCAAATATTTTAGTACCACAAGAATATTTAGGTAACGTTATAACCTTATGTATTGAAAAACGTGGTGTACAAAAAGACATTATTTATCATGGTAACCAAGTAGCGGTGACTTATGAATTGCCTATGGCAGAAGTGGTGATGGACTTTTTTGATAAATTGAAATCAACCAGCCGCGGCTATGCATCGCTTGATTATAACTTCTTACGTTTTGAACCTGCCGACATGGTGAGAGTTGACGTAATGATTAATGGCGATCGCGTTGATGCGTTAGCGATGATCACACATCGTAACAATTCAGCACCGCGCGGAAGAATGTTAGTTGATAAACTAAAAGAGCTTATTCATCGTCAGATGTTTGATATTGCTATTCAAGCGGCAATAGGTAATAACGTTATCGCAAGAACTACGGTGAAACAATTGCGTAAAAACGTAACCGCTAAATGTTACGGTGGTGATATAAGCCGTAAGAAAAAATTATTACAGAAGCAAAAAGAAGGTAAAAAGCGCATGAAGCAAGTTGGTAATGTAGAAGTACCACAAGAAGCCTTTTTAGCTGTACTTAAGTTAGATAATTAATCTTGTAGATTGGTCTGAGTGTAATCTGAGCGTGACCTGAACATAGCTAAGCCCAACAAAATCGCAACAATTTACATTTTCAAAGGACAAATATGGCAGTTTATTTTTCAATTTTATTAGTGGCAATAACCGTACTTACCGGTATTGTTTGGCTTGCGGATAAATTTTATTTAGCCCCAAAACGACAATTAAAAGCCGTGGCAGCACAAAAGGTTGCTAAAGAGCAAAGTGCTGTTGAATTAACTAAAGAAGCACTAGCAACATTAATGACCCCTTCGCCATTAGTTGATACCTCGGTACAAATTTTTCCGGTTATAGCTTTTGTTTTGATTTTGCGCTCATTTATTTATGAACCTTTTCAAATACCGTCAGGCTCTATGATGCCAACGTTGCTTGATGGCGATTTTATTTTGGTTAATAAATTTAACTATGGTTTAAAAGATCCCGTTGCACGCAATAAATTTTTTGATGTTGGTTTGCCAGAGCGTGGCGATGTTGTGGTTTTTAAATATCCGCGTGATCCTCGTATAGATTATATTAAACGTGTTATTGGCTTACCGGGTGATCGGATTATTTATCGCAATAAATCACTTTATATTAAAAAGGCATGTCAAGAATCAGCGACTAAATGTCCTGAATTTACTCAAATAGCGAATGATTTTACTGCTAAATATCAAGGGCCTGACGCGACAGAAGGCTTGAATCAATTTGAATCCGTTATGTTTGATAAAACGCATAATATTTTGAATGATCGAAATACCTTACCAAGAACTCCGCTTTATTTTCAACAAGCCGGTACGGCTAACGATGAATTTTTGGTTCCTAAAAATCACTATTTTGTCATGGGCGATAATAGAGATAACAGTTTAGATGGACGATTTTGGGGCTTTGTTCCTGAAGAAAATTTAGTCGGTGAAGCGGTGGCCATTTGGATGAGTTTTGATTTTGAGCGTAGCGACGATAGCTTTTTACCCCATTGGATACCCACTAACGTGCGATTTGAGCGTATAGGTGCTATTAATTAATGGCTTTTCATTTAAGTAAAAGCAAGCATAAAGCGACTAATTCAAAAACGGTTAATGCTCAAGCTGCTAATACACAAGCAGCTAATATTCGAGCTATTAAGCGTTTATCAAAAAAAATAGGCTATAGTTTTAAAGAGCCCGGACTACTTAGTCAGGCATTAACGCATCGTAGTGCCAAAGGAGATCATAATGAAAGATTAGAATTTTTAGGTGATTCTATTCTTGGTTTTGTTATTGCAGAAGCACTTTTTGAAAAATTTCCTAATCATGATGAAGGTGATTTAACACGAATGCGTTCTAGCTTAGTCAGAGGTGTTACTTTAGCAGAGCTTGGTAGAAATTTTGACTTAGGTGAATACTTAATATTAGGGCCGGGCGAACTAAAAAGTGGTGGTCATCGTCGTGAATCAATTTTAGAAGATGCGATTGAAGCTATTATTGGCGCTGTTTATTTAGATTCGGATATTGCTCGTTGTAAGGAACTTATTTTAACGTGGTTCAGCCAGCGGTTGTCAATTATTAAACCGGGTAATGAACAAAAAGATCCTAAAACTCGTTTGCAAGAATATCTACAAGGGAGAAAAATAGCGTTACCTAATTATGACGTTATTGATACAAGTGGGCAATCGCATAATCAACAATTTACCGTACGCTGCACCACCAGTGTTATTGACGTGGAAGTGATCAGTAAAGGCACTAGTCGACGTAAAGCGGAACAAGCGGCGGCTGAAAAAGTGCTACTATTAATTGAGCAAGTAAAAATTAGTAAAAAAAAGTCAATCAGCTCAGCCAAAGTAAAAGGTAACAACAACTCATGAATGATCAAACACAGGTTGGATTAATTGCTATTGTTGGTCGTCCTAATGTGGGTAAATCAACCTTGCTTAATGCATTGCTTGGTCAAAAAATTAGCATTACCTCACGCAAACCACAAACGACCCGCCACCGTATTTTAGGCATATTAACTGAAAAAAATCAGCAAGCTGTCTTAGTTGATACCCCAGGTTTGCACTCGGATGAAAAGCGCGCGATAAACCGTTTAATGAATCGTGCTGCCAGTAGTTCAATTGCCGAAGTTGAACTGGTTGTTTTTTTAGTTGAAGGAACGCACTGGACAGCAGATGATGATCTTGTGTTAAATAAAATTAAAAAAAGTGGCTCTCCTTGTATTTTAGTGGTAAATAAAACCGATAATATTCAAGACAAAGATGCACTATTACCGCATTTGCAAAAGCTTGGTGCTTTACATGATTTTAGAGATATAGTCCCTATTTCTGCTAGCAAAGGTCATGGTGTAGATACCATTAGAGCACTGTGTTTAAGTAGTCTACCGGATGGCGATTTTTGGTTTCCTGAAGATCATATTACGGATCGCTCAAGCCGCTTTATGGCCTCTGAAATTATTCGTGAAAAATTAATTCGTTTTACCGGCGATGAATTACCGTATTCAACGACGGTTGAAATTGAACAATTTAAAATGGATGATAAAGGTATTATTCACATTAATGCCTTGGTATTAGTAGAGCGTGATAGCCAAAAACGCATGGTTATTGGTAATAAGGGCGCCCGTCTGAAAACAATTGGTCAAGAAGCTAGACGCGATATGGAAAATCTTTTTGACAGCAAAGTGTTTTTAGAAACTTGGGTTAAAGTTAAATCAGGTTGGGCTGATGATGAACGTGCATTGCAAAGTTTAGGTTATGGTGATGACTACTCCAGTTAATCAGGGCTCGTTTTCGAGTGATTTTTATGTGGTATTGAAAAGACATTATTCGTTAACGATCAGGTTAGCCAGTGATTGAGCAAAAAGCATTTGTACTCCATAGTAGACCTTATCGCGACAATCAACAACTTGTTGATTTATTAACGGAAAA
This sequence comes from Colwellia sp., assembly GCA_051531915.1. Lineage (GTDB taxonomy): Bacteria > Pseudomonadota > Gammaproteobacteria > Enterobacterales > Alteromonadaceae > Colwellia. Next base: position 49,088 of record JAOPTQ010000012.1, on the reverse strand, counting down.
TGACGGTAAGGTTGCAGCACTTGTTTATGTTGGTCAATCAAAAAAATCAATTAAAAAAGGCTCTTTACAGCCATTTTTACCATTAACCGTAAGGTTGAAAGGTCAACGAGGATTAAAAAATTTAGTTCAAGTTGACTCTTATGCTAAATCATACCCATTACGAAAAAATCATCTGTATAGTGGCTTCTATTTAAACGAATTATTGATACGTTTATTGACAGAAGACATTGCCTGTCAACCGTTGTTTTTTCAGTACCATGAAACCATAGCATACTTAGCTCAAGGTGTAGAAATTGCGCCACAATTAAGAAATTTTGAATTGATTTTACTGGATGAATTGGGTTTGTCGTTTGACTTTAGCCCTGTGTTTGAACATCAAGTAAGTAGTTTTTATTATATTGCTGAGCGGGGCTTTGTGCCTATTCATAGTATTACTTTAGCGAGTGAAAAAGATAAAATTTGCTATGATAGACATCATTTACAAATTATTGCTAAATTTGTGACTGAACAAGAGCCGATTACAATACCAACAATAGAGAAAACTTTTAAATTATTAATGCGACAAGTATTGAATAATTTACTTGGAAATAAACCTTTAAATAGTAGAAAATTATTTATCACAAATTAGCGTTAAGCATTAATTGTTAGCCGTTAATTGTTAAATGAAACCAAAAGAGAATATCAAATGAGTGAATTATTATTAGGTGTAAATGTGGACCATATTGCTACATTACGACAAGCACGTGGTACAAATTATCCTGATCCTGTTTATGCGGCAAGTGTTGCAGAGCATGCTGGCGCAGATGGTATTACTGTTCATTTACGAGAAGATAGACGCCATATTCAAGACCGAGATATTTATGTGTTAAAAGAAACCTTGCACACTCGCATGAACTTTGAAATGGCGGTAACGGATGAAATGGTTAATATTGCCTGTGAAGTAAAGCCTGCTTTTTGTTGCTTAGTACCAGAAAAGCGTGAAGAGTTAACCACAGAAGGCGGTTTAGATGTTGCAGGTCAGTTGACTAAAGTGACGGCAGCTGTTGCTAAACTGACTAATGCAGGTATAGCGACAAGTTTATTTATTGATGCCGATAAAGTACAAATAGATGCTGCGGTTGCCAGTAAAGCGCCTTATATTGAAATACATACTGGGCACTATGCAGATGCTACGTCTGAAAAAGTACAACAAGCAGAGTTAGCGCGTTTAATTGAAGGTATTCAATATGCCCATGAACAAGGTTTAAAAGTTAATGCGGGGCATGGTTTAAACTATTTTAATGTTAAACCCATTGCGGCGATTAAAGAAATTATTGAATTGAATATTGGTCATGCCATTATTGCTCGCGCTGTTATCGATGGCTTAGATAAAGCGGTACGTGATATGAAACGTTTACTGTTAGAAGCTAGAAGTTAAAATCTAGAATCTAAAATAGCCTAACCTTATTTAATTTATCTAGCATATCTTTCACTTTGATTGTTTTTTATACTACACTTTACAATGGTCTCTTATTTATAAAGAATAAATAATTACTAAAAAGGGAATTCTTTACAAGAAGTTTTTACAAGGAATTTCTAATAAGGAAATATTAAAAAGGAATTTTTATACGGAAATGTAAAAACGAGGAGCTGTTGATGAAAGAGCAAACACATGTAAAAACCCTAGTAGAGAGACGTGGTACACCCCCGGAGAAATCTGTTTGGTGGAATAAACTATCATTAGCGCAAAAGTTTTCTGCCAGTAGTTTAGGTAAATTTGGCTATGAATTAGCCTTTGTTAGAGATGATAATGGCAAAAGTTTAGCGGTGTTAACCTGTAATAGTGGTGTTTCTGTTATTTCAGAAGACGGAGATATTAATACTTCCCCCTCAATAACTTTGCGTTAAATAATCATACGTTAAATAGCTAGGCGGCAATTAACTAGACGTTAAATAGCTAGGCGATAAATAGTCGTGTTTGCTCGATAATTGTATTTATACCAAGTTGATTAAAAAGTTATCAGGTGAATTTTTCACTAAATTTTAACCTTTACTACTTTTTTTAGTACTTTTGGTGCGGATATTAATACCTGTTCAACTTGCTCAAAAAATTCAAAAAACTCGGGCTCTAATTCTTCAATACTCTTTCCTAATTTTAACTGACTCTCGAGTTGATGAGTTATTTTTCCTAAATTTGGTGTACCAGTATAACAACAAGCACCATTGAGTTTATGTAATAAACGCTTGAGCGTTTTTGTATCTTGGCCGGCTAATGCCTCAGTAATCTCTTGTTGATTTTTTGGTAAACTATCAAGTAATCCTGTTAGCATTTCCACGGCCAATTCAGGTTTGTTACCTGCGCGTTTAAGTGATAATGACCAATCAACTACTGCATTAGGTTGAGCTGCATTCGAGACTGAGCTCGTTAATGAACTCATTACTGTGTTGAGTGGATTTAGCAGCAATGGTTTTTGACTTACCGCTATAACCGATGATGGGGCGACTTGATCGGGGCTGATAAAATGTTCAATGTCGCAGTACTCATAAATAATATGGCTCAGCATTGTTTCGTCGATAGGCTTAGTCATATAGGCATTAAAGCCTTGTTGCTGCATTTTTTCCTTTTCACCACTTAATGCATGAGCAGTAACTGCAATAATAGGTGTTGATTGATTAACGGTATCAATTTTTATCGCTTTAAGTGTGCTTATACCGTCCATGACGGGCATTTGAATATCCATAAATATTAAGGCGAAAGTTTCATTTTTACATAACGTTAATGCTTCCATACCATTTTCAGCTAAGATAACCTCATCGACTTGTTCAAGTAACAAGGCATTTATTAATTTTAAATTAGCTTCGTTATCATCAACGGCAAGCACTTTTATTGGAATTTTTTTCTTCGATGCATGTGCGTGCTGCAGTGAGTTGCCGCGATGGAGTTGAGATTGTAAAACACTGTTCAAACGTGTTGCTGTTAACGGTTTGCTTAAACAAGACATCGCACCGCTTGCCAATAAGGCGTCTTGTAGGCTAGGTGAGTTACTATTAATTGCGATATGTACTGCTGAGGCATAAGGTTTTATTTGATTCATTAATTTTTTTAATTCGCTTAATGCAGTGGCTGTTTTATTATGACCAATTAACGCATAATCAAAGCGAATGTTTTCAGCTTTAGCCAGCTTTAAGGCTTGGGCTAAATCTATTTCACTATTAACACTGGTAACCTTCATATTCCAACTTTCTAATATCTTATTGGTTGCTGTTCTACTGTACTGATGCTCTTCAAAATATAAAATAGTTTTGTTTTTTAATGGGGTAGATTCTAATGTAGCAATTAATGGTAAATGGTTTATCGCACATTGAAAAGTAAACCAAAAAGTAGAGCCTTGATTACTTGCACTAACAAAACCAATATCACCTTGCATTTCATGGGCAAGACGTTGACAAATAACTAAGCCTAAACCTGTACCACCGTATAGTCGGGTTATGCTTTGATCTGCTTGTGCAAAGGCTTCAAAAATAGTTTGTTGTTGTTCACTGTTCATGCCGATACCCGTATCGGTAACCACTATTTTTAAATTGATACTTTTTTGAGACACTTTTTCACTGGTAACATCAATAGAGACACTACCTTGTTGAGTAAATTTGAGCGCGTTACTCACTAAATTACTCATAATTTGTTTGATACGCATTGCATCACCTAGCAGTGAATCTGGCAGTTGATGATCAATGTTAAAGGCCAATTCAATATTTTTTTCATGCGCAATGGGTGCAAGTAATACTAAGGTGTCTTCAAGTGACTCACGTAAAGAAAAAGGAATATTTTCAATAACCATTTTACCTGCATCAAGTTTTGAAAAATCGAGAATATCATTAATAATGGCGAGTAAATTATTCGCTGAACGATCAATTGTTTGCAAGTAATCTCGTTGAATATCACTTAATGGTGTTTTTAGTACTTGTCGAGTAAAACCAATAACACCATTGAGAGGTGTTCGTAATTCGTGACTCATATTGGCTAAAAAGTCAGATTTTATTTTATTTGCTTCCTGAGCTTTACGTTTAGCAATACTTAACTCTACGTTTTGTATTTCAAATTGCTCTAAACTTTCACGTAAATCGATAGTGGCTTGATCAATGCTACCTTGCATTTCATGTTGATAGCCGCCTAATGATTGTGCCATGGCATTAATGCCATTTTTAAGGAAATTTAATTCGCCAATAAGCTGACCACTAACACGGCTTTCAAGTTTACCTTCTCTGATCCTATCAACGGCATTAACCATAGAGGTTACTGGCTTAGTGACATTACTAATGAGTTTTAGGGCAAAAAGGGCACTTAACAAAGAACCTAATAAAGCCATGGTAAAGGCGATTAATATTTGGCTTTGTTGATTAAACTTTATTTTGTTTTTATCAATTTGCATCGCAATATAACCTATGGCTACAGCGGCGGTGTTGTTTATGTTGCTTATACTATTGTAAGTGTCACTTTGGAGGGGCTGCTTTTTAAAAGGAGCTGTTGATAAACCGTTCAGTAAATTATTACTGTTTTCTTCGATAATAGGGCTTCGGAAGATAACATAATCGCCAACCACCTCACTGTTGGTATAACTCAGTATTTCATCATTACTTTTTAACCGCATGGTATTAGTGTCGCCGTGGTAAACACTGGTGACAAATACTTGATTGTCGACCGTGAAAACGACAATGCTTTTAATTATATTAGACTGGCTTCGGTGGGCATAACCAATAAGTTGGCGTAGTTTTTCTCTATCTCTAGCAATAAGCGGATCTTTACTGGCAATGGCAATAGGTTCAATAATGCTTTTTGCCCGCAGGTTGAGAAATTCATCAAGTTCAACGTATCGGGTATAAGAAAAATAACCGGCAAGACCAAACACAATAAGCGTTGTTGGCATTATAGTGAGAAATATCACCCAATCTTTTAAGCTAAATTTATGCATTTTCGTTGAACTTTTTCATGGGGATTAGTGTAAAATAATAGCCTCTTATTAAGACATATACCCGTTCCGCTTGAAAACTCTTGTTTCAGGACTACTAAATTCTGCATCTTCAAATGGTACGGGTATATAATGTCATAAGCTTAAAAAAATATATACTTTTCGGATAAATTATTCATGGCAAACTTTTTTAAAGCGAATTCTTCAAAGCAAACAACATCGAAAATAAGCCCTGAAACCGTTACTGTTAGTATTGATAAGTTGGATTTAAATGGTTGTGGGGTTGGTCGTTATCATAAAAAACCTATATTTGTTGATGGCGCTTTATCTGATGAAATTGTTGATGTGCGCTTAATAGAGCAAAAAAATAAATATGTTCGAGGGAAATTGCTGACCATAAAAACGCCTAGTAAGCATCGTGCCGCCGTGAAATGTAAACACTTTACTGTTTGCGGTGGCTGTGATTTACAGCATTTAGCGTTTGATCAACAGTTGGCCTTTAAACAAAAAAAAATAATAGAATTATTTTATCGTCATGATATTTCATCTGAAATTATCACCGACCTGCCATGGCAAACTGCTATTGTGGATAAACCTTGGCATTATCGCCGAAAAGCACGTATTGGCGTACAATTTACTAAAAAATCACACCCCATAATAGGCTTTAGACAAAAGGGAACTAACCAGTTAGCGGCAATAAAATCATGTCCTGTTTTAGTTGAACCACTGAATAATATTTTTCCAATACTACAAGCGTTAATCACTCAGTTAACCATTAAAAGTGCTATTGGGCATATTGAAATAATTAGCAGTAATGACTTAATTACGCTAGTGGTAAGGCAGTTAAAGTCACTCAATAAAAATGACAGACAGTTATGGCAAGATTATGCGCATAAAAATTCTTGGAATCTTATACTTGATAATGGAAAAAATTTAACTCCGTTAAGTAGTTGTAATGATGTTGATAGCAACAGTAAAAATAATACTGGGCTAAGTTATGCCTTACTCGATGATATTACCTTGAATTTTTCAACGAATGATTTTATTCAAATAAATGAGCAAGTGAATGTTGCGATGGTGCAACAAGCGCTTGCGTGGTTGCAAGTTTCACCAAACGACAAAGTGTTAGACTTATTTTGTGGTTTGGGTAACTTTAGCTTAGCAATGGCTAAAAAAGTGAACTTGGTACTGGGTGTTGAAGGCGTACAAGCTATGGTTGATAAAGCGAGTATTAATGCGAAAAACAACCACATTGAAAATTGTCACTTTCATCAAGCCGACTTGAACAGTGATTGGTCAAATGCCCTATGGCTAAATTCATTTTTATCAGCGCATCAATTTACAAAAGTTTTATTGGATCCTGCTAGAGCGGGAGCAGAGCAAGCGGTTATGCAAATATCTCAATTGCGCATACCGAGTGTTTTATATGTGAGTTGCGATCCGGCAACATTAGCAAGAGATACACAAATATTGCTTACTCAAGGCTATAAAATACAAAAAATATCATTAATTGATATGTTTTCTCAAACAAAGCATATTGAGACTATGGTATTGTTTGAACGCTAAATATATTTTAAAACCACTGCTTTTATAAAGGAATAATCATGGTTTCGGTGCGTAAATCACATCAAGTTTCAACCATTAATTTTCAACAATGGTTAGTCGAGTTAGCGTTACCAGACGCTAAAAGTCAGGCTTTATCTTCTCTATGGCTAACTATTTCTGCCTATTATGATAACCAAGCTGCTAGCTTGCATAAAGCCATGGAAATGGTGGAAATTCTTGCCAGTTTAAATCTTGATCAAGAATCTTTATCTGCAGCATTTTTAACACCATTACTTGAAGCTAAACTGATCACCATGGAGCATGTTGAAGAACATTTTAGTCAGCAAATTGTGGTACTTTGTCATGGTGTGAAACAAATGGATGCGATAAAAGGCTTAAAACAACAAGCCAACCACAGCAATGTTGATAATATTCGCCGCATGTTGCTTGCGATGGTTGAAGATGTTCGAGCGGTAGTGATTAAACTAGCAGAGCGTTTATGTGATTTAAGAGCGCAAAAAAATAATGAAGAAGAATGCCGTGTTTTAGCGGCGAAAGAAAGTGCCAATATATATGCTCCATTAGCCAATCGTTTAGGTATTGGTCAACTTAAATGGGAGCTAGAAGATATATCATTTCGCTATCTTCACCCACAAGTTTATAAAAAAATAGCGAAATTGCTTGATGAAACTCGTCTTGAACGCGAGCAATATATGCGTGATTTTGTTGATAATTTAAATCAACAGCTTAAAGCGTTGGCGATTAAAGGCTCAGTATATGGACGCCCTAAACACATTTACAGTATTTGGAAAAAAATGCAGCAAAAGTCGTTAGATTTTGAACAACTTTTTGATGTTAGAGCGGTGCGTGTTGTTGTTGAAAAAGTACAAGACTGTTACTCTGCTTTAGGTATTGTACATACACAATGGCATCATTTAGCCAATGAATTTGATGATTATGTTGCCACACCAAAAGCGAATGGCTATCAATCTATTCATACGGTTGTACTTGGTCCTGAGGGTAAATCTGTTGAAGTTCAAATAAGAACACAACAAATGCATGATGATGCTGAGCTAGGTGTTGCGGCTCATTGGCGCTATAAAGAGGGCGATGCAAACAGCAAAGGGAGCAAAAAATCAGGTTTTGATGAAAAAATTGGTTGGCTGAGAAAAATATTACAATGGCAAGATGATGTCGTTGAAAGTGGTGAACTATTAGATGAATTGCGCAGCCAAGTGTTTGAAGATAGAATTTATGTTTTCACACCCGGCGGTGATGTGATCGACTTACCGATGGGTTCTACACCGTTAGATTTTGCCTATTATATTCACTCTAATGTAGGGCATTGTTGTATTGGCGCGAAGGTTTTTGGCAAAATAGTGCCTTTTACTCATGCGTTACAAACCGGCGATCAAGTTGAAGTATTAACCAGTAAAAAGCCAAGCCCAAGTCGAGACTGGTTAAATCCTAATTTAAATTATATTCATTCAGCCCGTGCTCGTGCCAAAGTACAGCATTTTTTCAAATTGCAAGACCGAGATAAGCACGTAAGCCAAGGTAAAGAATTGTTTGAAACTGAAATTGCCAAACTCAATGATTTATCAGTAAATCAAACCCAACTTAAAGTGGCGGCAGAGCGTTTTAATGTCAAAACAGTGGATGACTTATATGCGGCAATTGGTTCAGGTAATGCGCGTTTGCAGCAAATTATTCATTACTTCACTCAGCAAGATGAAAAATTAAAACCTGTTGCAGAGATTGACCCGCAAAGTTTGGTTAAACAACCCTCTGCGACTAAAAAAATACCGGCAGATGATAATGGAATAACGGTTTCTGGCGTTGGTAATTTATTGACTCATATGGCGAAATGCTGTCAACCCGTGCCCGGAGATGAAATTTCAGGTTTTATTACCCAAGGTCGCGGTATTTCGGTTCACCGAGTAGATTGTGATCAATTAGCAAATGCCTTAACGCAACAACCTGAGCGACTTGTTGAAGTGCAATGGGGTAATGACAATCAGCAAAAATATCAAGCCAGTGTGCAAGTTATAGGCAGTGATAGGCAAGGTTTTTTACGGGATATCTCGACTATTATTTCTAATGAGCGTGTCAGTATTGTCGGTATGGAAAGTTATAGTGATAACGCCAAACAAACGGTGAAAATGAATATTAAAATGGAACTAACCAGTAGTGAACTATTAAATAGAGTATTAACAAAGCTACAGCAACTTGATGATGTTGTTGACGTTAAGCGGTTATAGAAATACATGTATAAAAAATGAGAGAAAATATAAAGATGTTAAAAAGTGATGCCTCAATAGAAAAACTACGTTGGATAATGACACAGCTACGCGACCCAGAAACAGGTTGCCCGTGGGATATCAAACAAGATTTTTCATCCATTGTTCAGTGCACTCTTGAAGAAGCTTATGAAGTGGCAGATGCTATTGAACAAGGTGATTTTGTTGAGTTGGAAAAAGAGCTTGGTGATTTACTATTTCAGGTGATTTTTTACAGTCAATTAGGACAAGAACAACAAAAGTTTGATTTTGACAGCGTTATTGCGGCTATTTGCGAAAAGCTTATTCGCCGCCATCCACACGTATTTGGTGATAAAAATTTATCCTCAGACGCTGAAATAAAAGCCAACTGGGAAAATGAAAAAGCCAAAGAACGCCAACAAAAGCAAAGTCAGCAACGCTCAACAGCACAACCATTGAGTATACTCGTCGATATTCCTAAAAACCTACCTGCGCTTTCACAAGCGGCTAAAATTCAAAAGCGTTGTGCTCATGTTGGTTTTGATTGGCATAATATGAAAGATGTTTTTGCTAAAATAGAAGAAGAAGTGCTTGAAGTTAAAGAGGAGTTAGACGCTGAAAAAATAAACGACATTGCTTTAGGTGAAGAGCTAGGTGATTTAATGTTTGCGGTTGTTAACTTGTGTCGACATGCGAAACAAGATCCTGAAACTTTATTACGCAAAGCCAACCAAAAATTCACCAAACGTTTTCATGGTGTTGAAAGCCAAGTTGAACAATCAGGACGCGACTTTTCTCAACATGATTTAGCGCAATTAGAGCACTATTGGCAGCAAGTTAAAGGCTTGGAAAAAGCGCAGAAACAAGCGCAGGAAAATAGCTAATGGCAAAGCTTCTCTTATCAACCATTGCTCTAGGCAAATGTTTACAAGTTGAAAGTAGCCATGTCACGGTAGGTTTAACGAATCCTAAAAGCCCAAGTAATGTTGGTGCAGTTATGAGAGCAGCAGGTTGCTATAGCGTAGATCAAGTACTGTATACGGGTGAACGTTATGCGCATGCGGCAAAGTTTAAAGGAGCAAAACATAATACCGACACTAAAAATGCGCGTGATAAAATTCCGTTAATTGCTTCTCAAAATTTTAATGATATTGAGTTATTACGCGCCCGTTTACCGGTAAAAACGAAAATTGTTTGTGTCGATTTAGTTGAAGGCGCAATACCGTTGCCATATTTTCAGCACCCTGAACAGGCACTTTATATTTTTGGCCCTGAAGATGGTACGATTAGCCAAGAGGTAATTGATAATGCCGATGAGGTTGTTTTTGTGCCAACGGTGGGTTGTATGAATTTAGCTGCCTCTGTGAATGTGTTGCTTTATGATCGTTTATCGAAATCTTTAGCGAGTGAACACAAGGCTAAACATACGGTTGAAAGCCATAATGAACTGATTAGAAAAAGCCGAGATACTAACAATAAGGTTAAAGTAAAATTAACACATGACTAAACAGAACATCTCACAAAAACCAAAGACGATAAAAACTTTTTTACTAAAAATCACTGGTTTATTTTTTGTTGGTTTAGCAATACTTGGCGCAATTTTACCGATATTACCGACAACAATTTTTTTAATTCTTGCCGCCGGTTGTTTTGCCAAATCGTCGCCTACAATGCAGCGAAAACTACTCGCGAATAAAACCTTTGGACCATTAATTAATGAATGGCATCAACACAAAAGTATTCCGCGAAAAGCCAAACGTGTTGCTTTACTGATGATTATTCTTTCGGTGGTTTGGTCAGGTTATTTATTAAATGATCTTATGTTAACCGCGTTAGTTATTTTATTGGTAACCGGACCCTTTATTTTCTTGTGGCGCTTGCCTACGAGTAATACTCATTTAAAGAAGGATTAACCTTTTACTGTAACGCCTTACCTACCAATTTGGCTAAATGATCAGGTAATTCAAGTGTTAAGGCTATGTTATGACCTTGTTCCGACATTTTATTCCACGTGAGTTTAACAATACGAATTATTTTTTCTTCACCATTTTCTTTGCTAGTATACTTGGCTGCAAATTCATCAAAATAATGCTCAAGAAAAACTAAGCAAGCGACATCTTCTAGTGTTTGGCTGTCATTAATTATTTGGCTATCGACTTTACTCGTCGCTTTTCTTTGTTTAAGCAGTTCTTTACGAATAATAATAGCGGTATTTGCCGCATCATCTGCACCATAACCTTGTTCAAGCATAATTTTTTCAACAAGTTGGGCGTGAAATTTACCTAAGGCAATACGCCATGTAAAATAGCCTTTTTTGCCTTCATCAAATTCATTTCGTTTTAAATGCCAACGTTTTATGTGTTGACCACGCACCGCGATTTGTAATACTTCACTTGCTTCTGGCCAGTGTTTAGTCAAACACTCACTCATTTGATGACCATAAAGTAATTCTTTCGCATGAGCTATACCGTTGAGCAATGTGGTATTGGTGTCTGCACGGTTAATGTTGTCTATAGCGGTTAAAACACTACTTAAAAGGGATGAATGGGTTTTAGATAAGGTCATAGTCGTTATTGAGTCAGGAAAGTAATAGTTATATAATAGCGGTTAATCGCAATAAGAAAAATGATTATTAATTTTGTAATTGAATAACTAGTAGTTATTGTTGTTAGTGTTGATTTTAAGTATAATACTTTCCCGTCCTGCTTTGTTTCTTTTTTACCTTCTTTATTAGTAATTCTGTTGCTATTAATTTAGGCGCAAAGAAAAAAGAAGTACAAAATCTCTAATTTTCCAAATATCGGTGTAGCAAATGACAACAAGATATATTTTTGTAACCGGCGGTGTTGTATCGTCTCTTGGTAAAGGTATTGCTGCAGCTTCATTAGCCGCAATTCTTGAAGCACGTGGTTTAAAAGTAACCATGCTTAAACTTGATCCTTATATTAATGTGGATCCTGGTACCATGAGCCCCATTCAACATGGTGAGGTATTTGTTACCGAAGATGGCGCAGAAACCGATCTTGATTTAGGTCATTATGAGCGTTTTATTCGCACCAAAATGACCAAGCTTAACAACTTTACTAGCGGTCGTATTTACCAAGATATTTTAGCGCGTGAACGAAAAGGTGAATTTTTAGGGGCAACGATTCAAGTTATTCCTCATATTACTAACGACATTAAACGTCGAGTGATTGAAGGTGCGGAAGGTTACGATGTGGCAATGATTGAAGTTGGTGGAACGGTAGGTGATATTGAATCACAACCTTTCTTAGAAGCTATCCGTCAATTAGCCACCGAAGTAGGGCGTGAACGTGCTATGTTTATGCACCTTACCTTAGTGCCTTATTTGGCCGCTGCCGGTGAAATTAAAACTAAGCCAACTCAACATTCTGTTAAAGAATTACGTTCCATTGGTATTTTTCCTGATATTTTAGTGTGTCGCTCTGAACGTGTTATTCCTGCAAATGAACGTGCTAAAATTGCCCTGTTCACCAATGTTGAAGAGAAAGCTGTTATTTCAATGCGTGATGTAGACAGTATTTATAAAGTACCCGCGTTATTAAAATCTCAAGGAACAGATGAACTTGTTGTGAAGCGTTTTTCGTTAGACGTACCCGAAGCTGATTTAAGCGAATGGGAACAAGTGTTATACCAAGAAGCTAACCCTGTCGGTGAAGTGAATATTGGTATGATTGGCAAATATACTGAGTTACCCGATGCTTATAAGTCAGTTAATGAAGCGTTAAAACATGCGGGCTTAAAAAACCAAGTAACTGTTAATATCAAATATGTTGATTCTCAAGATGTTGAAGTAAAAGGTGTTGAAATTTTACAAAATCTTGACGCAATATTAGTGCCGGGCGGTTTTGGTGAGCGTGGTGTTGAAGGCAAAATTTTGACCGCTCAATACGCGCGCGAAAACAAAGTACCTTATTTAGGAATTTGTTTAGGTATGCAGGTAGCACTCATTGAATACGCGCGTAATGTTGCTAATTTAGCCGATGCGCACAGTACAGAATTTAACCCCAAAACACCGTACCCTGTTATTGGTTTAATTAACGAATGGTTAGATGAAGAAGGTCAAATTGAATACCGAACTGAAAGTTCAGATTTAGGTGGAACCATGCGTTTAGGTTCACAATTGTGTCATCTAGTGAAAGGTACCAACGTTTATAACGTTTATGGTAGTGAAACAATTAATGAGAGACACCGTCATCGTTTTGAGGTAAATAATAACTACCGAGAACAATTAAGTAAGGCCGGTTTGGTGTTCTCTGGTTTATCAACGGATAAAAGTTTAGTTGAGGTGATTGAACTACCTGATCATCCCTGGTTTATTGCTGGGCAATTCCACCCTGAGTTTAATTCAACTCCGCGTGATGGTCACCCACTGTTTCAGAGTTTTGTTGCTGCTTCATTTGAGCACCAAAAACAACAAAGCAATTAACAAATTTTAATTAAAGCCGTGACCTAATGTTGCGGCTTTTATTTTATGAAAATAAAGAAACAAATTTAATTTTAAAAATGTAAGGAAAAAAAATGTCAAAGATCAGCAAAATTTTAGCTCGTGAAATTATGGACTCTCGTGGCAACCCAACAGTTGAAGCGGATGTTTATTTAGAATCTGGTGCTTGGGGACGTGCAGCAGCACCTTCTGGCGCATCAACAGGATCACGTGAAGCATTAGAATTACGTGATGGCGATAAAGATCGTTATTTAGGTAAAGGTGTTTTAAAAGCCGTTACTGCCATTAGAAATAACATCACTCCAGCGTTAATTGGTCAAAGTGCTATCGAACAAACTACTGTAGATCAAATAATGATCGACTTAGACGGTACTGAAAACAAAGAACAATTTGGTGCAAACGCTATTTTAGCCGTATCTTTAGCAGTAGCAAAAGCAGCAGCAATGGATAAAGGCGTGCAATTATTTGAACATATTGCCGACTTAAATGGTACTCCAGGTGTTTATAGCTTACCAGTACCTATGATGAACATCATCAATGGTGGTGAACATGCAGATAATAACGTAGATATTCAAGAGTTTATGGTTCAGCCAGTAGGCGCTGAAAACTTTAGTGAAGCATTACGTATGGGCGCTGAAATTTTTCATGCCTTGAAAAAAGTTTTATCTGGCAAAGGGTTAAATACTGCTGTTGGTGATGAAGGTGGTTTTGCGCCTAACTTAGCGTCAAATGCTGATGCTTTAGCCGTTATTAAAGAGGCTGTTGCTGCTGCCGGTTATGAATTAGGTAAAGACGTAACGTTAGCGATGGATTGTGCTGCTTCAGAATTTTATGATAATGATAAAGGTATTTATGACCTTAAAGGTGAAGGCAAGCAATTCACTTCAAACGAGTTTTCTGATTTCTTAGGCGAACTTTGTAAAGAATATCCAATTGTTTCAATTGAAGATGGCTTAGACGAGTCAGATTGGGATGGTTTTAAATACCAAACTGATTTACTTGGCGATAAAGTACAAATTGTTGGTGATGATTTATTTGTTACTAATACTAAAATCTTCAAAGAAGGTATTGATAAAGGTATTGCTAACTCTATCTTAATTAAATTTAACCAAATTGGTTCATTAACTGAAACTTTAGCTGCGATTAGAATGGCGAAAGATGCCGGTTATACTGCGGTTATTTCTCACCGTAGTGGTGAAACTGAAGATTCAACGATTGCTGATTTAGCGGTTGGTACAGCTGCAGGGCAAATTAAAACGGGTTCTTTATGTCGTTCAGATCGTGTATCTAAGTACAACCAATTATTACGCATTGAAGAGTTTTTAGGTGATAAAGCTACTTACAATGGTATTAGTGAAATTAAAGGTCAATAATTAGCGATTCGCTAAACGTTGAAAATATAACAAAGCCAAGTCAATATGACTTGGCTTTTTATTTTGTGCCTCTTACTCAAGAAACACATTTACCATTGGGTGTGGATCTAACCATTTTAAATTATTTGATTTTTAAATTCGGTGATGTGGGTGAAGAATAATGTCATTGATAATATTTTCACGAAACCATTGATGAGCAAGATCATTTTTAAATTTTTCATGCCAGTATATCGAGTGCGTTGATTTTGGAATATGAAATGGCAAATCGCGATAAATAAGCGAATAGTCCTCAGTCATATTGATCGCCTGATGACGAGGCACAATTGAGATTAAAATACTGTTCTTGATCGCCGCATACATAGGAATATAACCTTGTGTAGTGAGCTTTATCTTACGCTTAATTCCTTTTTTTCTAAGGGCACGATCAATAATTTTACTGGCACCACCGCCGGTAATAGTTTGTACATAAGGGTAGGAAAAAATAGCGTCGACGGTAAGTTCTCTTTCACCCGCTAAAGGATGCTGATCAGTCATCACCAATACCCAGTCATCGGTGTCGACTTTTTTGCGAATAAAGTTAGGGGCAAAATCTTCATCAATAGTAATAACAAAATCAAGTATTCCATCCAACAGCAAGCTTTTAGCTTGTAAATCCCAATTAATCAGTGAAAATGTTAAGCCAGAATCTTGCCCTAAATAGGGTTTTAACACATCAGGCAAAATATACTCACTGACATAGTCGGGGCAAGCAATAATAAATTCTCGCTGATCACTACTTGGATTAAACTGTGCTGAAAATAGCTCCATCAAGTTATCTAAAATAGGTGTCAATGAAGACTCAATTTCTAACGCTTTAGGCGTTAGCTGCATAGAACTTCCTACTCTTACCAATAGTTTGTCAGCAAAAATTTTACGTAAAGCCCCTAAATGCTTGCTCATAGTCGGTTGGGCAATACCCATAACCTCTGCTGCGCGTGTGACACTTTTATATTCTAGCAGCGCATTAAGCGGTACTAACAAATTCAAATTGATTTGAGATAATTGCTTAATCGACTTCATGGAGTATTCCAAAACGTAATATTTGATATTTACTTTACGTTATAGATTAGTGCTCGGCAACCCGTATACTAATCATATGATTTTATAAGTAGAGATATAAAAATGACTAAACGTCGAATAGTTGTCGGAGTTAGCGGCGCAAGCGGGGTTGCCCTTGCCTTTCGATTATTGGAGGAGCTTCGTCTTCAAACTAATTGTGAGGTTCATCTAGTGACTTCAAGCAGCTCTGAAAGAACTATAGAGATGGAGTCTGATCGCACTATTTTTGAACTGCAGTGCCTCGCAGATGTTACTCATGATTATGATAATATTGGTGCAAGTATCGCCAGTGGCACCTTTAAAACTGAAGGTATGGTCATTGTTCCTTGCAGCATGAAAACATTAGCCGGCGTTGCTCATGGCTATTCTGATAACTTACTGTTGCGCGCTGCTGATGTCACCATAAAAGAGCGCCGCCCGTTAATTCTTATTGCACGAGAAACGCCGCTGAGCCGTATTCATTTAAATAATATGGTAATGCTTGCTGAATATGGCGCAGTAATTATGCCACCAATGATGACCTATTATAACCGACCAAAAACCATTGCTGACATGGAACAACATATTGTTGGCAAAGTTTTGCATGAATTTGGTATGGAAGCCAGCAACTTTAAACGTTGGGGGGAATAGAATGCACGTTTTTACCACCAAGCAGGATGATATCCTGATCACACTACAAGCCATCCTTGTTGGCAATGATTACACCATTATTATTGCTGGCGGTGAACGACCACATATTGGCGCTAGCGCATTGGCACAACCGCGACCCAGTCTAGAAAATCCAAAGCAATGGAGTGCATCTACTTCTGTTATGTGTGTGCTAGGACATAAAGAGGACTTACTCGCGCATCATGTTGCGCAAACACTTGCTAGCCAGCTTAAGTGCATTGTGTCGGTTAATTGTGGCATTCATATGGATAACGCCAGTAAAGCACAAATCAAGACAATTCAACGGTTGGTTACTGAGCTAATGGCACAGTTTCTTAGCAAGCTATAGGTTAATAATACTTGCACTTGTCTGATCACTTATCTAACCAAAAATTATCCACAAAATTAGTAAAAGGAAAAAATCATGAAAAAATATAGTGAACAAGATTACGCACGAGCGCGTAATGACATCATTGATCTGCGCTCTGCGATCCACTTTTTATCCGAATTTGAAGGGCAGCTGTTAGAAACTGATGTTGAGGTTGATCCCGTCGGTGAGCTGTCTGGTGTTTATCGTCATATTGGTGCTGCCGGCACAACGATGCGGCCAACTAAAGAAGGGCCGATGATGTTGTTTAATCAAGTAAAAGGCTTTAAAAAATCGCCTGTTGCTATCGGTGTATTTAGCAGTCGTGCTCGCACCGCATTATTACTGGGTTGTGAGCCTGAAAAGCTGGGTCATACTATGGCGAATGCGGTAAATAACCCCGTAAAACCTATTGTGGTTGAGCAAGCAGCCTGTCAGGAAGTGGTGTACTCTGCCGAGGATTCTGACTTTGATATTCGTAAGATTATTCCTGCACCAACCAATACTGTTGAAGATGCAGGTCCTTATGTGACCCTTGGTTTGGTTTATGCTGAAGATCCCGTCACTGGGGAAAGTGATGTTACTATTCATCGTCAATGTTTTCAGTCGCGTGATGAAGTGTCGATTTTCTTTGCCCCAGGTCGCCACATAGATGCGTTTCGTCAAAAAGCGGAAGCGATGGGTAAAGCGCTGCCAGTTACCATCAATATTGGTTTAGATCCTGCGGTTTATGTATCAGCATGTTTTGAGCCACCGGTAACGCCGCTAGGCTTTAATGAATTAGAAATTGCAGGTGCTTTTCGTAATAAAGCGATTGAATTGGTACAGGCGAAAAGTGTTGATTCCAAAGCGATTGCGCATGCAGAAATAGTCATTGAAGGCGAAATTATGCCTAACTACCGTGTTGCTGAAGATCAAAACAGCAAAACAGGTAAAGCGATGCCTGAATTCCCTGGTTATACGGGTGATGCAAATCAAAGTCTACCGGTAATTAAAGTCAAATCTGTCACTACCCGTACCAACCCTATTACGCAAACTTGCATTGGCTGTAGTGAAGAGCATGTTTCTTTGGCGGGTATCTGTACTGAGGCGAGTATTTTATCAATGACTGAGCGCGCTATGCCCGGTCGTGTTCTTAATGTTTATGCACATTCTTCCGGTGGCGGTAAGCTGATGGCGGTGATGCAATTTAAAAAATTATCAGCCAAAGATGAAGGTCGTCAACGGCAAGCGGCATTGGTTGCCTTTGGCTCTTTTCCGGAGCTGAAAAATCTCATTATTGTTGATGATGATGTTGATATTTTTGATAGTAATGACGTTTTATGGGCATTGAATACACGGCATCAAGCGGATGTAGACACTATCGTGATCCCCGGTGCAACCACGCATGTGCTCGACCCGTCACAAATGCCAGACATGAGTCCTTCTATTAAGGACCGTGGTATTTCTTGTAAAACGATTTACGACTGTACCGTGCCATTAGCGTTAAAAAATACTCGTTTTAAGCGTTCACAGTTTATGGAAGTTGATTACCAACGTTTCGTGCCAAAAGTCAAAGAGGGATTTTCATTGAAAACTTAATTAATGAAACTGGTATTACAATCAAGTATGCTTAAACAATTAGCACCAATTCATTGATTTAAAAAAGTGACTCAAACTTCTCTTTGGCAAACACAGCAATATTCTACTGATTATGTTGAATTATGTAATGCACTTTATGAGCGTGAATTACAAATGCTTGCTCAGCTAGACATTACCGCAGAGGTTCATTTGCAAGCTAAAATAAAGAGTTTACCGCATTATGTTAAACGTACTGCACATCAAATGACTCGCGCTGCTAACCCTTTAGTGCTTGATACGCAAAATGCCAGTTGGACTACCAAGCAAAGTCTATCAATGCCTTTAGCGGGGCAAAGTAATGAGCAAGTTGCTACATGGTATCGTAGCTTTTCAATATCTTTAGGTTTAGTTGTTCCTATTGCATTAGAAACTCATATAATACTCGACTCTATTGATAGGGTTGATTATGACAAACAACGGTTTCGCACCAATGTTCATGGCTGGTTTTCTTATGCTGAAACTAAAGCGAGTGATGAAAATGCATTTAAAGGTGAACTTGAAGGTAAGTTTGAAAGTAAGCTTGAAGAGAATAAAAAAATATTAAAAGCGAATAAAAAGATCATGATGGCGGCATGTTCAGGGCATTGTTGGCAAAAATCAGCCGTTAATAACAAGTCAGCGAAAAATAAAAAACATCCGATAACGCTGTCATTACGTGAATTATTACTCGCTTGTGAGATAAATTGGAAAAATTTCAAGGAGCTCTTAATACTCTAAAATTTAAATCCTCAAGCCATTTCAAGATACACCCTGAAACTCGCATCTTGAAGTAGTTTGGGTATATAATAGATCGAAATTATTCCTATTTATCCTTGGTGTTTGTAGTTATTTATGCGGTTATTTACAGCTGTTTTGCTGATTTTATTAAGCTTATTACAATATCGACTTTGGTTTGGTAAAAATAGCGTGCCTGATTATCTAGCGTTAAAAGAAGAAGTTAGCAGACAACAAGACGTCAATGAAAACCTCAAACAGCGTAATAAATTACTCTATGCAGACACCGATGATTTAAAACTTGGTGTAGAAGCCATAGAAGAACGTGCCCGTAATGAGTTAGGCATGATCAAAGAAGGGGAAACTTTTTTTCGCCTTATACCCAATAGTAAAGGACTAAGCATTAACATTTCTCATGAAAATTCAAATAACAGGGTGCAGCCTTAGTGAATAAAGCAACAGACAGTCGGGTTACTTTATCAGGCGAATCTCAGCAGTTTATGGTTATTGTACCCGCTGCAGGCGTGGGTAAACGCATGTTAGCCAATTGCCCTAAACAGTATTTAACCATTAACAATATCACTATTTTAGAGCACACGGTTAATTGCTTACTTAGTCACCCACAAATAAAGAAAGTGGTTTTATCAATCAGTGACGACGATCACTATTTTAAAGATTCAGCTTTAGCCAATAATGACAATGTTATTCGTGTCAGTGGCGGTAAAGAGCGCGTTGATTCAGTCTTAAATGGTTTACGTATTATTGATAAGGAACAAAACCCGTGGATTTTAGTGCACGATGCGGCAAGACCTTGCATTAGCCATCAAGATATTTCTGCCTTAATTAGTCAATGTATCAGTCAAAATAGGGGCGGTCTATTAGCTAGCCCCGTGAGAGACACCATGAAACGAAGCTCTGCTCAAGGGGTTGTAAAACAGACCGTTGATAGAGATAATTTATGGCATGGGCTAACACCGCAAATGTATAAAACATCAGAATTAATCGTCGCAATTGAGCAGGCATTGGTAAATGATATTGTTATCACTGATGAATCTTCAGCGATAGAGCAAGCCAATTTGCCGAGTATATTAGTGTCAGGAAGTGGTGAAAACATCAAAATTACTCACCCGGATGATTTGTTGCTCGCAGCGTTTTTTCTTAATAAAAACAGTAAAAAATAGTAAAAAAAATCAATTTAACAGAAGTAGGAAAAACATGCGTATAGGTCATGGTTTTGATGTTCATAAATTTGGTGGCAAAGGTCCATTAGTTTTAGCGGGTATATCAGTACCCTTTGAACAGGGATTTATTGCTCATTCTGATGGTGATGTTGCTATTCATGCATTGTGTGATGCTATTTTAGGTGCGTTGTGTTTGGGCGATATTGGCAATCATTTTCCTGATACAGATGCTGAATATGAAAATATATCGAGCAGAATATTATTACGTCATGTGGTTTCTTTAATGACCAACCAAGGTTATGAATTGGGCAATGGCGATATTACTATTGTGGCACAAGCGCCAAAAATGTCCCCCCATTTACTGGCAATGCGTACTTGTTTGAGTGAAGATTTAGGTTGCTTGGTTGGACAAATTAATGTGAAAGCAACCACAACCGAGAAGCTTGGTTATACCGGGCGAAAAGAAGGCGTGGCTGTACATGTTGTTGTATTACTTCAAAAAAGAGTGGAAGGTTAAAAAATAATGTTACCAGAACTTGCGTATTTACATGGTAAACCTCAGTCGACAGGGCTACTACGCAGCCAAATAAGTGACTTTAAAGTTTTCGAACAGTTGCCTTTTTCTCCTTGTGGAGAAGGCGAGCATTTATTTATTCATATTAGAAAAACAGGGGCAAACACAATTTTTGTCGCCAGAGAACTCGCTAAGTATTTTAAGGTGAAAGAGCCGCTGGTTTCTTATGCCGGTTTAAAAGATCGTTTTGCGGTTACCGAGCAGTGGTTTGGTGCACATGTTCCGGGAAAAAAAGCATATGATCTAAGTGATTTAGCCATTGAAGGCGTGGAAGTACTTGAATATGCTCGCCATAATAAAAAGCTGCGCACAGGAGCATTAACCGGTAATCGTTTTGAATTAATCTTACGTGATGTAACAGAGCTTAAAGCCTTTGCTGAGCGTTGGCAAAATATTGTTGAGCAAGGTGTGCCAAATTATTTTGGTGAGCAACGTTTTGGTATTGACGGCGGCAATATTGACAGAGCATTAGCGTTGTTTTCTGGTACAAAAGTTAAAGACAAAAAAAAGCGTGGGCTTTATTTGTCAGCAGCACGGTCGCATATTTTTAATGGGCTTATTAGCGAGCGAATTAAACAGCAAGTTTTTAATCAAATCCGTGTTGGTGATGTATTAATGCTAGCCGGTACACAGTCAGTATTTCATCTTGATGAAATAGATAGCACAATTAAACAACGCTTTATTGATAAAGATGTCGATATTACGGCGCCAATGTGGGGAGCAGGGGAGTTAATGACGTCGGGTGAACCTAAAGTATTAGAACAATGTATTGCCGAACAAAACACGGAATTTTGCCAAGGACTGCCGCGCTTTGGTTTAAAACAAGAACGCCGTAGAATTCGCCTTTCTATTAGTGATACTGATATTCAAGTGTTAACCGATGCAAAGAGTGCGTCTTCACAGTTATCAAAACAATCACAATCATCGAATCATATAAAAATTAGTTTTTTCTTACCGGCAGGCTGTTATGCCACTACCGTATTACGTGAGTTGATAAATTATCAAGACTTAACGGTCAGAACACTGGTTAAATCAGCGAACACGGAGTCGGTATAGGTGAAAAAAATTAATATTCTCTTAAGCAACGATGATGGCGTTCATGCTTTAGGTATAAAAGTGCTTTATCAAGAGCTAGTTAAATTATTTAATGTCACCGTTGTAGCACCAGACAGAGATTGTAGTGGCGCGAGTAACTCATTAACATTACTTAATCCATTACGAGCACAAACGCTTGATAATGGTTTTACTTCTGTTAATGGTACACCTACCGATTCAGTACATTTAGGTTGTAGTCAGTTATTAGCAAAACAGCCTGACTTAGTGGTTGCCGGTATTAATAAAGGGGCAAATTTAGGTGATGACACCTTGTATTCTGGCACCGTTGCTGCCGCAACAGAAGGGCGTCATATGGGAATGCCAGCCATTGCCGTATCACTTATTGGTCGGCATGAAAAATATTATCAAACCGCAGCCGTTGTTACCGCAAAAATAATTCAACGGTTGCAATCACATCCTTTAGCGGCAGATCAAATTTTGAATATTAATGTCCCCGACGTTCCTTTAGCACAATTAAAAGGCATTAAAGTGACACGACTTGGGCATCGTCATAAAGCTGAAACCATGAAAAAAATGCAAGATCCGTGGCAGCGAGAGATATACTGGTATGGTGTACAAGGAGCAGAGCTTGATGGTGGTGAAGGTACTGACTTTCACGCCGTAAGCAATAACTACGCTTCAGTTACACCATTAACGGTAGATATGACATCGCATAAAAGTATAGAAAATATGACGCAATGGATTGGCGAGTTAACCTTATGATAAGCCCTTTAAAAAATAGTCGAGTTGCCGGAAAGTCTAAACGCAGTGGTGAGCTACTAGCACAAAAATTACAAGCCGAGGGCATCACTAATCCTGACGTTTTACAAGCGATAGCTAATTCACCGCGTCATATTTTTGTACCTGAAATATTAGCACATAAAGCATACGACAATACTGCGTTACCCATAGGTCAAGGGCAAACTATATCTCAGCCTTATATTGTCGCTAAAATGTCAGAATTACTGTTAGCCAATGGGCGACCCTCAACTATTTTAGAAATAGGCACCGGATCGGGTTATCAAACCTCTATATTGGCACAGTTAACCGATAAGGTTTTTTCGGTAGAGCGTATTAAATCATTGCAATGGCAGGCTAAACGATGTTTACGGGCGATGGACTTGCATAATGTGTCAATGAAACATGGCGATGGTTGGAAAGGTTGGGCAAGTAAAGCGCCCTTTGAAACAATTATTGTCACTGCAGCACCACCAACGGTTCCTCAAGCTTTATTAGAGCAGCTTGCTGATGGTGGTCGTTTAGTGATCCCTGTGGGAGAGCAAACGCAAATATTAAAAATAATTACCCGAACAGGTGAATGTTTTACTGAGCAACAAGTGGAAGCCGTTCGTTTTGTGCCATTAGTGCAGGGAGAATTATTATAATGAAAATATTCTCTTCGCTCTACGCGTGGACTTTGAAATGGGCAGAGCATAAATTTGCCCCTAAAATACTGGCGGTATTAACCTTTGCCGAATCTGTTTTTTTTCCCATTCCTCCCGATGTTTTATTGGCGCCAATGGTGTTAGCAAAACCTGAAAAAGCATGGCAATTAGCAACATTAACAACAATTTCCTCTATTTTAGGTGGTACAGTCGGTTACTTACTTGGTTTTATGGTGTTTGAACCTTGGATACAACCTTTAATCACTGAATTTGGTTATCAAGCGCGTTTCGATATCGTAATGAATTGGTTTGCTCAATGGGGCGTATGGGTCGTTTTTATTGCCGGTTTTTCACCTATCCCTTATAAATTATTTACGTTGAGCGCTGGCTTTTTACAAATGGCTTTTTTACCTTTTCTATTAGCTTCTGCAATAGGGCGAGGTTTGAGATTTTTTCTTGTTGCCGGTCTTATTAAGTGGGGCGGAAAGACAATGGAAGATAAATTACGACAATGGATTGATATATTGGGCTGGATTATTGTGGTAATAATTATTATCGGCTATATTATTTACCGCTAATTTATAGGTTAGTTAATTTAATTCATGAGTATTGTTAAAAATAGTGTTGTTACTCTAACTTCATTTAAAGCAAAATCACTCTTTTTTGATCTTGTAGCAACCTCTTTTGTTCCTCAAATAATTTGTTACCTATTTTTGCTTTCATTTTTGTCGGGCTGTTCGACTACGCATACTCCTGCACCGGTGATCACTATTAAAGGTAATATTCCCTTAAAAGATAGAATTAAAAATAGCATAAACACCAGTCAATATACGGTTAAGTCGGGAGAAACACTCTATTCTATTGCATGGCGAGCTAACTCTGATGTAAGGGAATTAGCAAAAATTAATACATTAACATCACCTTACAGAATTTACCCGGGACAAAAATTATTTTTAGCACCAAAAAAATTAGTAAAAACAAGCCAAGCTAGTAACCATAAGGGATCCACTAAAAACCAGAATAAACACTCTACTCCGACCACCAGTAAAATAATAAAAAAGACTATTGCATCAAATAGAAAGCTAGAGTATGGTGAAAAAGTAGATGGTCGTAACGTAGTTCGTAATAGTACAAAATCAACAACAAAATTTTCACAAAAGATTAGTCGTTGGTATTGGCCCGTAAAGGGAAAAATTATAGCTACCTTTTCAACCAAAGCACAAGGTAATAAAGGGTTAAACATTTCAGGTCGGCGTGGTACAAAAATTAAAGCGACTGCAAATGGCAAAGTAGTTTATGCAGGCAATGCATTAAGAGGTTATGGTAATTTAGTTATTATAAAACATAATGAAGATTACTTGAGTGCTTATGCACACAATGACCGAATACTTGTCAAAGAGCAGCAGCTTGTAAAAGCCGGAGATATGGTTGCCACAATGGGAGACACTGGCGCGCAAAGAGTTATGCTTCATTTTGAAGTTCGCTTTCGCGGAAAATCAGTTAACCCATTGAAATATTTACCTAAAAAATAATAATATAAAAAATAATGGAGTTGTCGTGAATATCTAATTAAAAATTTACTTGTTGTATACAGGAGTCAAGCATGGTCAAAGTATTAAAAAAAGAAAAAAAAATAGATAAAGGAACAGACAAGGAAGAAGTTTCATCAAACTTAGACGCTACGCAAATATATTTAAGTGAAATTGGTTTTTCACCACTGCTAACCGCTAAAGAAGAAGTTTATTTTTCTCGCCTTGCCCTAAAGGGTGATGAACCATCAAGAAAACGTATGATCGTCAGTAATCTTAGACTCGTCGTTAAAATAGCAAGACGTTATAATAACCGTGGCTTACCCCTATTAGACTTAATTGAAGAAGGTAACTTAGGCTTAATTAGAGCAGTTGAAAAGTTTGATCCTGAACGCGGTTTTCGTTTCTCTACCTATGCAACATGGTGGATAAGACAAACGATTGAACGGGCGATAATGAATCAAACCCGTACTATTCGCCTTCCTATACATGTAGTAAAAGAATTAAATATTTATTTGCGCACTTCACGTGCATTGGTGCAAAAACTTGATCATGAACCAACTGCTGATGATATCGCTGAAGCGTTAGACAAGCCGGTTGCTGATATCAATAAAATGTTACGTTTAAATGAGCGTATCATCTCGGTAGATACACCCTTTGCCGGAGATTCTGACAAAGTACTGTTAGATGTTATTGCGGATGAAAAAAGCAATGGCCCTGAAAGTAATTTACAGTCTGAAGATATTAGTAATAATATTATTGGTTGGTTGCATGAACTCAATAGTAAACAACGAGAAGTTCTGGCAAGACGTTTTGGGCTTATGGGGCATGAAGCGGCAACATTAGAAGATGTGGGTAGAGAAATAGGCTTAACCCGAGAGCGTGTTCGCCAAATTCAAGTAGAAGCACTTAAGCGACTTCGTGATATTTTAAGCCAACAAGATTTATCTATTGAAGCCATATTTGAAGTGTGATTCAGTGTGTTTCTTAATTAAACGTTAAAAGCTAAGCGTAAAAGCTGCCAATTAAATCTGGCAGCTTTTTTGTTTATAGCGACAAATTATAATTTATTTTTCAATTCAAATAATAAATCTAATGCTTGCTTAGGGCTACATTCATTAACATCAATTTTTCGTAACGTTTCTACTGCTTCATGATCATCAGTAACCAAAGATAACTGTTCGAAAATATCTGTTTTCGCGGGCAAAACTGACGGAGCATGTTTAGTTTCTAATTCGGCAAGCCGCTGCTTTGCTCGGGTAATAACCGCTTTCGGTACGCCAGCTAATTGCGCCACCTGTAGACCAAAACTTTTACTTGCTGCGCCTTCTTGTATAGTATGCATAAAAACTATGGTGTCGTCATGCTCCATGGCATCTAAATGGACATTCGCCAATAAATCTATTTGCTCAGCGAGTAGTGTTAATTCAAAGTAATGTGTGGCAAATAAAGTAAAAGCTTGGGTTTTTATGGCGAGCATTTCAGCACATGCCCAAGCAAGTGATAAACCATCGTATGTACTAGTGCCACGACCTATTTCATCAAGTAATACTAAACTTTTGTCAGTAGCATTATGCAAAATATTGGCCGTTTCTGTCATTTCAACCATAAAGGTAGAGCGACCACTGGCTAAATCATCTGATGCGCCTATGCGAGTAAAAATTCGATCAACCAAGCCTATTTTTGCCGAAGTTGCCGGAACATAGCAACCAATATGAGCAAGTAACACAATTAAGGCTGTTTGGCGCATATACGTTGATTTCCCCCCCATATTAGGGCCGGTAATAATTAACATTTTTCTTTGTTTTGTTAAAGCAACAGGATTAGCAATAAAAGGCTCAGTTGTCATTAACTCAACAACGGGGTGACGACCCCCTTCAATGTTAATGCCAGCTTCATTGACTAATTCAGGTTTACTATAATTTAAGGTAATAGCGCGTTCGGCAAAAGTGGTTAGTACGTCAAGTTCAGATATTGCCTGACTAAGTTGTTGTAATTGCGCTAAGTTGGGCAATATTTTCTCAAAAAGTTCTTGGTATAAACGTTTTTCTAATGCCAAAAATTTACTGTGGGCACTTAGTACTTTATGTTCATGTTGCTTTAATTCTTCAGTAATAAAACGTTCATTATTTTTGAGAGTTTGCCGGCGAATATAATCGTCAGGCACATTAACGGCAGCGGTGCGGCTCATTTCAATAAAAAAGCCATGCACTTTGTTATAACCGACTTTAAGCGATTGAATACCGGTACGTTCTTTTTCCCTTGCTTCTAATTGCGTTAAAAATTCTGTTGCGCCATCACTTAAATCACGTAATACATCAAGTTCTTCATGATAACCCGGCGCGATTACCCCTCCATCTCGAATTAATACCGGAGGATTATCAACAATAGCATGCTCTAGCAGTAACTGAATACTTGGAATAGGCTGACTTTGCGCCGCTAACGTTGTTAAATAACCTTGAGAACATTGAATAAGATAGCTTTGTAATTGGGGAAGCTGTTGTAATGCATTACGTAATCTAGCAAAATCTCTAGGTCTGGCAGAATGTAATGCAATGCGAGAAACGATGCGCTCAATATCTCCTAAGCTTTTAAGCAGAGGGTGAATATCAAGGTGCAAATCTAACGAAATAATGTCAGAAATAGTATTTTGTCGGTTGGATAATGCGGTTAAGTCACGTAATGGAAAATGTAACCAGCGTTTTAATAGTCGAGATCCCATTGGCGTTGCTGATTTATCTAAAATAGTGGCTAACGTATTATCAGATCCCCCTTGTAAGTTTTGGGTTAACTCTAAGTTTCGGCGAGTTGCTGCATCGAGTACAACGCCTGACGCTGACGATTCACAAATAATGGCTCTAATATGAGGTAGTGCTGTACGCTGAGTATCTTTAACATATTGAAATAAACAGCCTGCAGCAGCTAAACCGAGTGGCTTTTCATTGACACCAAAACCAGTTAATTCTTTTGTTTCAAACTGCTTATTTAATAGAGAAATAGCCGTATCTAAATCAAACTCCCATTCAGAACGACGGCGTAAACCTTTTTGCTTTTCAATTAAATCAAAACGAGAGAAAGTTTCAGGATACAGTAACTCAGCAGGCGATAAACGTTGTAGTTCAGCGGATAATTGTTCAGGAGTTTGTGGCTCTGTTAACACAAAGCGACCACTGGCCATATCTAAATAAGCCAAGCCAAAAGCGGGCGCAGACTTTGGTGATGATTTTTGTTGATTTTCAACAATGGCAACAATTAAATTGTCTTGTTTATCGGTTAGTAAAGCTTCGTCGCTAACAGTGCCAGGGGTAATAACACGTACTACTTTACGTTCAACAGGCCCTTTGCTGGTTGCAGGATCACCGATTTGCTCACAAATAGCGACCGACTCACCAAGCTTTACCAATTTAGCTAAATAGTTTTCTACGGCATGATAAGGCACACCCGCCATGGGAATAGCATTACCACCTGTTTTTCCGCGTGCGGTGAGGGATATATCTAATAAATCAGATGCTTTTTTAGCATCATCAAAAAATAACTCGTAAAAGTCACCCATACGATAAAAAATTAAAATATTAGGAAACTCGGCCTTTATCGTTAAATACTGGCGCATCATAGGGGTATGTTTGGATAGATCTTGCATATTTTATTATACTTTTTCTTAGTTATATTAATTGGTTACAAGTATTTTTGTATTCGATGGTAGCTTGTGAAACCATCAGAAATAAACTAAAAACACCTAGCTTTGCTAACAAAAGTGTAGGTTGTGATTGTACTGTACATTTTGTTTTAAACAATCCACTCTTTTCGATTGAAAAACACATATTATTTGTTAATGATACTTGGGAAAAACAAACAGGGCTAGTGATAACATTATGGGTGAAAAAAAACTCTACAGGATGTAGCTATAAAAATCTTTAAGCATCAGGATAAATACATTATTGATTGTTATGAAAATACAGGCTTGAGGGTTACTTGTAGTCTTACGGGTATAAAATCATCCGAAAAATATTGTTAAAATGATTATGGCAATTGTTGAACGTGGAGCAAATGTTCAAGCTAGCAATGTACTCAGAGAATTCACGGCTGTTTTTGAGTGCTGTATCGGAACTTAAAAATTTTCAGATGAATTTGCCAACCCTGTATTGTTAGCAAAAAGCAGTTTAAAACAAGCTAAAATTCGTTTAACTTCTCAAAAAAATATTCGTTTTTTTCTGAGAAAGAGTTAATAAAGTTTTTGCCTTGGCTACCAGGTTGCCCTTTTAGTCAAACTCAAAAGAAAATTCTTTGACTCATATTATTGACCAGTTGAGATTTAACGCTTGACCTCATCAAGGCTATATTCTTTCCATAAAGGTTTTAAGGTGCCTTTTTTCTTCATCTTAACCAGCAATTTGTTAATGTAATTGAGCGATAGTTTACTCTTTTTACGGACTAAAATTGTGTGTCGGTAGACTTGATCTAACTTTTCTGAGATCAGCAGTTTGGCTTTATCTTCTGGCGAGTGAATAAAATGATAATTCAAGTACTCATTTGATAATATGGCAATTTCACCACGATTATTAAGAATCAATTCAAGGCTTTTTTGTTGGCTTTTAGTTTGAATAAAAGAAAAGTTCTTTTCAAGATAAACCTGATCGGCATGAAACCCAGTAAACTGATAGTGGTACCCCAAAACACCCACCATACTCTTGTTTTTAAATTCTGAAAAAAAGTCCTGCCCTCTACCGGGTTTAGCTTGGGTTACATACACTTCTTTGCCGGACTCAAAAGCTTGTGAGGCAGACATTGGGTAGTTCCCCCAGCCCCAACTCATGCTTTCAAAGATCATCATATCAAATTTATTATTTTCAAAATCACGATAACGACGTCTAGCTGTTGTGGGGACTGCGACAAACTCATACTGATTCTGGAATTTGTTCATCGCATCGATCATCTCAACTGTAATACCATACGGATTATCAGAGAGAAAAACATAAGGCGGAAAATCATATATCCCTACCTTGATAACTTCAGTTGCCAATGCACTGGCAGATAACAAATAGCTAAAAAATAGAACATGGAGTTTCATTCTCCTATATCCTCATTCCATAGTTCGGGTTTTGCTGCTATAAAGTCATTCATTATTTGCTTGCACTCATCAGAGTCGACTATTTGAATTGCAATGCCTTTAGATTTTAGTAGTGCTTCTTCACCCATAAAACTTTGATTTTCACCAATGACTACCTTGGGAATGCCATAGAGTAAAATGGCGCCGGTACACATAGAACAAGGAGACAGCGTGGTATAGATAACGCTGTTTCGGTAAACATTTGCAGGTTGACGACCAGCATTTTCCAATGCATCCATTTCGCCATGTAAAGTGGGGCTTCCCGTTTGAACTCTTCTGTTATGACCTCGTCCAATGATTTTTCCATCATGAACCAACACAGAGCCAATTGGGATGCCTCCTTGAGCTAATCCCGCCTTGGCCTCGTCAATTGCTGCTTGCATAAACTTATCCATGAAAAACCTCAAAAAAATTCAGTGAGTAAAGTCGTAACATTTAAAAAACTATCAAGAATCAAGAATCAAGCATCAATCATTATCTCCGAGCTGAAATAAGGAGGATAATCTGCTGTTAGCCCAATATACATAGTGTAGTAGAGAAAAAATAAATATGAGTGACTATCCCAAATTTTTTGGACATGAAAAAGGATCTGTTTAGGGTGATACCCGTAGTAAAATTGCTAAAGCTTATTCACTTCAATTGAAAAATGTGACAGTTGAGGGCAGTTTTTTTGTATCATTTCTTGGTACTCATATGAACTCAATGGATTTTTCGAGGTAATGGAAAGTATAATTGCATAATGCGATGTTGCTATTTTCCAAATATGAATATCATTAATAATGGCTTCTTTGTCATTGCCACTGTTATTAACAATAACATCCGTTACCTGTGAAAGCAGTGACGGCGTGGCCGATTTATCGAGCAGTATATCACTTGACTCTTTAATTAATCCGTATGACCAACGAGAAATCACTATTGCGCCCACTATTCCCATCAGCGCATCGACCCAAATTAAGCCAAAGAACTTTCCCGCGAGTAAGGCGACAATAGCGAGTAAGGACGTTAACGTGTCAGCCAAAACATGAAAATAGGCGGCTTTCATATTGTGGTCGTGATGATGCTCGTGTGAGTCGTGCGAATGATGGTGATGATGATCATCATGTAATACAAAAACAGAGGCAATATTGACAACAAGGCCTAATATCGCCACCATTATCGCTTCGTTAAAGTGAATTGTTTGCGGCTCAATTAACCGTTGAATCGATTCAATAGCCATGATTAGCGCAACAATAGCTAATGCCACGGCACTAGCAAATCCTCCTAGGGAATTGACTTTACCGGTACCAAAACTGAAATCTTTATTATTGGCATGCTTCTTTGCATAGGCGTAAGCAAAAATTGTGATCGCAAAGGCAGCAGAATGCGTTCCCATATGCCAACCATCAGCAAGCAATGCCATTGAACCAGACCACACGCCTGCGCCAATTTCTAATACCATAACCACGGTTGTTAGCCAAAAAACAACCCAAACTTTACTCTTTTGTTGATGGTTGTCTATGCCAAAGTCATGGGAATGTTTCCATTGGATATCAGGCTCTGTTTGCATGCGGTTTCCTAAGTGAGTAAACGGTAATATTGTGAAAATGAATGTTGCACATACATAAATATACTACCCCTTAGTCGATGAAATTCAAGTAATACTAAAAATAATTAAATAAAAAGGCAGTAACAACAAGTTGTTACTGCCTTTTTTCTTGTTTAGCTCATGAAGGTTTATACCCGTATATATAAACGTTAAACCTTTATGGCATCATCTTAAAGTACAATTAACCCACAAAAATAATTTTAGCAATAAATAGTGCTGTTAAAATCCATACGCTTGTACTGATCTCTTTCGCCTTTCCACAGGTTGCTTTAGTAAACGTATAAGTAATAAAAGCCAGTGTAATACCATGGGCAATTGAAAAAGTTAATGGTGTAAATAATAATATAACCGTTATAGGAGCTGCTTCGGTGATATCATTCCAGTCTATTTCTTTTAAGTTATATAACATTAAAATAGCAACATAAAATATCGCGCCTGCTGTTGCGTAAACGGGGATCATTCCTGCTAACGGGGCAAAGAAAATACTGAGTAAAAATAAGCCACCTACCGTAACCGCAGTTAAGCCGGTTCGTCCACCAGCAGCAACACCGGCTGCACTTTCTATGTAACTGGTTGTGGTTGATGTTCCCAATGCTGCACCTGAAAGCGTGGCAATACTATCGCTTGATAACGCCTTACCTAAACGTTCTATGCGACCATTTTCGTCAGTTAAGCCAGCGCGTTGAGTTACCGCGATTAACGTGCCTGAAGTATCAAATAAATCAACAAATAGGAAAGCAAAAATAACACTTAACATACCTATTTCAAAAGCTGCGCTTATGTCCATTTGCATAAAGGTAGGTGCGATTGATGGTGGTTGTGCAATAATGCCGGTGTATTGAACGTCACCAAATAACCAACCTATAATGGTCATTAATAGAATACTGATCATTACTGCGCCTGGAATTTTCCGAGCCGTTAATGCGGCAATAATGAAAAATCCGATAATGGTCATTAATGGGGTAAATTCAGTGATGTTACCTAAGCTGACAAAAGTGGCTGGATGAGCGACAATAATGCCAGAGTTCTTTAAAGCAATCATTGCTAAAAAAGCGCCGATACCGGTGGCTATACCTAGTTTTAATGTGTGTGGTATAGCATTAATAATCCATTCTCTTACTTTAAATATACTCAGTAGTAGAAAGATTATACCAGATAAGAACACCGCGCCTAAAGCTGCTTGCCAAGTGTGTCCCATACCTAAAACCACGCCATAGGTGAAAAAGGCATTTAAGCCCATACCCGGTGCCAGTGCGATAGGGTAATTGGCGACAAATCCCATAATGAAACAACCAATTGCTGCGGCTAAACAGGTAGCGACAAAAACGGCTCCTTGGTCCATACCTGCTTCAGCTAACATACTTGGATTGACAAAAATAATGTAAGCCATGGTTAAAAAAGTAGTTAACCCCGCCATTATTTCAGTTTTTACATTGGTTTTGTGTTCAGTTAATTTAAAAATTTTTTCTAACATTATTAACCTTTTTTGACATAGAACTAACAAGTCGCGAATTCTATGTTATTTTTCAGATAAAAGCATAATATTCGTAATCTTTTTTGACATAGAACTAATAAGCTGCGAATTCTCTGTTGTTTGTTAGATAAATTCATAACAAAAATTGAACTTTTTCAAAAAAAAGTTATTATGCCTGCCTAAAATTATCATTTTGTAACAAAAGAGAATTAAAACATGTTTAAGTATTTACTTATCACACTATTATGTCTATCAAGTATAACTGCGCAAGCCAAAACTGTTTGGTCAGATTTTAGCCTTTCTTATCTTAAAGGTAGTAACTATGAAGTAGGCGACACTGATCGTGATGTCGTTACTTTTGAATACGCCAGTGGTACTACTTGGGGTGACACTTTTATGTTTTTTGATCGCCTTGAATCGTCTAACGGTGATATTGAAACGTATGGTGAGTTTAGCCCTAGAATCAAAATCAAGGACTTTAATGATAGCTTCATTAAAGCTGTTTATTTTGCACCATCAGTAGAAATGGGACCAGATACCAATTATTTAGTTGGCGTTGGTGTTGATTTAAACATTACTGCTTTTGATTATTTTCAAGTAAATACTTATTTTCGTAATAATGAAGCAGGTGATAGTAGCGAACAGTTAACATTTGTTTGGGGACTACCTTTAGGGCCATTTTATTATGATGGCTTTATGGATTACGCCACAGGTGTTGATAATACAGCCTATGGTGATACTGAAACTCAAATGAATTTTACTTCACAATTAAAGTATAATATTGCCTCAATGCTTAATTTAGAAACTAAACTCTATGTGGGTATTGAGTACGCATACTGGAATAACAAATTCGGTATAAAAGATGTTGATGAAAGAAATGTTAATTTATTAGTGAAATATCACTTTTAATATCACCTTTAGCATCATCTTTAAGAGAACAGTCAACTTACTAGCTTTACTTTATTAACAGGAATTATCATGGCGGTACATGAAATTAAACATCCACTGGTTCAACACAAGCTAGGGCTTATGCGAGCTAACGGCATTAGCACTAAAAACTTTCGAGAGTTGTGTGGTGAAATTGGTTCTTTATTAACCTATGAAGCCACAAGAAATTTACCCACGGAAAAAGTGACTATTGAAGGTTGGCAAGGCACTACTATTGAAATAGATCATATTAAAGGAAAAAAATTGACTATTGTGCCAATACTGCGTGCAGGTTTAGGCATGTTAGACGGTGTAGTGCCTTTGATCCCCAGTGCTAAAATTAGTGTTGTCGGTTTGTATCGTGATGAAAAAACTTTAGAAGCGGTGCCTTATTTCGATAAAGTTGTAAGCGATATCGATCAACGTACCGCATTAATTGTTGATCCTATGTTAGCGACAGGTGGCACCTTAATTGCCACCATTGATTTACTAAAATCAAAAGGCTGCAAGCATATTTTAGGCTTGTTTTTAGTAGCCTCTCCTGAAGGCATTAAAAAACTAGAGCAAGCGCATGACGATGTGGATATTTATGTTGCCTCTGTTGATGAAAAATTAAATGAGCAAGGCTATATTCTTCCTGGTCTAGGTGATGCCGGCGACAAAATATTTGGAACTAAGTAAATGACTCAATTTAAAGATGCGCTACTTGGCGCACAAATGTTATTTGTGGCTTTTGGCGCACTAGTATTAGTGCCAATTTTAACTGGACTAGATCCAAACGTAGCCTTATTTACTGCGGGTATTGGTACCTTGATTTTTCAACTAGTGACTAAACGTCAAGTTCCTATATTTTTGGCTTCTTCGTTTGCTTTTATAGCGCCTATTAGTTATGGCGTTGCTACTTGGGGTATCGCCGCAACGATGTCAGGGCTTGTGGCGGCGGGGTTATTTTATGTTGTGTTAAGCTTCATTATTGCTTGGCGAGGCGACGGTGTTATTAATAGATTATTACCGCCTGTTGTTGTCGCGCCGGTGATTATGGTTATTGGTTTAAACTTAGCGCCTGTAGGTGTCAATATGGCACTAGGTAAAACGGGTGATGGCGCAATACAGCTTATTAATACTGATATTGCTCTTATCATTTCAATGATTACCTTAGTGACCACAGTTGCGGTTTCATTACTGGCTAAAGGTTTATTGAAATTAATTCCTATTTTAATTGGACTTATTGTTGGCTATGTACTGTCTTTTAGTTTCGGTTTGGTTGACTTTTCTACCGTAGCACAAAGCGCTTGGTTTGCTATACCAAACTTTGTTTTTCCTGAGTTCAATTGGCAAGCGGTATTATTTATTTTACCGATAGCTATTGCGCCAGCCGTTGAACATATTGGTGATATTACTGTTATTTCAAATGTTACCGGAAAAAAATTCTTAGAAAACCCAGGTTTAAAGAAAACTTTATTAGGTGACGGCCTAGCAACCTCTGCTGCGGCTATGTTAGGTGGTCCACCGAATACTACTTATTCAGAAGTAACAGGTGCGGTGGCGTTAACTAAATCATTTAATCCGGTGATCATGACCTGGGCAGCAGTATTTGCCATCTTATTAGCCTTTATGGGGAAAACTGGTGCGGTATTGTCTACCATCCCTGTACCTGTAATGGGTGGAATAATGATATTGTTATTCGGTACTATCGCCGTTATGGGCTTAAGAGCTTTAGTAACTGCACAAGTCGATTTAGGTAAAACTAAAAATATGGCCATTGTCGCTGTTGCCTTAGTTTTTGGTTTGGGTGGCATGCAATTTGATTTAGGTAGCTTTCAACTAAAAGGTATTGCACTTGCGGCAATATCAGCTATCTTGCTTAACTTATTGCTGCCAGAAGAAAAAGCATAACAAGGGTAAAATGTAGAAGCTAAGTTAGTTACGCCATCGGCGTTTTTTAATCGAAGATCCTGCTTTTAATAAAGGGTTATAACATTAATTGTTATAACCCTTTTTCTCTTTGAGCTGTAAAGGTAAACCTGACATAAATAGAAACAACCTTTTTCTTTACCTGAATAGTTATTACGATAAAGTTATTTACAACTATTTAATCGGTGTGAAATTTATGAACTTAATTGAGTCTAAAAAAATTATAGTGTTTATGTGCATGTGCTTTTCAATGTCAGCAACCGCAGACATTGGCGCAAGCCTTAAAAATGAATATAAAGAGCTTATTGAAGGGGCTTTAGTTAACTTAAATGCAATGAGCTCAAAAGAGTGGACATTTAAACAGGTTGAAACGATTGATAACGAGGAAAAAATAAGTACTTTTGATCCTAGAAAACCCAAAAGCGAGCAGTGGACGTTATTATTAGTAGATAACAAAAAACCATCGAAACAAGAAACAGATGACTTTAATAGTGCTCGAAACAGTGCTCTAAATAGTGACGATAGTGAAGGTAGAGAGCAATCATCAGAGTCAAATGAAGAACCCAAAAAAGTATCTATTGAATTGTCAGATATGATTGTTAAAGATTCACTGACTTTTAAAAAGTTAGAAAATGAATTAGTCCATTTTAGTTTTACGCCACTAATTCAAAAAATGGAAGATGAACAGAAAAATTTATCAGGGCTTCTGATAGTGAATTTAATAAGTGAGCAGGTTGAGTTTATGAGCGTTAAGAACATAGATGATTTATCACCTGCTTTTTCAGTGAGTTTAGAAAATTTCAATTTAGCTTTTGAATTTGGTCAAGTTGAAAGTAAACCAGTATTGGTAAAAATGACGATGGACTTATCGGGTACGGTTGGGTTTTTTAAGTCGATAGAACAGCACACCAAACAAGAGTTTTTAAACTATGAGTTTATTGGTACGCCGGCCGAATAATTGTAATTTCTATTTAGAAACGTTTGAGAGCAAGTTGGTTTTATCGTCTGATAATTATATAGAGATCAACAATAATTTTATGCGACTTTCTAGGGCGTGTTGATCTTTGATAAGGTAAGTACTTTCATTTTTAGCTAAAATAAATGTAAAATATTGAATTAGGTTAATGTTTTATAAAGATTAGTGTTACACTTTATTAGGTGTGTTTTTGCTAAAAATGGAATAGTACGAATGTCAGATAAAGAGAACACTAATAAAACTACTGAAAAAAAATCGGTTGATTCGTCTGGTGAACTTGACCAACTTAGGTTAATTGTCTTTGGTGAAGCACAGCAGCAGTTGAATAATCAAATTTTAACTTTGCGAATTGATACTGAAAAGTCGATAACGGCGTTAGAAACTAAACTTTCTGAGCGCATTTCACAAATGCAAGAAAGTATTGCTCAACAATTTTTAGATGTTGAAAAACAACTCCAATTTATTGATAAAACGCATGATGATAATGAAGCCAATATACAAAAAGACTTAGCAAGTCTAGCTTCTGAACATGAAATGCTTGATGCGACCACTCAGCAAGATTTTAAAAACATTCAGCAGTTGGTCAATGACGAAAGCAACTCACAAACCAGTAACTTTAACGAACAGCTTGAACTGTTAAAGTCTCATCTTGAAACGGTATCTCACGAACTTAGCTCATCGAAAACTGATCGCAAGATGCTCGCCAAATTACTTGCAACAATGGCAACTAATTTGGAAGATGACCATTTATAATGCAAGAATCGCCATCAACTGAGCAAGTTGAGTCGGAGCAGCAATTCCAGCAACTAAGACAGCTGATACTTGGTAAGGACAGTCACCTAGTGACTGACACTGTAAAAAAACACGCCCGAAATATTGTCACTGATGTTCTCACCGAAGCTATTCATGATAGACAAAAAAAAGATGGCTCAGTCAATAAAGTTTTACTGCCGCTAGTAGAAGACTCTGTTAAATATTCTGTAACTCACCATAGCGATCGACTGGTAAATTCTTTATACCCATTGATGGGAGGTTTAGTCAGAAAATCAGTCACTGCATTTTTGACAGGTTTTATGGAAAAAACTAACCAGTTAATAGAAAATAGTTTAACTATACAGGGGGTAAAGTGGCGCATTCAAGCTTGGCAATTAGGCGTTAGTTTTGCGCAATATGTTGCTTCACAAACTTTTATTTATCGCGTAGAACATGTGTTTATTATTCATGGAAAAACTAGCTTATTATTGAACTCCGTTGCTTTTAATAACAGTGATAATACTGATATTGATTTAATTTCTTCAATGTTGGTAGCTATTAATGATTTTGTTGGTGATTCTTTCTTAGCTGATATAGACGGTCAACATGAAAAATTACAAACCGTTAGCACCGACAATTTTACGCTGTTAATAAAAACAGGCCCCAGTGCATTAATTGTTGCTGCGGTAACGGGAAAACCACCACAGGCAATAAGTAACCAATTACAATTAACTTTAGAAGAATTTCATCATTTATATATTGATGAACTTGCTCATTTTGATGGCGATAATCAATACTTTGAAAACTCTGAAAGTCTTTTGCAAGATTGTTTACTCTCTGAACAAAAAACAGCTAAGAAAGAAACTAAAAAAGCATCAATATTTACTTGGTTTTTAGTTTTTAGTGCTATTTTTTTTCTAGGGTTTTACCTGGTAGCACAATGGCAAAATCAACAATTAAAAGAAAAAATAATGCTTTTGGATGATCAAGCTGGCGTTGTGGTAAGACAGCTAAGTGTTGAGTGGTATAACGAAGTTAATCTTAATGTATTACGTGACCCCGACGCTGTTAGTATTGAAGAGTGGTTTGAACAACATAACCTCCCTATCGAGCAACTTAATGTTAGTGAACAAAGCTACCGCTCTTTAGAGCCTGAGCTGCTAAAAACTCGTGCGCTGCAAATATTGGCTCACTACCCAAATATAAAAAGTGAATGGAAGGTTGATACACTTTTTATATTTGGCACTATTGATATCATTAAAAAAGAAAAATTATTGAACTCTCTTTTAATCGTTGGATTTAAAGAAAATAATAATTTAAATAGCCAACAATTAAAACTAACCTCGTCTGCTGCTTTGGCTGATAGTAAGTTAGTTAAACAGAATCAATTTAATGATCTTGTTGGCCGTGTATCATCAATGCAACTTGATTTTGACACAAATAGTGATGTCATCACCTCAGAAATGAAAATGATACTACAGCAGCTCTATCATTATGTTTATCAGTTAAACCTGTTAGCAGATGATCTCAACCTTATTGTGGGTTTATTAGTGATGGGAACGAGTGATGCCTCTGGTATGAAAGAAACCAATATGAACTTGAGTTATAGACGAGCAGAAAATACCGCCAATACTTTAAATCAATTAGGGTTAAACAAAGAACAAATGTATGTTACTGGTTTAGGTCACATAAAAATTAAAAAAGTTGAAAATACTTCGCGTAAAGTTATGTTCAACATCATATATGTAGGCAAAGTAAATGTACGCCAATAAAATGGGGAAAGTGCTTTGATTCAAAAGAAAATCTGCTTATTAGGCGCATCTAGTGTTGGAAAAACAAGTTTGGTAAAACAATTTGTTGAAGGTGTTTTTAATGAAAAATACTTGACCACTATTGGTGTAAAAGTAGATAAAAAAATTGTTTGTGTTGATGATGAACAAGTCAAACTAATGTTGTGGGATATTGAAGGTAATGATCGTTATAATGTTTTTCAAAAAAAATATTTACGCGGCGCTTCTGCCTATATCATTGTGGTCGATCAAACGCGTAAAACATCAATAGAAGAAGGTGTTGACATAAATACTTTAGCCCGTCAGGTCACTGACTGCCCTGCAATTTTAGCGATGAATAAAAGCGATCTAAATGCGAGTTGGCAGTGTAATGATGATGAATTTAAAAAACTTCATAAACTGTTCGATTTACAATTTAATACCAGTGCTAAAACAGGAGAACAAGTAGAAAAAATGTTTTTATCAATGACCAAATTGATGCTCAATTTAAGGGTTAGCTAGTATGGATATGCTACTTAATCATGTTCTCAATGCGATGGATCAAGTTGTATTTGAAATTATTGACATGGATAAAAATACGGTAAAACTCGTTGAAGGAAATAGTGAATGGGTTAGCGAGTTGTTTCCGCTGTCTGATAATCACCATACTTTTAATATTGATGATGAAACTCCTTTCTTGTTCGATTTTTTCTTTGATGCAAGACTGATATGGCATGATAAAACAAATGGCAAAGTTCGCTCTGGTTTCTGGACTGAAGTGACCAAAAACAAAACAGAGTTACATTTAGAAGCGATAGCGATCCGCCATGAAAACTATAATTTATTAGTGATAACTAATCAGTCAGAAGAGTTTATATTTCGCCAAAATACCATGCAATCTGCGCGGGAGCTGTTACTTCATAATGATAATTTACTTGAACAAAATGAGCATTTGCATGCACGATTACAGGATATTTTAAAAAAACCGTCAGGAAATAATAACATTCTTGTGAAAACTATAGAAAATGCAGAATTTTCGGTAGTGATCACCGATGAAAATTTCACTATGCTAATAGAGAATTCAGCAGCATTAAATATCTTTCAATGTGGAAAATTATCGGATAATCAAACAATAAGCCCAATAAATATCATTACTAGCTTATTAAAAAATCAAGTGCCCGAATATGACAGAATACAGTCAACTAAATCTAGTTGGGCGGGTGAGTTGTGTTGGATGTCGCCACCAGCCACTTTGAAATGGTTAAAAATAGCGCTTTATCCTGTGCTTAATGAGTTAAATGAAGTCAGGAACTGGATCGTTTTTGTCAACGATATTAGCAATATTAAATATTTGGTGCAGCGTAATGAGCAACTCGCTTTACATGACATGCTTACAGACTTGCCTAATCGTTTATCATTTTGGCAAACACTTGAAAAACAAATGATCTCCAAAATTCCTTTTTATCTCTTATATGTTGATATTAATGATTTTCGTCGACACAATGAGTTTTACGGGCATGGTGAGGGCGATAAACTACTAAAAGAGTTTGGTGAACGCATTAAGAACACCATAAAAAAATCTGATTATATTGCAAGGGTTGGAGGTGACGAATTTGCTATTATTTTAGCTAATATTGATAGCCAAGCAGCTTGTAAAAAAATAGTACAGCGTATTATTAGCGGTATCAAAAGACCTTTTTATTCTAACAGGTCTGATCATTTTAATGTCAGTGTTAGCATTGGTGCTGCTAACTTCCCGCATGATGCACAAAGTGTTGAAGAGTTGATGAAATTTGTTGATTTGAGTGCCTATAATGGTAAGCAAGGTAAACAAGGTAAACAAGGTAAAAATAATTCTTTACAGTTTTATTCAGAATCACTAAAAGATGCTTCTTTTCAACTCCTTGAAATGGAACATGAATTGAAGAATGCAGTAAAGAACAATGAATTTGAGCTGTTTTTACAGCCTATTATAGATTTAGAACAAAATAAGATTGTTAAGGCTGAGGCTTTAATTCGTTGGAATCACCCTAATAAAGGGTTAATCAGTCCGGAACAATTTATACCACTCGCTGAAAAAAGTGAGTTAATTATCACTATTGGTAAATGGGTATTAAATACCGCCTGTAAAATAGCCAAAATAATGTATGATAACGGCTATAAAATTAAAGTCTCTTTTAACCTTTCTCCGTCTCAAGTGTTGGATGAAAATTTATTTCCCTATCTATATTCCTGTGTGAAAAACCATAAAATAGATCCTAGTTTTCTTGAGTTGGAAGTGACTGAAGGGGTGCTTGTTGATGATTATGCCGTTACTGATCTGTTATTAAGTAAAGTGAGAGCAATTGGTATGACTGTTTCTGTTGATGATTTTGGTACTGGTTATAGTTCGTTAGCTTACCTAAAAAAATTACCTTTGGATTTTTTAAAAATTGATCGATCTTTTATCAAAGATATTGTTAAAGATGATAATGATAAAGCGATTGTTCGGGCTGTTATTGCTATGGCACATAACTTAAATTTAGGCGTTATTGCCGAGGGTGTAGAAACACAAGAGCAATTAGATTTTCTTGCAAAAAATTCATGTAACTATGTACAAGGTTACTTGTTTAGTCGACCAGTTAACTTTAAATCTTTTGTTGAATTATTTCACCAACAAAAAACCTTAACTAACGTTGAATAAACCATTAAATAGGTTTTTTTGAAAGTCATGATTAATCAACAAACTTGTTTTACCTCTTTTAAAAATAGCATAAAAGATTACACCTTACCGATACGTTTTACTTTCCCTTTTTGTTATCATCCGCACCCGCTTTGTTTATTAGCTGCAGAAGAACTGCAACAAAAATTAGTACAAGATCATAAATTATCAGAAGCATTTAGGCAAACGGGTAAAATGCTTGGTGTGCTTTTAGTCGAAAATGAGCAAGGGGAAATTGGTTACTTATGTGCTTTTTCGGGGAAATTTCTAGGGCATAGCAACAAACTTAATTTTGTACCATCAATTGTTAATATTAATGATCAAACTAATTTTTTTAATGCAGAAAGCTTAGTGATTAATAAACTCAATGCACAACTTGACACCTTAATAGATAACCCACAAATTGGACAATATCAGCAAGAACTTAGCACAATGTTTCAACAGCAAAATGAACAGCTTGATCAACATCGAGCTAAAATGGCTGTTAATAGGCAAATAAGAAAAGGTAAGCGCAGCCAAGCAAAAGATAAGTTAATTGAGGATGCGTTAGCACAAAGCCTTAAGCAATTAGCACAAGAAAGTATTTTTGATAAAAATAAGCTGCGATATTTGAAACAGTATTGGCAGGAGTTAATTGACCAACTTCAGCAAAAATTGGCTTGCTTAATGGATGCAATTAATGCGATTAAAAAACAACGTAAGCAATTATCCACTCGGTTACAAAAAAAATTATTTAAGCAATATCGTTTATTAAATAGTGAAGGTAAGGAGAAAAATTTGATGGAAATTTTTCAACAGACTCCTTTTCCAATGCCACCTGCCGGTACAGGCGATTGTGCTGCGCCAAAATTGTTGCAGTATGCTTTTCAACATAAGATGAAACCGCTTGCAATGGCTGAATTTTGGTGGGGGCAAGTCCCTAAATCTGAAATACGTCAGCATAAAAATTATTATGGGGCATGCTCTGGTAAGTGTCAGCCCATTTTAACGCATATGCTTGAAGGTATGGTTATTGATGATAACCCGTTATTGGTGAATCCTGCGTTAGGTAAATCACTTGATATTGTTTATCAAGATGATGATATTGTTGTAGTGAATAAGCCGAGTGAATTTTTATCAGTGCCAGGTAAAAATATAGAAGATTCAGTGTATTTACGCATTAAACAGCAATTTCCTCAAGCAACAGGTTCACTTATTGTGCATCGGCTAGATATGTCAACCTCAGGTGTGATGGTGCTGGCATTAACTAAGCGGGCACAGAAAAATTTACAGCAGCAGTTTATTAATCGTACTATTAAAAAGCGTTATGTTGCCCTTTTAGAAAAAAACATTGATAGCTTAATATTAGATAAACAAGGTGAAATTAATTTACCTTTGCGCGGTGATTTTAACGACCGTCCTAGGCAGTTGGTTTGTTATGAGCATGGAAAACAGGCGAAAACTCAGTGGCAAGTTATTGACAATATAGCAGGAAAAACCAAACTATATCTTTATCCTGAAACGGGACGTACTCATCAATTACGAATACATTGTGCTCATCCTAAGGGGTTAAATATTCCTATTCTAGGTGATGATTTATATGGAAATAATGAGGGTGATAATGGTGGTGGTAATAACGATAATATTCGTAATATCAGTAATATAGAGCCTCAACGTTTACACTTACATGCACAAATGTTAACGTTAAGTCATCCTGTTACAAAAAAAATAATGACTTTTGAAGTTGAAGCCAGTTTCTAAATGATTATTGAAATAAATGTGGTCAACCTCAGCTTCAACTAAACGGTAGCGCTTATTAACGATAGTGAATTTTTCATTATCAAAATACGCAGCTTCATTAAAACTAAAAGGATGCTTTTTACGCTTTACTATTGTTCATCTTTTAATAAAGGTACTTTAACAAGGTGTTAGATAAAAAAGATTCACAGCCTAAGACTCATAGGCCTCACTTAAATCGCATACTTTATTATCTTGCGATCTTAACTGTTTTTGTCGTTTTTTCTCGAGACATATTACCTGAAAGACGTTGGGAATGGGTGCCTAACCAAGACGGTGCTGCATTCACTTATTCCGATATTATTTCCGGTGGTTCAAGCACTAGCGGATGGTTAGATGAAAAATCCTTAGATTTTCACTGTGAAATCATTAAGTCGAATCAGACAGATCCACCGTATTGT
Organism: Colwellia sp.; assembly: GCA_051531915.1. Classification (GTDB taxonomy): domain Bacteria; phylum Pseudomonadota; class Gammaproteobacteria; order Enterobacterales; family Alteromonadaceae; genus Colwellia. The sequence goes on along the minus strand of JAOPTQ010000012.1, from coordinate 4,901 downwards.
GGTTTTCATATTCATTTTCATGCGAACAATTTAAAAGGCGTAGATTTAAGCCGCTATCATCATATGAACATTGATATTGATTATGTTGGGGGTAATGAAAAACTACGACTTTATATGAATGATTTTGTGCCAGGTATTACCAATCCTAAAATTCCCGTCATTTCCAGAACAGCAAAATATATGGGAGTTTTTATTGATGCTGAAGAAGCGAAAGCTCCATTTAGTATACGACTTGATGAGTTCAATGTCGCCGAATGGTGGTTAAATGAATTTAATGTGCCACGAGAGCATTCAATACACTCGCGAAATCAAGTGATAATTTTTGGTATTGATATCGTTTACCCAACTGCGTTGGGTTTGCATACTGTTAAAGTTAACAAAATTACCTTTATAGGCGATTGGGTAAGCGCAGAACAATGGTATCTTGGTATTGTATTTTCTTGGGTTGCACTTTTGCTCATCACCGGAATAACACGCCATCTATTACTTATACGATACACAAAAAAATTAAAAAAAGACGCTGATACCTATCAAAAAATATCAGAACAAGATCAACTTACAGGGTTATTAAACCGTCATGGATTAAAAAGAATATATGAAAATCTCAGTAATAATCAGCTTTTAGAGGTAAGTAGTAGCATTTTACTGATTGATATTGACCTATTCAAAAAAGTTAATGATCGCTATGGACATAATGCTGGCGATTTAGTCTTAGTGAGAATTTCTCATGCGTTAAGAAGCTCTGTTGAAAAAAAAGGTAAAACAGCACGTTGGGGAGGTGAGGAGTTTTTGATTTTGCTACCAAACACCAATCATGAAGAAGCCTGCCGTTTGGCCGAAAGTATACGCGGCAAAATTGCAGCAATTAAACATCCCGCACTGAATAATGAGATGATAACGTTAAGTATTGGCGTATGCTCAATTCCCAAACAAGGTAGTTTATTTGAAACCATAGAATCTGCTGATGAAGCTTTATATGAGGCAAAATCTCGTGGAAGGAATCGAGTTGTTTCGTATCACGCAATTAAATGACATCAACATTGAGCGGATATTAGTCGAGATAAAGTGATGTTCTTCTTCGATATCGCAAACATTAATTACCAATTAAACCATTAATATGCGCAACAACACTTCGTCCTAGTGCGCCATGAGCATAACCACCCTCTAATACCGAAACAATGCGACCTTGTGAATATTCATTGGCAAGTTTTTTAAGCTCGTCTGTAATCCAACGATAATCGTCTTCTGTTAAACTGACTTGTGACATTTCATCTTCAATATGCGCGTCGAAGCCCGCCGAAATTAAAATTATCTCAGGCTTGAATTTATGTAAAGCAGGTAACCAATTATCAATAATAGCCTGACGAAATCCTTCACCTTTAGTTGTTGCCGGTAGTGGTGTATTAATAATAGGTGGCGTATTACTTTCTTGCATTTCAAAAGGATAAAAAGGGTATTGATACGTTGAGCAAAATAAAAAATTAGACTGATCTTTGAACTTGTTTTTAACGATATCTTCAGTGCCATTACCGTGATGAACGTCAAAATCAACAATGGCGACACGTTGCAAATTATACTTTTCTTTGGCATAAGCTGCCGCAATAGCAATATTATTAAAAAAGCAAAAGCCCATGCTTTTATTGTGCTCAGCATGATGTCCTGGCGGTCGAGTCGCGCAAAATGCAGCCGTTAATGTTCCATCCATAATCAAATCAACCGCATCAATGGCTGCGCCGGCAGACAGCAAAGCTGCAGGCAACGTCGCTGGCATCATGACGGTATCGTCATCAATGTTAAAGGTTCCTTCACTGGGTGCATTATCAAAAATGAAATCAATATATTTTTTGTCATGCGCTAGCGCTATTAAGCTAGGTTCAATTGGTTTTGCATCAAATTGCCTAACAACATAATCAAGACCACTGCGGATCAATTGATCAGAAATAGCGGTTAAGCGTTTTGCATTTTCAGGGTGATGATCACCCATATTATGATCACCACACTTATAGTGGCCAATTATTCCTACGGTCATAAGTTTCTCTTATCTTTGTCTAGGTCATTTTTCTAAGGTATTAGTTCAGGGCAAGCTTTAAACTTACTTCATCAAAGTCTTCACTAGGTTGGCGAATAAACCCTGCCTTTTCAAAAACTTTTAACATAGGCGTATTGTCATTACGCACACAAGCCACCAAACTTTCTAAACCACGTTTTTTTGCAATAGCAATCATTTCACCCAGTAACGTTCTTGCCATACCTTGTCCTCTGAGCGTTTCTCTAATAACAAAAGCGACTTCGCCACTATTCATACTTTCAATAAAATAATATCGAGCAACGGCTTGAATGGATTCGCCTAAAGAATTTCTTTTAGTAAAACAAAGGGCTAAATCTACATGTTGATTAACACTCACTAAGTTGCAAGATTTTTCACGAGTCATTTGGGTTACATGATGGTTATAACGCATCATTAAGGTTTCTTTATTATGTGAATAAAAAAATTCTTGCAGTTTGCGTTCATCGGCAGGTGCTAATGCTCTAAGCGTATATTTAGTTTCAGCAAAAGTGAATGGCTTCAGTTCAACAGACCCAAGCTCGGGTACTGAGCTTGGCGAACTCTCTTGATATTCAGGCACCCAATAATGTTTACGCACATCAGCAAGCAGCTGCGGTCTAAATTTTGGATGCGCAATTCTAATTAATTCTAACGCGCGCTCTCTAATACTTTTACCATGTAAAAAAGCAATACCAAACTCAGTGACGACAAAAGCTACATGTCCCCGTGAAGTGACTACGCCTCCGCCTTCGGTAATATGAGCAACAATACGCGATATTTTTCCGTCTTTAGTGGTTGAGGGGAGGGCAATAATAGGTTTACCGCCTTTGCTTAATGCCGCACCACGAATAAAGTCGACTTGCCCACCAATGCCGCTATAGAATTGATAGCCAATAGAGTCAGAAACAACCTGACCGGTTAAATCGACCTCAATAGCACTATTAATGGATACCATGTTGTCATTTTTGGCAATATTAACCGGTGAATTAGTATGTTCAGAAGGGTAAAATTCAATATGTGGATTACCGTCAACAAAATCATAAAGTCGTTTAGAACCAATACAAAAAGAAACTATACTTTTACCTTTGTGAAAGGTTTTTTTACGGTTATTAATAACACCGCTTAACATTAAATCAAGGATACCATCAGACATCATTTCACTATGAACACCTAAATCTTTGTGGTGTGCTAAATAGCGCAATACCGCATCGGGAATTTTCCCTATGCCCACTTGTAAGGTTGCGCCATCTTCTATTAACATTGCCACATATTGACCTATTTGCTCAGTTTGTTGGTCAGGAATTGCAGGGGGAAGCTCAGGCAAACGTTGATCAACATTTAGCCATGAATGTATTTGATTCATATGAACAAACGTATGACCATTGGTACACGGCATTTTAGGGTTTATTTGCGCGACAACATATTTGGCCGATTTTACTGCGGCAGCAACAACATCAACACTCACGCCAAGAGAGCAATAACCATATTCATCAGGCGGGCTAACCATGATTAAGGCAACGTCAAGTGGTAAAATATTTTCACTAAATAATCGCGGTATATCAGAAAGAAAACATGGCGTATAATCAGCACGGCCTTCTGCGATTGCATCACGAATATTTTTAGCGCCAATAAAGAAAGCATTGACCTTAAATAAATGATTATGTTGCGGTTCAACCCATACATTGTCTGATAACGTTAAAATATGCACCACTTCAATATCATGTAATGTGGCACTGTTTTCTATTAAGTTATCAACTAAAGCATTTGGAACCGCCGCATTTGAACCGATGAAAATTCTGTCGCCAGATTTGAGATATTTGCTCCAATTAACGTTGCTATGTTTTTTGTATTTAAAAGACATAAAATCTCCTGATTGTTGATCTATTGATCTAATTGAATTTTCATTAAGTCGATAGAACTATTATTTATAGTAAACCACTTAATGCGTTCGGTTTCTATTAGCCATAAGTATAAAATAATAAGTTATTTATTCGTTACTTTAACGATGTTAATTTCAGTATGGTTGAATCAAGTAAATATTTATTGATCACTGTCAATGGCAAGTTTGATATAATTATTTTTTTAATGGTCACGAGTTTAACAGTGTCTTACAACAAAATATTTATTATTGGTTTACCTAGAACTGCTACCACCAGTGTTTGTTTAGCAATGTTAGAGCTTGGCTTAAAAACCGCCCACAATGCCTATACTCAAAATGCTTTCGAGCAAGCACAAGTTATCGCAGATACGCCTATATTTTGTGATTATCAACAACTGGATAAAAATTTTCCTAACAGTAAATTTATTTATTTAATGCGTGATGAACAATTGTGGATACCTTCAATTAAACAATTACTAAAACGTATGAACGTTAATTTATTACGCAGTGATGGTGGTTTTAACCCAATATTAAAACGATGTTATACAGAGGTGTTTTCGCCGTTAACCCAAGAAAATATCGAACAAGATGATTTTTTACGCGGCTGTTATCAGCGTCACCAACAGGGTATTTATGAATACTTCAACCATCGCGAACAAGACTTGCTAACCATTGATGTCAGCGACGATAACAGCTATTTACAATTACTTAATTTTTTATCTGATTTTTTACCGATTAATGCACTTGATACTGGCAAAGGTTCACCGGCAGGTTTTAAACTAATCAATATTGGTGGCAAAGTGAAAGCTTGGCAAGATATAAATAATGTTTTAAAAGTTGAATCAACCAATAAAGGCAAAGTTGATAAGATTTTGTATTAAGCTAACAGCGTAATTACAAAAAATTTTACTATATTCGATTACTATTCAAAGGTAAAATTAGCCTATGTTTTCCCAGCAATTATCGGTGAACTAA
>JAOPTQ010000011.1:0-137397 GCA_051531915.1 Colwellia sp. | reverse complement strand
AACTTAATCAATTTGGTATTACCTAATGTAGTGCACACTTTACGCACAAAAAAAGCGACAAGCTCTCCTCATGAGTCTTGTCGCTTTTTCTTATATCATTCTTTCAGCAATACTATCTACACAAGTAATTCTATCAATGCAAACAATAGAGGCGCTATTTCAGTTGATAAATAGCAAAACTTAACGGTGCTATTTGCCCTGCCTTATCTGCTTTTGCTGATTGATAAAGTAACTTGCCCTGTTTTATTTCGCTTACTGATAACATACTTTGTGCTTTTGCTGACGTGTTAAATACCACCATTAGTATAGTTTTTTGGTATTGACGTGTGATAGCAAATAGTCCGGCTTTATCTTGTGAATACAAGGTTTGTTGCGAACCATAACGCAAGGCCGGGTATTGCTGATAAAGTTTCGCGTAACCTGCCAATGCTTGATAAAACAAATGCTTGCTATCAAAGTTATCATCTGCAGTAGTTTTGTCAGTGGCGATCAAATCATCATCATTATAACTGTCAACAAATGATGGCATCATATCTTGGCGAGAAGCTTTGTCTCCGCCATCACCAACAAAGCCTTGTTCATCGCCATAATAAACCACAGGAACTCCTCGAACAAAGTACATCATGGCTTGCGCTAATAAGTTGCGCTGACTTTGCTCTGTTTCACTATAGTTATGTTTGCTTTGGCTTAAAGCATAAGCAAGGCGTCCCATATCATGATTACCGGTAAAATTAATTAATTGATTAGCGCGTTTGTTGTTACCTTTATTTTCATCAACTTGATAGAGATCATCTTGAGCAAAGAGTTTCGCTAACACCTCTGTACCTTGCTGTTCTACTACCGCTTGTTGTACTGCCGATTGAAAGCCAAAATCTAATACCGATTGCATTTTACCGGTTGTAGTATATTCACTTAATACCGCAGGATCAGCGCTATAAACCTCACCAAACATGAAGAAATTGGCGATACCTTGTGTTTTCGCATGCTCAACTAAAGCCGGTGCAAATTGCTGCCAAAATTCCAAATTAACATGTTTTACCGTATCAATACGAAAACCATCGGGTTTAAACTCATCAATAATCGCTTTATAAATATCGATCATACCGGTAACCACTTTTTCATCATTTGTATTGGTATCATCTAAGCCGGAAAAATCACCTCTAACTGAACTCTCTCCGGACCAATTAGAATCACCTTGATTATGATAGTATTTAGCATCATTCAACCAATCAGGCACTTTTAATGCATTATTTCCTGTTGGAATAAAAGGCGTGTAAGTATCGCCTTTGGTTAATTGTTCCATTGATTTAAACAAACAAGAGCCACGTTTATGTAACCAAGTTAAACCATCTTCACTATGACATTCTTTATACTTAATAACGTCTGCGGTGTGGTTAGTAATGATATCAAAAAATACTTTAATATTACGTTGATGAGCTTGCGCTATAAAGTATTTAAGATCGGCATTAGTACCAAGGTGTGGGTCAATTTCAGTAAAATCTAAAATCCAATAACCATGATAACCCGCGCTATCTCCTTGCACCGCTTGGTTACGTAATAACGGTGTTAACCAAATAGCGGTAATTCCCATATTGTCAAGATAAGGTAATTTTTGCGTTAAGCCAGCTAAATCACCACCGTGATACATGCCATCACTCTTTTTATCAAACCCTCCATGAGATAAAGCACGTTTTTTATCCTGTGCAGATGCACCCATATCATTACTTTTATCACCATTATAAAAACGATCCGGTAAAACAAAGTAAAAGACTTCCTCTTGAATAGAGCGTGACGAATAAGGCAATAAGGTACTAGCCGAGTTTGTTTTTTTTGTTACCGCATCATCAGCAACCATTGAAAAGCTAGCCGTTAAACATAAAGCGAGACTTAGCGAGGTAACCTTGTGTAAAAAATTCTTCATCGTATTTATGCTCTTTTTTGTTTTTTACTTAAAGAAAAAGCTATAAGCTGAAACAACTTATAGCCTATAAATTCACCTTATATACCCGTTCCTCTTGAAGATGCTAGCTAAAAACCAATACTAACTTCTTGGTCGTGCTTGTTGCATTGCTTTAGAAATGGCTTTAACAGAATCCGTTTGCCAAAAGTCCTCCATGGTGACAGGTAATTTTTGACGCCAATTGGGATGTTCATCAACCGTTCCTGGAATATTCACCTGCTCTACAACTTCTAACGCATCTTCTAATGGAATAAGTTGAATATGACTTGGCGCTTGTGCCATGTACTTTTGCACCGCAATAGATAATTCGGTGTTCATTTTGGCCGGTACTTGTTGTGGCGCATTAGCCATATCAATGACATTAAGATCATCTAATGCTGACACTAACAAATTACGATCTTCAATGCGGCTACTACGTTCTTGTTGCCCCATTTTTTCGCTTGGATATAAACCAAGCGTTTGACGCCACTCTAAATCTTTACCTGTCCACCAACCTGTTAATGTGGGTAAATCATGCGTTGATACAGTAACCATAGATTGCGCAGGATAAAGTTCAGGACGCATAAAAAAGCCAGAATCCCAACGCTCGAAGAATAGCACTTTATAAGAAAGCAAGCCTGCAGCGGCCATTATTTCGCCAAAACCATCAGGTACTGTACCTAAATCTTCGCCTATTACCACACATTGCTCACGACGAGATTCTAAGGCAATAATGCGCAAAATATCTGCCAACGGGAAAGTAATATAAACACCTTCATCGGCTGCCATGCCCGGAGCTACCCAGTATTGACGCATTAATCCTAAAATGTGATCAATCCGTAACGCGCCTGCATACTGCATATTACTGCGTAACGCTTTAACAAGTGGTAAATAACCTTGTTGCTGTAATGCAACAGGATTAATTGGCGTTAACCCCCAATCTTGTCCTAAGGTATTCATGGCATCAGGTGGTGCGCCAACCGCAGCACCCGACACATAAACTTCTTTGTCACACCAAACATCCACACCAGAGCCATCACAACCTACGGCTAAATCGAGGTATAAGCCAACAGGCATGCCATTAGTTTTCGCCGCTTTCGCCACATTGCTTAATTGGCGATGAGCTAACCACTGTAAAAATGCAAAATAGTCTATACGCTCAGCATGGCTCTGTTGAAACGCTTTAACTTCTTTACTGTCGCATTGTTGATAAGCTTCTGGCCACATTTTCCAACCATAAACATTGGCGTCTAAGATTCTAAAATGCTCATATAAGGCATCAAAAGTGGTTAAATAAAGTAAATCATCACCTTGAGATTTTTTAAAATCACTAAATTCAGTTTGCTCTGTAGATAATTTTTTCTTACCGGTAGCAATAAAATCGTTAAATAATAATTCTAAAATTTGAAATTTAACATCTGCAACTGCTGGGTAATCAATCAGCTCAACTTCTTTAGCAAATTTCAATTTCGCTTGAAATTCATCACTGTTAAAACGTTTTTGCGCCATTTTACACGTTGAAAAATTTGGCGTTTTAGTGACATCAATATAAATACTATTAAGAAAGCAACGACTGGTTGGCGAATAGGGGCTACGATGCGCAGGATTGTTTTGATACAAAGGATGTAGAGGATTTAAGCCAATAGCCGAAACCCCTTGACTGGCTGATTTTTTAACCAAAGTTAATAAATCACCAAAATCACCTGCTCCCCAGTTATTATCACTACGCAAAGAATATAATTGTGCGGCATAACCCCACATTTTATCATTAGACGCTTCTTGAGGGCTATAACAAGTTTTAGGGGCAAAAATTAACGGACAACTTGCTGTTTGACTGCCATACGTTACCGTTAATTGATGATACCCTTGCGCTAAAGCGGGTAAAGGGAATTGATATTTCGCAAACTGATCACCGGCTAAGTTTGTTTGCTTAAGCATTGCTAAGCTACTAATGGCAATATCACCGGATAAAGTTTCATTAGCTTCTGTTGTGATTGACCAAGCAATGAACTCACTAACGCCAACATTTAAGCTAACGACAATAATATGTTCACTTTCTTCACTCTTAGCAATATGTGCTGGCGGCAATATATTTCGCCAAGGTTGTTCATTTAATTGAATAATTTGCGAATTTAGTGCATCATCACTCGATAAATCATACCCCATAGCTAGCAGCAAAGACTGCCTAGCCTCATCCTTAGGAAAAACTAGATTTCCATAGCTATCGGTATAGCTTTTGTGAAAACCAACCAGTTCAGCGAGTTGTTCGGTTAATTGTGCACTTACCTGTTGTAAAGACATTTATTACTCTCTATTTTCTTGGCTTACTTAGGTAAGCCACTAACTTTTAGTTGACTAAAATTTTATTCCGGCTCTGTCAATAAGCTACTTTTTTCTCTGCTTTTTTGGCGCAAGCTACCCTGAGTAAAACTCAACACTACGCAGCTATGAGCAACAGCATTCACCGTGAATAAACATATATTTTTTTCTATTTTAGATATTTTTGAATCAGCTAACGTGGTGTTAGTTGATGCGGTATTAACTAAGGTGCGCCAATAGCCATCTAATTTAGGTAAGGCATAGTCAATATCGCTATGATGAGCATTAAAAATAATTAATAAGGCATCATCGCTACATTGTCTTTTTTTGTCCTGCAAATCAACCAGCTTTTCACTGCCAGAATTCGCTAGCAACATAGAAACACATTTTATTGAGCGGTCATGCCAATCACTGTCTGCCATCGGCTCACCTCGACAATTTAACCAACTAATATCAGCTAAATCCGTTTTCTTTGAAACGGTTTTACCATGCTGATAATTCGTTCGGTTCAGTAACGGATGCTGTTTACGCAAAGTAATTAATTGTTTAACAAATTCGCGCTCTGCCATTGCATTTTCGTTATCCCATTTAAGCCACGATATTTCATTATCTTGACAATAAGCATTATTGTTTCCCTCTTGACTATTCGCCATTTCATCGCCGGCTAATAGCATAGGAGTACCCTGCGAAACAAAGAGCGTGGTCAATAAGTTACGTTTTTGACGTTGCCTTAACTGTTGAATAAGTACGTTATCAGTTTCGCCTTCAACACCAAAATTACGACTAAAGTTACTACTGTGACCATCTTTATTGTTTTCGCCATTGGAGTTATTATTTGGGGTGTCGAAACTAACTAAATCATGCAAGGTAAAGCCATCGTGGGAAGTGATAAAATTAACGCTAGCACTCGGTCGGCGACTTGGCTGCTCAAATATATCACTAGAGCCATGTAAACGCGCCGCAAATTCAGGCGCCATGCCTTCATCACCACGCCAAAAACGGCGGCAAGTGTCCCGAAATCTATCATTCCACTCAGACCAGTCATTAGGAAACCTACCTAACTGATAACCACCATCGCCAATATCCCATGGCTCGGCAATTAATTTCACTTTGGCTAAAACAGGATCCTGCTTTAAGGTGGTAAAAAAATTATTATTAGGATTAAAATGAGGATTTTCACGACCTAACACTGGTGCTAAATCAAAACGAAAGCCATCAACCCCCATAACTTCAACCCAATAACGTAAACTGTCAGCAACAAGCTGTAATACACGTGGGTGTTGAATATTAACTGTATTACCACAGCCGGAATAATTCATGTAATAGCGTTTATCTTCTGGAGATAAGCGGTAGTAACTTGCGTTATCAATACCTTTAAAGCTTAATGTTGGCCCAAGTTCATTGCCTTCAGCCGTATGATTGTAGACAACATCAAGTATTACTTCGATACCCACTTGATGAAAGTTTTCAACCATTTCTCTAAATTCACTTAACTCACCGGAATGACAATACCGAGGCTGAGGGACAAAAAATGCAATACTGTTATAACCCCAGTAATTAGTAAGCCCTTTGCCAATGACAAAAGCTTCATCAAGAAAACCCTGCACAGGTAAAAGTTCAACGCTAGTGATCCCTAACGTTTTTAAATATTGGCAAACACTTGGGTGTGATAATCCGGCAAAAGTTCCTTGTAGTTCCACAGGAACATCCGGGTTTTGCTTCGTAAACCCTTTGACATGTAATTCATAAAGAATGGTATCTCGATGACGCATTTCAAGGTGAGAGGTACAAGGCTCAAGCGTTTCAACTACAACACCTTTGGGTAAATAGTTAGCATTATCCCGAATATCTAGCGTTAAATCAGGCTCAGGACTGTTTTCATCATAGCCATAATGGGTACTTGAGGTAATAAATTCACCAGCAAGTTTTTTCGCATAGGGATCAATTAATAATTTATGCGCATTAAAACGATGACCTTCATGTGGAGCAAAAGGTCCATAAACTCGGTAGCCATATAACGTGCCCACCGGTAGATCTTCTATAAAGCCATGCCAAACTTCATCGGTATATTCGGGCAAACTAATACGCTGAATTTCATTTTTACCGCTGGCATCAAAAATACAAAGCACAACTTTTTCAGCATTAGCAGAAAAAATGGCAAAGTTTACGCCTTGCTCTTGCACTGTAGCACCCAGAGGGTATGCACGCCCTGCCCCTACTTGATACTGCTTACAAGCTACTTTCACTTGTTCTGACTCAATCACTTGCTTAACTTCATCACTGGGCTTGTTATTAAGTTGATGATTATTTGACGGATTATTATTTTTACTATTGGACTTTGCGTTGCTCATTTAGTCATTCTCCCACGCTAATGAAAAAATAACGGTACTTAACGGCGGTACAGTAATATTAATGAATTGATTTTGCCCTTGGAACAAACCCTCAGTACAATGAGTGCTAGCAACGCCACCTAAGTTACCTTGATTACTACCACCATAAATTTCAGCATCTGAATTAAGAATTTCTTGATAAAAACCTGAAACAGGTACACCAACAAGGTAATCTTGATGACATTGTGGAGTAAAATTACAAATAACAATGACAGGGTTATGTCTATCCTCACCATAACGCACAAAACTATAAATAGAGTGATCACTATTATCGAGCTCTAACCATGTAAATCCGTCATGCTCGCAATCTTTTTCATATAAAGCAGGTGTATTCGTATACACACTGTTTAAGTCTTTAACTAAACGCTGCACGCCGCTATGCCAAGGGTTGTCTAACTGGTACCAGTCAAGTTGATTATCATTATCCCACTCTCGACCTTGGGCAAATTCACAGCCCATAAAGAGTAATTTTTTACCCGGGTGTGCCCACATAAAACCATAATAAGCACGTAAATTAGCAAATTTTTGCCAAGTATCACCGGGCATACGGTCTAAAATGGAGCCTTTACCATGCACTACTTCATCATGACTTAAGGGTAAAATAAAATTCTCATCAAAAGCATAAACCATGCTAAAGCTTAATTTATCGTGATGATATTTTTTATTAATAGGATCTTCGCTCATGTACTCAAGACTGTCATTCATCCAACCCATGTTCCATTTATAACCAAACCCTAAACCACCCGCGTCTGTAGGTCTAGAAACGCCCGGCCAAGACGTTGATTCTTCGGCAACAGAAAATGTACCCGGATATTGACTATACAGTTCTTCATTGAAACGTTGCAAAAAAGCAACCGCTTCTAAGTTTTCTCGTCCGCCATGAATATTAGGGAACCATTCCCCTTCCTTACGGCTGTAATCAAGGTAAAGCATAGAAGCAACAGCATCTACACGTATACCGTCAACATGGTATGTGTCTAACCAATGTAATGCGCTAGCGCGTAAAAAGTTAGCGACTTCGGTGCGACCATAGTTATAAATTAAGGTATTCCAATCAGGGTGAAAGCCTAAACGTTTATCTTCATGTTCATACAAATGTGTGCCGTCAAATTGGGCAAGACCATGAGCGTCACTGGGAAAGTGCCCTGGAACCCAATCAATTAACAAACCAATATTAGCGCGATGACAAGCCGCCACAAAATACTGAAAATCTTCTCTGCTGCCAAAACGTGCCGTTGGTGCAAATAAACCTACCGGTTGATAACCCCACGAACCATCAAAAGGAAATTCACTCACTGGCATTAGTTGTAAGTGAGTAAAACCCATATCAATAACGTAAGGAATTAATTTATCAGCAATATCTCGATAATTAAGATAGTTATTATGTTCATCTTTACGCCATGAGCCTAAATGTACTTCATAAATACTCATGGCTGCATTGCGAGCATTACGTTGAGCACGTTGCTCCATCCAGTTTTTATCTTGCCAATCATAAACGTTATTACTATCAACAACTGAGGCTGTATCAGGTCTGTATTGCGCTTGAGCATTATAAGGATCTGACTTATAGGGTAATGCATTACCCGCCTGATCTTTCAATTCAAACTTATATAAACTTTTGGCACACACACTGGGAATAAATATATTCCAATATCCACAACGTTGACCATGATGAACAATATTATCCATGGGATGCACACGTCCATCCCATTGGTTAAAATCACCAATCACAGAGACAGAACCAGCATTAGGCGCCCAAAGCGTAAAAGAAACACCATTAACCCCTTGATGAATCATTTGATGAGCACCCAGTTTTTGATAAGGTTTTTGATGATTGCCTTCATTTAATAAATGAATATCAATTTCCCCCAACGTAGGTGAAAAAGAAAAGGCATCATCAACTAAGCGTTCTTGACCATCAATAGTAATGTTAAGTTGATAACTAAAGTGATTTTTACGTCGAAGTTTAGCGATAAAAAAACCTGCTTCATGCACTTTTGTCAATGAAGCTAAGGTTTTAGATTCCACTTTACCTGACGCTTTTGTCACTATGGATATATGCTCTGCGTTTGGATTAAAAACACTAATAACTAACACTCCAGTGCTAGTAAGTGCGTGCAAACCTAAAATAGTATGAGCAGTACCATGATGTGCATCTACAATTGCATCAATGTCAGACTGCTTAATGTCAGTTTTAGCTAATAAAGCCGTTTTATCACTCATACTATTTTTTACCATGCGATCGTTATCCTTTAGTTAAATGCCAGATATTCTCAACGTAATCTTCCATTGATCTATCTGAGTTAAATGTGCCCATCATGGCCGTATTTATAATCGCCATATGCGCCCACTGTTTTTTATCTTGATACGCCTTTCCTAATGCTTGATGTGCATCAGAATAAGGTTGGAAATCAGCCAATACTTTATACGGATCACCCCCTTCTAGGAAGCTGTGCTTCACTGAAGCTAACTCACCTGGGTGTCCAGGGGTGAAATAATCCGTATCTAGCCAATCTAAACAAGCTTTTAATTCACTGTTCGTTTTATAATAATAATATGGATTATAACCGTGATTGTCGAAAGCTTTAACCTCATCAACGGTCAAACCAAAAATAAAAATATTTTCAGCGCCCACTTCTTCGGCAATTTCTATGTTAGCACCATCTAAAGTACCCATAGTAATAGCACCATTAAGTGCCATTTTCATATTACCCGTGCCTGAAGCTTCTTTACCTGCAGTTGATATTTGCTCTGAAACATCGGCTGCTGGAATAATTTTTTCAGCTAAACTGACACGGTAGTTAGGTAAAAATACCACTTTAAGTTTATCTTGAATGCGACTGTCATTATTTATTTTTTCAGCAATTTTATTCGTTGCATAAATAATTTCTTTCGCTAGCTTATAGCCCGGAGCCGCTTTTGCACCAAAAATAAACACACGTGCTGGCACATCTAATTCAGGATTTTCAAGTAAACGGCGATATAAAGCTAAAATATGAATAAGATTTAAATGTTGACGTTTGTATTCGTGTAAACGTTTTATCTGCACATCAAAAATAGCATCTGGGCTAACTATAACACCGGTTAGTTCTTTAATTTCTTCGGTTAACGCTATTTTGTTTTGATGCTTAATCGCCATAAATTTTTGTTGAAAGTCAGCATTGTCGGCAAAATCAACCAGTTTTTTCAAACTGAATAAATTTTTTGCCCAATCATCATCAATGGTTTTATTTAATAAATCAGAGAGTAATGGATTACAGGCTTTTAACCAACGACGAGGCGTAATACCGTTAGTAACGTTGGTTAATTTTTCCGGCCATAATTCATTAAATTCAGGGAATAAATCTTTCTTCACTAGCTCTGAATGTATTTTTGCAACACCATTCACTTTATGAGAAGCAACAACACACAAATGCGCCATTCTTACTTTGCGTTGTTCACCTTCCTCAATAATAGACAAACGTGTACGCATGCCTTCATCATTAGGCCATTTCACTGATACTTCATTACTCAAAAAGGCTTCGTTAATGCGATATAAAATGGTTAAATGACGTGGTAATACTTTAACAAACAAAGAAACTGACCATTTTTCTAAAGCCTCAGGTAACAAGGTATGGTTAGTGTATGAAAATACTTTTCGAGCTAATGCCCATGCGTCATCCCATGTTATTTCATGTTCATCAAGCAAAATACGCATAAACTCTAAAATAGCGATAGTTGGATGAGTATCATTTAATTGAATAGATGCTTTTTTAGCAAATAAGGCTAAGTTTTTCGTTTGCGCTAAAGCACCATGTTTAGCTTCAAAACGAGCAATAATATCTTTTACTGAACAAGCACAGAAAAAATACTGTTGAATGAAACGTAATTCATGACCCGCTTCGTGGTCATCATTTGGATAAAGCACTTTAGAAACACTTTCAGCATGCACCTGATGTTCAAGCGCGTGTAAATAATCTCCTTGATTAAACTTGTCCCAATCAAAAGCGCTATCAGCACGACATTCCCATAAACGTAATGTATTCACCGTGTCGCTATTGTAACCAACAATCGGAATATCCCAAGGCACACCTTTAAAAATTTTTCCGGCCTGCCATACAGATTTCACGCTACCATCAGCTTGCGCTTCTTGTTCGACATGACCATAAAGTGGAATGTACTGTGCAGATTCTGGACGACAAACTTCCCATGGGTTACCAAATTCACGCCACATATCAGGCGTTTCAACTTGATGACCATCAACAAATGCTTGCTTAAACAGACCATGTTGATAATGAATACCATAACCCATCGCAGCATAGTCAAGCGTTGCTAGTGAATCTAAAAAGCAAGCTGCCAAACGCCCTAAGCCGCCATTACCTAGTGCTAAATCTGGACCATATTCACATAAATCAGCCAAATCAAAACCGAGTGATTTCAAAGTTTCTTCAGCAGTGCTATATAAGCCTATATTATGCAAATTATTAGATAACAAACGTCCCATTAAATATTCAAGTGATAAGTAGTTAACACTTTTATTATCTTGATCAAATTGACGCTTTTTAGTCGTTTGCAACTTAGCAATAACGATATCATTAAGCGCTAAAGAAGTTGCTTTCCAATAGGCAGATTTACTATTTTCATCCGGTTTTTCACCTAAGGTAATAAATTGCAGATGATGTTGAATACGATTCTTTAGTTCCGCTGTACTAAGTGCAGAACTCTGTTTAACTGCAACTTCACTTGATTTTGCAGCTTTCGGTGTGGTGTTTTTTTTAGTAACCATAAGTACGCCTAACTCTCAATATGTTAGTAAATGTTTTCTTTTTATTAAGTTAATAATTAAACCAATAATTAAATCAATAATTAAATCAATAATTAAATTGATTCTAGAAAACCTGAATTGCTATTTCAAAGTATATTTTCTATGTATTCTAAAATGAGTAAAAAACTTATGATTTAGATTATGCCGATGTATTCAATTAGGGCAACAAATTACATACGTATGCAAAGGGATTATTGTACAAAAGCGCCATGCATACGTATGTAATTTTTTGTAAGCGCAATAATACGGCATTGTTTTGTCTACGCCAATTATAAAAAATAGAAAAATGACCTTTTCATAAATAATTCAAAAAAAATTTAAAGTTCAATAAATAATATGCTTATGCATACGTATTCAAAACCTGCTTAACAATGATTAACGGTATTATTAATGCTAATTATCAAGCTATATGTAAGATATATATCCGCCATATTAGCCCTATGAAAAATGAGGTCTGTTTTGCATTTTATTATCTCCAAACTTAAGAAAAACACGATAGCTACGCTATTAACCATAACCGCACTGGTTATATCGGTAACAGCTCAAGCAAATGTTGAAACAAATGATCGGGTGTCCAATAGCTATATAAGCCATAAATTAACTAACAACGCTTTAGTCATCACGACTGACTTAGGCAAAGTAAAATTAACCGCTTATAGTGATGAAGCTATCGAAGTGCATTATCAATATGAAAGTACTTTTACTAAAGGCACTGAGCATTTACCTTCTTTTTCAATAAAAGAACGTAGCAGAAAAGCCAGTTTTTCGGTAATTAATGACAACTCCAAACTAGTTTTTTCCGGTGAAAAACTAGAAGTGGTTATTGAAAAATCTCCTTTTAAACTTTCTTTTTTCAACAATAAAGGTGAAAACAAACAATTATTAGTTGCTGAAGAGTCGGGGTTTTTTATCGGTAAAAATATTGAACAAAGCCAAGTGCTAGGATTTCGGTTTTCTTTAGCTTCAAATGAAAAACTGCTTGGCGGCGGTGAAAGAGTATTAGGTATGGACAGACGTGGTCATCGTATGCCTTTATATAACCGCGCGCACTACGCTTACACAACAAAATCAAATCAAATGAATTTTGGCATTCCTGCCGTCATGTCTAGTAATAAGTATATTCTGTTATTTGATAACTCCGCTAAAGGGTGGATGGATTTAGGTAAAACTGAAAAAAACATTATGCAATTTGAAGCCGTTGCGGGTCGAACCTCTTACCTTATATTCTCTGGTGATACCTATCCTGAACTTATTCATAATTATGTCGATATTACCGGTAAGCAGCCATTGCCTCCTCGCTGGGCTTTTGGTAACTATGCTTCACGTTTTGGTTATCGAACAGAGCAAGAAGTACGTAGCACGGTAAATAAATTTATTGAGTTAGATTTTCCCCTTGATGCTTTAATTATCGATCTTTATTGGTTTGGTAAGGACATACAAGGACATATGGGGAATTTAGCTTGGGATAAAGAAGCCTTTCCAACACCCACAAAAATGATTGAAGATATCAAAGCGCAAGGCGTTAACACCATACTCATTACCGAGCCCTTTATACTAACCAATTCAAAAACATACCAAGATGCTCAACACAGTGAAGCCTTAGGTAAAACAAAAGATGGAAAGGTAAAAACATACGATTTTTATTTTGGTAATACCGCTTTAGTTGATGTGTTTAGCAAACAAGGTAGCGACTGGTTCAATAAAACCTATCAAAAACTATCTCAACAAGGTGTTACCGGTTGGTGGGGAGATTTAGGCGAGCCTGAAGTTCATCCAAGTGATTTATTACATACTTTAGATGATGGCACTCAAGTAAATGCTGACGCAGTGCATAATGTTTATGGACACCAATGGGCAAAAAATATTTTTAATCATCAGCTAGCGTTAAATCCAGAGCAACGACCTTTCATTTTAATGCGCTCAGGATTTGCCGGTTCACAACGTTATGGCATGATCCCATGGACAGGCGATGTCAGCCAAACATGGGGCGGTTTAAAACCTCAAGTAGAGCTAAGCTTACAAATGAGTTTACTTGGCATGGCTTACACTCATAGTGATTTAGGCGGTTTTGTGGTGGGCGATACCTTTGACAAAGAACTGTATATTCGTTGGCTACAATATGGCGTTTTCCAACCAATTTACCGACCGCATGCACAAGACAAGTTTGCTGCTGAAATTATTTATCATGATGATGAAACACAAAATATTTTACGTAACTTCATTAAATTAAGATACAACTTACTCCCTTACAACTACAGTTTAGCGTATCAAAACAGCACCACAGGCATGCCGTTAATGCGACCACTTTTCTTCGAGTATGAAGGTGAAAACGAACCGAAAAACACCTTAAATTTACAAAATAATACAAAAAGCTATTTATGGGGTGATGCTTTTTTAGTAACGCCTATTGTTGATGCCGGTGTTAACTCAGTACCCGTAACCTTACCCAAAGGTGTTTGGTTTGATTATTTCACCGGTAAAGCTTATGAAGGTAAGCAAACCGTTGATATTCCTGTGACTCTTGAAACGTTACCGGTATTAGTTAGAGCGGGATCTTTTATCCCTATGATTGACGATATTCAATCAACGCAACATTACGACAGCAGCAAACTTACCTTGCACTACTATGCCGACAAATCGGTTAACACCGCTCAAGGACAAATGTATGAAGATGATGGTAAAACCTATCAAGCCAATGAAAAGGGTTTATTTGAGCTATTAACCTTTAATGCTGCTCAAAACCAAGACAAACTAGCAATAATACTGGCACATAGCGGCAAAGGTTATCCAACAATGCCTAAACAAAGAGAAATGTCTTTAGTTATCCATCATTGGGAAAAACAACCAAAAACCATCAACGTAAATAACAAGCAAGCGGATAATGCTCTTTGGGATAAAAAACACCAAACGTTAACAATAAAGTTTTTATGGCAACATCAGCCATTAACTCTAAGTATTCAGTAAAAATATAAAAACAAATGAAAGTATTGATGAAACCTTACAATTTAGCGTCAGGTAAAATAGCCATGGTCAAGCCAGTAATAACCTTGTATTCTGTTTTTATTTTTTAAGAACAGTTAACCCTGAATGTTAAATAATGAGGTAGTAACGACACTATGAACACAAGCGACAAAAAAACCGTTAATTTAATTGCTGATATCGGCGGCACCAATATTCGTTTAGCGTTAGCGAATGGCCAATGTGAAAGCAAATTCACCGACATCGAAACCTATCAATGTGCAAAATTTGCTAGTTTAGCGGAAGTGATAGGGCTATATATTGAAAGTAAGCAACTAAAAGGCACCAAAATTAATGCCTGTTTAGCCATTGCTTGCCCCGTTGACACGGATATAATTTCAATGACCAATTTACCTTGGCAATTTTCGCAGCATTCATTGAAAGAGCAATTAAATTTACATACGTTAACGTTGATTAATGATTACACTGCCATTGCTATGGCGATCCCTTTATTAAGTGATGAACAAAAAGTCAAAATTGGTGGCGGTGACGTTACCCCCAATGCACCTATTGCGGTATGTGGCCCCGGCACAGGGCTAGGTGTTGCTAACTTAGTTCCGCTATCTGTTTCAGGTGTAAATCAATGGCATTGTTTTAGTGGCGAAGGTGGGCATGCAGATTTTGCCGCTGTTGATGATCTCGACATTAAAATTTTACAACAATTAAAAAATATTAAAGCGAGAATATCATACGAGCAATTACTCTCAGGCTTTGGTTTAGTACAAATATACCAAGCATTATGCATTATTAATGATCATGCTGGCGATAAACTTTCTGCTGCAGAAATAAGCACACAAGCCTTAGCCGGTTCATGTGCTATTTGCCAACAAGCACTGTCACAATTTTGCAAAATACTTGGTAGTTTTGCCGGTAATTTAGCCTTAACCATGAACTGTCAAAGCGGTGTTTACATTGCCGGCGGTATTGTGCCTCGCTTTGTTGACTATATGAAAAACAGTGCCTTTAGAGAACGTTTTGAAGCTAAAGGACGGTTGTCTCATTTAACACAAAGAATACCAACGTTTATCATCACTGAAGAGCAACCAGGTTTACTTGGTGCTGCGGCTTATATATTACAACAACAGTAATATTGACAAACATAGCGCTGAATACGTATGCAGTGGATAGCGGTTAAAGGTAATCATGCGTATATTGGAGTTATTAAAGTAAGCCTAAATAATTACTCTTCGTATTTTTTTAGGCTTTTTTTTCTAAAGTTAATATAAGAGTCTACAATAATGACCAATAGCAATCAGCAAAAGCCTCGCCTTAGTTTTTGGCAAATTTGGAATGTTAGCTTCGGCTTTCTCGGCGTGCAATTTGGTTTTGCTTTGCAAAATGCTAATGCCAGTAGGATATTGTCTGACTTAGGCGCAGACTTGCATTCGTTATCATTATTTTGGTTAGTTGCCCCCATTATGGGCTTAATTATCCAACCACTTGTCGGCTCTGCATCCGATAAAACATGGAACCGTGTCGGTCGTCGAAATCCTTATATTTTAGCGGGCGGTTTTGCCGCCGCTATTGGTATGTTATTAATGCCTAACTCGGCAACATTAGCAGGCTTTATTACCCCCTTATTTTTCGGTGCTATGATGTTAGCATTGATGGATGCATCCTTTAACTTAGCATTCCAACCATTTCGTGCCTTGGTCTCTGATATGGTACCTGCACAGCAGCGTAATGTTGGCTACTCCATTCAATCACTGTTAATTAATATTGGTGGTGTTTTAGGGTCTATTTTACCTTTCGTATTAACGAATGTTATTGGCTTAGAAAATACCGCAGAATCTGGTACGGTTGCTCCATCCGTTATTTGGGCTTTTTATATTGGCGCTTCAGTTATGCTAGGATCAGTGGCGTGGACTGTATTGAGAACCAAAGAATATGCACCTGGCACTAATGGTTTAGCCACATTAGAAGTAACAGATAACAAACGTTCACTGGGCGAAAAATTAACCGGATTTTTTGGTTTAATGAAAACTATGCCCACCACCATGAAGCAATTAGCTATTGTGCAATTTTTCTCTTGGTTTGCCCTATACATCATGTGGGTTTATACCATGCCAGCCATCGCCCAGTATATTTGGGACGTAGACGCCAAATGGTTTGACCCTGCTTATCTAGACTCAGTTGGTGTAATACCTGAACATATCGCTCAGGCTAAAGGCGCTGCAGGTGATTGGGTGGGTATTATTTTCGCCGCTTACATGTTCTTCGCAGCAATTTCATCATTATTTATGGCAAAAATTGCCAACAAAATAGGACGTAAGTTAACCTATTCATTATCACTATTGGCCGGTGGTGTTGGCTTTATAAGTATTATGCTAATGCAAAACCCTGAATTAACGTTGGTTAACTTAGGCATTACTCAAATTGAAGTGCCACAAGGCGCGGTATCATTATTTTTACCTATGGTGGGTATAGGCATTGCTTGGGCAGCTATTTTAGCCATGCCTTATGCCATTTTAGCGGGATCTTTACCGGTGAAACAAACCGGTGTTTACATGGGAATATTTAACTTTACTATTGCCGCACCACAAATTATTTCAGGTATTTTCGCCGGTTGGATATTAACCGCAGTATTTGATAACCAAGCCATTTATATCATTATGTTGGCCGGTGTTTCTATGATCCTTGCTGCACTGTCAGTTTATTTTGTAAAAGATAGTGCAGAATAACTGTACTGAATAAATGAAGGTAGCGTAGGTTACCTTCATAGAATATATCCGTATCACCGCGATAATTACCATAGAATTAGCTACCGCAAGATTTTCTAATAACCAACTCAGGTGAAATTAGCGTTGTAGAGGCATGTATACCGTTAATTAATTCTAGCAAAGTTGACACTAACAATTCACCGGCTAGCTTGGTGTCTTGTTTCACGGTAGTAAGTGGTGGAAAAGTCAAGCTAGCAATGGCTATATCATCAAAACCAACCAAGGCTACTTGCTCTGGAATACGTAAATGATATTCTTGTAATGCGCGCATAGCACCCACCGCAATAAGATCACTGGCCGCGCAAATAGCATCAAATTTTTCACCACTTTCAATTAATTTACAAGCCGCTTCATAACCTGACTCTTCCGTATAAAAAGCATTGAATTGTAATTTATCATTAACCACTAAATTATGCTCTTTTAACGCTTGGCAATGACCTTTGTAACGATCAAAAAACTCAGGCGCATGTTTTGAGGCACTCCCTAAAAAAGCAAAGTGTTTTTTATTTTGCTTAATCACATGTTCAGTAATTTCTTTGCCTCCGAGAAAGTTATCACAACCAATAGAAACAATAGGCAAATCATGAACTTCTGCTCCCCAACGAACAAAATGAGTTCCTTGGTCGGCAAGCTGTATTAGCTTTTCTTTATAATCGATATAGTCGCCGTAACCCAACAAAATTAAGCCATCGGC
Source organism: Colwellia sp. (assembly GCA_051531915.1). Taxonomy (GTDB): domain Bacteria; phylum Pseudomonadota; class Gammaproteobacteria; order Enterobacterales; family Alteromonadaceae; genus Colwellia. Next base: position 119,513 of record JAOPTQ010000011.1, on the reverse strand, counting down.
TTTATTACTATCTTCAAAATCAGCATGCCAATCATCACTAGATTGTTGAAACGAGACTAATAAGTCATAGCCTATATCAGCACAAACACGCGTAATACTACCAAGCATGGAAAGAAAAAACGGATTTATTGCCGAATCATCACTGGTGGGATCTTCAAATAATAACAAAGCAATGGTTTCACTTTGTTGAGTGCGTAAATTACTGGCATTTTTATCAACCTTGTAATTTAAATCTTTGGCTATCGCTTGAATTTTTTGCCGAGTTTCTTCATTCACTAATGGACTATTACGTAACGCCCTCGATACCGTAGACTGAGAAACGCCCGCTTGGTAAGCAATATCAAAAGAAGTAGCTTTATCTTTCACAGTTATATACCCAAAACGACTTGAATAACAAGAATATACCTTAGCGCCTATGTTATGTATAGCGATAAAAAAGCTTAAGTGTTAAACCTTGTAACTTAAGCTTTTTATTGAGTGACCTGATGAATGCAAGTTAAGTAGAAAAACTATTCTAGAGCAAGTTTATTTTGCAGCACGAGATACATAATCGCCAGAGCGAGTATCAATTTTTACTTTTTCACCAATTTGAACAAACAAAGGCACACGTACAACAGCCCCTGTTGCCAACGTTGCCGGTTTACCACCGGTACCCGCAGTATCACCCTTCAAACCGGGGTCTGTTTCGGTTATATCAATTTCTACAAAATTAGGTGGCATTACGGCAATAGGCGTGCCATTCCATAACGTTATGGTACAAATGTCACCTTCAACTAACCATTTAACCATATCTGCTACCGCTTTTTCATCAGCACCAATTTGTTCAAAAGTTTCGTTATTCATGAAGTGCCAAAATTCACCATCAGCATACAAATACGCAAGTTCAATATCCATTACGTCTGCACCTTCAACTGACTCACCTGACTTAAAGGTTTTTTCTAATACTTTTCCAGAAACAAGTTTACGAATTTTTACCCGACTAAAGGCCTGACCTTTACCTGGCTTAACCAATTCATTTTCAATGATATTACAAGGTTCACCATCAAGCATTATTTTAAGACCTGCTTTGAATTGGTTAGTACTAAAATTAGCCATATTTGTGCTCTTTATTATTAAGTTGAATCAATCGGTAGCATTACTATATAAATCACGATGTAATATAATAAAAAACATTATCAATAATGACTACGCTGAGATTAAAAATTGAAATTTGAATTGCCGCAAATAATACATGGAATGAACCCTGTTTTCACTGTATTTTGATTGTTTTTTCACTGTAAATTTGTTTTTTTAAACCTTTCAATACAGATAAGTATTGTAACCAAAGAAAAAGGAAGTTTAAAAAAAATGAAAATAAATGAAAAAAATCCCGCAATAGTCTTTGCAAATTCATTATCGTCTAAAAAATCATCAAAAATAACACTGCGAGTAATTAATTATCTTTGCAAAATAATAAACAATTCTAATCATCTTACTTTCAATTGGTCAAAAATAAGCTATTCACAAATTATAGAACTTAGAAAAAAACTAGTAGATAAAGAGCTAAAAGCAAAATCAATTAATAGTTATATAAGCACAATGAAAAGCGTTAGCCGTGAAGCATGGCGAATTGAAATAATCAACATTGATACTTATATGCGAATAAAAGATATACAGCAAATAAAAGGAAATTCTGAAAGCACAGGAAAAGCCCTTTCATCACATGAAATAAATAAAATATTAAACTTTAAAAGCAATAAAATAATAGATATTAGAGATTCAGCAATAATAGCAGTTGGCTATGGCGCAGGTCTTCGATGCTTTGAACTTGCAAAAATAAAATATAATGACATCAATGAAAATCAAATATATATCAACGGGAAGAACAGAATAGAAAGAACTGTATACTTACCAAAACCGGCATTAAAAAAATTAAATGAATGGTTAAAAATAAGAGGAAGTCACAAAGGATCAATATTCTGTGCAATGTTAAAAAACGAAAAGATATCAGAAAGGCAACTATCAAACAGAAGAATTGCCGAAATAATAGATAAACGATGCAAAAAAATAGGCATAGACCGCTTTACACCACACGATTTACGTAGAAGTTTTGCAACAAACTTATTAGAAAATGGTGTTGATGTTTTTACAGTTCAAAAACTAATGAGACATGCAAATATCAACACCACAATAATTTATGATAAACGAAGCGAAAAAACAGCAAAAGAAGCTATAGAGCTATTACCATTTTAATGAATATTATGAACACAAAGACGTTTTTTATTTGCTTGTGCGTCTTTACTTTTATCGCTCATGGCTTTAAAAATGGCATCATTACAAGCTTTATCTTTTAATGAAATTTTAGATTTTTTAGGCTTTGTATAATTTACAGTAGCAACTACAGGAACAGTTTTAACGGGTGGAATAGTAAATTCACTAGTTAAATCTTTAATTATAGCTTTTGATAATTCGACATGCTTTTGCTTTAATTTATTAATACTTTTATCATTCGAAATAAAATCATTATCAATGTTTTCATCTATCCCAACAGAAATAATCCACATAAACAAAAACAAAAAAACAAACAATGAAATAACAACAATAGATATATTTTTTAAATATTTAAACATTTAAAGATCCCTTTTAAAATAAAACAAATTCTACACCGCGCAAGCGCGTTTGAAAACAACAAAAAAAGACCATTTAGGCTAAAAGCTGCATTGTTTGGTGGAATCTACCCCCGTAATACAGATACGGGGGTTTCGCTCCTGTCTCTGCCTCGTTGCTCAGGCTTCGCCCTCGTTATCGGCACTCGCTTAACAAATATCAAAAAACTAGTAACTAAAGATTAAATAAATTCGCTTCGCTCTGCTTTATAAGAGCAGTTCCAAAGAGCTTCATTCACCCTTTTGTCAATAAAAACTATTAACAAAGTGACGTTAATAGCCTTTCAGGTAGCGGTTTCTAGAACATTTTCAAAAAGACGAAAATAACCCAGACACTCCGCGATTTTTCTTTGACTAAAGTTCTCAATCACTCTGTTTGATTAGCATCAAATTAAGCACGCACACCTCGACACAAAGAAACGTGTCGAAATATGCAACTTAAATTGACACTAAACAGGGAACTAGACAATGCCAACCATTCAGATGCTATTAGAGTTAGATTACTCAATGTGTAATGCAATGATATTACCTCTCAAATTTAAGCGCGTTAAACGTGTCTTTGGTGCTAAACCAAATCAATTAAAATTTACATTTGATTTATTAAGTACCAAGCGCAGCTTATTCAAAAGAATTAAAACTCAATTCAAAAATTTAATTAACAAAATTATAAGGTGGATAAAATAATGAATACGAAAGCAGTTAGTTTTTTAGATGGTTTAAATGAAAATTATAGAGCATTAGAAGCAAAATTATTAAAAACAACAGACCATAACGAACAATCTAGCATTAAAAGAAAACTTGAATACATTGAATGCGCTATTCAACGTCACACAGCAAATTACGATTATTAAAAAAGGTGGAATTGCTAATGCTAATAAAAATTAATAAAGCTATTAAAGAGTTCAATGAGACAGCAGTCACCAGTGACAAGGTGTTTAATGATGAATAGAAACAAAGTCTATGAACAAAAAAAAAGAAATAATGGATTAAAAAAAATAACACTATGGATACCTGAACATTGTGCTGATGACTTAAAATTAATGGCTTTAATATGTTGTGAAAATAACGATTTAATACCATCAACTGTTAGAAGCTTGACCACTGGAAGAATGAAAGGAATTAATAATGCTTAGAACTGAAAGAACAGACACATGTTATTGCGGTAACTGCTCGTGTGAAACTAGCCATGACGTTGTTGAAGAAGATGATTACGAAGCAAACTTTCATCAAGAAACTTGGACTTGTAATTGTTGTGGAGATAAAAATTAATGTTAATCAAAATCAATGAATCAGACCCTGAATTCTTAACGTTCGTTGAAGAACTAAAGCAACACTATGGTAAAGCGACCGCAGCCGGAGCAGTTAAAAAAGCAATACTGTGTCATGTTTCAGTTGTTAAAGAGTTACGTAGAACGAAACATAAGCTTGAGCGCTTAGAAGATGCTATTGCAGAAATTAAAGATATTAGACGACAACAAAAAGGCTTAGAACAAGCGTTGAGTATTATGATTGATTAATTTAGTACCAAAAGTTTTCACTGAAGTGATTGGCCAATCGTCTGAAGAAAATAAAATAGTACCAAAATATTAAAATCTGCTCCTGAACTGAAGGTAAATTTGGTACTAAAACGTAAAAAGTACGTAATAATGGTTACGTACTTTTTCAATTGAATTTGGGAGAATGCCTAAAACCCATCCTAACCTCTACCCAAATACTAAATAATATCTAAACTCCTACTTTGACTATCTTGTTCAGAAATAGGCTTCTTAATTATCTTAGGGGAGCAATGAACCAAACGCGTTAAATCACCACTAACAAGCTTAACAGTACAATCATTAATAAATTCAACTGAAATACCAAAATAATAAAGATCATTACTATTTAAACTTATTTCATTTTGTTGAGAAATAAGGCTAAAGAAATATTCCTTATAAACCCTGTCTTTATTTAATAAGACAGTTTGATAACCGGTCATATAAATTATTGAAGATTCATAAGGTAACTTTAAAGAAACAACGTTTTCATTATTACCCTGAAAACTGTTAACAGAGCGAGAAATACTAATATTTTCAACAGTGGCATTGCTAGATACTTGGCTATTTTCTTGATTAGCTTCAATACTGTGCTGCTGCAAACTTTTACGGTCTTCTTTAATAAAACCCCACCATGTCGCATAACAGACAGCAAAAAGTAATAAGGCGAAAGTAAAAATAAGCGTAGGGTCTTTGAAACCGTTAGCACCTCCTCGTTTTGTAATTCCTCCAGTGCTTGTACTTCTATAGCATTTGTGGACATCAAGAGGGATTTTTTTCCATTTGGTAATATCATCTTTTTTTCTTGGTAATCCTGTTGATTTGGGACTATGTTCATGAGTTCTAGGTCTCCGCTTGAAATAAGGAATAAACTCTAAGGCTTGATTGTACTTATGATAATAAGCAAATTCACAAACAGACCTAACTAACTTATGAATTTCAGTAATTTCAGGTGTACAGTAAATAATATCCCAGTTGTATTTGCGATGACGCATATTTGCCTCGCGCATTAAACGAGGATAAAGAATATCGCCATTTTCATCTAAAATAGTTTCACCGGTATCATCTTGGGTGCTTTCTGATAAATCCGGCTTAAATTGAGATATAACAACCTTATAATGATTGTAAAATTTTTCAGGTAAATGAGATTTTAACGAGTCAATTCCTTTATTATCCAATTCTTCAGGCTTAAAAACTTTTGAATCATTAGGAAACACATCTTGCACTTCATCAATAATAATAAAAGCTTTTACAGGCATCCACCAAAACCATCTACGCCACAAAAATAATCCCGTATCAGTTTGACTCGATAAACGCCAAATATCAGCACTTTTTGGAAAAACCTCATTGAGTTCAATCTCTATAGATTCTTTGGTTAATACACCCTCTATATTTGTAACAACTATACGACCAGAGCGTAAAGCTGGTAATACTTCAAACCAGAAAGCACTGGCTGATTTAAAAGAACCTGGCGCACCATGAAAAATACTAGCAGACATAAATTACCTTACTAAATTCATAATAAATTTAGTTAAAAAAGCATTAAGCAATAAGTTAACACCATCAAAAAAACGCATATCAACACAAGCTTGACGAACATCTTGAGGCAATAAGGACATATTAGCTGTAATTTGAGACATAATATTTAAATCAGCAATTATTACTTTTGCAACACCCCAGAAAAATTTAATAGATTCAAGATAAAAATAAAGCTTAATTTTAACAAACCAAATAACAGCCCACGAAGTAAACCGTTGAAACATGTTAGGGACATCATCAAAAAAGAATCCCCATAAATTATCAAAACTATCAGCAACCATTTGTGAAGTACCAGCGGCATCTTGATATGTATCTGAAAAAACTTCAAAAGGAAGAAACAAAAACAAAAAGAAAGGAATAAATAAAAACAATAATTTTTTCATTAGTCACGCCTCAATAGAATAAAAGCAGCATATAAAGAACAAAGTAACATTATCGGACCAGACAACAATTTGAAAAAATAATCAAAACGACCCAAAGATAAATCAAAAGAACCCTGCGACAAAGACAACATTCTAGACTCATACCCCGAAGAACTAGGAACGGTGATAGTAATTAATGAAGAAGCCTCATTTTTTGCAATATCAATAAAACTGGTAATATCAGTTTTTAATTGTTCAATTTCAGCTTGTAAATCTGCCTTGCTAGCTTCATCAAAAAGTGAATTGATTTTTGATTTATCAATTTCGCCAGTTGTTGTAGTGAAACTTTCTTTTTCTTCTTTTGTATTGGCAATAATTGCCTTTCCAGAATCTTTTGTAATTTTTGTAAGCTCAGATAACGATGCAATTATTTTTTCATTACCTAATTTAGTTGTAGCAATTAACGATTCAGTAGTAACCTGTGTTGTTTTTTCAAGAGAGTTTAATTTTTCATTAGTTTTTTTAACTAGAGCAGCAATTTCAATACTTGCTTTTGTTTCATCCGTTTGAGTGTCTAAATTGTCAGGTGTCCATGTTCCACCGGCATCAAAACAAGCTTGGCATAAACCGGCAGTAGCAACAGAGCAAGAACCCGTACCAGTAGGGCAAGTTGTTTCTTGATAATCTTGAGATTCATCCCAAGTACCCCCCATTTCTTCACAAAAACCTTGAGAAGCACTAGCAGCAATAACTGAGCAAGTACCATTAGTGTTAAAGTAATCACTTTCACCTTCACCAACATCGGGATGTTTAGACGTATCACAATAAAGATTATTACCATCATCAATACAGCCATCATCACAAATTTCGACACTTTGAACTGTTTTACAATGCTTATCTCTATTTGCTTCACAATAATTAGTACCATCCGAATAAATACAACCATCTTTATCATCACCAGTACCCGAAGAATCAAAGGGATCATTTTCAGAAGAAGCGCAACCTAAAACTTCAGTACCAGTACCTTTATAATATGAGGCATCACCAACAGTAACTTGAGAAACAGTACAAGCAGCACCATTATTTGCTGAATAACACATAGTAGAACCAGAATTATTACCAGAATCCAAAATCAAATTTTTACAATAATCTTCATTTTTATCTAATTCATTTTGCTCATCAAGTTGTTCAGCAATATCAGCAGGGTTATAACATTCATCAATTATACCGTCAGAATTAGAATCATAAGGTGTAAGGTGGTTAGGATAACCATCGGGAGGACAATTATTATTTAAACCAGATTGCTTATCAGATATACCAACCGAACCAGAAGCACCACTGTTATAATCACTTGGAGTACAAGAACGACGAACGTCAACAGTAGCACCATCAACAGAATAAACATAATAATCATTACAAGCCCAATGACCATTATTTAATTGATAATAAGCTAAATAATCATTTTGCAAATCAAGAGCGCACAAGTTTAAAAGTACAGTATCATTTGGTATTTCACCAATGCCTTTAATCACACTACTGCCACCAGTAATAGCACAACTAACTGACCAAGATAAATAAGACTTAGGTGCTTTACCATCCAATTTAGAATAATCAATTTCCATTGAATAACTGAAAAATGAAGAAAAAAAAGCGACTAGAAAAGTCGCTATTTTCCATGTTTGCAATAAGTTAACTTGTGCGTATGCCACTAGAAAAACCCTCAACAAAGCAATAAGTAAAAATTGTTGCAAACATTAATGATGTAAGCATTACTTAGAAGTCAGTAATTTGTAAACAATACCAACACCAGTAACAACAGCGGCTAGCGTTAAAATAACAACAACAGCAGCTTCGACGTTTGTTTGACCGTCAGTACCCGCAGCAGTAATTGCAGTAGAATGGTCAGTTGCCTGAGCAACAGAACCAGTTAGACCCGCAGCTAAAGCAAAACCAACTTTAGTACCAATAAATTTTGTTTTCCAACCTTGCATTGTATGATTCATTTTAAAACCCTTAATATTATAAAAAATGCTCAAAATTGAGCGTTACGTTTTACCGAGTAACCGGTTTACTCTCCCCAAAGAATGACCACATATAAACCCAATTAAACAAATTGAATTAAAAAGTAAAAAATCCTCTGTAGAAAATTCAAATAGCTCAACTAATGTATTTAAAATAGCAGTCATATCAACCGCGTTTTTATCCATCAATTCGCTATATTCAGACGTTCCAATAAACAAAAAACCAGAACAATTATCAATAGTTTCATTTGTTGGCGTTAAACTTCCCCAGTCACTAACGGCATAACAAGTTGCAGCGCTTGAATGGAAAGAAAACAACAATAAAAAAACAATAAAAAATTTCATTTTTCTAACTAACCTTTTGGTCGTTAAAAACTCTTACATCATCACTAGGACAAGAAGGGCAACAAACCAAGTTGTTGTCAAAATTAGAGATAACATCAAGTTCCAATTCTGAACCAACCCAACCGCAAGAATTACAAGTAAATAAAACATCTTCGACAACAAGAAAATCATTCATAAATTAAACCTTTAAAGCGTTATATTTATTTAAGCATTTCATCAAAATGCTTTTTAAGTTGTGGATCAACTGGAATGATTTTCGAAATTTCATTTTCAAAAGTGTCAGTGTTAAAACCCACAACCAGTTCATATTCTTTATTAGAAACAAAAGCACCTGTATCAATTAATTGATGTGCATACTTTGCATTGATAGATAATGACTGTTTGCCGAAAGGCGTTTCAGTTGATTGACCAACCGCTTTACGTTTGAATTTTGGCGCGTTAACATTATCAAGCGGATAAAGCATGTGTAACGTTGCCAATTCAGCTTGAGGATTTTTACTTTCAGGAAAGCTAACGAGTTGTAAACCACATAAAATAATTTTATTAGACATAATTAGACCTTTATTACAGAGTTGATTAGTTGTTGATAGGTTGAAGGTATTCCGAGTTTACCCCCAGTGTCTTCTGGTAATATCAAACCCATTGTGTGTTCAATATCACCATGAAAAATTTCTAAAATATCGCCCAGTGCTTTACCAGCAGAGCGACGAACGTGACGAACGCGAGCAGCAACATCAAGACAAACCTCTTTTGCTTTATTCATTGCTTTGGTTTTAATGCCTTTGTCTAAATCGATTGATGCAGCGAATGGGCAAAGACCGGCAAAAGTAGCGGCAGGATTAAGTAAACAATCAATATCCCATCTTTTTAATTCAGCTTCTGAGCGATACCACGTTAAATCATCTTGTTTAAGACCTTGCTCTAGTTTTTTGTTATAGATGCGCCAAAATAAATCAGATTTTCGAGAGCCAACACAAAGCATTTCTTGTGTGTAAACTTCATTTAAATTGCTGTCGTAAGTGTAATCATTACGTGGTGAACAAACAGGAGAAGGACCACGGTTTGAAGTTCTGAAAAAACCATCCATGTAAGCTTTTTTGGCATAGTCACAATTAAAATTATTATCAAAATCATCAAAACATAAATCTACACGTCTTAATTTTGTGATTGAAAAAACTTTGGCTAACCAATGATGTAAAACAAATGGGGTTGTATATTCAAAAAGTGCTTTGCAGCCCGTGCCAGAAATTTGGAAATGAACAGTGTTTCTTTGACCACCAAGAGCAATAAAACCAACATCTTTACCCATGAAGCGCAAATTCATAGAATCCGTATAGCCGTTAAAACCTTTGCCACGAGTAGGAGAAAGTTCAAAACCTAGAACATGCTCAATCCAAATCTTTAATGTTTTTTCATAAAAATCACGCATTTGATTATCAACATATTCTTTATGAGCTTCATATTGTTCAATGCCAGTAGTTTCAACTGACTTAATAACTGGAGGCTCAAGCCAGATACCATGTGATTTAATTAATTTTGTTTGAGAGACTTCCTTGTCAGTAAAAAATGATTTTTTAGTACCAGTGATAATTTTAGTCGCTATGTTGACAGAGCCCGCCGTTCGACAATGACGAAGTGCAGAAATAGGGAAAGTGAATGCTAAATAATCAATTTTTATATTGTTAGATTTTTTATGAGAAATTAAAGAATCAGCTTTTTTGTTGTAATAAACATCCTTTCTTTTTGACTTGGGAACATATAAACGAGGTGATTTAAGCTGATTTTCATCTAATATGTCATTATCAAAAGATTGCTGTATTGAAAATAAGGGAAATTGTTTCATTAAATTAATCCCCTTTCTGCTAAAGATGAATAGTTGATATCAGTGATTTCAATTAATTCAGCATTAAAATATTCAGATGAAGCCCAAGCATTAAAAAGATATAACGAACTAAAATAGTCATAGTGACGTATTTCATCAATGTCATAAGTGACATTAACGCCCATGATTGGTTCATATTCGTAATAAATTTTCATTGCTTCTGACATGTGAAAATTAGCCCAAAATAAAAGAAAAATTTGCTTTCAAACACAAAACTGAAATAAAAAATATGCGCTAACAAAATCAGTTAAACAGCTAGAGCGTTGAAAGCTTTTATAGCCTACCCCTACAGGAAAGTTCACGCAAGGGGTACACTCCCCAAAGGGAAACGTTGCCTTTATGGGGAATAGTGACTAAAATTTATTTAGCTAACAAAATCAGGAAAAATAAAATGACCCTACAAGACGTATTAAATAAGGTTTGTGAAGGTGGTTCAGACGGACACGGTTCAAGAAGAATTAGTGTTACAGCAGGTATGTTTAGTGCTTATAGAAATAACGTCAAAATACCAAGCGACCCAGTAGTTGACAGAATAATTGAAGCTACAGGTTTAGACCCTGTTGAAGCTTATATGGCTGTATATGCTGAAAGAATACACAACCCAATAGTAGCAAAGGCTTTCAGAAACCCAAATCACTTAGCAGCATAAAAAAAACAACCTAAAAATAGTTATTTAGAATAAACTTTTAAAACCTAAAGAAAAACAGATAACTTATAACTGATTAATAAACATACAATTATTATCAATAGTCTAAATAGAAAACAAAACAAACGAGAAAAAACCAATAAAAACAAGATATTTACAAGGAAATAAAACAACAGAATTGCCGCAAATAATACATGATATTGACGACGAAGTGCATAGTTCATGGCAAAAAGATTTGCGTAATGTTGTTACTGATCCTAAAAAACTATTAGAAATGCTAAATATTGATCCCCATGACTATCAGCAGCACTTTAAAGCCAGAAAATTGTTTCCTGTTCGTGTACCTTTACCCTTCATTAACCGCATGCACAAAAGTGATATTAGCGACCCCTTACTAAAGCAAGTGCTACCCTTAATGCAAGAGTTTGTGGTAACCGACGGTTTTATCGCAGATCCTTTGCTTGAACATGAAACCGTTGCTGAAGGTTTATTACATAAATATAAAAATCGCGTTTTAATGATCGTAAAAACAGGCTGCGCAATTAACTGTCGCTATTGTTTTCGTCGCCACTTTCCCTATCAAGACAACAGCCCCAATAAAATCAGATGGCAATCTGCATTAACTTATATCGCTGATCATCAAGAAATTAATGAAGTTATTCTTAGCGGCGGAGATCCATTAATGGCAACAGATAAATATTTAACATGGTTGGTTAATCAAATTGAACAAATTAAACATATAAAACGTTTACGACTTCATACTCGTTTACCGGTGGTTATTCCAAATCGTATAACAAAATCATTAACAGCACTACTGAAAAAATCACGACTAAAAACGACAGTAGTCTTTCATATAAATCATGCTAATGAAATTAATGACGAATTCAGTAATGCTATAGAGCCTTTACGCGAGGCACGAATTCCTTTATTTAACCAAAGTGTTTTACTCTGCGGTGTTAATGACAAAGCTGAAATACTTATTGAGTTAAGTGAAAAAATGTTTGATATTGGCATTCAACCGTATTATTTACATTTGTTAGACCCCGTACAAGGTGCTGCCCATTTTGATGTTAGTGAAGAAAAAGCTGTGCATATAGTTAAAGAAATGCTGTCGACTTTACCCGGATTTTTAATGCCTAAACTCGTGCGTGAAATTGCAGATGAAGCTAACAAAACCCCGATTAATCTGGCATAATCACCAAAATTTCACCTTATTTTTTAAAACGAAAAACATCATGACTAAAGCGATAGAACAACAACTTATTGAAAATATTTCAGTTATTTTAAAGCGATCATTAGCGGCCGATGCAACTCTAGCTAACCTACGAGAACAGAAAAAAGCAGGCTTTGAAGCCATTTTCAAAAAAGAGGCTGGTTTTACTTGCTCAGCCAACACCTTTCAACCTTATATTGAAGAGCTTGCTGATAACTTACTACACTGGCAAGCGAACAAAACACAGCAGCAACTACTTATTCCTTTAGTGAAAAAAATAGAACAATTATTTACTGTGTTGGCTAACTTTGAGCAAAGCTATAGTTAACCTAATTATTGTGCACAAAAAAAGCTGCTAAGGCAGCTTTTTTTTATACAGCAAAAATACTTAATAATAGTTATTTTTTATCAACAACATGTTCAGCAAAAGCGACTTTAAACCAATCATCAAGCATTTTTTTCTCATAACCTAAAGAAGAATTTCGATATTTTAGGTTACTATTAGTCATAAATCCCATATCTTTTAATGCAACAGTTTCTGATTTTATGATATCACCATTGGCAGCAACCAATTCATAGGAAAAATTCATGCGGGGAATGTATAAATCTTTAATAATACGAATCTGGTTTATACCACCAATATGAGTATCACCCGCTAAATCGACATTGGTAACATCAATTTTTAGTACTTGGTCGGTAGGTAACTGCGCTGCTAATTTGGCAAAGTGCTTTTCAAACGTTTTAAAGGTTCGTTCTCTAAAGCTTTTACGATTTTCATTACCTGATTTAATATCACTGTACTTTTTGTAATCAGTCCATATTACTTCACTGGTTGCCGCTGAAGCTGTACCTTGAATAAATAATGAACCTAATAAAAGTGCTAATATTGAGTATGATTTTTTCATATTTTATCCTTTATCGATTTAAACTAATTGTTCAAATTATCATTAAACTTTATTTCTCTCTTTAGTACTGTAAAACAATGTTACTTTGTTTGATAAAATTGTTTCATTACTGAGCTAACAATAATTAATGCACGTTCTTGGCGCTGCTCAATGGTTAATTTTTTATGAGCAAAACCTTGAGCAATACCGCGCCAAACTTTTATTCCTGCTTTTGCATCTTCAATAGAAATGAGCAAACTGCCTTTTTTCATATTGTTTTTTTCTGATAGCCCAGGGGAAATACCAAACTTTTCATTAATTTCCTGTTCTGAAAAATCTTGTGATAGTGCCACGCCAAAATTCACATAAAAATCAACTATTTGCGATGATGGTGAATAAACAAAACCATTTTTTTTCAAATCAAGAATTATTGCTTTGGTATAAAGACCATATACTGTTTGAGTTTGCTTAGGCTCTAATGAAGTTTCTTTTACATACTTAGGTGATAATGAAAACAGACTGCCTTGAGGATAAGTGATCATTGAGTCCTTAGCACTAGAAATAGCTAAAGTATTACTTTCTCGTTGTGGAGCCTCAACTGTTTCGGTACATCCCATCACCATAAAAACAGATAAAAAACCCACTAACAAACTAAACTTTGTATTCATCCTTCAACCCTTAAGCATTTAAATAATAAACGAATATTATATTGATCTTTTCATCATTAATAATTTACAGCACATAACAAAACAAGTATATAAATATACACAATCATATTCTGCAACAAAATGTAATCACCTGTTATTAAGCTATATTACATAAAAAGCAGATATACTTGATTATATAATGGTATGGATAATAACAAACAGGTTGTTAAATTTTTATTATCTCGATGGTTTAAAATAGAATAGCAGTTAATCATGAAAAACAAAAAAACAAAAAACGCCTTAACTTTTATATTACTTGCTGTTATAGCATTTTTTCTCATAAAGATTTTTTCTGATCAAGAAATATTACCGGTAAAAATAAACCTTCAAGATAAAATAAAACCACGTCAAGAAACGGATAAAAAAGTCATCATAAGATCTGAAAACACAGTAAAAATATTAAACGAATCTAAAATACCAACCATCAAAAAAATCACTTATAACCGCTACCGAATAAAAAATCACTATCCAACACAAGACGTCTTCGATGATAATATTTGCAACATTGATAAAGTACATTTGGATTACAAACCATCGCTTGAAAAGGCAATCAATCGTTTAAATAACCAATATCAACATTATCATTACAACATTAATAAATATCTTGAACTAAACGTTTACGCAACCACGATGACAAAATTTTTTGAAAAAGAATTAAGCCAAAGAATAAAGGTTTTACATCAAGATTATATCCAATTACTAGGGCAATCAGCCAAACGAGAAATAAGGGTAAATTTAGTAATAGCCCCTAAACGAGCGGATTACGACAACCACTTGTCGTTTTATACCGCAAACAAAACAGAGTCACTTGGCGTGTATTTTGGTGGATTAAATATTGCTTATATTGATTACCAAAACTCAGATAGTAAAGCATTAAAAACAGCAATTCATGAAACTGTACACGCCTTAAACGCTCATATAATAGGTAAAACACCACGCATGTTTAATGAAGGCATGGCTGAATTTTATGAAAATATGCGTGTAAAAAAAGGACGTGCAGATATTGTTTATTATAAGAAGCAATTAACAAAAGAGCCCTATCCTTTAATGCAGTTTTTTGATTACCAACAGTGGTCTAGCCTAAATATACATCATCTTTACTATAGTAGTTGGGCATGGATTGCTTTTATGTACAGTGATAGTAATCGAATACAGTCGTTAATTTCTTTTATGGAGAAAGAACAAATTGATCCTTGCATTTCTTTTTCTGCCGGTGAATCTTATGAAATTTTCCAAGAAATATATAGTATGCTTGAACCAGATTTTTATTATTGGCAACAAAATTTAAATGCTCAATAATTGAAGATATTAATATTATATCCATATATATCGATAAAAGTTAACGGCAAAAAATAGGGAATAACATGCCTGAATATAAAGTAAGCCAGATGCATATTGAAGCAGCACGCAACGCTACCGACGACCTTAATCTTTTTCATGATAAAAATCGTTGGCATAAAATCAAAAGAACCCCCTTTCAAGGTTCCATTACATTGGGTTTTCAATTAGGTTGTTTTGTGGAAGACCAAGTAAACCGCTTTTTTAAAAGCGACACCAATCAATTAAATAACGCAGAAAAGTCAACTGACAAAAATTCAGCACTTGTAGTTTATCAACACAAAAAATACTCTTCCATGCAAAAATACAACTAATGCCACTGTCTTCACTGTTAAAGTAGTTTGGTGGTACGTTAGTGCCGCCCAAGCCCACTGAACGACCACTTGTAGCAATCACTTAGGTAAAAAGATGAAATTAAAACAAATCGTTAATATTAAAAATTCATTTAAAAGCGTTGCCGCGGCATTTTTTGGTGTGCAGAGTAATAAGAATAGAGAAAAAGATTTTGCTCAAGGTAAGTTAAGCCATTTTATTATTATTGGTCTTATTTGTGTCTTTATTTTTATAGCCAGTTTAGTTGCTATAGTATCGCTTGTAATACCAAGTACTTAATTCATTAAGCCTTATTTATAAAGCGCTAAAACTTCTTCAACCTTTGCTCGGTCTTTCCCTTTTTGACTTATTGAGCGTTGTACCTGAAATAATTTCTGCTTAGTTGCATCTTTATAGAGTTCGCGTGTGAAATCTACATAATGATTTGATATTAATGTCGGAATATTTTTACTTTTCGCCATTTCAGCACAAGCAACTAATCTTTTTTGGTCTTCATCGGTAAACGAATATCCGGTATAAGCAGTGAAGTTTGAGGTTGGATTTATCGGTGAGTATGGCGGATCACAATAGATAACATCACCACTTTTTATTTGTGCAAATGCTGTTTCAAAATCTCCTTGCAAAAAAGTTGCCTTTTGCGCCCTTTTAGCAAAAAACTCTAATTCTGCTTTTGGAAAATAGGGATTTTTATAGCGTCCAAAAGGGACATTATAACCACCTGACTGATTATAACGACAAAGCCCGTTATAACCATGGCGATTCATATAAAGAAATATTAAAGAACGATAAAAGGGATCAATAGAGTCATTAAATGCTTTTCTAAGATCGTAATATTGCTCAGAAACATTATATTGACTATGGAAGTACTTCTCTGCTTCAGCAATAAACTGAACCGCATCATTTTTAATAAAATTGAATAAAGCGATCAGATCTTTGTTCATATCAATTAATAGATATTCGTCAAAATCTATATTAAGAAAAACAGAGCCACCACCAACAAAAGGCTCTACTAATCTTTTCTTACCTTTTACCGGTAAAATTTTTAATATGTCACCAATAACTCGTTTTTTACCGCCGGCCCATTTTAAAAACGATCGAGATTTTGCGCTCATTTTGCCAACTTGCCTTATCGATACCGGTTAGTATTAGAAATAAAATTAAAGGCGGATTGTAGCCTGATTTAACCTGTAATGGCAGTATTTATCTTATATAAAATAGGTATATACCCGTTTCACTTGAAGATGCAGGATTCAGTAGTCCTGAAACTAGCATCTTCAAGTGGAACGGGTATAGAGCACTACTGCAAGACATTAAAACTGTTAATCTCATTTTTTACCGCTGACAATGATTTGATCCAAAGCCCACTTTGTTGAATATTTTTTGGTAGAGAGCTCACATATTCATTCGCTTGCATTTTTGTTTCATAAATAGGCGACGTTAAGACATAAAATGATTTTTCATTTAATATTCGCTGATAACTAAAATATTCAAATTCATTCATATTTTGTACGAATTTTTCTAACATTGAAACGTCACTGAAACCAATAAGTTGAACAACATAGCCTTGCTGCTTTGAAAAATAATACGTTGGCGTTAATGCAACCGGTAATAACAAACCTTGAGCAAAGTGGCTAACTTTTTCTAATTTTGCCAAATTTATCTCAAGTGCAGATAATATATCTTCAGCCTCAGCAATACTATTTTTTGCTGTTTCTACGGCAAAGTCATTGGTCAATGTAACTCGACCAAGTAATGCTTGATTAATATCATTAGCACTTGCTTTAGTTTGTTCAATTATATTGGTATTGGCTATAATAACTTGGCTTGTTGGCTGTTCATTTTTTATAACGTTTGTCGTTAATTGGCGCTCGTTATCATTCAATGGTGCTTTGTTGATAACAAATAAATCAGGCAGAGTTGCCATATCGAAATTGTCACGTTGTGTTATCGCAAATACGGTCAATATCAATAAAGGGAGAATGATTGTTGTTAATAATGTTATTTTTTTCCATGACATTAATGAAAATAATTTTTTACTGCGCGCGATATTTATACTATTAAGACCAATTAACTGACCTGATTGAGCCGAAATAATACTCAGTTTATTCACAAAAACAGTTTTATTATTGGCAATTTGTTGAGTTGCTTGGTTGTTGGCAAAAAGAACCACATTAATTTTTTGTGATGTTTTTTTAGCCACTTCAACCAACTGACACAATTCATATTTTAGCTGTAAAGAGAGTGAGTGCGCATTTTCAACCACAATGGTTATCGATTCAGACTGTGATTTAGCTAATCGCAATATACTTATTACTAATGATTGCTCAGGATCAAACAGCGTATTACTGAATAATTGTTCAATAAGCCGACAACGCATTTGAATATCATTTAATTTAGTAGACGCTGAAACAAAAGCCGCATTAACTTGTGAGGTATTCTGGTTGGTTGAAGCCTGTTGGCTTGTTAACGTGCCAAGAAATTGACTAGCAATTTTAGAGGTAAGTTGCGCGTTGTCATCAACCACTAAAACTAATTGTTTGGAGAAGCGCAAAACATAATCAATACGAGCGGTAACGCTAATAGAAGTAACATCACAAGGTTGTGAATTGATGCTATCAATATCAATGTTGTGATCTATTGAGCTGTTTATTTCTCGATAATTGCGCACTAATGCAGACATAACTTACCTTTCTATACTATTTAATACTGATTAAATTTATCAGTATTTAACGATTATAGAATTTGCTTAAGCATGTCCTGAGTTACATCTTCACGAATTTCTGATTGACCAATGGCGGTAGGAATAATAAAGCGTAGTTTTCCAGCTATATTTTTCTTATCACGGCGCATATGACGGATAAACTCATCAAAACCCATATTTTCAGGGGCTTTTATGGGTAAATCAAAAGCCTTAATTAAAGACTCAATTCGACGAAGATCTGACGCTTCTAGCAAATTCATTGCTACTGCTACTTTTGCAGCAAGTACCATGCCAGTAGCAACGGCTTCGCCATGCAACCATTTTCCATACCCTTGCTCTGCTTCAATAGCATGACCAAAAGTATGACCTAAATTTAATAACGCTCTAACACCCGCTTCGGTTTCATCACTTGCAACAATATCAGCCTTACACTGACAGCACTTTTCAATCATTTTTGCCAAAGTGACTTTATCACCTGACTTGATAAGCGGAATATTCGCTTCTAACCACAGAAAGAAAGCATTATCACCTAAAATGCCGTACTTAATAACTTCCGCCATACCGGCATTGAATTCACGAACAGGTAAAGTTTCTAAACTGTTAATATCAATAAATACCGCTTTAGGCTGATAAAAAGCGCCTATCATATTTTTGCCTAGAGGATGATTCACTGCAGTTTTGCCGCCAACAGAAGAGTCCACTTGAGAAAGTAAGGTGGTTGGCACTTGAATAAAATCTATACCGCGTTGATAACACGCTGCTGCAAAGCCGGTAATATCACCAATAACCCCACCACCCAAGGCAAGTAAGGTTGTATCTCTGCCATGTTCATTCGCAAGCAGATGCGACATTATGCGCTCAAAATTGGCAAGGTTTTTTTCTGCTTCGCCATCGGGTAAAACAACTTCATCAATATCAAAAGCCACTAAGTTTTCTTTGATCAGTTTGATATACAAAGGATGAACAATATTGTTAGACACAATACAGATGCGTTTACTGCGAATATGGCTTGATAAAAGGGATGTTTTTGTTAACAGCCCTGACTCAATATATATTGGATAACTGCGCTGACCTAAGTCAAGATTAAGTGTGGCCATGTTGATTTCTTAAAGATTGAAATAAATAATTAGAAGTCTAAACGTTCAATAATTTTATGAGCAACGACTTTTGCACTTTGGTCATCAGTTTTAACAATAACATCGGCAATATCTTCGTATAAAGGGTTACGCTCTACCGCTAAATTTTCTAGAACTGTACGCGGATCTTCAGAGGTCTGTAATAAAGGGCGACGACGATCTCGTTGAGTACGCGCAACTTGTTTATCAATGGTCGTTTCAAGATAAACCACAATACCACGTGCAGATAAATAATTACGCACTTGGGTACTAATCACCGAACCACCACCGGTGGCTAGTACAATACCTTGTCTTTCACTTAAATCTTCAATAACAGTTTCTTCTCTTTTGCGAAAGCCGTCTTCACCTTCGAGATCAAAAACCCAAGCAATATCAGCGCCGGTACGACGTTCAATTTCTTGGTCTGAATCGTAAAAGTCAAGATGTAGTCTATCCGCTAGCTCGCGGCCAATAGTGCTTTTACCAGCGCCCATAGGGCCTATGAGGAAGATATTACGTTTTTCTGCCATTAGATTTACTTAATACTCGTTTGTTAACTGGTCATATCAATAAGTAAGTTATGGTTTTTACACAACCAACTTTCTTTTGATATTGTAAGAGAGGTCTCCCTCGGAAATTTCAAGGGCGTAATTATCGCAATTGTTAGGGGCAGATTGCAAGTAAGTGGCATAAATTTATACTCAATTAACCATAAAAAAGCATTCTACGGTAAAATTCATTGAGTATTTTTTATCTAAGCGCTTTTTTTACCCTAAAATTCACTAAAAATGATCCGTGACAATACGCGGGGTAACAAAAATTAATAATTCTTTTTTCTCATTAAACTGGTTGGTATTTCTAAATAACCAACCAAAGTAGGGAATATCACCTAACACAGGCACTTTAGATACAGTGCTAATAATTGATTGCTGATAAATACCACCAAGTACAATGGTTTCTCCATTATTGACTAATACTTGTGTACCAATACGCTGAGTATCAATGGCCGGTGCTTGACCACTTTGTACATCAGACACCGTGTCTTGGGTAACGACTAAGTCCAAAATTATTTTATTATCTGGAGTAATGTGCGGTGTTACCGTTAAACTTAATACTGCCTTTTTAAATTGCGTTGCGGTTGCGCCACTCGACGCCGCTTCTTGGTATGGAATTTCGACACCTTGCTCAATATACGCTTCTTTTTGGTTAGCGGTTGTTATACGTGGGCTAGCAATAATTTCACCCTTATTTTCTTTTTCCATTGCGCTCAATTCTAAATCAAGTATTGTGCCATCAGCTAAACGGGCAACCTGAAAAGCAATAACCCCAGCAGGATTAGCAACCGGTAAATTAACATTTAATCTATCCGCTAAAACAGGTACTGCGCCAGAATTTGCTGAATCTGCGCCTTCTAAAGTCCCCGAACTGGCATATTCACCATCTGTATTGGTAACGCCCCAACGTATGCCTAACTCTTCATTAAGATTATCTTTAACCGTTACCATACGTGCTTCAATAACAACCTGTCGTACAGGAATATCGAGTATCGTAACCATCCGCTTAATATCTTCAATACTTTTTGCGGTATCACGTATTAATAATGTATTGGTGCGTTCATCGACCGAGACGCTACCGCGTGGTGACAAAATACTGGTATCTTCATTTTTAATAAGCTCAGAAAACTCTAATGCTTTAGCATAATTAATTTGTACATATTCAGAATAAAGTGGTGCTAATTCTTCTACTTGCTGCATGGCTTGTAAATTTTTAGCATCACGTGCCGCTAACTCATCACTGGGGGCTACCATTAAAATATTGCCTTGCATACGCTTATCAAGATCTTTAACTTTCAAAATAATATCAAGCGCTTGATCCCAAGGAACACCATCTAAACGTAAGGTGATATTACCCGTAACCGTATCACTGGTAATTAAATTGAACTCATTGTAATCAGCAATAATTTGCAGCACAGTTCGAACCGGAATGTCTTGAAAGTTCAATGAAATAGTATGACCACTAAAATCTTCACTATCACCTAAGTAACTAGGTAATTTTTTAGCCTTTTCTTTAATGGTTAGGACAAATAAGTTTCCGCGCTGTTTATGGTTAAAGGTGAAGTTGCTATCAACGTCAATAACTAATTGCGCATTTCTACCATTTTTAAAGGTTTCAATGCCCGTAACTAAAGTACCAAAATCAGTGACATCTAGCTTATAAAGTAAATCTTCAGCAATTGCAGTGTTGTGAAATTCAACATTAACTTTACCAAGCTTGTCACTAATATCAACGGCTACCATGCTATCTTCAAGGTAGACTAAAATTTCAGCTTCATTATTATCACCCAAACGAAAATCTATCGATTCAAAATGATTAATAAACTGTTCTCCCGCAGGGCTTAACGATTCAACAATGGTCGCAGATTCACCATAATTAAAGATGATAGAAAAAGTATTATTATCTAACGAAACATCAAATACAGAGAGTTTTTCTAAATTAATTAACGCTAAAACGTTTCCTGACGAACTATCTAACACAACATCTTTAACGCCTGCGTGGTTGATTGATGTGCTAGCAATATTACTATCAAATAAATTAGCTGCAAAACTCACTTCAACAAAAGCAGGATTCATTGACGTTTTTACCGCAGGTAGTGCTTCAATTTTTTCAGAGAAACTGAACACTAATTCTATCTGATCATTTTGAATAGTATTATATGAAATCTTCGTAAGCTTCACGGCATCAGTTGCCGAGACATGAAACGCTGAAAATAAGAAAAGTGATACACCAAGTAGCCAAAGCGTTTTAATATTGGTAAAACCGGTAAAGATTTTATAATTTTTCATTTTATTAAATAACATTATTCGTTCCTTTACCTTTATGATTCTGTTTGAGCAATTTTAATCACTGTTTCTCGCTCTACCCAACAACCCGCACCATCAGGTGTTAATTCAACTACTTTCACGCTTTTAGCACTCACTTCAGTTATTCGACCATGGTATAAACCAAGGTAATTTCCCTGCGAAACTCGATGAAGAGTTAAGTCAGAGGCTTCCATCAAAGCCCAAACGACACCGGTATCACTCATCGTTCCCCGCATTGTTAAGTCACTCAGAGAAAATTTTTCTAAGGCTTGTTTGCGTCGCCTTGGATCAGGGCTAAGGCAACCTGACATTTGTTGTATTTTTTCCTGAATGACTTCCGCTTTTGGTAGAACAAACGGACTACGTAACTTTTGAGCTGAATAACTGTAATGATTAAAAGGATGCACTTCAGGCATTGGAGCAATATAGTTAGTGGTACTTGCTTTCACTTGTTCAATATGTTTTTTGATATCGCTAGTATCGTCAAAACAACCGGCTAAAAAAGTTAATAGGATTAACAGTAATAATCTCATTTTTCTGCCGCCTCTTGATAACGATAAGTTTTAGCTTGTAACTGCAAATTTAATGTTTCATCGTCAATATTAGCAATTTTAATATTAAAATCATGCAATGTTACAATACGTGGTAAACCTGCTATTTTACTGACAAAACTGCCAAAAGAGTGATAAGAACCATTCACCTCAATATCAATCGGCAATTCAATGTAAATTTCATTACTAATTTCAGGCTGCCACTCTAATTTCACAAAGTCTAAACCACTCGTGGTACCAATAAAAGTAATATCATCAAGTAAACCCGGCGTTTCGTGACTATTCGGTAAACTTCGTAGTTGTGTTGCAAAAATATCTTCCGCTTCAACCATTTGTGCACGGAACAAGTCCAAATTGGCAGCAACATGATATTTTGTACGGTATGAGTTTTTAAGGGTCACCTCTTCGGCTTGAACATTAGCCAGTTTATCTATTTTATCGCTGACTAAAGCAACATAACCGAGAAAAATCACCATAACCGCAACAAAAATGATTAACACTAATTTCGGTGCTGCAGGCCATTGGGCTATATTGTCTAACTCAAGGTTATCAAATTGTGTCTTGTCAAAATTCATTTGCCACCTCCGCTAACGCTAGTAGCATCATCAGAGTAATCGACTAAACCTTGAATTTTTACCTTCATTTTAAAACTGCTCAGCAATTTGGGAGAGTCATCATCAGACATTATTGACTCGGGCGTTGCATCGGTAAATAAATCTGAAAGTTCAATGGCTCTAATCATGTTAGCCAAGTGGTTATTAGATTCGCTTTTACCGGAAATTTTAATTGAATTGCCTTGTTTATCAAGCTGAGTGATATAGATACCCGCGGGAATAATTTTAGCCATTTCGTCAAGCACTTGAGTACCCACATTACGGCTACGTTGTAATTGTTCAACAACATCTATGCGTTTTTGCAATTCCGCTTTTTTCTGATTAAGTGTTTTGATTTCTGCAATGCGAATATCGAGCACTTGAATTTCATTTTTTAAAAACTGATTACGGGCTGTTTGACCATCAATTCGGGCTTGAAAATACATACTTATCATTAAAACCAAGCCAAAGGCTAAAACAGCCACTCCTGCGAGTACGGTAAAATATTCTCTTTGTTTAACCTTGAGAGCTTCTTCGCGCCAAGGCAGCAGGTTTATATATGCCATGGCGTAAAACTCCTTAAGGCCAAACCTGTTGCCACCATTAATTGTGGTGCACTTTTAGTTAATTTATCTTGATTAACCTGTTTGGCAATGGTCATTTGATTAAAAGGATTGGCAATAACAGTATGAACGCCCAACTCTTCAGTAAGTAATTGTTCTATTCCTTCAATAGAGGCGGTGCCGCCTGAAATCAGTAAATAATCAACTTTTTCATAACCACTTGACGTTAAAAACATTTGAATAGCACGGCGAATTTGCTGCATTAAAATAGTATGAAAAGGTGCAAGTACTTCAAAGGTATAATTGGGTGGTAAGTCATTGGCTATTTTGGCGTCTTCAGCATCTTCAAAAGATTTATTATAGTAAGAAACAATAGAACGAGTATATTGCTCACCACCAAACATTTGATCACGGCTATAAACATGTTTACCGGCATTGGTTGCCGAAAACAAAGTCATTGTTGCCCCTATATCAACGATAGCGACCATTTTTTCCGCGGCATCTTCAGGTAAAAGTGAAAGACATAAATCATAAGAGCGACTAATCGCATAAGACTCTACATCAATCACTTTGGCATTAAAGTCACCAGCATCAAGTGCCGCAACCCGTGCTTCAATAGATTCTGTTCGAGCTGCACTTAATAAAACATTCACTTTAGTTGGATCAGATTCATTAACATCTAACGATTCAAAGTCTAAGCTAACTTCATCAAGCGGATAGGGGATCAAACTGTCAGCTTCTATTTCTATTTGGCTAGCAAGTTCATCTTCACTCAAAGCGACATCCATATAAATAACTTTAGTGATTACGGTTTGACCAGAGACTGCCGCTGCTGCATCTTTTGCATTCGGGGAAATTTTCTTACGAATTTTCTCAATAACCAGACCAACCGCTTCAATATCTTGAATTTCACGATCAATAACCGCACCACGAGACATAGGCTCGATAGCAAAATCTTCTAAAATATAGCCATCATTATCTTGGCTGAGTAAAACAGCTTTAACGGCATGAGAACCAATATCGATCCCAACCATCATAGATGTTTTCTTTTTCCATAATTTGTTTAGCATCATGACCCACTAAATCTTACTTTTTATTTATTTTAGACAAAAAACACACATAAATACATTTATTACATGGTTTTACAAGATATACTAGTATTATCTGACATTTTCAGCCATTAATAGAGTTTTTGCGTGCTTTCATTAAAAAAAGTTTTAAAAATTAGTTCTCTGCTATTAATTGTAGCCTTATTTTCCTTATTTGCTTTATATTTAAGTTTGCGCGATGAATTACCTGATGTTAATTCGTTAAAAAATGTGCAATGGCAAACGCCGATGAAAATATTCAGCCAAAATGGCTTGTTAATTTCTCAATTTGGTGAAAAAAAACGCGCGCCTTTAGACTTTGATGAAATTCCACAATTATTAATAGATGCACTGTTAGCCACCGAAGATAATCGTTTTTATCTTCACTTTGGCGTTGATCCTATCGGCATGAGCAGAGCGGTATTAGGACAACTAATGGGTGAAAATAAAGGTGGTGCCAGCACTATCACCATGCAAGTTGCCCGTAATTTTTTCTTAACGCGAGAGCAAACGGCAATTCGTAAAATTAGAGAGATATTTCTTTCTTTTCATATTGAAAGTTTATTAACAAAAAATGAAATTTTAGCCTTATATATCAATAAGATTCCGTTAGGACATCGATCTTTTGGTTTTGCCGCTGCCGCACAAGTCTATTATGGTAAAAATATTAATGAATTAACACTGGCCCAAATTGCGGTATTAGCCGGCTTACCTAAAGCACAATCAACTTATAACCCAATTAGCTCGCCAAAACGCGCTAAATTTCGCCGCTCTGTTGTCCTTAAACGCATGTTAGTGAGTGGTTATATAAGCGAGCAAGATTACCAAACCGCAAATAATGCACCAATAACAGGTAAAAGACATGGCGCTGAAATTGAACTCAACGCACCTTATATTGCAGAAATGGCACATCAAAAAATGCTATCCCTTTACTCAAAAGAGCAAGCATATACCGGTGGTTACCGTGTTTTTACTACCATCACAAAAAAACTTCAAAATAGTGCTAAACAAGCTGTTATTAATAATTTATTTCGTTACGACCAACGACATGGCTATCGCGGCGCGCTTTTATCATTACGTCCTGACCTACAAAAAGAAACAGTGACGAGTAATGAATCTGCTAACGAGTCTATGTTAACTAATGACACACAAAACCAAACATTAGTTGAGTTATCATCAGAAGAAATCTCCCTAGCGCTTTCTCAAGTTAATTATTACCAACCTTTAGTTCCGGCTGTTGTCGTAGCTGTTAATGAAAAATCTGTCGAGATAATTTTACAAAATGAGGTTACAGCCACTATAGCTTGGTCAGGTTTAGCGTGGGCTAGAGCTTATATTAATGATCATAAACAAGATACACCACCAAAACTTGCCAGTGACATTTTGAGTTATGGTGATGTTATTTTAGTAAAAGAAGCTTCACCGAGCGAGTATCATTTAAGTCAAATGCCACAAGCAAGTGCAGCTATGGTGTCACTTTCTCCCGATAGTGGCGCAATAAAAGCGGTTGTTGGAGGCTTTAATTTTAAACAAAGTCAATTTAACCGGGTAACTCAAGCTAAACGACAAGTAGGCTCTAATATTAAGCCCTTTATATATTCTGCCGCACTTGAACATAATTATACCCTTGCCTCTTTAGTAAATGATGCGCCAATTAATCAATGGGATAAAAGCTCCGGCATTGTTTGGCGACCCAAAAATTCACCAGAAGTTTATGTTGGTCCTCTTCGAGTTCGTTTAGCCTTAGCTCAATCAAAAAATGTTATCGCCGTGCGCTTGCTAAAAAGTATCGGCGTAGATGCAGCTATTAATCACCTATCCTCTTTTGGTTTTAGCCCTGATGACTTACCAGCTAATGAGTCACTCGCCCTAGGTTCAGCATCACTAACACCTCTGGAAGTTGCTACGGGTTTTGCCACTTTTGCCAACGGTGGTTTTCTTATCGAGCCGTATTTAATCGATCGTATTGAAAATTTTGAAGGTGACATTATTTATCAAGCCAACCCAGTACAAGCCTGTGAACAATGCTTAGCAACTATTGATGCAGCCAAGGAAACAGAAAATCTAAACCAAGACGTGACAGAAAATTCTTCGACAATCATTGAAACAATTTCTGCTCCAAGAGTTATTAGTGAGCAAAATGCATTTCTGATCACCGAAGCTATGACGAGTGCTATTTGGGATTCAGGTGGTAATTGGAAAAATGGCACGGGCTGGAATGGTACTGGTTGGCGCGCAAGAGCTTTAAAGCGTAGAGACATTGCCGGTAAAACAGGTACAACCAATGAAGCAAAAGACGCTTGGTTTTCAGGATTTAGCCGCCGCTTAGTAACCACCTCTTGGATAGGATTTGATGATCACAGTCGAAATTTAGGTCAGAGCGCTTACAATAATAATTTAGGAAGAAATCAAATTATCGGTAAAGAGTTTGGGGCAAAATCAGCACAACCGGCTTGGATTGATTACATGAAAACAGCGTTAGCTGATTTACCTGTTGAACCTTTTGAGCCACCGGCTGAAATTGTTTCTGTTCGTATCGACAAAGTAACGGGAAAATTAAGCAATAAAACCAATAAAACCAGTATGTTTGAATATTTTCAATTAGGCACTGCCCCAACTGAATATATCAGACAAGACAATAGTGGTGACATTCTTGATGGAGGTGAGTTGGAGAAAGAAGCGCAGGAATTATTTTAGCGGGATTATTTTGAGGTAATCATTTTGAGGTGATTCTTTTTAAATAAGAATATACTGTTGTAGAGACAACTATAATTTCCTCTACAATTAGCCTTAAACTTCACTTAAATCACTGCTTAAATCACTTTAATGTAGATTTTAGAGTTTCGCTGAAAGTTATACATTTTTTGTTTGCTTTCAGGTAATTTATCCATTGATTGCTCAATAAATCCCTGTTCTTGAAACCAATGCCCACTAACCGTTGTTAACACAAATATTGAGGTAAGCTGTTGCTGTTTGGCTTCATGTTCTATCGCTGCCATCAAACGACCGCCTCGGTTTCCCTTGCGATAATCTGGATGAATGGCGACACAAGCTACTTCGCCTGTACCCGCATCAGAATAGGGATATAAAGCGACACAAGCAATGATAACGTCTTCTTTTTTAATCACAATGAACTGATTTATTTCTACTTCAAGTAATTCGCGTGAACGTTTTACTAAAATACCTTC
This sequence comes from Colwellia sp., assembly GCA_051531915.1. GTDB lineage: Bacteria > Pseudomonadota > Gammaproteobacteria > Enterobacterales > Alteromonadaceae > Colwellia. The sequence continues at coordinate 91,406 of JAOPTQ010000011.1, read as the reverse complement.
ATATTCAAGGGGCGCAAGTAACTCTAGAATACCTGCCACATCATCAATAGTGGCCGTCGCTATTTGTTCTTTGTGATCTTTGGCAATAAGTGTTCCGGCACCATCACGAGTAAACAATTCTTGCAGTAAGGCAGTGTCGCTTTGATAACTCACACAATGACAACGTTCAACACCATTGCCACCACTTTGAATTATGGATCTCAGTAGCAACTGACGTACATGACAATCTTTTTCATCAAGCAAGGTTTTAACCCGTTGAACACTACAGCTTTTAATAAGCTCGCCAGTTTCATCAAGTAAGCCATCATCTTGTGTTAACGCGATTAATTTATCTGCTTTTAAAGCAACCGCAGTTTGTGCGGCAACATCTTCCAACGCTAAATTAAACACTTCGCCTGTAGGCGAATAACCAATAGGAGACAATAAAACAATGGAGCCGTAATCTAATTGCATATTTATACCGTCAGAATCAATTCTGCGCACTACGCCAGTATATTTATAATCAATACCGTCTCGAACACCCATAGGTTTGGCAACAACAAAATTACCGGTACTGACTCTAATTTGTGAGCCATGCATGGGTGAATTGACCAAACCGGTACTCAATAACGCTTCAATGTGCAGACGTAAAGATCCGGTGGCATCTTTAACCGCAACTAAAGTTTTAGCGTCGGTAATGCGTATATTTTTTTCAATATTTCTATCAATACCACGTTGCTGCATTCGGTCTTCAATTTGTGGACGAGCGCCATGCACCACCACTAATTTCACTCCTAAACTGCGTAGCAAAGAAATATCATGAATAATATTGGCAAAATTGGGGTGTGTTACCGCTTCACCACCAAACATCAGCACCACAGTTTTTCCACGATGCGCATTAATATAGGGCGCAGCATTTCTAAACCATTTAATGTTATTTATATAATTATCCATGATGATTACTTTATCTCTTTCCTAACGAACCTGAACCTGAAATTAATATAACTAAGCATTTCCTGAGCGGTCAACAATATATTCCATCGCGACTTCATCGGCAGGATCTTTATGCGCACTTTGCTCGCTATCTTCAATAATATTCTCAGCTAATGAACTTTTTTCAATCAAATTAAAACCTATTTTACCGAAATAATCGGGTATATAAGTTAAAACAATAATTCTTTGTAGTTCCATTTGGTGAGCAAATTCAAGTAGATATTGCACTAGCGCTTGCCCTTGCCCTTGACCATGTACAGATTTATCAACCACCACCGAGCGTATTTCAGCCAAGCCGGTTTGATAAATATACAACGAAGCACAACCTACCACTTCACCGTCAACTTCTGCGACCACAAAATTTTGAATATCATGAATAATATTGTCGCGTGTTCGCGGTAAAATTTCATCTTGAGTGGCCCAATAAACCACTTGTTGATAAATTTTATCAACATCAGACATGCGCGCTCTGCGCACTGAAAGTGCCGCTGCTTTTTGTGCATTTAAACGCTGTTTCACTTGTTTGAGCGCCATGTTAATTTGCACTTTGCTCGGCGCACCAACCACTTGACCGTTTAAGGTATCATGATTTCCTTGAATATCGGCTAACGCTTTTTGCACTTGTGTTCTTGACGTACCACCTAGTGCTACACGCTTATCTAAGCATGACTCAATTGATAAATGTTGATAAACATCTTGTTCTATTTTATCGCTATAAGCTTGCAATTTGGCTAATGAAAAATCTTCTAAGGCGTGGTCGGCCTCAATGGCGGCCAAAACGACTTCGCCAACAATATGATGAGCTTCACGAAAAGGAATGTCTTTGCTTACCAGATAATCGGCCAACTCTGTCGAGTTAGCATAACCTTGTTGCGCTGCCGCTAAAGTACGAGCACGGTTAACCTTTAAACCATCAGCCACTAATACCGCCATTTCCATACATTCTTGCCAAGTATCAAGTGCATCAAAAAGACCTTCTTTGTCTTCTTGCATATCTTTGTTATAAGCAAGCGGCAAAGCTTTCATAGTAACCATCATGCCACTAAGAGAGCCCATAACACGACCCGCTTTACCACGAATTAATTCACACGCATCAGGGTTTTTCTTTTGCGGCATTAATGAAGAGCCTGAGCTTACTAAGTCGCTCATTTCAACAAAGCCCGCTTCACCTGAATTATAAAAAATTAAATCTTCAGCAAAACGAGATAAATGCATCATAGAAATGCTGGCACTTGAGAGTAATTCAAGCACATGATCTCGATCTGATACCGCATCTAAACTGTTTAATGTTGCACTTCTAAAGCCTAAATTTTGCGCCAATAAATCACGATCAATAGGATAAGCCGTTCCCGCCAATGCGCCAGAGCCCAATGGTGAAGTATCAGCACGGTATAAAGTGTCTTTTAAACGACCAATATCTCGGTTAAACATTTCCACATAAGCTAAACACCAATGACCAAACGTTACTGGTTGTGCGCGTTGTAAGTGAGTATAACCCGGTAATACGGTATTGCTTTCGCGTTCGGCTAAACTCACTAACGCTTGCTGTAAATTAACTAAGGCAAACAAAATATCGCCGCCAGTTTCTTTACACCATAACTTTAAGTCGGTGGCAACTTGGTCATTACGACTACGGCCAGTATGGAGCTTTTTACCTAAATCACCGGTTTTTTCAATCAGGTTAATTTCAACCCAACTGTGAATGTCTTCTGCATCAGACAGTAAAATCTGTTTAGGATTTTCTTCTACTGAAGTTTTTAACTCTAACAGTGCTGCTTTTAAACGAGTAAACTCATCTTGGCTTAATACATCAACGGTAGTTAATGCTTCTGCCCAAGCAATTGAGCCAACAATATCTTGTACTGCCATACGATAATCAACAGGTAGCGAGTCATTAAATTTTTTAAATTGTACACTCGCTTTCTCTTTAAAACGCCCGCCCCATAAAGCCATAGTTATTTGTCCTTGCTTTCAGTAAGAGAAGCGCCTGATTGTGAAAGCGCAGTAATACGACTAGACAAGCTAAATAAACGAATAAAACCTTCGGCATGTTTTTGGTCATAAACATCATCAGCGCCAAAAGTCGCAAAGGCTTCTGAATATAAGCTATTAGGTGAACGACGTTGAATAACTTGAGCCATGCCTTTGTATAATTTCACCACAACATCACCGGTAAGTTTTTCTGCAAATGAGGCTGCTGAGGCTAATTGTGCTTTAGCTAATGGTGTAAACCAACGGCCATCATAAATAACATGAGAAAATTCAAGACCAACTGATTCACGGTATTTTAACGATTCTTTATCAAGGATAAGCGTTTCTAAACCTTTATAAGCGGCCATTAAAATGGTGCCGCCCGGTGTTTCATAACAACCACGCGATTTCATGCCCACTAAACGGTTTTCAACAATATCAATACGACCAACGCCATGAGCAGCGCCTTTTTCATTTAAGTACATTAGGGCTTCATATGCGCCTGCGCCATTTGCACTGTCAGAAAAGTCTTTGCCATCAACCGCAACTAATTCACCTTCAACAAAACTCAATTGTACTTTTTCAGCTACATCGGGTGCGTCCATTGGATCTACGGTCATAGTCCATACTTCTTTTGACGGCTCACACCATGGGTCTTCTAATTCGCCACCTTCATGTGAAATATGCCAAGCATTGGCATCACGGCTATAAATTTTAGTTAATGAGGCTGCACAAGGAATATCGCGCTCGGCTAAATAATCAAGCAAGTCTTCACGAGAAACCATATCCCACTCACGCCATGGCGCAATAACCGTTAACTCTGGTGCCAATGCAGCAAAACAAGCTTCAAAACGTACTTGGTCGTTACCTTTACCAGTACAACCATGACAAACAGCATCTGCGCCTACTTTTAAAGCGACTTCAATATGTGCTTTAGCAATAATAGGACGCGCCATCGACGTACCTAATAAGTATTGCCCTTCATAAACCGAACCGGTTTTAAGAATAGGATAGATATATTCTTTAACATACTCTTCTTTTAAATCAGCGACATAACATTCACTAGCACCTGAGGCGATAGCTTTCTCTTTAATACCAACCAATTCTTCTTCACCTTGGCCCACATCGGCGCAGAAAGCGATAACTTCACAGTTATCGTAATTTTCTTTTAACCACGGAATGATCGCTGACGTATCTAAGCCACCTGAGTATGCTAATACTACTTTTTTGATTTTTTTCTTTTCTGCTAAAGCCATCTTAATAATCCTATTAATTTCTTAAATTCTGTTTAATGTTTGTTAATTTTTTTGCCAACTAAGCACTAAAAAGACTAACAAGCACAGCATTTTGCGCCCACATTCTATTTTCTGCTTCTTGAAAAACCACTGACATTGTTTCGTCGTCAAATAATGCTGTGGTAATTTCTTCTTCTAAATGTGCTGGCTGGCAATGCATTACAATGCTTGCGCCTGCTTTTTTCATTAACGCGTGATTCACTTGATACGGGGCAAATGTTGTCAATATTTCATGCTTTTTACTGGCATCTTCATCGCCCATAGAAATCCAAGTATCGGTATAAATTGCGTCTTGCTCGCCAATGGCATCAATGTTATTCGTTAACACTAAGTTAGCACCTGATGCGGCAGCAAGCTGTAGTGCTTTCTGCCAAACAGTGACTTCAGGTTCATAACCTTTAGGACAAATCAAAGTGAAATTTGTCCCTAAAATTGCCGCCATTAACATTAATGAATTTGACACATTATTGCCATCACCAACATACGCTAATTGCACTTCACTTAACGCTTTTTTACCAAAGTTACTTAACTGCTCGGCTAAAGTGACAAAATCAGCTAACGCCTGACAAGGGTGATACAAATCACATAACGCATTAATTACCGGTACGCTGGCATGCTCTGCTAAGCCTTGAATAGAATCATGACTAAATACACGAGCAACAATAGCATCGGCAAAACAAGATAAATTTTTAGCGTAATCACTCACCCGTTCACGTTCACCAAGTTTACCATTTTGCTGACCTAAATACAGTGCATGACCGCCTAATTTATTAATACCCATGTCAAAGCTAACATGCGTTCTTAAGGAGGGTTTTTCAAAAACCATGGCGACTGATTTACCAGCAAGCACTTGATTATAGTCAGCAGGATTTTTTTTAATTTTTATTGCTAACTCAATAAGCGCAATCAGTTGTTTTTTATTGAGTTGATCATCAGCTAAAAAATTTTGTAATAACATAAGTTTTTCCTTTACGAAGTATTAATAATTAAGAAGGTTGAATGCGGGTGCCTACATTATCACCATTAAGTAAGTTAATAACTTGCTCTGGTGATTGCCAACTGGCAACCGCGATACTTCGTCGTAATTGATTTGCTGCATGTAAGGCCGCATTTACTTTTGCGGTCATACCTCCGGCAATAACACCTTGTGCTATTAATTTTTTTGCTTGCTCACTATTGAGTGAAGATAAATACTCACCATCTTCCCCTTTTACACCATTAACATCGGTTAACAGCAATAATTCGGCATTGAGTAATTTACAAATAACAACAGCTGCGTCATCAGCATTAACATTGACCAAGTCACCATTACTTAAGGCACCAATAGAAGAAATTACCGGTAAAAAATGCCCTTTAAGCAATAGATCTAATAAATGACTATTGTTAGCACTCGGTTCGCCAACTTCATCTAAATCTAACGCAGACTTCACACAACTTGTCATATTACCATCGGCTAATGACAAACCCACCGCTGGCAATTGCATACTATTTGCCGTTGCCACAATTGATTTATTAACCGTACCTGCTAATGCGCCACTAATTAAGCCAATTTGATCTTTAGGCGTTACTCTAAGACCCTGTTTTTTAGTGGTGGTAAAACCTGCTTGAGCAAGCATTTCATCCACAACACAGCCGCCACCATGTACTAATACTACCGCTTCATGGGTTAGTTTTTTAATGACACTTAGCAATGCATTTAGCGCGCCTTCTTTTTCGAGAATGGCACCGCCAATTTTAATAACTAAAGGTTTAGGATTACTCATTTATTTTCTCTTGTCTTTACTGTTATTGCCGTTCTGCTCTTGTTCTTCACTACTCGTAATTCGCAACTCATAACTTATTACTCGTTACTATCTATTCGCTACTCGCATTTACCGAAAGTAAACTATATTCACTGGGTAAGCCAAGCGAAATATTAAAACATTGTAACGCTTGAGATGAAGCGCCTTTTAGTAAGTTGTCTATTGCACAGCTTACCACAAGCACATGTTTTTCTTCATCAAGTTGCCAATGTACATCGGCAAAAGGCGTATGAGCAACATGACCAATTTGTGGCCATGAATTAACTAATCTCACTAACGGTTTATCGCTATAAGCTTGCTCGAATGCTGTGTTTACTTGCTCAGCAGTAATTTCTGCTTTTAACGACAAGGTAACCGTTGCCAACAAGCCTCTTTTATAGGGCGCTAAATGCGGGTTAAAAATAACCTGAGCATTCGCTTCTTGTGAAATTTCTGGCTGATGCCTGTGTTGTAGAATGTTATATGCTTTTAAACTGACTTCATTATAATTAGTGGCTAAAGAGGCATTTCTGCCCGCACCAGTAACACCACTGATACCATTGACAACAATAAGCGCGTTTTCAAGATGAAAATTATTACTGGTGATAGGTTTAAGCGCCAATAAACTTGCAGTTGGATAACAACCCGGTACCGCAACTAAGTTAGTATTGGCTATTTCTGGTGCTTGCCACTCTGCTAAACCATAAATAGCACTAGCAAGTGCGTCGGTATTGGCATGTTTAAAGCCATAAAAAGTAGGATAATCTTGCGCTTGTTTGAGTCTAAAGCCACCTGACAGATCAAAAACCTTTACACCAGCATCAACAAAAGCTTGTGCCCAATCAGCACTAAACTCATGAGGTGTTGCAAAAAAAGCAACATCAAGATCTTTCGCGTAAGTATCAAACCATTTTTGAGAGAAAGCCTGTAAAGGTAAATCACAAACACCTTTAAAGCGACCATGTAAGTCACTAAAAAGTTTTCCTTCGGATGATGAGTTTTCTGAAACAACTAAATGTTGTATTGAAACATTGTTATGCTGAGTGAGTAAGCCAATTAATTCAGCTCCGGCGTAACCACTAGCACCAATAACGGCGGTTTTTTTAACTTCTAACACAAACTTTCCTTAACTTTATTCTCAAAAATAACGTAATACACAGAGTGATAATTCAAATAATTGCGGTTGATAATCAGTATAATTTACCCTTCTAAACGTATTATATGAAGAGAAATTATCATTCCAATTCTATCATCGTCGCATTCTTTGAAGCATTACCATTATACGTTACCTTATGAAAAAAGTAGCCTTATGAAAGAAGGTTATTTACACTACTAACATAATCTATCACCTCGTGGGTAGTTATGCAACTATTCAGCATAACTATTTACGAGTTTATGCCATTTTTTTGCGGATCTGTTCTCTATGTCACTGCCTAATTTCACTCAATCATTAACACAGTTAATTGCTTGCTCTTCTATCAGCTCAACACAGCCTAGTTGGGATCAAGGAAATTTAAAAGTAATTCAACTACTTGCTACATGGTTTGAGCAATTAGGTTTTACCATTGATATTCAAAAGGTGCCTAACGCACACAAAGAGAACAGTAATAAATTTAACCTACTGGCAAAATTGGGTGATGGTGAAGGTGGGCTTTTATTGTCAGGTCATAGTGACACGGTTCCTTTTGATGAAAATCGTTGGTTGAGTGATCCTTTAGCGGTTATCGATAAAGATAATAAATTTTACGGATTAGGCACCTGTGATATGAAAGGATTTTTTGCTTTTATTTTACAAGCGTGTAAAGGGCTTGATGCCAAGCAATTAAAAAAACCATTATATGTTTTAGCCACCGCCGATGAAGAAACCACCATGGCAGGTGCACGGTTTTTTGCTCAAAGCCAAGCCGTAAAACCTGATGTTGCTATTATTGGAGAGCCCACTAATTTAGTGCCGGTAACGATGCATAAAGGGCACATGACACATCGCATTAGCGTTGAAGGTCAATCAGGGCATTCAAGTAAGCCAAATCTTGGTATAAATGCAATTGAAATTATGTATGGCGTTATTGGTGAATTGATTAGTTTGAAAGAAAAGTTCGACCTTAATTATAAAAATGAAGCCTTTGATGTGCCCGCGCCCTCTTTAAACATGGGTGCGATAAAAGGAGGCGACAATGCTAATCGTATTTGTGGTCATTGCGTTTTAGATATTGATTTAAGATCGTTACCCGGTATGGATGATGACGAATTATTACATTGGTTAAGTGAGTCATTAAAACCACTGGCTGAAAAGTACCCTGGACGAATAAGCTTTAAAGAACTACACCCAAGTTCACCCAGTTTCTCACAAAGTAGAAATTCAAAAAGTGATGCCTGTTTTGTTAGTATTGCAGAAGAAATTAGTGGTCATCAATGCTGCGCAGTAAATTATGCAACTGAAGCTCCTTTTATTCAACAACTTGGCTGCCAAACTATTGTTTTAGGACCAGGGTCAATTGATCAAGCCCATCAACCAAATGAATTTTTAGCTCACAGTGAAATAGAAAAAACAGACCGAATATTGATTGAAATGATTCAACGCTATTGTTTATAAGTTGATGATTGGCAAATTAATGGCATTGTCTAAAAATACTAGGGACTAAGTCAACTTCACGACACAGGCCATTAAAATCGGGCACGATAATGCATGAGCCTGACTCTTTTATCAAACCGCTAAGTTTAAGTTTATTTAATAAACGCGATAAGGTTTCGGGTGTTATACCAAGCTGTGTAGCAAGTACTTTTTTGGTGTTGGGCAACCTAAACTGGTTGCCATGCTGTTTTTGTTCACAATATATTTCAGCAAAATACATCACTAAACGTTGATTAGCATTAACTTGCGTAAGCATATCAAGCGAGTTCATTAATTGCTTGATTCTGTTACTCATAAAACTAAGCACCTTCATCGCCAAGTCACTATCAGCTTTTAATAAACAATGTAAACTATCACGGCTGTAACAAGTCAGTGAGGTATTTTGATCAACATGAGCGCTCATAGGATAAACCCTAGGCTCCATAAAAATAGCCATTTCAGCAACAAGCCCTCCACTGAGAAAAACTTTAAAAACTTTTTCTTCGCCATTGGGTAATAACCGGTAAAGGGTGACTTTTCCCTTATTCACTAAATAAATATTATCCGCACAATTTCCCCTTTCAAATAAACAATCACCTGCATTTAATGTTAGTTGCTTGCTTTGAGTATCGAGTAAGGCCCTTTGCTCTTTATTTAAAAGCTGCAATATATTGGATTGAGCAATAAACATCCATAATTCCTTAAATAAGTTTGTTGAATAGATTTTTAAATGACTTTTCATGCCTATGCACTTGGCTCAGGATAGTCATCCCCGTGGTGTCTTAATCGGGGATCTAGTGTCTAAAAAACAATAGATCTTCGATCAGAGACTTCGAAGATGACGTTTACAGCGAACTCCTGAGTTATCTACATAGGCATGTAACCTTCTTAATAAGTAACAGCCTTGACAATTATCAAGTGGTAAATAGCATAAACTATACTATCATAAATGCAAACTATTCTCATTTGCAATAAACATGATTAAATACGCTTTTACTTTTATAACGCTATTGTCTTTATTAACCATAAATTTATCTTATGCTAAAACACATAAATTAACGCTATCAGGTCCTGCTGCAGTGGTGAGCTATCCATTGATGGTGATGACAGAGCAGCAGAAATTAGCCAATTCATCAATAGAGTTTTCTTTTGTTCGTTGGAAAAATCCAGATCAATTACGGGCGATGGTGATTGGTAAGCAAGTTGATTTTTCAGCAATGCCATCAAACTTAGCGGCTATTTTTTATAATAAAGGTCATCATTTGACGCTGATGAATATTTCAATTTGGAATATTATGGACATTATCAGTCAAGATGAAACCGTAACATCATTGAGTGAACTTGTTGGTGAAGAAATAATTGTGCCTTTTAAAAACGATATGCCGAGTATTGTTTTACAACAATTATTAACCGCACAATTAGGAGAAGAAGCTAAACAAGTCAATATTAGACATAGTCATAATTTATCTGATGCTGCGCAATTACTCGTTGCTGGCAAGATAAAGCACGCCTTGTTAATTGAACCACTGAGTTCAATTGTGCTTTATCAACAACAGAAAAATTCCCAAAAAGGCAGTACCAAACTAGTACGCGCGATTAATATTAGCGAGCAATGGCGAAAAACATTTCCTAAAACACCTAAATTACCACAAGCAGGAATTATTGCGAATACGACCGTGAACGCTGATAAATTACTTATCACAACAGTAAATAATGCTTATAAAGAAGCCGGTCATTGGTGCAATAATAATGTTTCCTTATGTGCTGATATCGTCAAAAAATACTTGCCAAAAATGCCCAAAGCAGCATTAATTTCAGCCATAGAAAGTACTGCGCTAAATCCGCTCAATAGCAAACACATTAAAAAGGATTTACAAGGGTTTTATCAATTACTTGCTAACAGCGATATCAAACGTATTGGCGGTAAACAGCCTAACAATGATTTTTATTTCTGACGTTATAGAGCGATACGCTGATGAAAGTTCCTAAATCCGAAAAAACACAACAATTTATGCTGTATGCACTTGGCTTATTTAGCCTTTTACTCTTATGGCGAGCATTGGCTAGCCAATTAAGCCCGATGATACTTACCTCGCCAATGCAAACCTTAGTGCAACTATTAACACTGATAACAACAGCCAGTTTTTGGCAACAATTATTCATAACACTAAGTCGATTGTTTTATGCCCTGAGTATTACTTGCTTTGTTGGTTTTATTTTAGGGCTAATTGCCGGCAGACATCAATGGTTAAAGTTTTATTTAGCGCCATTTCGCTGGGTGCTAATGAGCATTCCACCGGTAATTGTGGTGTTACTTGCTATGTTGTGGTTTGGCATGGGCAGTACCATGGTCATTTTTATTACCGTTTTATTGCTTGCGCCAACAATATATATCAATACACAAAAAGCGGTAGAACAAATTGATAATCATTGGTTTGAATTGGCACAAGTATACCAATTTTCAATGTATCAACGCCTGAGTAAAATTTACATCCCTGCTATTTCAGCCCCTCTGTGCGCTACCCTAATAATTGTTTGCTGTAATGGTGTACGTATTGTTGTGCTTGCTGAAGTGTTAGGTGCTCATCAAGGCGTAGGTTTTGCGCTAGCTAATGCCAGTAGTAATTTTGAAACCGCTGAACTATATGCTTGGGTAACGGTAAGCTTACTCATTGTTTCCTTGATGGAATTAGTACTTTTAAGGCCGGTACAAAATTATTTACTACGCTGGCGCAGGTGTATCTCATGAACCCAGTAGTACTTAACAACACCTTGGCTAATGCTCAAAACAACCACTTATTTTCGTTGGAAAAAGTCACGTTAACGTTATCAGCACAAACCATTTTTAATGACCTTTCATTAACGATTAATATTGGCGAAAAGGTTGCATTACTTGGTGATAGCGGCGTTGGTAAGTCTTCACTATTAAAACTAATTGCCGGTATTCACCAACCAACACAAGGTGTATTTCATAACAAGGCATGTCGTATTGGCTATGTTTTTCAAGAGCCTCGTTTATTACCATGGCTCACGGTTGAACAAAATATTACCGAAGTCATGAAAGCTCACAACATTGATACACAACACAGAGAAAATAAACTTGCTGAGTTATTGAGGCAAGTAGCGCTGAGTCAATATAAGCATTTTTACCCACACCAATTATCAGGCGGTATGGCGCAACGTGTTTCACTTGCTCGAGCTTTTGCTATCGAGCCTGATTTACTACTGCTCGATGAACCCTTTAGCGCTTTAGACAAAAAACTAACAACACAGCTTAGTCAATTATTAAATAGTTTTCTAACAACGCAAACCACCATGATCTATGTTAGCCATTATGTCGAGCAAGTATTGCCATTAACGCAATCATGTCTGGTGTTACATAACGATATTCAATCACCGCATAAAAAAATCACCCAACACAGTACCGCGAACATCAATGAACGAGAGCTTTTTCTAAATCAATTTAACCAACCAACTTTTTTAAATAAAATTAACAAGGTGTATTAACAATGTCCTATCCCATTTTAATTACTATTCACATATTCGCCGCCATTACTTTTATTGGCGTAGTGTTTTTTGAAGTGCTTTTTCTAGAGTCTATTAGAAAAAAACTCCCTGCTGACACCATGCAATTGCTGCAAGAAAGCATTACCGCCAGAGCACGGCAGATCATGCCTTATGTAATGATTTTGCTCTTTTCTTCCGGTCTGGCGATGGCATATCACTACTTCCCACATTTCTCAGGAATGATGTCGTCATCTTTTGGTGTGCTGCTTTCTTTCAAAATGGTACTGGCGTTTATTGTACTCGGTCATTTCATTACAGCGATGTATTTATCCAAAAAAGGAAAAATGAGCTGTAGTCGTTTTAAATTCATTCACTTAAGTGTTTTTTGTCATCAAATTTTAATTGTTTTGTTGGCAAAAAACATGTTTTACATTTCATGGTAACAAAGGAAAAAGCTATGCTTATTAAACCCTCATATTTAACACTATGCTTAAGCGCTGCACTCTTTAGCAGCACCTTATTAGCAAGCGAAACTGCGGATAATTCTGACAAGAATATCGCGACAAAAGCGGTAGACGAACACATTGAAGTTTGGGCGCAAAAAACACAGCGCGCTTTCCCAACACGTGATGAAGCCAAAGCTGAATTAAAAAAAATTGCCGGTGGCACTAATTTAATCGACATAACTAAATTACCCGCTCGCCAAGCGACATTAGAAGATGCACTGGGCTTTGAACCGGGTATTATTATGCAAAGCTTTTTTGGCGGTAATGATCAACCTCGCTTAAATATTCGTGGCTCAGGTGTACAGTCAAACCCAGTAAATCGTGGTGTTGAATTACTTTATGATGGCATGGCACTTAATCAAGCCGATGGCAGTTTTATCATTGGTTTTTTAGATCCTAAAGTCGCCGAAATGGTAACGGTTTATCGCGGCGCTAATGGTTTACGCTATGGCGCAACTACCTTAGGTGGCGCGATTAATATGATCAGTAAAAATGGCACCAATGCTAGCCCCAGTATTCGTTTGGAATACGGTAGTGACAATCGTATTGGTGCAAGTGCACAAGTAGCAGGCGAAAGTAAAAATTGGGATTATTATCTAAATGTTGCCACCGACAGTGCTGATGGCTATCGTCATTATAGTGAGTCTGAGCGCACAAGTGTTGCTGGTAATATGGGGTTTGACATAACAGACACTATGAGTAACCGTACTTTTTTACAGTGGAGTGATAGTTACTTTCAAATTCCTTTTGTGGTGCCAAAAGCGCGTGCCTTAGCCGATCCAAAACTTGTTATGGGTGATGGTAATACGCCATTAGATACACTACTCAATGTTTACAATCGCAAACCATACCGTGATTCCCAAATTAATCGCATTGCTAACAAAACCCGTATTAACCAAGGCAATATCATTCATGAAATTAACCTAGTATACCAACAAGTTGATGACGTTTTCACCGATCCACTTTCTCACAGTGTTAGTGAAAGTGACGATATTGGCTTTGAGTATGCGTTTTCTACCCAAGGTAACTTTATCAGCACTAATGATGAGGTTTTCTTTTCTATTACAGCTAATAGCAGCGATATGAGTAGAGCTTATGTTGCCAACAACCCTGCTGACGGTAGTATGTTGCAAACATTTGGCAATTTAGATTTTGATGCTAACAATTTAATTTTTGCCGCACAGTGGCAAGCACAACTTGCTGATAATTTACAACTAGTAGCTGCAGCACAATTGGTTAATTCAACCAGGGATATACGTGATAAAACTGGCGGCACAAATAACCAAGATAAAGATTATGACAGCACTAACCCAAAATTGGGTTTGATTTACCAAGCCTCTGACAATATAAGGTTTTTCGCGAATGTTAGCAGCACCAGTGAAGCGCCCACCTATTGGGAGCTTGTTTCAGCAAGCGTTAGCCCAAAAAAACCAACGGCGGCGGCAATCAAGCTTAATGACCTAACGGCTCAAGACTCAACCACCATAGAAATTGGCAGTACAGGTACGGTTAACCAAACACAATGGGATTTTGCCCTATATCGCAGTGAAGTTGATAATGAATTAATTTCAATAGTGAGCGATTTTGCCGTTAATGGCTCAACCAGTAATTATGAAGATGGCACTATTCATCAAGGGCTTGAATTAGCAATAGTACAAGGAATTAGTGATGATTTATTCGGCAAAGGCGACAACTTATCAACCAAGCTAGTTTATAACTACAGTGACTTTTACTTTGATGGTGGTAAATACGACGGTAACCAAATTGCCGGTATTCCTGAACATATGGCGCAATGGGAATTACGCTATCAAATTGGCGAATTCTATATAGCACCCAGTATAAAATGGCAAATTGATGATACACCCATTGACCATGCTAATAATCAATTTCAAGATTCATACACGTTGGTATCTTTACAAATGGCTTATCAAGTCAATAAAAACTTAAAAGTCTATTTTGACGGACAAAATTTGACCAATGAAATTTATCAAACCTCGTATGTTATCCGTGGCTTTTCAGCCGAAACGCAACCAAGCTTTTTACCTGGGTTTGGGCCGAGTTATTCTTTAGGAATTAACTATACCTTTTAAAATAAATAGATAACCTAACAAGAGGGTGATTTAATCCTTCCCCCCTCTTGTTCATTTCTTCACTGAGTATTACTGCTTGGTTTCACTTTTCATCACACTAATCTGAAAAATAACCATAAACAACTTGCAAACACAAATGAGAATGATTACTATTCTAGTAACTTAACCTTGTGAGATAAAACAAATGCCAACATTGAAACTTTTTACACTCTGTCTATTACTTTGTACAGGTATAGCAACGGCTAAAGATCATACGGTGAAGTTATTAACTCAAGGAAGTAATGGCAAAATGATGGTTTTTGAGCCAATTTTTATTAAAATTTCCGTTGGAGACACCGTTAACTTTGTTCCTTCAGACTCATCACATAATGCCGAATCTTTTTCTGTTCCGTCAGAAAAATCATCATTTAAAACACCCTATGGCAAAGCCACCAAAATAACGTTCAATGAAGAAGGCGTAGTGCTTGTTAAATGCTTACCGCATTATGCACTTGGCATGATAGGTGTGATCCAAATAGGTGACAACATAGACAGTACCAAAGTTACGGCTGACTGGAACAAAGCTAAAGTAGCGGTTGCCATGAATAAAGAAGCCGTTGATGAGGCACTTAAAAAAATCAAGTAGGTTCTAATAAAAGGAGAATATAATATGGTTCAGTGGCAAAATTTATTAGATGACGGTAACGATTGTTTCCACAAGAAAAACTGGCGTCAAGCTGAGTATTTATACAAAGAAGCCGCTTTTCATTTAGATTATTTGTGGTCTGCTAATACCAAAAATGTACAATTTTTAATGGCATGGATTTGTGTCTCTCATAATTTATCAACCTTATTTGAAGTTCAGAATAACCCTGAATTATCACTACAGCATTTACTGATTCCGCATCACCGATTGCTATCAATTTGTGATTCTGATGAGAGTTGCGAAGACACAAAGCTTATCGCGCAAAATGCCCTAAAAGTAACCTTTATGCCTATTTTACTGTTCTCAAAAAGGCACCCAATGTGCGATACATGCCAAAAATCTTTAGCCGCATTCAAGAAAAGTCTTGAGTCAAACCAACAGGTTATTCATTAGTCTTAAACAAGGAAACTTCAATGAAAATTTATAAAATAACGCTTTTATTTCTTATGTCTTTTATATCTGCGCCAATTTTTGCCCATGCTGGGCATGACCATAACTCAACAATGGCAAACTTAGTTCATCTATTATGGATTGCTCCAGCGATAGTGGCTGTTGCTATGTTGTATAGCAAGTTGCTAAAAAAAGATGATTCAATCAAATCTAACAAAAAATAGTTAAAGGAATTAATCATGTTTTATAATCTAATCAATAAACTAGACGAAAAGTTTCATTTTTCTACGGTATCGGCTCATTGTGATATCCCCTGTAAAATTTATGATCCTATTACGGCTCAAATTTCAGCATTAACTATGATTCGCATGGTTGACTTATTAAACGAGCTGAACGAAAAATCAGAGCTATCTGCCAATGATCATGCGCAATTTTCTCGTTTAGTTGCCCAAAAAGAAAGCCATGGTAAAAAAGTGAAAGAAGAAATTATGATTATTTGGGGTGATTTCATTAAAGCACCGCAATTAGAAAAATTTCCAGAACTCGACAGATTAGTGCATAGCATAATGCTAGTGTCATCAAACGCCAAGCAGCATATCAACAAAGCAACAAGCTTAGATCTTTTAGATAAAGTGAATCGTTTCGCTGAAATATTTTGGCAATGTAAAGGCTTTGAAACTTATACCGCTACTTGCCCTTATCCGCCAGAGCAAATAGTTGTATATCCAACGTTAAAATAATGACTTTTTTTGGCTTGAAAATTTGGAAAGTTAAAGGGCATAGTATGTTCCCTCGCATCCCTCAGCACAGCTACGTACTTGTGGGTTATTGGTATGCATTTAAAAAACTCAAACCTAACCAAGCCATTTTAATTGATCACCCACAATATGGGTTATTGATTAAAAATATCGCCTTAGTTGATAAAAACCACCTTATTTGGTGCAAAGGTGAAAACGCATCGAGTATTTCCGTAGAAAAGTTAGGTCCTGTTAGTAAAAAACAAATCATTGGTAAGGTGTTAAAAATATTCCTTAAGCCAACAGCCTTCCCTAAATAAATTATCAACAAGCCCTAACGGTACATTAAGATGGAAACAAGCCCACGCTCAATAAGCATAAGACAAACATTCAAACGTGTTTATTTGTCACATAAACGACTGCTTTTACCGACATTTATTATCGCGCTTTTGCTAACTGACTCAACTTACCTGATTACTATCAACGTATTATCGGATGCATTTTGGCAGGTTTCTGCTTATGTTGCTGCTAGTTTGACCTTATATCATTACCTTACAAGTTTATTTACCCGTTATAAGTGGCTATTCAATGCCCCTGCTGATAATAATCATTATCAAATAGTGTTTGCCAGTGTCATGGGCGCTGTGCCTGGTTGTGGTGGTGCCATTATTGTTATCACACAATTTGTACAAGGGAAATTCTCATTTGGTGCGGTGGTTGCCGTTCTGACGGCAACAATGGGCGATGCCGCTTTTTTACTCTTAGCATCGCGCCCCAGTATTGGCTTATTTGTTATCGCCGTTGGTGTTTTGGTTGGGATCTTATCAGGGATTATTGTTGATGCCATTCATGGTGAGCAGTTTATGCGGCCAGCGCCACAACCTAAACCACCACTAAGTTGTAAAAAAGACAGCACTATCAACAAAAAATTTGCTTTTTATATCAAGTGTCAAGGCGTGCTATGGCAATGGTTATTACTGCCCGCTGCTTTTGTCGCGGTGCTATTCTCATTTCAAATGGATGTTGATCAAATTTTTCACCTGCCTTCAGGTAGTATCAATTTCATCGGCGCAGCATTGATATTTTTGGCGATCATATTGTGGGCACTATCAGGTGAAGTAAGCAGCTATCAAACCATTGTCTCTGAAGACGACAAAGTAAATACTCGAAATTTATTTCAAAAAGTCGCTCAAGACACCAACTTTGTTGCCAGTTGGGTAATTATTGCTTTTTTAATTTTTGAGCTAACCATGCATTTTACCGGCTTTGAACTGGGTAAAATATTTTCTCAATGGGGCAACTTAACGCCCTTGTTTGCCGTAGTGGTTGGTTTACTTCCCGGATGTGGACCGCAAATTATAACAACCAGTTTATATTTATCAGACACTATATCTTTATCTGCCCAGCTTGGTAATGCCATTAGTAATGATGGCGATGCTTTATTCCCGGCAATTGCTTTGGCGCCGAAAATGGCCGTTATAGCCACGCTTTATTCCGCTATTCCTGCAATCATTGTTGCTTACGGTTATTTATACTTTTTTGAAACTTAATCAATTTAGGGGCTGTTGATCTTTCGAGATTGTTTTTACAGCTGTTTGTTGGGTATTTATACGATTAAAGAAAAAAAGTTTAATTAATTGAAATTATTCATTGACAACGCAAACGATAATGATTATCATTTGATTGTTGGTTGAGTTAAGAGAATGCTCTCTCTTTTTACTTAATCAATAAAAAGTCTGGATGGTTAGTGGTTATGTTTCAGGACGCATAACCACTTTCGATTCCTTTCTTAATGACTTAAGCTTTTCGTTGAAGTCACTACGATTAAAAAAATTTTGATGGCAAAACCAATAATAATTCTTTTTCTAAAAGGTTTATTATTGGTTTTTTATTTTTAGAGACTTTAATAAGTTATATCAATAATTTGTTTCATTTCTAATTCGCCAGTCACCATGATAGACATTAAAACTGTCATTTTTAGTAAAGCCGATCAAAGTTACATTAAATTTTTGGGCTGCTGTAATTGTGAGGACAGAGGGAGCACCAACCGCTACAATAATATGAATATTGGTCATAATAGCCTTTTGCACTAACTCAAAACTAATACGACCACTAAGCACTAATATCGGGCTTTCATTGTTTTTTTTCATTAAGTAATGCATACCTATCACTTTATCTACGGCATTATGTCGACCAATATCTTCTGCAATTATAGAAGACTTGTCTGCGTAAAATAAACCAGCGGCATGTAAGCCACCCGTTTGTGAAAAAACCGCTTGCTGTTGTTGTAGCTGCTCCGGTAGTTGAAAAATATTTTGGCTACTAATTGTTGTCATACTTTCAATCATATTGTCAGTCATTCTTTCTGGCGCTTTAAGTTGCAGAGCATTTAATGACGTTTTACCACAAATACCGCAACTTGAATGGCTAGTAAACTGTCGTTCAATAGTTTGCCAATTTGGCTGAACATGCTTTGCTAATACAACACATACCGCGTTGCCTTGATGTTGTTGGCTATCAAATTCAAAATCAATAATGTCAGATTTTTCATTTATGATGCCTTCACATAATAAAAAGCCATGAATCAATGCACGATCATCACCCGGGGTACGCATGGTAATACTAAGTATTTTTGTTTTATATTGCTGCTTAGCTAAGTCGTAATAACTTAGACTAATTTGTAGCGGTTCTTCTACCGCGATAAAGTCTTCTTTGAGTTTCTTATGCCAATTACCTTGTTGGAGATCGGTTGGCTTACGTTGATAATGTTGCTTAGGCATTACCTTTACTGCCAGAGGATTAGCGCTGTCTTGTGTGTAGTGCATTCATTACTCTTATAACTAAAATATAGCTTAAAGGTGTCAGGACAAATATTCATTGAGGAAAGGCTTTAATTTGTATTAAAGCCTCAAATCATTTACCAAAAGTTACTTTGTTAACGTCTAAATAGAAGCTTCAAAAAAAGCCTTCTGCTTCTCTATCTGTTCATTTCTAGAAAGCTGCCACTGTGACAAAGCATCTGTTGCTTCAATTTTAACCGCAGTGACTTTAAACTCAGGACATTTAGTTACTTTATCTTTGTCCCAGCCCTGTATGGCATTAATTGTTGTTTCAGGGTGATGAAAGGTAGTATATAAAGTACCTATTTTTACTTTTTTGGAAAGTCGAATCTTCATTGAGATCGCATTAGTTCGACTGGTTAAACTCACCAATTCACCCGTTTTTAAAGACAGAGACTCGGCATCACCCGGATGAATTAATAACTCATCTTCTTCATGCCATTCACTATTTTTAGTACGACGTGTTTGCGTACCAACATTGTAATGTACCAAAGTACGGCCGGTAATTAACGTGAAAGGAAAATCAACATCCGCAGCCGAGCTTGTTTCTTGATAATCACATATTTTAAGCGCACCACCACCTTCTCTGATTATTTCACCTTGATGCAAAATAGGTGAGCCATTAGGGTTTTCTTTATTGCAAGGCCATTGTACTCCGCCCAATTGATCAATTTTATCGTAGCTGACCTCGCTAATATTATCCCATAGCCCTTTCATTTCATCTAAAATTTCTTCAGAATTATGGTAGTGCATGTCGTAATCCATAGCAGTGGCAACACTCGCGATAGTCTGCCATTCTTGTAGTGCAACTTTAGGCTTTAAGGCCTTTCTTACTCGACTAAGCCTTCTTTCCGCATTAATAAAGATGCCATCTTTTTCTAAAAAGGAGCAACCCGGTAAAAACACATGAGCAAAGGCCGACGTTTCATTTAAAAATAAATCGAGTTGCACAACAAAATCCATTTTAGATAATGCTTTAGCAATACGCGGCAAGTCTGGCTCAGATTGCATAATTTCTTCACCTTGAATAAAAAAGCCTTTAAACTTATCTTCGAGTGCATTATCAATCATATCAGGCATTTTCAAACCAGCTTTGGTTGACTGTTTTACACCCCATGCCTTGCTATATTTTTCAGCGACCGCTTCACTGGTAACATCTTCATAACCAAGCGTAGTGTGAGGGTAAGCACCAACATCACAAGCGCCTTGAACATTATTTTGACCACGCAAAGGGTTTATGCCTGAACCATTTCTGCCTAAGTTTCCAGTTAACATGGCAAGGTTAGCGAGGGTCATGACACCATCAGAGCCATGAGCATGCTCCGTAACCCCTAAGCCATAAAATATTGAACTTTTACTGCTAGAAGCATAAATATTAGCTGCTTTAACAATGTCATAACTTGAAACTTCTGCAATTTTAGCGACATATTCAGGGCTATGTTGGTCTTGTTTAATAAACTCCATGTAGTCTTGTACAAAGCTTTGATCTAACTGATTTTCAATATACTTAGTGTCAATAAGATTTTGCGTCACTAACACATGGGCAATAGCGTTTAATACCGCAACATTGGTACCGGGTTTTATTTGTAAGTGAACATCAGCTTTAATCAGAGGTGATTTAACCAATTCAGTTACCATAGGGTCAATAACAATGGTTTTTACGCCGCTAACACGCATACGTTTTTTCAAACGAGAGCCAACAACGGGGTGTGCATTAGTTGGGTTTGCACCAACAATTAAAAAAACATCAACATGTTCAATGCTCTCAAAATCTTGTGTACCTGAACTGGTTCCCAAAGTTTGCTCTAAACCATAACCTGTAGGTGAATGGCAACGTCTTGCACAGTTATCAATATTATTATTGCCAAATGCCGTTCTATTAAACTTTTGCAGGGTATAAATTTCTTCTATCGTACAACGAGAAGAGGCTAAGGAGCCAAGGGCTTCATTGCCATATTGGTCTTTAATTTTATTAAAACCTTTGGCAATAAACGTAAATGCCTCTTCAAAACTCACTTTTTTCCATGGTTGATCAATACTTTCTCGTATTAATGGCTCTAAAATTCTTTCTTTATGGGTAACGTAATCGTAAGCAAACCGACCTTTAACACATAAATGGTTTTTATTTGACGGGGTCTTGCTATTAGGGGTAATTCTAACAATTTCATCCATTTTAGTTTCAACAAGCAAACCACAGCCTACACCACAATATGCACATGTTGTTGTCACCTGTTTTGAAGGCAACCCCATGCGAACAATATTTTTTTCATTCAATGATGCCGTAGGACAAACTTCAATACATTTACCACATGAAACACAAATAGAATTTTTAAAATCAAATGCACCTGGGCAAACTTCTGATTGAAGTCCTCTATTTTTAACCGTTAGCGCAAATGTACCTTGTGTTTCTATACACACCCTGACACATTTATAACAGCTTATGCATTTTGTACTTTCATAGTCAAAGTACGGTGCAGAATCATCAATAACGGGTTTAATCGCTTTACGCTCTTCAACTAAAAAGCGAGAGCCTCTTACGCCATACTGAGCACATAAAGTTTGTAGGTCGCAGTCTCCATTAGCCGAGCAAATTAAGCAATCTAAAGGATGCTCCGAAATATATAAATCTAATAAGTTTTTTCTAAGTTTAAAAAGCTCTTTACTTTCCGTTGTTACAATAAGCCCTTCACCTACAAGGGCAGTACAAGAGGGGGTAATTCTTGCCCCTTCAATTTCCACAATGCATAGCCGACAACCACCAATAGGCTTAAGACTATCGGTTGAACAAAGCCTTGGAATATCAATACCGGCCTTTAAACTGGCGCGCATAATAGACTCACCTTCAAAGGCAGTAACCATTTTTCCGTCGATGGTTAAAGTAACTTCTTTTTTAGAACTAACGGCTGGAGTTCCATAATCACATTTAACATTAATGACATTACTTGAGTTAGGTATTTGATGCATGATTATCTTCTCACATATTTATTGTAACGATCTTCAAACTCATTAGGGAAATTCTTAATTAAGCTTAAAACGGGCACCGCAGTAATTCCCCCTAATGCACATAATGAGGTTTGTGTTAAGGTGTCACACAGCTCTTTAATGAGAATAATATTCTCATTAACCGATTCCCCTGAAATAACTTGCTCCATCATCTCAGCGCCTCGCCTTGAGCCAATTCTACAAGGTGTACAGGTGCCACATGATTCTAAAGCACAAAAATCAAAAGCAAAATGCGCTAACTCTTTAGCACTGGCATCATGACCCATAACAATTATTCCGCCATGACCTATATGGCCACCTAGCGCTTTAAAGTGTTCATAGTCTAATGGGTTATCTAAATCATTCTTAGACATGTGATAACCGAGTGGCCCACCTATTTGCACTAATTTTACATCTCTTGCACCATCAAAAGAAAACGCTAAGCCACCACCAAAGTCATCAATAATATCTCTTACCGTGATGCCAAAAGGTAATTCAACTAAACCGCCATATTTAATATTGCCACTAAGCTGAAACGGGCAAGTACCACGTGAACGATCATAGCCATATTTTCCATACGCTTTACCGCCCTTTTCAATGATAGGCACCATACTGACTAAAGAGATAACATTGAATAATGCCGTTGGTTTTCCAAAAAGGCCTTTATGAACAGGAAAAGGGGGTTTTACCCGAACGGTGCCGCGTTTACCTTCTAAACTATTTAATAAGGCGGTTTCTTCACCACAAACGTAAGAACCTGCTCCCACGCGTAAATGAACATCAAAATCTTTGCCACTATTTTGTACATTTTTTCCTAGCCAGCCAGTTTGGCGAGCAAGGTTGATGGCATGATTTAATACTTTTTTGGCTATGGGATATTCTGAGCGCAGATAAATATAACCTTCATTTGCACCAATAGCTAACGCAGTTAGAAACATACCCTCTAAGATCATAAACGGGTCACCTTCACCCATCATTCGATCTGAAAAAGTGCCTGAGTCTCCTTCATCAAAGTTACACACAACAAATTTTTCTTCTTCAGGCATATCGAGGGTTGCTTGCAGTTTTAAATAAGAAGGAAAGGCAGCACCGCCTCGGCCTCTTAAGCCTGAGTATTCCATTTCTTTAATGATTTCTTCAGACGACATTAAAAACGCTTTTTTCAGCGCGGTAAAACCACCGTGTTTGATGTAGTCATTAATATCCATTGGATCAACTAAACCAACGCGAGCAAAACAAAGTCGTGTTTGCTTAGCAAGATAAGGAACTTGGGTGATATCGCCTATTCTTAATTTGTGCTTAGCGCCTTTTAAAAAGTTGGCGGCAAATAACCCAGCTACATCTTCTTCATTTACAGGTCCGTAAGCAATACGTTGACCATTCACTTCTACTTCAACTAAAGTTTCTAACCAGAAAAGCCCCCAAGAGCCATTACGAATTATTTGAATATCTTGATTATTTTGTTTTGCTAGTAGAGTAATTTCTTCGGCAACTTCATCAGCGCCTAAAGAAACCGAAGTAGTATCAAGGGGAATATAAATTTTAATCATGGCTTATTCTCCTTTATTTGTATTAGTGACGTTTTTATTGATGATGTTTTTTACGTTATCACTGGTTACTCTTGCATAAAGTTTTTCATTAACGACTATGTTTGGGCCTACTGCACAGTTGCCTAAACAAAAAACTTCTTCTATTTCAAATTCTCCATCTTCCCTCTTTTCACCAATATCAGTGGCTAAGGTGTCACATAAAACTTTGATCATATTTTTAGATTTTCTTGCATAACAGCCTTCTGCCATGCAAACTTTTATTACATTTTTCGCTCTTGGCGTAGTTTTGAAATCATGATAAAAACTCACTACACCAAGCACTCCGGCTTCAGATAGGCTAAAAGTATTGGCCAATGCTGGATATAATTCTTCATTGATAAAACCAAAGGTATCAGCTAAGTTTCGTAGTGTTTCAACCAAGCCTCCTCTTAAATTAGTGTTTTTTTCTATTATTTTAAGCGCCATAGTAAAATTGTATTCTTTAAACATTTTCGCACTCTCTTATCTGTTTATTAACTTGATGCCAACGATTGCAGCAATCACTTTTTGCTTATCTGAAACCTAATGCCTTATGTGCTACGAAAATAGTTAACTAAAATAAAGCTGTGCAGGACGAGTTAACTATTGCAAATTCGACTTAATTAGTTTGTTAGTGGTTGATTTTGTTTAAACTTGAAACTAACTATTTGCTTGGTAAAGATAAACTTATGCAAGTAGTCCTGCTTTGATTGAAAACAAACTAATTCCTTATAAAGGCTATTTATAAGGATGGGTGTAAAAACAATGGCTAAGTAGGGATTTAATTAATCTAAGGCAATTAAAGTGGTGATTGGGGAAAAAGCGCTAGAGGCTTACTATAGCCTCTGAAATTTATTTAGTACGTTTATTCATAATTTTTTCAATATAAAATTTAAAACGCATAGCTTAACTACGCTTTTTTTTAGCCTTTCGACAATGCAATATAACTCCAGTTATTGTGATAATAAGCAAAGACAAGGCAAGAACTAGCAATAATAACAGGTAAAAAGCACCAATATAATGCTCAAAAATCCTCAAATTATGTAACTCAAAGAAAAAGTTCCATAATGCTATTTCTGCTGTGTTATTAATACTATTAGGCATTAGTGAAAATTGACTGCTTTTATCAAATAGTATCCCCTTAAAAAAATCAAAAACAATTAACTCAGTTTTACCTTGATAGGCGGCAACTGGTAACAGTCCGGCAATGTTGTCAGGTAAAGCAATTTTTTTATACTGATCAGTTTTGTTATCCCAACTAAATAAGCCACTAAATGATCCTACCAATATATGGCCATCTGCTTGCTGCTTAAAAATAGTGGCTCCCATACCATGAACGGGTACAGAAAACTGAATTTGTTCAAACGTTTTATCTTTCAATTGCCCTGAAAAAATGCCGTCATTCGTGAGTAATAATAATTTATTTTCAATAAATACCGCTTTAGTTATTTTATAAGGAATTTTTTCACTGGCATGATTTGGATATAGCACAACAGGAGAATTGCTTGAAACAATTAACAGCAAACCAGGAGGACGCATAACAACGGCGGTTAACGCGCTAATAATAAGTAAAGGCGCTAAAACAAGCTCCCAGTTATTATGATGCCTTGCTAACCATCGAAAAACTCTAGCCCCTTTTATCTGTCGCTTTTTATTAAGTAGCTTTCTGCGCACAACCTTTGGAAATAGCCAATAATACACACCACTTAAACAAAAATAGATCAAAGACAGCGCTGTTAAATCCATTAGTAATACGCCAGCTAAACCAAGTATTTCACCACTGTGCAAAGCAAAAATAAAACGAAAAAGCGGTGTTGCTTGTGAAGATTCAGCTAAGGAAATATCAAGCGTGGTAATTGCCTTTTTTGTATTATTGCTATCAGCGAGATCAATGGTAAATATTTGATGATTAGCGATAACAATAATAGCCTTTGCTTGATTACTTTTAACGATAGAAACAATACGCTGCTCACTGGTTTCGAGATAATAATGCCAACGCTGAGTTAATATTTGGTATCGAAATAAGCCGTCTCTACTACCGATAAATAGCTGTTCGTTTTCCTCATCATAATAAAGGCTATAAATAAAATTTTGCCAATTATTAGTTGCTAACGGGTTGTCAATTTGTTGATATGTTCCATTGATAAAATAACCTAAACCATTTTTGCCTGCTGCGTATTTCCCACCTTTTTCATCCTCGACTATTGTTTGAATTAAACCTCTATTCCATTGCTTAAAGTGGTAATTTTCAGGCAAGCTACTAATGGGTAAAGAGAGATTTTTAATAATACTTGGATGATTTAACCCTATACCACTAACAGCAATAAAAAGCAGAACTGGAATAAAAAATAGGCTTAGCACTTTATGAAGCTTACTTGAAAGACGTTTTGATTTTTTTAACTTTTTATGGGCTTTCATTGTTTTATACAAATAATAGAAATAAAAAAGAAAAATGCCGCAAGATAATTTATATCTGCGGCATTTATTTAGCTATACCATCTTAGATAATTTAACTCATAAGATAAGGTTGAATTAAAAGCTATATTTAATATTAGCTGAGAAGTTTATACCCGCTTCGGTGAATTTAGTTAAGCTATCTGTAGCCTTAAAACCTGCAACACTTGAGTACATAACATGTTCTTTATCAAAGATATTATTTGCTGCCAAATTAAATTTTACATTGTTAGTAACTTGCCAATTAACTAACCAATCAACAGAGCCATAACCAGCTACTTCAGCTTTATCTTCGTTAACTTTAGTCATACGATCTGCCCAGTTAACTATAAGCTCTGTTGACCAGTTTTCTTGCTCAAAGCTAATCCCTGCTGAGCCCATTAGCGGATTAATACTTTCAATATATTCATCAGTGGTATCATCCTTGCCTTCCTGAATAGCAGCATTGGCGAATAAGGTAATATTTTCATTTACAAAATAATTAATACCCAACTCAACCCCTTTAATAGTAACCGCATCAATATTTTGATACTGCCAGGTTAGCTTTTGCACTGGTCCATATGGACCGACAACATCATCAACACTAACGGTATCAATTGAAATAAAGTCATCAAACTTGTTGTAATAAACCGCAGCAGTAAAGGCAAAATCACCGGCGTGACCACGCATACCTACTTCGAAAGTATCACTTTTTTCTGGAGCTAAATCCTCGCTTGGAATAATTTCATAATAATAACCATAACCAATTTGTGTATGTTGAATATAGGCTAAATCATAGGCTGGCACTTTAAAGCCTTGTCCAAATTGGACAAAAGTAATTAAGTCAGGTCTAATTTTATACAAGGCACCTAAATTAAAAGAAACATTATCTTTTTCAATTGAGGAAAACTCAGTACCATCAAGCTTTAAAGCACCACCGGGATCCATTTTATAGGTATCAAAACGTGCTCCTGGAGTCAGCAATAGTTGACCGTCTAATAAACTAATTTCGTCATTAACAAATATGCCTATACGATCAACTTCATTAACAGGAAACTTATCTGTGGTTAAATCTCTTGTAGGCTCATCTTCACCTTCAACAGTTCGGTACTCATAAACAGTACGTAATGTTTCTGTAGTTTCAATGTCTAAACCAAACCCAAGTGTGTGGTTGTTACTAATTTTTTTAGTCGCATTTGATAAAAAGCCGAAAGTATCTTGTTCATAAGTAGAAGTTTGCCACATATGACGCTTTTCAAACGTATTAAATGCCGGAGAGTTTATATCTAACAAACCGTATTGCACATCTTCTTGGCTGGTTTTCTTATTATATATACTGACACTTAAATAATCATACAAGGCTGTTTTCGTGGTTGATTGATAATCAAGTTTAAATGAGCTAGTTTCTTTATCACCACTACTGTTTTCACCTGCAATAATATAGCCGTAATCAGCTAAAGTACGAAACGCACTAAGTAAGCCATCCGCACTTTCGCCTTTGGTTTCCTGCTGCCAAAAATCTGCAATAAAACTGATAAAGTTATCATCATCAATAATATATTTGGCTTTATACAAAGCACTTTCAGAGGTGATATCAAAAGGGTTTCTGTCTTCTGCATAATTTTCCTCTTCATGACCATCACGGTAATTCAAGTTAAGGAATTGTTCAAAGGCTCCTGTTTTAAGTGCTAAGGTGGTGCCAATATTAGCTTGATAACCATCGCTAGCATAACCAAGCTTGACGTTACCAGCAAAGTTTTCACCGTCAGTTAGCACATCGCTAGCATCTTTAGTGGTAAAAACCACAATACCACCTAACGCATCAGAACCATACAAAGAAGAACCGGCGCCCTTGGCTACTTCAACTTGTTTTAAAGTATCTGTTTCTATATAGCCACGCCCAACAAAGTCATTAGCGCCATTAGCACCATAACCTTCGTTCATACGCATACCATCTTTGATCATTAAAACACGATCACCGCCCATACCACGAACAATAATATTTTGTGCGCCACCGGTTGAGCCAGTCACATAAACACTAGGATCATATTTAAACAACTGATTCATATCAGAAACTGAATTCTTTTCAATTTCTGCAGCGGTGATTACCGAAATACTGCCAGCAATATCTTTTAAAGGTTTTTCAGTTCTTGATCCACTAACAACAATCACTTCAAGATCATCAACTTTAGCTTCATATTCATCCGCAAAAACATACATTAACGGGGTAAAGGATATTGAAATGGCAAGTGCCAGAGCAGATTTATTTAGGATTTTCATGCTTATTTTCCTGTTATTTTTATAAATGCAAACCACAGTCAAACAGGACAATTTGGACTAAGGTTTTTTAAGTTGCGGCGATCATACATAACTTACCCCATAACTGCAAATGACAATTATTATTATTTGCATTAACATTCAATTAAAGTAAAATGTCGCCATTGAAGCTCCTAAGAGATGTAATGAAAATGAATATACAAATTATTGAAGGCTTAATGGCCAAAATTTCCACTTTTTTAATGACCCCTGTCATTTTAGCTATAGTAATACTATTAATTTATGCGATATTTATTTTAGGGCGTTTTGCTTCCCAATATGCGGTTCGTAAAAAAAATGCTTTAAGTTATACAAGACAAGTAAGCCAACAAAGTGCTAGTCGTTTAGCCGGCTATCCTGTTCATAATTATTTTATTGCTAATCCTCAAGCCTGCGAAGATGAACTAGAAGTTTTTGCGCTAAAAAAATTAGAAACATTACGTATTGTTACTCGAATTGCTCCTATGCTTGGTCTTATTGCTACCATGATCCCAATGGGACCCGCTTTACAGGCCATGGCCGATGGTAATATTCAGGGTATTAGTGAAAACCTCATCATTGCTTTCGCTGCTGTTATATGGGGTTTAACCATTTCAACCTTAACCTTCTGGCCTGCCTCAGTGAAAAAACGTTGGTGTGCCCAAGAATTAATTAACATTCGTAAACTTAGAGGCGAGCAAACGGGAGTAGCGATTTAATGCGGTTTTTAGATGAAGATGAAGAGCTAAACCCTATCGTTAGTGCGATAAATCTAGTGGATGTATTCTTGGTTATTATTGCGGCTCTACTTATTGCGCTTGCACAAAACCCACTCAATATATTTTCCTCTGATGACGTTACTGTCATAAAAAATGCGGGTAAGCCCAACATGGAAATGATTGTTAAAAAAGGCAAAGAAATCAAACAGTATAAATCTAACGGTGCTATTGGCAGTGGTGAAGGCTCTCGTGCTGGTATCGCCTATAAAATGGCTGATGGTAGTTTTGTCTATGTACCTGAAGAAAATAAAAATTCAGCAAATGTTCAACAAGGAAAAAATTAGTCGTGCGTATTATCATTTTACTTTTATCCCTTTTCACTGTTATTGCTAATGCCGCTGACAAACCTAAAGTATTAATCATGCTTTCTAGTCATGTATCAAAACCTAAAGGTGATTTATTACAAACATTAGCAAAAAACCAATCCTTTGAATTAATTAATTATAATACCAAAGGAAAATCTGAAGAAGAAATCAACAGCAATTGGTCTGAAGCTAGCTTAATACTACTCGACGGTATAAACCCTGCTTTATCTAAATTTATGTTTGCCAAATATCAAGATAATTTAACAGCATTTCCTAATGTTCCTGTTGTTTCCTTAGGAGATATTGATAACAAGTCTATGAACCAAGGCTTACCAGATAAGCAGCGGATCATGGTTGGCAAGTATTACAACAATGCTGGTCGCTCTAATTACGACAACTTAATGGATTACCTTGCTGTAGAGGTTTTATCATTAAGTAAAGGAAAAAAAGTTGAACCACCTTTTATTGTGCCAACTGTTGGTTTGTTTCATGATGATTTTCCAAACAAAGTTACGGCTAACGAACAAGCTTTTTTTAATTGGTTAAAACCAGAAAAAAACCAACCTGTTATCGCACTAAGTATACACCGAAGTACAATTGATTATGAGCAAAAACAAATTGTTAATGCCATCATTGAAGGTCTAGAAGAAAAAGGAGCGAAAGCATTTGCTTTTTTCTTTGAAGGGGAAGACCAACCACTAAATTACACTGATTTATTATTAGATGAACAAGATAAACCTCGAGTTGATTTGCTCATTAATTATCGTTCTTTACATTACGTGAAAAAACGCAGAGCTGAATTTGAAAAAGTTGGTGTACCTGTTATTCATGCACTAAATTACACCGAAGGTGATGAAGAAGCTTTTGAACAAGATCATGCTGGAATATCTCCTTCACTAACGCCGTTTTTCTTAGTTATGCCAGAAGATACCGGCAGCACAGATCCAACCATTATTGCCGCTAAAAAAAATGGCGCCAAAGTGGTAATGAAAGCACAACTCAATGCATTAGTAGAACGTGCTTATAATCATGCATCTCTAGCAAAAACACCTAATAAAAATAAAAAAATTGCCACCTTTATTTGGAATTATCCTCCCGGTGAAAAAAATATTGGCGCAGCATTTTTAGATGTTCCCTCATCTATTGAGCAAATTGTTAAAGCCATGAAAAAAGAAGGCTATAACGTTGATGTTAAGGAGGCTGAATTCTTAATTGAATCCGCAGGAAAGCTATTGCGCCCATTTTACCGTGGTGAAGATGTCAGTGGTTTAATCGAACAAGATTTAGCTGATTACTTGCCTTTATCAACTTATCAACAATGGTTTTCACAATTACCTGAAAATGTGCAGAAGCCCATTAATGATCGTTGGGGAACGCCAACAGAAAACTCTTTATTAACTGAGCATAATGGCGAACAAGCATTTGTGATCCCTCGCATGAACCTAGGTAACTTAATTGTGTTACCTCAAGGTATGCGCGGTAAAGATGCTAAAGAGCATGGCGCTCTTTATCACAGCACCAAAACGCCTATTAATCATGCTTATATGGCATTTTATCTTTATGCCCGTGAAACCTTTGGCGCTAACGCTTTTATTCACTTAGGTACGCATGGCTCTCAAGAGTGGTTAACAGGTAAAGAGCGTGGCTTATCCGTATATGATGCACCCAATTTAGCCATTGGCAACTTACCGGTATTTTATCCTTATATTATTGATAATGTAGGTGAAGCAATGCAAGCAAAACGCCGTGGTCGCGCCACTATGCTCAGTCACTTAACTCCAGGTTTTGCCAAAGCAGGTTTATATACCGAAGTCGCTAAGTTAAGTGAATTAATTAGTAATTACTTGATGCTTGAGCAAGGTCGAACCAAGCAAAACACTCAAAATAATATTATTTCGTTAGCGAACGAACTCAACATTTTAACTGACTTAAAACTAACCGAAGACCAACTGAGCAGCAATTTTGATGCGGGTGTTATTAGCATTCAAGATCACCTCAATGAACTAGCCCAACAAAGCCAACCTTTAGGCGTACACACTTTTGGTTTATTACCAAAAACAACACATTTGTATAGCACTATTTTGCAAATGTTAGGTAATGACTTTACCCAACGCGCGAAACTGTACGAGCAAGAACATGGTTTAGCGATACCAGAGCAGCAGCAATTAGATGAACGTAATGTTAAAAAACTTGAAGCATTAGCAGGCTTTCAATTATTAAAAGCTTATATCAACAACTCTGAAGATAATACTGAAATTAATGAGAGTAAAAAAGCACTGGCTGAATTAACGGTGAAGCTCAAATTAGATTTAGCGCAAGCTAAGATTTATTGGGATAATTTTCAAAACATTGCTGAAACTCAAAATCTACTTCGAGCATTAAATGGCGAGTATATCAAAGTAAGTCATGGTGGCGATCCTATCAGAAACCCTGATGCTGTACCGACAGGTAGAAACTTAATCGGTTTTAACCCTGCCAAAGTACCCAGCAAAGAAGCTTATCAAGCAGGCGTAACACTGATGGATCAAACGATTGAAGATTATGTCGCTAAACATGGTCGTTATCCTGAAAAACTCGCTTTTTCATTATGGTCATTAGAAACCATGCGTCATCAAGGAGCATTAGAAGCACAAGTTTTACATGCCCTTGGTTTGAAGCCCAAATGGAATCAGCAAGGTAATGTTGTTGGTACTGAGGTTATTGAATATAAAGATCTTGGTCGCCCAAGGATTGATGTCACTATTACCGCAACCGGGCTTTACCGCGATGCTTTTCCTAATGTTATGTTGTGGCTAGCCAAAGCAATAGACAAAATCGCCAAAATGAAAGAAGAAAATAACTTTGTTTATCGTCATGCAAATGCCCTTAAAGAAGAGTTATTAGCCAAAGGAAAATCTGAAGAAGATGCTAATTATTTGTCATCCATTCGTATTTTCTCAAATGAAACCGGAAACTATGGTACTGGTTTAGCAGGAACAAGTTTAGCCTCAGATACATGGGAAGATGATAGCAAACTAGCCGATTTATATCTCAAACGCATGGGCTATGCATTTGGTAGTGATGAAAAACGCTGGAGTGAAAATGTTGCTGACAGTGATCTTTATTCAAAAGTACTCTCTGGCACTGATGCCGTAATTTTCTCCCGTTCAACCAATCTTTACGCGTTAATGACCAATGACGATCCATTCCAGTATTTTGGTGGTATTGGCTTAGCAGTTCGTCATTTAGATGGTAAAACGCCTGAAATGTATGTGTCTAATCTACGCCGTAAAGACAATATTAAAGCGCAAACCATGGAGCACTTTTTAAACCAAGAAATGCGCAGCCGATATTTCCATCCACGTTGGATTCAAGCAATGCAAGACGCCGGTTATGCAGGTGCAACTGTAATGCTTGATCGTATGAACAATATGTGGGGCTGGGAAGTGATGACACCAGAGGCTGTGCGTGATGATCAATGGCAAGAGTTTTTCGAAATATACGTTGAAGATAAATATGAGCTAGATATGCGTGAATTTTTTGAGAAAAATAATGCTCACGCACTCGCTCAAATTATTGAACGTATGTTAGAAGCTGAGCGAAAAGGTTATTGGAAAACAGATGAAAAAACCATTGAAACCATGGTAAAAACTTATGCCGAGCTTGCTAAAGAGTTTGATGTTGTTACCAACAATACTAAATTTAATGAAAATCTTATAAAGCAAGCCGCAGGTTTTGGTTTATCAGCATTGTTGCCTGATACCATGCAAGCAGAACCACAAATTGCTCCTGAACAGCCAAACATTGAACAGGTTCAAAAAGAGCAAGTACAAGGACAAAAGCTTGAAGAACAAGCGAGTAAGGTTGATGAAATAGATGAAGATTATACTTGGCTATATTTACTAAGCTTAATTTTTATCGCTGGTTTTATTAGTAACTTTATAAAACCAAAGCAAAAAATCAATAAAGGCGATTAATACTATATTGCATAAATAAGCGATTACTCCCGAGCACAGTAAAGTTGCTTGGGAGTTGTATTATACCAAATTGATTAAGCTTAAAGTAAATGCTGCTTATGAAATGATAAATGCTGCTCTATAAAACTAGCAATAAAATAATAGCTATGGTCATAGCCTGCCACTTGCTCAAAATGTAAAGGATATCCTGAACTTTCAGCAGTATTTACCAACGCAGCTGGCATTAATTGCTCAGCTAAAAAATTATCATCGCTACCTTGATGTACCAAGGCCGGAATAGTTTTTTCTGCCTTTGCCATCAGCAAGCTAGCATCATATTGTTGCCATTGTTGTTGATCTTCACCTAAATAATGTGAAAAAGCTTTTTTACCCCAAGGTGCATTAACAGGATTACAAATAGGACTAAACGCGGATACAGAACTAAATCTTTCAGGGTTTCGTAAAGCAAGCACTAACGCACCATGCCCGCCCATTGAATGACCACTAATAGCCCGTTTATCTGTCACTGGAAAGTTTGCTTCAATCAGCTCTGGTAATTCAGTAAGTACATAATCATACATTTGATAATGTTGCTGCCAAGGCGATTGCGTGGCATTAACATAAAACCCAGCACCTAAACCAAAATCATAACTTTGATCAACATCATCAGGCACATTATCACCCCGAGGGCTGGTATCAGGTGCAACAATAGCGATACCAAGCTCAGCAGCCATTTTTAGCGCTCCTGCTTTTTGCATGAAGTTTTCATCGGTACAAGTTAAGCCTGACAGCCAATAAAGCACCGGAACTTTGTTTTTATCACTGGCTTGTGGCGGTAGATAAATAGCAAAGCGCATAGCACAATAGGTGGTACTCGCTTGATGGCTGTATTGATAGTGCCAGCCATCAAAGGTTTTGGCTTTACTTAATTGAGTTAATTGAGTTAATGTCATTTACTTATCCATATGAATAACAGTGCGAATACTTTTGCCTTCGTGCATTAAATCAAATGCCTCATTAATATTTTCTAATGCCATGGTATGAGTAATAAAGTCATCCAGTTTGAATTCTCCGGCTAAATAACGTTCAACATAATCAGGTAATTCACTACGACCTTTGACACCACCAAAAGCAGTACCACGCCAAACTCTACCGGTTACTAGTTGAAATGGTCGTGTAGAAATTTCCTGACCTGCGCCGGCAACGCCAATAATAATGGATTCACCCCAACCTTTATGACAACACTCTAACGCTGAACGCATCACATTAACATTACCAATACACTCAAAAGAATAGTCAACGCCGCCGTCAGTCATATCAACAATCACCTCTTGAATTGCTTTGTCGAAATTTTTTGGGTTTATGCAATCAGTAGCACCAAGTTTTCTGGCGAGTTCGTACTTACTTTCATTAATATCAATCGCAATAATACGACTGGCTTTTGCCATGGCCGCACCAATAACCGCAGATAAACCAATACCTCCTAACCCAAAAATAGCAACGGTATCGCCTTCCTCAACTTTTGCCGTATTCATTACTGCGCCCATGCCGGTAGTAACGCCACAACCTAACAAACAAACTTCTTCTAAAGGCGCTTCGGGGTTAACTTTAGCTAATGATATTTCAGGCAAAACGGTATATTCAGAAAAAGTTGAACAACCCATATAATGAAATATGGGTTGACCATCTTTATAAAAACGCGTGGTACCGTCAGGCATTAATCCTTTACCTTGAGTTTCTCTGATTTGTTGACAAAGATTAGTCTTGCCTGATAAACAAAATTTACAAGTTCCACATTCCGGCGTGTACAGTGGAATAACATGATCACCTATTTTTACACTAGTAACGCCATCACCTACTTGCTCAACTATACCGCCACCTTCATGCCCCAAAATAACAGGAAAAATACCTTCAGGATCTTCTCCTGACAAGGTAAAAGCATCGGTATGGCATACCCCTGATGCTATTATCTTAACTAAAACTTCACCTTTTTTAGGCAACATAACATCCACTTCTTCAATAACAAGTGGTTGCTTTGGTCCCCAAGCGATAGCTGCTCTTGATTTAATAAATTGTTCTGTCATGAAATGTTTCCTGAATAATTACAATAAATGTAATGTTATTTGAATAAGTAAAATAATAGTGTAACTGCCACTTTATTTCACCTTATTACTGATGTCTTGTCGCATATACCTGTATATTACCAACCTAACGTCACAAATGATAAGTATTATCGTTTACATTTATTAACAACTACACTAAAATGCAAATAATAATGATTACTAATTATATTGACAGAATGAAACTCGCTGTAATTTGCTTTATAAAATACCCTTTAATCTTATGCTGTGCATGCTTTAGTTTTACTAGCCTCGCTGAATTTAGCGAGCTAAATACTGATGATCAACTTGAACGTATCGTTATTTCAGGTACTCGAACACCTAAATTATTAACTAATTCACCTATTTCTATTCAAGTGATTGACCAAGAAACCATTGAAACCTTAACCCAAGGCACTTTAACCAATACGTTAAATTATATTCCGGAGGTAGTTGTTACGCGTAATGTTATAGGTGACTACAACATACAAATGCAAGGTTTTGACAGCAATCATGTATTAGTTTTAGTGAACAGCCAACGTTTAATATCGCCGGCAGGAACAGCGGTCGATTTAGACCAAATAAATGCTAATGAAATAGAACGAATAGAAGTATTAGGTGGCGCAGCTTCAGTGATGTACGGTAGCTCAGCCATGGGCGGTGTACTTAACATTATCACCAAAAACTATGATGAAAACCAAACAACAATTAGCCTGCAAGTAGATCACTATGCTGATGCTACTGACGATCAAACGTTATCACATACTACTCGATTAAGTGGCAATCTGATACTCGATAATTGGGCTCATAAAATAAGTTTATTGCACCTTAACGACAGTGGTTTTGATTACGATCCGTCCACAATAAAACAAGGTGCCAGTGGCATCACTAGAGAATACAAAAGTAGTCACTCATTTTTATTTTAACGCGCCTTAAAATATCGGCGCAATAGGTATTTTTATGTTTAAAAAATTAATCAAACTTAGTTTCATTATCAGCATTATTACTGCATTCAATGTTATCGCTAATGATAATGTCGACACGAGTAATGAAGTTAACGTATATTCTTATCGTCAGCCATTTTTAGTTAAACCATTATTTGATCTTTTTACTGAAAAAAGCGGTATTAAGGTGAATGTGGTTTTTGCCAAAAAGGGCATGGCCGAACGCCTTGCTCGTGAAGGAAAATACAGCCCTGCTGATATATTGCTAACAACCGACATTAGCCGCTTAATTGAATTACATGATCGTGATTTATTGCAAGCGTTTAGCTCTTCGGTTATTAATGATGTAATACCTAAACAACACCGCGCTCAAGACAATACTTGGTTCGCCTTAACCACACGAGTTCGTAATATTTATTCCGCCAAGCGTTTAGGCAATATTGCGATTAACTATGAAGATTTAAGCGACAAAAAATACCAAGGGCGCATTTGTACTCGCAGCGGAAAACACCCCTATAATGTAGCGTTAATTGCGTCAATGATCGCTGAACATGGCGAAGCGTATACGCTAACGTGGCTAAAAGCAGTAAAAGCAAACCTAGCCCGTAAACCACAAGGTAACGATCGCTCTCAAGTACAAGCTATTCATCAAAATTTGTGTGATATTTCATTAGGTAACAGTTATTACTTTGGTAAAATGTTAAAAGATGAAAAGCAAAAAATATGGGCTGATGGCGTTAATATTAACTTTCCAAATCAAGCTAACCGTGGTGCTCATGTTAATATTTCAGGTATGGCATTAGCCAAATATTCACCGAATAAAAAAAATGCTCAAGCATTGATGACGTTTTTAACCTCAAAATCTGCCCAACAACTTTATGCGCAAACCAATATGGAATATCCGGTACGCGTAGATGTAAAACCATCAACATTAGTCGCTTCTTGGGGTGAATTTAAAGCCGATAGTTTATCGCTAGAAACGATTGCAACCTATAGAAAAACCGCCTTAAAATTAATTGATCAAGCGCAATTTGATTTATAAGCTGCGGCTAATAAAATATTAACTTGAAAAATTATCTACCCGAGTATATATCCGTAATACATACGGATATATACTCAACTCACTAAAAATAAAATTTGTAAATACACTGTGATAGCAACAAAGTGATAGCAAAAAATGCCAACGTCATTTGGCGAATAACTAGTTGGAAAATAGCACTACTACTCATACTTCCTATGTTAGTTATGCTTTATGCCGGTATTAGTGCTTCAAATGATTTGTTTAGCCACTTATGGCAAACCGTGCTACCCACTTATATTAGTAATACTTTATTACTGGGTTTGTGTGTGGCGCTACTAACATTATTTTTTGGCGTGGTGAGTGCTGGTTATATTGTTCACACAAACCTGTACGCTAAAGACTTACTGCGTTGGTTGTTATTATTACCGCTAGCAATGCCCGCTTATTTAGTTGCTTACCTTTATACTGATTTATTTGATTATGCCGGTCCTGTGCAACGTACTTTACGCCAGTGGTTTGCTTGGCAGTCGCCTAATGATTACTATTTTTTTGATATTCGAACCTTGTTTGGCGCGGCTATCATTATCGCCTTAGTGTTATTTCCGTATGTTTATATGCTAACGCGCACCGCTTTTGAGCAACAAGATCAAAACCTATTACGTGCAGGTCGGTTATTAGGATTATCAGAAAAACAAAGCTTCTTTAACATTGCCCTACCTTTAGCAAGGCCAGCCATAGCTGTTGCCACGAGTTTAGTTGTTATGGAAACCCTAGCCGATTTTGCCACGGTGCAATATTTTGCAGTGAACACCTTAACTACCGCTATTTATGATACTTGGTTAGGTTATGGCGATTTAGCCAGCGCCAATGCTTTAGCTAGCATACTGATGTTATTTATTTTATTTGCCGTCGTTGCTGAACAACGGGCAAGAGCAAATAAAAACCATCAAAGTAATAGACCAAACACTGAACGAGTATTGATTCAGTTATCACTCAAACATCAAATTTTTGCAGGTGGATTTTGTTGGTTATTAGCAATAGCAGGGTTTTTATTGCCGTTTAGTTTACTCATAGTAATGGCTATTGATTACAGTAATGCAGAGCAGTTATATGCCTTACTTCCTACAGGGTTTAACAGCATTAAAATCGCTATCTATGCTGCCACTATCAGCACCTTAATAGCGCTTGTTTTATCTCTTTATGTTCGCTTATCTACTGATAAATGGCGCGCTATCCCCCAAATAACCTCAGGCATTGGTTATGCAATTCCGGGCACTGTTTTGGCTATGGCAATGTTAGCAACATTTGGTCCGCTTGATCACGGTATTAACTACCTCGCCGCACTTTGGCACTTTAAAGAGCCGGGGTTGCTCTTATCGGGGTCACTCTTTGCCATTGTCTTTGCTTTTGTGGTGCGCTTTGCGGCTATTGCTAATGGCACCATCAGTAGTGGCATTGCTCAAATACCCAAGTCACTTGATTACGCCCCTGCCAGTTTGGGGGCTAGTTTGAGTAAATCCTTAACAAAAATACACCTACCTTTATTAAAACCGTCTATTTTAGTGGCATGGTTACTGGTTTTTGTTGAGGCAATGAAAGAATTACCGGCAGTGTTATTACTGCGCCCCTTTAACTTTGAAACCCTAAGCACTCAAGTGTATCAGTTAATATCAGACGAAATGTTAGAGCAAGGTGCGTTGGCGGCAATTTTAATTGTATTGTTAGGCTTATTACCCATTATTTGGCTTAATAAAAAACCAACTAAACACGCGGTGAAAATAATGAAGGAAGTCGAATGAGTGCATTAATAACCATTGACAACTTGTCGGTTAAATTACAGCAAAAAATTATTTTATCTGACATTAATTTAACCTTGGCATCAGGTGATATTTTAGGACTGGTTGGCCCGAGTGGTTGTGGTAAAACAACCTTATTAAACACGCTTGCTGGTTTTGTTAATCA
Source organism: Colwellia sp. (assembly GCA_051531915.1). GTDB lineage: Bacteria > Pseudomonadota > Gammaproteobacteria > Enterobacterales > Alteromonadaceae > Colwellia. Next base: position 51,698 of record JAOPTQ010000011.1, on the reverse strand, counting down.
ACATCAAGGTTCACTTACCATAAAAAGTATCTTAACAAGAACCATAGCAAGTAGCGTAACAAGCAACAAAGCGACAAAGCTAATCATTACCGCTAACAATATCGTTGCGCCAGAGCATCGTAACATAGGGATGATTTTTCAAGATTATGCCTTATTCCCACATTTAACCGTGGCAGAAAACATCTGTTTTGGCATTGATAAACTCGCAAAGTCGGCACAAAAAACACAACTAAATCAGTTAATAAAACTATTAAAACTAGATAGATTAGCACACCGTTATCCACATCAACTTTCAGGTGGACAGCAACAACGTGTCGCTATTGCCAGAGCGCTAGCACCCAAACCTGCACTCTTATTATTAGATGAGCCTTTTTCTAATATTGATGCGCGTTTACGTAATGAACTGATGTTAGAGATACGCCAACTGTTAAAACAACTCAATATTAGTGCTATTTTTGTAACGCACAACAAAGACGAAGTCTTTACGTTTGCCGATAAAATCGCGGTAATGAATAATGGTAATATTTTACAAACAGGCGCTCCGGGTGAGGTTTGTCAGCAACCCAATAGTTGGCAAGTAGCTGATTTTCTCCAACTAGGCAGCTTTATTCCCATACAACAAAATAATAACAATCAACTAGTTTCAGCAATTGGACTTATTGATAGAGAAATAGAAAGCGAAAATAAATTAGAAAGTACAGTTCTCAAGCAAAAACTGTTGTTGAAACCAACATTTATTGCGCTAAGTTTACAAGATATTGCCAATGTAAAAGTTGAAAATATCACAATAACCGAACAAGGCTATCATTATTTATTAAGCAGTTTAACTGACAATGTCACGCTTGCTTTTACCGGATTAAGTTTTTATAGCGATATTGCGTTAACGCTTGGGCAACATATAGCGATAAAAATAAAACCCCATAAATTAATTTCATTCTAAAAAAACTTGTAATAGATTGTAAAATATAGTGTTTGATTTTTTGTTCACGAACCACCATCAACCTTATTCATTCCACAATTTATAGAAATATCTAAAAGAATAAATGTTGTATATAGACTGGAAAATTAAAATATACAAGTTGCTTAAACGGAAAAAACAGTTTGCTCGGTTCCGCTTCGCTCCGCATTTCCCCCCCTTAACAGGGCTAGCCGTATAAGTTCTTGAGCACTAGCTCTAGATTGACTACAATGAAGTACTTTTTATTTACTTCAGATCACGAACATGAACGACACTAAATCGCTACCAGATTTACCAGATCGCCTTTCAGGTAATCCTCGTAGCCCACACCATATAGAAGAACTTTTCGAGCACAATATTGGCATTCGGCTGAACGGCAAAGAGCGTACTGATGTTGAGGAATATTGCATCAGTGAAGGTTGGGTAAAAATCCCTTCACCTAAAGCGTTAGACCGTCGAGGACAACCTCTTCTGATTACGCTAAAAGGATCTGTTGAAGCCTATTATAGTTAATGTGTTGGTCTTTTTACAATGGGTTAGCTTCAAGTGGAGCGTAAACGTAAAATGACGCAGATTACTTTAATAACACGTATAATTTTGAAGATGCTGTTGTTATTTATCTAGTTTATTCCACAAGTTTTGATTGCTTTTAACCGAAAAAAACTCATTGGCATGCCAACAACGAGGAAGTAAATCAAGTTTTTGCCTTTCTTGATAATTAGAGCTTAACAGTTCTAATATTTCATTGAGTCGCTCTTTACTTAATAAAGCAATTTTTTTCGCCGTTGGCGCATGATATAAGTTATTCGTTATTTTCACCGCAACATTTTGACCATAACCAATAAACGCAAGTTGTCTTGTTGAAATCCGACATAAAGGCTGATCAGGCTGAGGGGGATAAAATTGATTAACAATGGCATATTCATAACTGTCACTATGTTCACCAAAGTCATCTGTTGGAATATAAACAACCCCAAAACCCTGCGGGAACATACCGGTAATTTGATAAAGTGCGTCAACCACTTTTTGAGAGCAACTGCCTCTTTCTGCATTTTTATTTAAGGCTTGGTATACCTTAGGCAGTAACTTGTAATTATAACTACTTTTAGTGGATAAAATAATTGAGGTATATATTTGAGGTACTTTTAATAAATTACCAATACCATTTTTAGGATTAAAACTATTTTTTAGTATACTTTTGATAAACTTAAATTTTTCTTGTTCAATAAGATTAAATTCTTCTCGTTTTTCTTTAGTATTGCCAATAAAAATGGGTATACCAATACCATCGACTAAATACCTCGTTGTTTCTCGGTAATTAATTTGAAGCAACGCTTTTCTATGCTCAATATCTAAGACTCTAAAGGGATCTAAATCACCCTTTTCTCCTAATAAAATGGCTTGAGCATCGGGATGATAAATGCCAATATCTTGTAATAATGCGGTCATGACAAGCGGTATTTTAACTTGCTGAATAAAATCTGGGTGGCTAATAATATCGATGCTCTTAGCTGAACTACCCGATTTATTCGTCAATATTGCAGCAACATCTTTTAAAACAGTAAAAATGTAGGGATCAACAACCAGTTTATCTATACACAGTCGATCTAATAACCGTAAAGACAATACCGCCTTATACAAGGATTTACAGCGTTCATTATTCGCTGCAACTTTATTTCCTTCTGTAGGGCTTAATAATTGAATGGTGCCAAGTAGCTTTGCTGATTTTATATTTGTTTCCGCAAAATTTTCTCCTTCTGACAGCTCAATAATTTCTCTACAAACAGCAGTTAAACGCGCATAGCGCTCTGTTTTTTCTAATTGAATAAGTTGTTGTTTTGCTGAGTTTTCACTTTCAACTGAGGATACAAAGCCAACATGTTCATAAAAGCCTATTGCTTTTTCTAGTACTGAGTCTTTCAATGGACTGCGACCATAGATCTTGGCTAATAGCAGCTGAACTTGGCGCGTAAAATGCGTTTGATGAGGAGAATTTTTTGCCATTAATATACAGGGAACAAATAAAAATTAAACTAATAATGGGCGTTATAAACAATAAATGCAAGGCGCATTGTTGTATTTAAACGTACCTTTGAAAGAAAAAAGCATACTCAAAAGACAAAAACCAAACGGTTTAAAAGCGATGATTTTTTGTCTTTATCGCAATAAAAAATTCTTATTTTTGTGGACGAATACCTAAGGTATGACAAAGTGCATACGTTAACTCTGCGCGGTTTAAGGTATAAAAATGGAAATTTTTAACACCTTCTCGGTTAAGCACTTTAACTTGTTCCATCGCGATGTTAGCGCCTACCATACGTCGAGTCATTTCATCGTCTTCAAGACCTTCGTACATTTTCGGCATCCAACTAGGTACATGTACATTCGTTAGCCCTGCAAATCGTTCTAACATTTTGTAGTTAGTTACCGGTAAAATACCGGGAATAATTTCAACATCAATACCAACCGTGACACAACGATCTCGAAAACGGAGATATGATTCAATATCAAAGAAAAACTGACTAATTGCACGATTTGCGCCCGCATCAATTTTTCGTTTTAAATTAAGTAAATCAAATTGTGGATTTGGCGCTTCTGGATGCCCTTCTGGGTAAGCTGCCACTGAAATATCAAAATCCGCAACACCACGCAACAGCTCAACTAAATCAGAAGCATACATGCTCGGCTTTTCATCACTATTCGGCAAATCACCTCGTAAAGCCACAATATGGCGAACACCGCTTGCCCAGTAGTCTTTTGCTATTTGCACTAACTCTTCACGACCGGCATCAATGCAGGTTAAATGCGGCGCGGCGATAAGTGCTGTATCTTTTTGAATTTTTTTAATTATATCGTGGGTTCTATCTCTAGTGCCACTACCTGCACCATAAGTAACTGAAACAAAACTAGGTTTCAACGGCGTTAAACGCTCAATAGAGTTCCACAATGTGGTTTCCATTTCAGGTGTATTTGGCGGGAAGAATTCAAAAGATACTTGAATATCATGGCTGATCTCACTCAAACTACGGTTTAGTGATTCTACTTGTCTGGCGTGACTATAACTCATTGGTGTATCCCTTTTGTTTCTTCTTGATTCTGTATAATACTTGGTTGAATGCTGTGCTCAACTTTTTGGCAAATACTGCCTAAGTCATTAATATTTTGATGCTTATAAAAAGTACTTTCACTTTCTTTACACTGAATTTTATGGTGAATGTTATTCAATAATGTTGCCGTACATGGCTCATTTAGCAAGGCTATAATACTATGGTTATTTTCACCCTCAACAATATCAACAATCGAGATTTCTGCTAACGATTGCTGCAAACTTATTTTTATCTCTGTATTTTGTGCCACATTATGACCGACAACCGCAATAATAGAAATCGGCTCAACATTAACGCAAATATTTTGATCTTGTGCCCATTGTGTTAGTGCGGCTACTTGCGCTTTTTGAATAACTAAAAAGCCTTTTTTTTCATCCGCGCATAAGCAGGAAAATTGACACTGAGCTTTCGTTATTAACTTACTAGCAAAACTTGTTGACCGTACGAATAACAAATAATTTAAATGGGTTACTGATAACTCATGTTCAGTAATTTCACCAAACTTACCAATTTCCGTACCGACAATGTTCGGAGCAAAACTGCTAGCAACATGCAAATGAGCATGGTGTTTAGTTAACGAATTGATCAGTGGATTCAGAGTTTTAGCATGCAAAACAGGGTTACCTAAACGTCCTAACTCTTTAGCAACACCGTTAGATAAACGTTGTAATTTTTTTGCACTAGGCACTATCCGAGGATCTGCACTATAAATACCGTTAACATCAGTCCATAACGTCACATTATACGCACCGACTAACGAAGCCATAATCGTTGCAGAATAGTCACTACCATTGCGCCCTAATGTACAAGAGTTACCTTGACTATCTTTGCTAATATAGCCGGTAATAATAGCTAACTTATTAGCTTGGCGTACCTGTTGAAATTGTTCTGAACTAAGCGCGTCATCCACCAAACAATTTTGTTCATTGTTGATGACCAAAAAATTACGGGCGTCAATACAGTAACTGGGCAAAACTTTTTCATTAATTAAAGCCGATAATAATCGTGCTGACCACAACTCGCCTAACGCGAGAATATCATTTCGGTGTTCTTTCAGGCTGGTCATTAACCAAACTTTTAACTGTGAAATGTCATTGGTGAGTGCAAGTATTAATGGCTGAGCATTATCTTTATTTAATAACTGACTGATTAATTGCTCTTGTTGTTGCTGTAAAGCTGCTAACGCAAAGAACAAAGTTTCTTGAGTGCTTTTGGTCAGTTGATTATCCGCAACAGTTTTTTCTGCCAGTTGAGCAAGCGTAAACAAATTATCGGTTGTTTTGCCATTAGCTGACACCACAATAATGTCATTAACATCGCATTGTTGCTTAATAATAGTCGCAACACGATTAATACATTCCGCCGTCGCTAAAGAACTACCACCAAATTTATGCACATGAATGGCAGCATTGTCAGATTTATTTGACGATGTTATTTCAGCTTTGGCAATGAGTTCGCTTGACCTTACTGTGTTTTCTTTCATTTTTGACTCTGCGATAAACCGTGAGCTAAATCAGCTAAAATATCGTCTATGGCTTCAATACCCACAGAAATTCGCACTAACGATTGTGTAATTCCCGCTTCAAGCTGTGCCGCTATTTCCATACCTGCATGAGTCATGGTTGATGGATGACTAATTAAGCTTTCAACGCCACCTAACGATTGCGCCAAGGTAAATAATTCTAAATTATCGAATAATGATTTAACCGCATCAACTCCGCCTTTAAGCTCAAAACTCATCATAGCACCAAAGCCTTTTTGCTGTTTTTTAGCAATATCATGACCAACATGGTCGGTAAATCCTGGATAATACACCGCAGTAACCGCTGAGTTATTTTTCAAAAATTCAGCAACTTGGGCTGCATTTTCTTGATGCTGCTTAATACGTACCGGCAATGTTTTTAAACCTCGTAGTGCTAAAAAGCTATCAAAAGCACTACCGGTAATACCAATACAATTTGCCCACCACGCTAGGTTTTCTCCAAGCGCTTGATCTTTAGTTACTAAAACACCACCAACAACATCACTATGACCATTAATGTATTTAGTGGTCGAGTGAAAAACAATGTCTGCACCTAATAATAAGGGTTGCTGTAAAAACGGTGATAAAAAAGTATTATCAACAGCAACCAATGCGCCCACGTTATGACTGGCACGGGTTACTTTTTCAATATCAACTAAACGTAGTAACGGGTTACTTGGGCTTTCAATTAACACTAATTTAGGTTTTTGCGCTAATGCTTCTGCAAGTGCCATTGAATTATTTTGGTCAACAACAATAAGCTTAAACAGCCCGCGTTTGGCTAAGTGGGTGAATAAACGAAAGCTGCCACCGTAACAGTCGTGTGGAATGACCACTAAATCGTCAGTTGATAATAGCTGACAAATTAAATGTACTGCCGACATGCCGGTACTTGTGACAATACCTACGCTGCCTTGTTCTAAATCAGCAATAACCTCGCCAAAAACACAGCGAGTTGGATTTCCGGTTCGAGAGTAATCAAATTCTCGTTTATCATTAAAACCTTTTAATGAATAGGTACTGGATAAATGAATAGGAGCAACCACAGCACCATGATGCTGATCAGTATTTATACCGGCTCTAACTGCCGATGTAGTCAAATTTTTAGTCGACATTTGCACTCCTATTATATTAAAATGCGTTTGGATGTTTGGACGTCTATAACTCTAAACGTTTTACTTAAATGGGTCAAGTTATTTTAGACATCTAAACTTCTACTTGACTGAAATGCTGCATCCAGTAAAATCTATCTTATAACAATAGTAAATAACACATAATACTTATTAAACAGAGGACTTTTCATGGCTCAGTGGAATGACGAATATATAAATCCCTATGCCGAACACGGTAAAAAAAGTGAACAAGTAAAAAAAATCACAGTGTCTATTCCTTTACGCGTTTTAAAAGTATTAACCGATGAGCGCACCAGACGCCAAGTCAATAACTTACGCCATGCCACTAACAGTGAATTGCTATGCGAAGCTTTTTTACATGCTTTTACTGGTCAGCCTCTGCCTGATGACATAGATTTAGCCAAAGATAACGATGAAAAATTACCTGCCAGTGTTCGTCGTATTTTAGAAGAAAAAGGCATTACTGATTTTAGTGCTTATGAAATGGATGAAGAGTAGCCAGTTTTGAATGTAGGTTAAACTTCAGTCCAACAAAGGGGCAATAAGTTACCCCCTACAGAGATATAGCGATTTTTTCTTGAGTGAAGCTTATTTATGATATTGCTTACTCAAGCGATGTACCGACTCAATAAAGTGTCCGGCATGCTCAGGTTTAACATCAGGATGAATACCATGACCCAAGTTAAATACATGCCCTGTTCCGCCTTCGCCAAAACCAGCTAATATTTTTGCTACTTCTTGTTCAATACGTGGCAATGGTGCATACAGCATTGATGGATCCATATTACCTTGCAAAGCAACTTTATCGCCAACCCGTGCTTTGGCATTTTCAATATCAATAGTCCAATCAAGACCAAGAGCATCACAGCCGGTAGCCGCAATATCTTCTAACCACATGCCACCATTTTTAGTAAACAGAGTTACTGGCACTTGGCGACCATCAGCATGGCGAGTTAAACCATCAACAATTTTTGACATATATTGCAAAGAAAAATCTTTATAATCGCGGGGTGATAACACGCCACCCCAAGTATCAAATACCATCACTGATTGTGCGCCAGCAGCAATTTGGGCATTTAAATAACTGATTACTGAATCAGCTAATTTATCCAGTAATAAGTGCAAGGCTTGTGGATCACTAAACATCATTTTTTTGATTTTAGTAAAAGCTTTAGAACTGCCACCTTCAATCATATAAGTCGCTAATGTCCACGGACTCCCTGAAAAACCAATTAACGGTACTTCACCTTTTAATTCTTTACGAATGGTGCGCACCGCATTCATTACATAACCTAATTCATCCTCAGGATCAGGAATACCAATTTTTTCAATATCACTTTTACACGTAATAGGATTAGTAAACTTAGGACCTTCACCGGTTTCAAAATACAAGCCTAAACCCATAGCATCAGGAATCGTTAAAATATCACTAAACAAAATAGCAGCGTCTAGTTTAAAACGACGTAATGGCTGAATAGTGACTTCACAAGCAAACTCGGCATTACGACAAAGTGACATAAAATCACCGGCTGTTGCTCTTAATTCTCGATATTCTGGTAAATATCGCCCTGCTTGTCTCATCATCCATACCGGCGTGTAATCTACCGGTTGCTTTAATAAAGCACGTAAATAATTATCATTTTTTAATTCAGTCACCAAGGTTTCCTCTTAATTCATTTGCTTGGTATTAATATCGCACAGTCTATCACCAATAATAATAAATATGATATTTACACCTCATAATTTAAAGTTTATTTTTGAATACAAACTTTAAGCTGACTAAAAAACAAACGAATAAAATATAAAGCAAAAATAATTTTTTTAAATGAAAATTTAAACCCTAAAGATATTTCCTTAAAATTTAAAAGGGTAATCAGCAGGTTAGCCACAATCCGCTAAAAACCGCACCTTTATACGAAAAAACTCGTCGAGTTTATACTCTATTAAAGTTGTTGCAGGTGATAAAATGCTTTGCTATAAAATGCCTGCGCTACAGAAAATAATAATAATAATTAAAAGAAATAACTAATAAGAAGCTTGTTAAACAAGCCGATAATGCGAGCATTTCAGGCCTTCCTTTTTGGAAGGCCTTTTTATTTCTAGCGAATTATTTTAAGAAGGGTTATACCAAATTGATTAAGTTCTTTCCCACTCAGCGAGAATTAAATCAAATTAATTAGATTTTTCTGTGTGCGAAATTTCATAAATTTTTGCAGAATAAAAATTAACTTGGTTACGTCCATTTTCTTTTGCTTTATATAACGCCTGATCGGCACAAGAAATTAACTGTTGCCAATCAATATGCTCTCCTTGATTCGTTGCGACACCAAAACTAGCCGACACCGAAATATTTGACAGATCATCAAGATAAAAAACCGGTTGATAAATAGCGACTCTTAATTTTTCAGCAATGATTATGGCCGTATCCTTGGGAGTATTGGGTAATAACAGGATGAACTCTTCACCCCCATACCTCGCCAACATATCATATTGTCGTAAACTGCTTTTTAATCGTTGACTAAACTCTTGTAATACCTTGTCACCGGTTTGGTGACCATAGTTATCATTAACTCGCTTGAAAAAATCAATATCCATTAAAACAATCGATATTGGTTTTCTCTCTCGTTGTGCGCGTAATATTTCATTCTCAGCAATTTCATCAAACGCTCGGCGATTATAAATACCCGTTAATGAATCAGTCGTTGCTTGAATGGCTAGTTTATCGGCTAATTGTTGACTAGCACTTAACGATAAAGTAAAGCAACTGGTGATGGTGATAAGTTGCATTCCTATTAATGAAAGTCCGTGTATTGCCCCTAAATCAACCAGTTTAAATATATTCACCTCAACCAATGAAAGATATAAACGAAAAACAGAAATGAGCGCAAAAACAAAAAAGGCATAAGCAATATACTGGGTTAAACTAAAATGACCTTTGTCTTTATTGGAAATTATTTTGAAGGTAATAAAAAAACCTTGCCCGGCAATAAAAGCACTTATCACCGCAATTCGATAATTAATATTTGGCTGAAGGTAAGTTAAATAAAGATAACTTAACAATAGCAGTACGATCAAAACAATAGATAGGCTTTTAAATTTTTGATATTCGTAGTCAAAAAACTTTAAAATACCAATAATTAATAAACTGATCGCCGTTGCTATTAAAACATTGGCAACAACAATAGAGAAAAAGTCAGGAACAATTGAACGTAGGGCAAGTAAAAAGTTTCCAAGCGCAAATAAAATATAGCTCAGACCTAAGAGTTTAAAATCACTAAAATCTTTATGAATGTTAGAAAAAACTAAAGAACCAACGCCAAGAAATAGGCCTAAGAAAATATTAGACAACACCAACGTTTGTATATCTAATCCAACCATTTTTACTTCAAAATTAATTAAATAATACCGAAACAATATAGCAAAAATAATAATCCGGCAATCAATAGGTTCTATTATCTATTGCTTGCTTATCAATTACGGTATAATTAACTCAGTAATTACATAGTTATATTTATTAGTAAACTTATTCACTGTAGAGAAATCAGACAACATGAAAAAACCTCAAAGAGATATCACCTTACGATTTTTAGCCGAACCCCAAGATGTAAATTTTGGCGGTAAAGTACATGGTGGCGCCGTGATGAAATGGATAGATTTAGCGGCTTATGCTTGTGCTGCAGGTTGGAGTGGTCGCTATTGTGTAACAGCTTATGCTGGTGGTATACGGTTTGTTGCGCCTATTCATGTGGGGAGCTTAGTTGAAGTTGAAGCCAAGGTTATTTATACCGGTAATTCATCAATGCATATTGCTTTAGAGGTCAATGCCTGTGATCCTAAATCACTCAATCGCCGTTTAACAACACATTGTATTGTTATTATGGTAGCGGTTGATCAAAATGGACAGTCAGAGCTTGTGCCACAATGGGTTCCTGAGAGTGAGACGGATAAAGATCAACACCAAACAGCGATAAAGCTCATGGAAATGAGAAAGCAAATTGGTGAAGAAATGCAAATTTTTGTTTAAAACCCTGCATTTAGAATGGTAACGGGTATATATCCATTACCATGCGTTAATTCGCACGGTTGCTGCCTTTATTTTTTGCCTCTATCCACTGAGACATATATTGAGTGCTTTTATGATGGTGATGATTAAGCATGCTGCCAATAAAATTTTGTTGACGATGAACAACAAGGCTATGTTGTAGTTTACTTAACTTATTCGCAAGCGCCAAAAAATGCGTTTCTAGTGAAAACATTAACTGAGCATTGTTAACGCCTAAGTCACTCGATTTTTGCCAAGCATGTTGCTGTTGATATAAAACAACGGCGGCATCAGCAAAAGCTTGTGCATTATCTGTTACAAAGCCGCCCCAGTCATTGTCTGTTTGCATACTTTCTGCGCCAATGGCTGTGGTAACCGATGGCGTACCACAAATCATAGCTTCGCTCAGTTTTCCTTTTATGCCGGCACCAAAACGTAATGGCGCTAAACAAATCCGTGCAGACTGCATTGCCAAAGAGGCGTCATCAACCCAACCTTTCACCAAAAAACCTGATTTTTCATCCTGTAAATCAGTCGCCTTAGGCGGTGGATAAGCGCCATAAATAAACAACTGAGCTTTGGGTAACTGTTTGCGTATTAATGGCCAAATTGTCTGTTTAAGCCACAATACTGCATCCCAGTTCGGCGGATGACGAAAATTACCAATAGAGATAAAACCTGCTCGGTGTTCATAATCAGGATTTCTTTGCTGTAACTGTTGCTGAGTGTACATAAACGGGCAATAGTGTAATAAGCTAGCATCAATATTAAAAAGCCGTTGCAATAGTTCTATTTCAACATGAGAGATCATTAAACTTACATCGACTCTAAAAATAGCCGCGATTTCTCGTTTGGCTAAATCTGAGTTAAGTAAATCCGCATCCGTCATTTCTCGGTGTTGCTTAAATGCTTGATGTCTTGCATGACGTAAACAAAATAAATCTTCTGTATCAAGAATTTTTAAAGCTTGCGGACAATGTTCTGATACTCGCCAACCAAACTGCTCTTCTATCATAAAGCGATCAAATAGCACAATGTCAGGCTCTAATTCGTTAATAAAGTCATCAAAACTTGCGCAGTTCAATTTTATGTCAATACACTTTACTTTAAGCGCAGTTAAATCAACCATATGCTCAGTTTTTTGAGCTGAACTGGCAAAAGTTATAGCATAATTTTGTAATTGAAAAAATTCAATTAACTGCACCATACGGCTACCCGCAGCCGATGAATTAGGCTCAGGCCATACCCAACCGATGATAAGAAGTTTTTTCATAAATAGAGGTTGTCACTTAAATATTAACGCAAAATTAACGCAAAATTAAAAACACATAACAAAAAGCCACCAGTAAGTGATTACTAATGGCTTCTATTTAACTTGTAACCCGTAGCGAGTAACTAGATACTTATTCTCCAGCCGCTTTATCGCCCACTTGTGGTATTGCTTTTGGTTTTTGAATTTCTAACAATTCAATTTCAAATTGTAATACAGAATTACCCGGAATGCGTGGTGGATTACCATTAGCACCGTAAGCTAGGTCAGCTGGGATAGTAAATAAATATTTAGCGCCCACTGACATTAATTGTACGCCTTCAGTCCAGCCTTTAATAACTCTATTAAGTGGGAACACCGCTGGGTTATCCGCATCAGAACTGTCAAAAGAATCACCGTTTAAGAAAGTTCCTTTATAGTGAACTTTAACGGTATCAGTCGCTACTGGTTTTTCACCTTCTGCAGCCGTTAACACTAAGTATTGAATGCCTGACTCAGTAACAACCACGCCTTCTTTTTTAGCATTTTCTTCAAGAAATTTTTTCCCTACCGCTAAACTTGCTTCAGACTCTTTGACGGCTAATTCTTGTTGTTTGGTTTTCATTGTTTTTTCTAAATTCATTAATAACGCTTGAATTTCTTCTTTTTCAATAACAGATTTACCATCAAGGCTAGCAACAAAACCTTGAACAACAAGGTCTTTATCTAAGCTTAAACCTAATTTGTCATGCTCTTCAAAATTACGTTGCATGTACATACCAATAGAAGCACCTAAACTATATGACTGCTTCTGTATTTCAGTGTCTAACACCGGCGCTTTTGCTTCAATTTCTTTTGCGCCTTCTTGACAACCAACAACTGTCATTAATGCAACAGCAACTAAAGTGGGTTTAAATAATTTCATTAATATCTCCGTTGACTTCACAATAATTGGAGAATCCTCCAATCTTTATTTTATTTTATTTTTATACCGATACTCATGTTACCTCGAAATGCTCGTTTCAGCGAGAATTAAAAGGCTTAGAGGCAANNTTGTCAAAATCAATAACGTAGCATATAAGCCTTTTAAACTCGCCCTACGGGGGCTACCGGGCAAATCATGCTCGTCGTTACCTCTGTTTTTAAGGGAACAACCATTAATAAAAAGAGGCGCCTTAATCATGAGTTGCTCAGAAGCCCTGAAATGGACATTTTGAAATATCATGAGTATAAAACCACTTCAAACAGTATTATTCCGCTGAAAGTCGCTTGGGTATATTTAAAAAACGCCCTATACTAACGACAAATGGACAGATAAAAAAGCATTAATATTTTGTTTAAATGTAACCGAATTTATATACCCTCTATTTTACTCTTTTCAGTTTGCTGTTTAAGTGCTTGCCAGCCCTCGTCTCAACAGCCACTAAAGCGTTGGCAGCAAGCAGTTGAAGGCGCGTATGCCGGTAGTATTTCTAGTGATGGAAAGTTTAGCGTAACCTCTTCTATTCATCATGGTATTAATGTTTGGAATTTAGAAAAAAACGCCTTAATGTTTAATTGGGCACAACAACAAAATAGTAGTGACAACCTCGTATTAACGGTAGATATTAACGAATCTGCTAGCCATGTAATGACCGCTAATCGTGAAGATTTTGCTTTATGGAACCTAGCAACGGGCAAGTCTGAAGGTTATTGGAAAGTACGAGAATCAACCATTAGAGATATTGCCCTATCAAACGATGGAGATTACTTACTTATCGGTAAAGGCAATGGCGTTGTGGTGCATGTTGCTATTGATACCGGCAGACGTTTAGAATTTTTAGGACATAAAGAAAAAATCAATAGTGTTGATATGATGCCCAACGGTAGAGTAGCTATGTCGGGTGGCAATGATTTTATTGCCTATGTTTGGGATACCATTTCCGGACAAGTCATTTATCAGTTTAACCATACCAGTCGCGTTTCTAAAGTGGCTTTAGATGCTAACGGGAGATATGCTTTTTCAGCCGACAGTATGAAAACTGCCTACATTTGGAATTTAAAAACAGGAAAGTTAATCAGCCAATTAAAGGGTACCAAACGCCACGAAGTATTTAGCTCAGTTCGTTTTTCAAAAGATGGTAAAACCATGGTCACTGGTGCGGCAAGCAGTAAAGTCAGTGTTTGGGATGTTGCGACAGGAAAACGCACCGCGAACTGGCACGTTACCCCAAAAGAAGCAAAAAGACCGACTGGCGCAGTTGTTTATAGTGTCGCCTTTGGCGATAATAACACCCTATTAACGATAAGCTCTTCAGGATACGCTGAATTATGGTCGCTGCCAAAAACGCACTAAATGAAAACCAACCAAAAACCGATGAAGTTCTTGTACTTGAACAGCGTATTGACGCGCTTGAGTCACGAAATTTATTTCAAGATGATGTTATTGAACAGCTGAGTGAAGAATTAGCCATTCACCAAACACAACTTGCCGATCTTAAACACCAAATCCAATTAGTGGCGAATCGTTTAAAAGATGCCGGTAGCTTATCATCAGAAAAAGACAGCGTAGAGCCACCACCACCTCATTATTAATTAGCCATTGTTGGTTACGGCTTAAAGACACCAATAACTTGCTCATGTTGACGTACCGCTTTTTCTACCTGCGCTTCTGGTTGTGTTAATTGCTCATTACAATTAACACAAGTCACCTTCTCAACACCATTTTCTTTGGTTAATGCCATGGTGTCTTGTGCCTTACACTGAGGGCAAGTAGCACCAGCGATAAATCTTTTTTTTAGCGGATTATTCATGTTTATGTCAATTAATATGAGATTAGCCTTTATTTTACCTTGAATTATACCTAGAGGAAAAGCGACAATGCATCGGCATTATTTCTGTGCTTTGTTATCACGTCTAAAACCTTGAGGATCTACCATTGATTACCGCCAGCAATTTAAGCTTAGATAGGGGTGCTAAAAACCTAATAAAATCATCTAACTTTACTATTCATCCCAATCATAAAGTTGGCTTAGTTGGCAGCAATGGCTGTGGTAAATCATCACTTTTTGCCGCATTGTTAGGAGAATTATCCCCTGATGCCGGTGATTTACTTTTACCCAGTAGCTGGGATATAGCCACGGTAAGACAGGAAACACCCTCATTAGAACAATCTGCGCTTGATTATGTAATGGATGGCGATAAAGAATTTCGTCAACTTGAGCAACAACTTTTCCAAGCAAGAGCAAAAGAAGACGGTAATTTAGAAGCAATCATCATTAATAAAATAGATATTATTAACGGCTATAGTTTACCTGCTCGTGCCGGTGAATTATTGCATGGCTTAGGTTTTTTACAATCACAATTAAGTAACCCAGTAAAAGATTTTTCAGGTGGTTGGCGCATGCGTTTAAATTTAGCGCAAGCCTTAATTAGCAGAGCTGATTTACTATTGCTTGATGAACCAACCAACCATTTAGATTTAGACGCGGTTATTTGGTTACAACGTTGGTTAAAGCGTTTTACCGGTACTTTGGTGCTTATTTCTCACGACAGAGATTTTCTTGATACGGTTATTGGTCAAATTCTTCATATTGAACATCAGCAAGCTAAATTATACAGCGGTAACTACACAGCCTTTGAGAGACAACGTGCCGAACATTTAGCACAACAAGATGCGCAATTTCAAAAACAACAAAAAGAAGCTGCACATTTGCAATCTTTTGTTGATCGCTTTCGAGCAAAAGCCAGTAAAGCAAAACAAGCGCAAAGTCGATTAAAACGCTTAGAAAAACTGCCCAATTTAGCGCCTGCTCATGTAGACAGTCAATTTACTTTTAGTTTTGAAGCACCTGAAAGCTTGCCTTATCCCTTGTTATCATTAACAGAAAGCCAATGTGGTTACTCTCAAGAAGCTAGTGGCGAAAAAACGATTATTTTAGATGATGTTGGCTTGACCTTAGTTCCGGGTAGTAGAATTGGTTTGTTAGGTCGAAATGGCGCCGGCAAATCAACCTTGATCAAATCATTAGCCGGTGAAATAGCATTACTTAATGGTGAACGTTATTGTGCACAAGAGTTAAAAATAGGTTACTTTTCTCAACATCAATTAGAACAATTACATCCTAGCTCTAGCCCTGTTGATCATATTTTACGGGCAAAACCTTCATTGGGAGAGCCTCAAGCGCGTACTTTTTTAGGTAAATTTGGCTTTAGTGGCGATCAAGCGTTGTCACCTGTCACCACAATGTCAGGTGGAGAAAAGGCACGTTTAGTATTAGCACTTATTGTGCTAGAAAAACCACAATTATTACTCTTAGATGAGCCAACCAACCATTTAGATTTAGAAATGCGTCAAGCATTAGTCTTTGCTTTACAAGATTTTGGCGGCGCTATAATCCTTATTGCCCATGATCGGTTTTTATTAGAGTCTTGTGTTGATGAGTTTTACTTAGTAGCAAATAGTAAGGTAAGCGATTTCAGTGGTGATATTGACGATTATCAACAATGGCTTAACGATGATAAAAAGCAAACTATAAACGCCGCTAAAACAGCAAACGACAGTGGTGTTGATAAAGGCTTAGATAAAAAGCAATTACGCCAACAACAAGCTGAACTTCGTAAAAAATCAGCGCCGTTGCGAAAACAGGCTGACAAATTAGAAAAAAACATTCATCAATGGCAAGAACAACTCAATCAAATTGAAGCCTTATTAGCAGACAGTGATATATACCAAGCAGCGCGTAAAACGGAATTAACCACGCAATTAAAATTGCAAGCAAGTGTAAAAGATAATATTGAAGAAAGTGAAATGCTTTGGCTTGAAATCGCTGAAAAAATTGAAGAAATTATGATACCAACAGACTCGTTTTAGGCTACACTCTAGTTATACTTGTTTAAGTTATACCTGTTTATTAATTTTTTCTATTAAAACTATAATGAGAACTTATTATGCGCACTTCACTACTATTATTTGTTTTTTCACTACTTTGCATTGTTTCACCATTAAGCGGTGCTAATGACCTAGAACTAGGAATATATGAACTTAATAGGGGCGGATTTAAAGCAGCTATTGAACAATTTGAGCCCTTAGTTGCTGACGGATATGCGCCGGCACAATACCAAATGGCCTTAATTTATAAAAATGGGTATGGGGTCGTTAAAGATGATATGAAAGCGTTTGAGTTACTTAAACTTGCCGCTGAACAAAACTATTCAGATGCTCAGTTTGAATTAGCACTCATTTACTCTGAAGGAACATCAGTTACTCCCGATTTAGACAAGGCATTCTCCTTAACCAAGAAAGCAGCCGAGAAAGGTCTTGCTAGCGCTCAATTTAACCTTGCTGTTATGTATGCTAATGGTAACGGTGTTAAGAAAGATATTTTAAGCGCTGCTCGTTGGTATAAAAAATCAGCCAATCAAAACTACGCCTTAGCACAATATAACTTGGCACTATTATACAGTGAAGGTAAAGGGGTAGAAAGAAGTACGGAAATGTCTTTAGTGTGGAATACCATCGCTTCATGGAACGGTTATGCTAACGCGGAAAAAAGTCGTTTAATGGACCAACGTGATTTATCTGCAGCAAAAGTGAAAAGTGGTAATGCCAAAGCGAGTCAAATATACCAAGCAATGATAGAACAGATAGAGCTTAAAGCTAAATTAGCCAAGAAAAAAGATTTCTATTGATCTATATCACTTAATTAACAGTGCTTATTTATTAAACTAATTTTAAATAGAAAATAAATTTAATATTCACTGTTATTAAGTATAAAGGAATTTGTCATGAACTTTTTTTCCATGTTATTAAATGATCCTGTCGTTATGTATTCATTTGCTGGCTTAGCAATTATGTTGGGAATATGTGCCTACTATGTTTATTACTTTATTTCTCATATTAAAAATAACGAATAATAACGCTAAACTCTTCTTGTCGTTTTTAAATGGCTAATTTCATTAAACAATAATGTGATTAGCTTTGTTACCTCTGTAAGTAACTTGATGTTATGCTCTTTCCCAATACAAAACATTTATTTAAAAACTTAGTTGTATATACCCATGCATTCTCTCAGTAAATTCAAACCGGCTTGGTGGCTTACCAATGCCCATTGCCAAACATTAGCGGCTAAGCTTTTTCGTCATAAAGATGTCTTAACAACAACGCATGAAATAGTAGAATTACCCGACGGTGACTTTATTGATTTAGCGTGGACAGAGCAGCCAGAAGAAAATAATACTCGTCCTATTGTAGTATTGTTGCATGGCTTGGAAGGTTCAAAAAATAGTCATTATGCCAAAGGCATGCTCAAGGCAATAAAAGCGCGTGGTTGGATAGCTGTTTTAATGCATTTTCGTGGTTGTGGCGAGCAAGCAAATAGGCAAGCAAGCTCATATCACTCAGGCGACACCCGAGATATAAACTATTTAACAAAGCACCTTACCGCTATTTATCCAAGATCATTATTGACAATTCTAGGCTTCTCTTTAGGCGGAAATGTACTCACCAAATATTTAGCGCAAGTGCCTAATAATCCATACAAAGCAGCGGCGGTAATATGTGCACCACTCGACTTAGCCAGTTGTAGTGCAAGAATAAATAAAGGCTTTTCAAAACTTTATCAAAAGTATTTATTGGCAATGCTCAAAGTAAGCACGCTAGAAAAAATAACCAATAAGTTAATAAAGCATATTCTTCCTCAGCAATTAAACAACATTAAAAATATGCGTGATTTTGACCATTTAGTGACAGCGCCACTCAATGGTTTTCAAAGTGCTGAGCATTATTATCAACAAGCTAGTGCTAATCAGGTTGTAGCCGAAATAAAACAGCCCTGTTTATTTATTCATGCCGCGGACGATCCTTTTTTATCTCATCAGCACGCGCTACCAAAACAAAAATTGCCAAAACATTTAATTTTTGAAGTTTCTCAATATGGTGGACATGTGGGTTTTATTTATGGTAAAAATCCTTTCAAACCTCGATACTGGTTAGAACAACGCGTACCTGATTTTCTGGCTAGCCATTTCACTGCAATAAAGTAAATAAAAAACATGATTATTCCCTTAGAGCAATTAACTGAAGATACACTACTCGCCATTATTGAAGAGTTTATTTTACGTGAAGGTACAGAATACGGCGCTATCGACATCAGCAAGGAAAATAAAATAGCTCAAGTGAAACTACAGCTCAAACAAGGAACCGCCTTACTAGTTTTTTCTGAGCTACATCAAACA
The DNA here is from genome assembly GCA_051531915.1 of Colwellia sp. Classification (GTDB taxonomy): domain Bacteria; phylum Pseudomonadota; class Gammaproteobacteria; order Enterobacterales; family Alteromonadaceae; genus Colwellia. Next base: position 32,472 of record JAOPTQ010000011.1, on the reverse strand, counting down.
GTTAATATATTACCTAGTGATCAATTTAACGCCAATATTGAAGAATAAAGGAAAACAGAAAGATTAATCAGTATATATCTGTTTATGGGCTTTTATAATATGTTGCCAATTAAAATCTTGATTTCCTAAACTAACAAAATCAGGGTTAAGTAAACTCTCTCGCTTGTTATAACTGAGCGGGTTAAATTCACTGTCAAGAATAATACCGCCCGCTTGTTCTAATATGCACTGGCTAGCACCTGTATCCCACTCTCCCGTAACACCAATACGTATATAACAATCAGCTCTTCCCTCTGCAATTAAGCAATTTTTCAAAGAGCAACTTCCTAACGCGGTATAATCAAACTGATAATTGTCATTTAAATATTGCTTCATTAAACTTAAATTTTGACGACGACTAATGGCTACTTTAATACGACGTTGCTCTTGAAAAGAAGCCACCTTAATCGCTTGGCTAGTAGTCTCATTTTCTTTAAAAGCACCAAAATTTTTCTGACCATAATAGGTTACACCGTGATCGGGCGCATGAATAACGCCAATGCTAGGCCAACCATTTTCGACTAACGCAATATTAACGGCAAAATCACCACTACCAAGAATAAACTCTCCGGTGCCATCAATGGGATCAAGTAACCAATATTTAGACCATTGCTTACGCTGTGCTAACGTAACCGCGCCCACTTCTTCTGAAATAATAGGAATGTCTGGCGTAAGCGTTCTTAGCTGATCCATCAATATATCATTCGCGGCAATATCAGCACAGGTAACTGGGCTGTTATCCTCTTTAAATTGTGCAGTATAATTACCCTGACTATAATACTTCATTACCTCAACACCTGCTTTTTTAGCACTCAACAAGGCAATATTTAATAATTTATCTTGGTTCATTATGGCTCCCGATTCATCAACCTTTAGCTGAGTTTATCTTGTTCTTTATAATAATCTATCATCAACATTAATGCTGCAATACTACGCGCTTCTTTAAAATCACCTTGCGATAATAAGTCTTTATAGTTTTTAATCGGCCAGGGTACTACTTCTAACTCTTCAGGCTCATCACCCGCTAATTGCGCTGAATACAAGTGAGTGGCAATAAAAATATCCATTTTGGCATTAAAAAATGCTGGACCCATCATCACTTGCGTAACAAATTGCAACTGCTCGCTACCGTAAGATATTTCTTCTTTAAGCTCTCTATTAGCTGCTTGCTCTGCGGTTTCACCCGGATCAATTAACCCTTTAGGAAAACCCAACTCATAACTATGCGTGCCCGCACAATACTCACGTACTAACAACAACGTATCTTTATCGAGCATAGGAACAATCATGACCGCACCCTGCCCAGCACTTAACATACGTTCATATTGACGCTTTTCGCCATTACTAAACGTTAGATCAATTTGTTCAATTGTAAACAGACGACTACAAGCAACTTGTTTTCGTTGAGTGATTTTAGGTAACTGATTTTTCCCTGTCATAACGTTAACAACATTAATTGAATATTTATTTACAGATAGCGATATAATGACACGATAAACACCTTATTTGGAACAATTAAATGCTCGATTGGTCAGAAATATCTACCGTTTTACTCGACATGGACGGCACAATTTTAGATTTGCACTTCGATACACATTTTTGGCTAGAGCACTTGCCACTGCGTTACAGCGAAAAAACAGGTATACCTCTTGAACAAGCCAAGAAAAAATTGATTACAAATTATCAAGAAGTTACCGGCTCTATTGAATGGTATTGCTTGGATTATTGGCACAAAGCATTAGACTTACCTATTATTGAGCTAAAAAAAGAAATTAGTCATTTAATCAAAATGAGGCAAGATACAATTCCATTTTTAGACGCGTTAAAAGCCGCCGGTAAAAGAGTCATCTTAGTGACTAATGCACACCCTGACTCACTCAGTTTAAAAATAGAAAAAACGCAATTAGACTCCCACATAGATGAAATAATTTCATGTCATACGTTTGGGGTTACTAAAGAAAAACAAGAACTATGGCAAAAACTACAAGCTTATTTTAAATTTGAAAATGAATCAACATTGTTTGTTGATGACTCTCATGAAATTTTACAAGCAGCACAAGCGTTTGGTATTAAACATATAATGGCGGTAGCAAACCCAAATAGCCAAATTCCAACTAAAAATATTGATGGTTTTCTAAATATTTCTGACTACCGAACATTATTGAAAGCAATAAAGTAAGACAATTTCACCATGGTTCTTCACTTACATCAGGCTCTTCGAAGTACATCCTTCCCAAAGCCTACGGTGCAGTTATTTTACCTTTAATACCAATTTGATTAAATTTCTTCCCAACTCAGAGCTATGCTCAATGTTNNNAAGGGAGTAACCATTCTCTTCAATCAATGCCTTGCCTCTAAGCTTTTTAATTCTCGCTGAGTGGGAAAGAACTTAATCAATTTGGTATAAGTTAATCTTCGTCTAAACCAAAAAAGCGAATGGCTTGTGCAGCATCTACCGGTACATTATGGCCAACACCCGCTATGCTAATAGCTTCTACTAATGCTTGCTCACCATCATTGCCATAACGTGTACGGGTATAATCTGTTTTAGGCGTATCGGTATAAATAGGGTCTTGGGTTAATTCATGCGTATTTGTCCACTGCTTAATGGCTTCATTAAAATTATTATAATGAAGCACATCATCATCAGCACCATGCCATAACTGCATACGTGGGCGAGTACCGGTATATTCAGGATATACGGCTCGTACTATATTTCCCCATTCTTCAGCTGTTTTTGTAACAGTTCCTGTTGCGCAAGCTGTGCTCCAAGTAGCACTGCTATTGGTTGCAAAACACGTAAATGGCACACCAGCAAAAGCAGCGCCGGCGGCAAATACGTCAGGGTACAATCCAATAAGTACATTGGTCATCATTGCACCTGAAGAAACACCGGTAGCAAAAACACGGCTATCATCTATGTTGTAATGACTTTTAACATAATCAATCATTGATAAAATAGAAGCTGGATCACTACTACCTTCACGAATAAGTGCCTCTGGCGTTGCTACATCAAAACATTTATCACTACTATTTGCAGTAGGATAAATAACAATATAGCCGTATTGATCAGCTAATGTTGCATATTGGGTATTAGTATAAAACACAGGGCCGGTACCAGTGCAATAATGATTAGCTACTAACAGTGGCGCATTAATACTGACGTTATTAGGTACATAAAGGTGCATTTTTAAATCACCAGGGTTACTGCCAAAATCACTGATTTCAGTTAATATGCTATCCCCACTATTTACAGTAGCAATAATATCACTACCTACACCAAGGTTTATTTCAACATTTTGATTACACTCAATCATGTTACTTGCTTCATCAATCCATTGCCAAGGCCAACCGCCGGCATAACCTTGTGCTGCAAGTTTCTGACACATGTCAGCGCCTTTAATATTTTCATCAAGTACATTTAAGTCGTCACTAACATGATATTCACCAATAACAATCGGTTTATCTACTTGCCAATATTCAGCGCTATGATGAAAAGGTGACCATGCGCCATTTTGTCCCTCATTATTGTAATAATGAGCTTGATAAAAATCTAAAACGGCCAACGGATTATTATTCGCTAACGCCATTAAGCGGTCATCACGGTAAAGGTTAATACCACCCGCGACATCTGAATTATATTTCCCCATTGATTTAGAGCCAGTAGTCACCAATGCAATTTCATCGTTATCAATCGCTTCTTGATGAATAGCCGCTGCCATTTTGGCTTGTACTCGCTGTAAGTCTTCAAGGGTAAGTGCATTAGCGTGCTCAGCATTAACCGTTTCGTCATCAGCTAACCAGCTTTCGGTCATATTCTCTGGTTCGTTAAATAATTCCCAAGCCACTAATGCAGGATGACCATTAAGGGCTTTCACCATAGGTTTTAAGACTTGGTCAATATACGATTGTAAAACGGTGTCATCAGTTAATAAACGATAGTTATTATCAACCGGTGGTTTACGGTAGGTATTATTTTTTAACATATCAAACGACCATAAAGAAGGCACAATATAAATTCCTGCTTCTTGAGCCATATTTAATGCTGTGGTCATATCAGCAATAAAGCTCGTAGTGCTGATATGTTTTAGTGTAGTATCATTTTCCCAAGTAGGCGTCATTGAACCATCTGTATGTATCCACCAACGTAAGGTATTGCCACCTCCTTGTTTTAAGTCGCTAATCGCTTGTTGTAATTGGTTGGTATCAACACCATTACCAATGTCTTTGGCAAAATCAAACCACGCAATATTAAACCCACTCAAATATAGATCTTTATTCATATAACGAATACGGTTAGTGCTAGTCACAGGTGATTCACCTTGATAAATGCAGCTATTAGGCTCTGGGTCTGCAGCACTATTGACCACAATACAGCTTGCTTCATTTTCCCAACCCCAACCATCGCCATCAGGATCAGAATAAGTGGTTTTACAATATGGCATTCCTGTTGAGGCAAGATCACATACCGGTAATGTTGTACTTATAACAACCGTAATAACAACGGTGTCGGTTACGGTTACTGTGCCATCGCTAACCGATAATATTGCGGTAATTTCCCCTTCATTACTAAAGGTATGAGAGGGTTGTGCAATATCATAAGTTGTATCTTCAACAGACCAACTATAAGTTAAGGTATCAGCAGTGTCGCTGTCTGTTGCTGACCCTTCTAGAGTAATACTTTCATTCAAAGTAATACTGATATCATCACCTGCGTTTACCACGGGGGAGCTGTTTTTTGGCGTGATGGGAGTACCTGGTTCTGTAATTGGAGTCGTATCACCGCCTCCTCCACATGCACCTAATAAACAGGTACTAACTAATAAAATTAATTTAAAAATTGTAAATAGTGCTTGTTTCATAATTTTCCTAAAATTAACAAATACATTTTTATTATGTTGAATTTTTGTAACTGTTCACCAAGCTTCTCAAACGTCATTCCCGAAGTATCTAATCGGGAATCTATGATATTAAAAAACAGGATCTTCGATTAAAACATCTCGAAGAGAACGTAAACAAGATTTGGTGCTTTGTAAAATCATCATTAGCTGAATAATTACGAATTTTTTTCACTAAGATGGTTTCAAAGCCATACTCCACGCTCAACCAATCAATCAATCAATCAATCAATCAATCAATATAGATGATAAAATTATCACAATATCAAATATAAGTGTACCTGTTGCTCTCCAAAACACCTTCAAAAGTCTTCTATGCTCAAATTTATTATAAATACGTTCCGTATGACGAAAAAGCAATTATACTCTTTCATCATGCTGCTCAAAAAAAACACTCGAAATATCAACATGCCCTAGTTAATTAATTTAAATACTCACTACGATTTATATCATACCTTTGCATTTTTAAATTAAGATTTCTACGGCTAATATGTAGTAGTTCCATCACGTTTTTAATAGAACCCTGACATTGGCTCATTGCATTTCGCAAGAGGTGTTCTTCAAATAATTCGACTTGATTACTTAAGCTTTTTTCATTGTTCTCTATTTCTATATTGGTATTGATATGACTATTACTTTCTGAACTTCTTTCAGTTAACAAGCTAGACAGTGCAACATTTCCCGTTGCACTAACAATGGCAAATTGCTGACTTAAGTTCTTTAATTCTCGGATATTACCATGCCAGTTTTTAGTCGACAATAATGAAAGCTCATCTATTGTCAGCACTGGTTGATCGATATTAAATTTTTGGCATGCTTGCTGTAAAAAATGTTGAAATAAAATAGGAACATCACTCAAACGCTCATTGAGTTTAGGGATGTAAATTTCTGCGACCTTCAAGCGATAATATAAATCTAAACGAAAATCACCTTGATCGGATAATTGCTTCAAGTCAACTTTAGTGGCACATACAATTCTTGGATTTATACTAATACTTTTATTTGAACCCACACGCTCAATAGTTTTTTCTTGTAAAGCTCTTAGTAACTTTACTTGAAAATTCATTGGCATAGATTCTATTTCATCCAAAAACAAGGTACCTTTACTCGCATACTCTAACTTTCCAATTCGGGTTTGATTAGCACCAGTAAAAGCACCTTTTTCATGGCCAAAAAGCTCAGACTCTAAAAGGCTTTCAGGAATTGCTCCACAGTTAATTGCTACAAAAGGTTCATCACAACGAGCACTATAATCATGTAAACAACTCGCTACCAATTCTTTTCCTGTACCTGTATCGCCATTAATTACCACACTGGCATCAAACCCTGCTAACGATAAAATTTGTTGCTGTAAATTTTCAATAACTTGAGACTGCCCGATTAGTCTAGACTTAATACCACTAACTTGGGTCAGTTGAAACTGCAGTCGCTTATTCTCTAACTCTAAACTTCGCTTATTAGCAGCACGCTTAACAATTTGGCTTAAATGCTCAGGTTCGAAGGGTTTCTCAATAAAGTAATAAGCCCCCTGCTCCATGGCATTAACCGCCATGGCAATATCACCATGTCCTGTCATTAAAATTACGGGGAGTTGAGCATCAATATAGCTAATTTTTAACTGTAATTCTAAGCCAGATAATTTTGGCATTTTTACATCGCTAACCACAACGTCAATCGCATGTTTTTCAATCAATTGACATGCTTTAGTTGAATCCGCACAAGTGATAACCTCAAAACCATCAAGACTTAACCAACGTTGTGTTGTTTCAGATACCATTAAATCATCTTCAATAATAAGTACCATCGTCATATTCTTTACCCTTAATAAAATTGCCTAAAAATTACTTTTGGCTAGTTGTATTTTTTATCTTTTGCGTAAGTAAGTGAATAAAAAAACTTGTGCCCTTAATTTTTTCAACATCTGCGGGCGAGATCACGGTAATGCCACCACCAACATGAGAAAGTATATCTTGGCAAATAGCCAAGCCTAAACCCATAGAACTCGTGTTATTTTTATTACTTACAAAAGCATCAAACATTGATTTTTGTTTGTCTTCATCAATGCCAACACCGGTATCTGTTACTTCAATAACTAAACTGTTCGCCATTGCTTTCACTGAAATAGTGAGTTGTTTTTCAACGCATAATTGCATAGCGTCGCAAGCATTTTGAATTAAATTACTTAATACTTGCTGTAATTGATGAACATCAATTTTTCCGTATAAATTAGCATCAATATCATTGATAGTGTAGCTAACACGATCACTTTTAAGGCGGCTTCCATTAAGGGAAATACTTTGCATAATAGAGTCTTTAATATTAGCGACATTACTACTACTGCTTTTACGTTTTCTAGCAAAATTCTTTAATTGCTCAGTTATCATTGCTAGTAACTGAGTGTATTCTATAATACTGATAAAGCTTTTTTCTGTTTCTTTACTATCACCACGTTGACTATATTTACTGCCTATTTTTGCTTCTGTTTTTATTGCCGTAATGGGTTGATTAATTTCATGAGCTATCGTTGTTGCCATCATGCCTAAAGAAGCAAGTTTTTGCTGATGCTTAAATTCACTATTACGCTCTTGCAAGGTATCTTCTAAACTCAATTTTTCAACCTGAATTAAGCGCTTAGTTTTTAAAAACAGTAGCATTAGTGCTAATAAAGCCAAAAATAACCACAATAAAGCAATAGAAAGTAAACTTTGTTTTTCAACCTCAGCAATATTCGCTAAATAATGGATACGTAAAGGATAGCCTTGCAACGGCAACGAATGCACCAAATAATCTTGGTCGTTATCGTTTTTATTGGTGGTGGTTAAAATACCGGCATCAACGTTAATACTGCCTAGTTGAGTAAAAAGTTTTTTAGCTTCAAATCGTTTATGGATACTTTTTTTCAAACTATAAGGCAAATTTGAAAAGCTTTGAAAAAGCCAATCTTTTTGACTTGAGAGTAAAATAATTCCGCGTTCATCACTAATAATAACGACTTTGTCAGCACTAACTAATGATGTTTCTAACTGAGCTTGCAGTAGCGATAAATCTAGCAGCATGCCAATATAGCCAACTATTTGCTGCTGTGTTTTCACCGGTATAGCAATAAGAAGTTTCGCCGCCCCCTCATCAGGCGTAAAAATCAATTGCGTTGTTGTTTGACCTTTATAGCTACGGTTAACTAATAGCTTTTTAACCGAAGCGATTAATTTTCTTTCCGCTGGTTTATTGACTGATTCAAGTAAAAACTGTTGTGCATTGCCAACAAAGACAGTTTTATTATCAAAAGCGTGATGTAAAAAAACAAGCTGCTGCTTTGCTTTATCGGCAAAATATTGAACATTTTTTTTGGCGCTAAAGTAATTAAGTAAATCGGGATGAGTAGCAACAACAGGTAAAAGAGATTGATGTGAATACCCAAGTTCACGTTCAATTTTGCTGCTATAAAGGATTAAACTTTGTTGCGCTTTTTGATTTATTTGCTCAAGTTTCTGCTCTGTGACAAAGTGCCACAGTCCTAAAGACAGTAGTATTGCTATAATGAATATTAGTGTGTCGCGAAGAAATAAAAATGATGTTGCTTTGAGTCTTAATGGTTTATACACTTTTTTCATCTGCTTCAACGACTCGTTGATTTGTTAACTAAAAGTTCAATCAGACGACTAACTTGTTGGCGGCTTAAAAAAATCAAACGCAATAGTGAAATAATAAGTGTTAACAAGGAAAATAGTGCGATTAATTCAAAGTTTCTTGTCATATCACCAACTAACTCACCTTCAGGCACCACAACAAGTAAACTCCAGTCTTGCTCTTCACCAAATAAAAATGATGAATAAGAGGCTAAATAGCGCACGCCGTCTTGAGTAAAATAAAACTCACTAAAACCATGTTTTTTATAACTTTTTAAAGCCGCTTTAACCGCAGGCTTTTCTAAATCATTTAATGAAATTAACTCACCTTTCAGCGTGATATCATTAAAAGCGGAATAGGCGATAACTTTTTCTTGTTCATTAAAAATAACGAGATCCGTCGCTCGTGATGAACCAATATCAAATAGAAAATTTGATAATTCTTCAAGCACTATGTCTACTCCCCAAACGCCAATTAAATTATGCTGCTGATCATAAATGGGAGAAGAAGCGGTAATACCCGGAATAACATGCTCGAGATCAGAATTAAAAGAGTATACATCGCTCCAAAAACCAGAGCCAAGTGCTTTAGCACCTTTGTACCACAACCTTGTGGTAGGATCATACTCAGCAAGCAAAGGTTTAGATAAGCGTAAAGATTTCTGCTCTGCATCTAAAAAGGTTTTTTGTTCAATAAGTCTTTTATTTTCATTACTATAAATAGTTTGAATACGATAAGTATAAGTTGGTGCATAAGTATTATGCCAAAACCAAAATTCCTTTTGTTCACTGCCAACAAAATAACCATTAAATTGCGGATAGCTCTTAATAAAGGGTTGAACAAAGCTTGCTAAGGTTTTTGGTTTTTCAAGTGATATCAATTGTTGTTGATAAAAAGACGCACCAAGTTTCACAATGTTTTTTGCCGGTAACAGAAAGTTTCGAGTAGCTTCTTTTATACTGGTATTTAATTGCCAAATATAATCATCTGAAAATTGGGCTAACTGTTGATTCTGTTTATAGCAGGCGTAAATAACCCAACTACTAAAGATTATCAGTATAATTAAAATAATGCGTAAAAATGATTGCAAAGTATTAACCTCTTAGCGATATAAAATAAAAGTTATCATGGCAAGCCTTTACTGTGCTACCACTAAACCTTCTCTCCTAGGATCAGCGCCACCAATTAAACCGTTTTCAGTAACCTCAATGGCATGCAAACCTGAATTAAGATCTTGAATTTGTATAATATGCCCTTTGTCTTCTAGCGCTAATTTTAATTTTTCCGCTTGGGTTCCTTTCTCTAACGTAGTGACTTTATTTCTATTCGTTATTTTGGGTAAGTTAATTGCCTGCTGAGGGTTTAACTGCCAATCTAACACGCCAATAATCGTTTGAGTTACATAATTAATAATACGACTTCCTCCCGGCGAACCCACAACCAACTTCAATGATTGATCTTTATTAAAAACCATCATCGGCGCCATCGAGCTTCTAGGGCGTTTATTCGCCTCGACACGGTTCGCTACCCATTCATCATTTTCTTTTGCTATAAATGAAAAGTCAGTCAATTGATTGTTTAAAATAAATCCTTCAACCATAAGAGCTGAACCAAAACCATTTTCTAAACTACTAGTCATCGATACGGCATTGCCAAAACTATCAACAATAGACACATGACTGGTAGAAGGCCTTTCAATGGCAGAGTCATCGGCTTGTTTTAATGCTCCCTTGGGTAGACCTGCTAGTGCTCTACCCATATCTTGCTCACTATCAATTAGTTTAGAGCGCATCGCTAGATATTCAGCAGCCAATAAACCTTTAACCGGTACAGAAACAAAGTCTGCATCAGCAATATAGCGATTTCTATCCGCAAAAGCCAAACGGGAACTTTGCGCTATTAAATGGGTAGCTTGTACTGAGTTCGCTTGCTCTTTAGCCAAATCAAAGGCTTGTAGCTGCAGCAAAGTTTGAATCACAGTAATGCCACCAGAACTAGGTGGTGCCATACCACAAACCTTATACTGTCGATAAGAGCCGCAAACCGCGTCACGTTGAACTACGCTATAGTTTTTCATGTCCTCTAATGACAACACTCCTGAAGCAATAGGCGAATTTTGTACTTTTTCGACAATTTTTTTAGCAATCCAGCCCTGATAAAAAACTTTCACTCCCTTTTTTGCAATACTACGATAAACATTCGCTAACTTTTTATTAACGAGTAAATCGCCTGCTTTAACCGAATGACTATCAGGGAAAAAATATTGATTTATTACCGGTAGTTTATGAATGCCCGGATTAAAATTCATACCAAGCAATTTTTCTAAACGTGGCGAAACAACAAATCCTTGTTCAGCTAATTCAATAGCACGCTCAAACAACACAGACCATGGCAATTTACCATAAAGATTATGTGCCTTTTCAAGGCTAGCTAAAACCCCAGGAACACCAACAGAGCGGCCACCAACAACAGCATCAATCCACTTTAATGGCTTACCCGAATCAGTTAAAAACAATGCGTTTGTTACTTTATTTGGTGCGGTTTCTCGGCCATCAAAACTAGTGATTTCCTTATGTTCACTATCCCAATATAATAAAAAAGCCCCACCGCCAATACCAGAAGATTGTGGCTCAACTAACCCTAACACCAACTGAACAGCAATCGCTGCATCAACAGCGCTACCACCTTGCTTTAATATTTCAAAACCAGCCTTGCTCGCATATGGGTTAGCCGCAACAACCATCATATCTTTACCATAAACAGCTTTATTTTTTGCTAAACCTGTTGATGCTTCTGGTTCACGTATTTCTCGGGGTTGCACTTGCTTAACCACTTGCACTAACTCTTCTTTCTCAAGCTGCGCTAACGATGAAAAAGAAATTATTGGCATAATCACCAATAGTGTAACCATGTTAAGTATTAACTTAATTTTTCGCACCTAAAACCCTCTACCTGAACTTTACTGAAAATTTTTTATTGGATAATAAAAATTACTGTATTAATAATAATACAGCTAAGGCTAATGCTAATTGTGTACCAAATGTTTTTTATCTCCTAACGCATTGAAAATAAAAATTAATTTAACTAACAGCTCCAGTAAGACTGTAAAAATAGGAAGTATTATTCCTACCAATATTTAAACAATAAGAAAAAGGTTTCCCAAGTTTGCTGCCTGTCTTTATTTATAAGGGATCTGGTAGGTTGACACGAGTGTAGCGAGGCTCGACGTTTGCTATTCTTAAACCAGTTTCATACGCTTTGTCGAGGCAAGCATCAACCTACAAATTTATTCTGAATCATCCAATACTTTTAGTTCGAATAAGAAGCGGGCATATTACTCTTTATTGAATAACGTTCTCGTAAACTATCTTGCCTAGCGTGATTATCCATTTCTTTCCCTTTGATCCACATTTTATCAACATGACCATTTAAATCTAATGGATTTCCTTGCCATAAAACTATATCGGCAACCTTACCAACAGCAATACTGCCCGTATTAAGTGAAAAAACGTCAGCAATATTCGCACTGATCGCCTTTAATGCTTCTTGAAAATCCATGCCATTAGCCGCTGCATTGCCTGCGTTATATCGAGTTTGCTCTAAATAATGAGCACTAATTCCCATAAAAATAAGTTTAATACCTGATTTTGATAAAATACCAGCATCGAAAATTGATTGATGTAAAGTATCAAAGCTATTAGGTAAATTAATTATCGGCATTATAATTAATGGAATTTCAGCTTTTGCTAGTTGTTCTTTAACCGAAACGGCATCGCCCGCACCAACAATAACCACATTAATATCAAATTGTTTTTTTAACTTAATAACATGCAAAAGATCACTTGCACGTTCAGCATAAATAATTAATGGTTTCTGCTTTGCTATCACTTGTGCCAATACTTGTTGTTCTTGCGTATACTTTTGACTACTCGTTGCTTTAATTGCATTAGTTGCATTTAATTTTTTCTTCAATAACTGCAAATTAGTTGCTCTGGAGCTATTACTTTGCTTACCTAATTTAACAACAACAGCATTATTAACTTGTTCAACACTATCAAAATCACCCGATAAATTAACAACAAATGTCTGCCCTGCAAATAAATTACTACCTACCTTAGGGCTAGAAACATTACGAGTGATCCCACCTTGTCGAGCTAAAGGCAACAAAGTCGACTTTGGGTTAAACGCACTACTAGAATCAAAATTAATGCCTAACTTGCTATCAATGGCATCTTTAGTTGTTGATTCCGAATTAACCTCAACTAAACCTAATGGATTCATAACACCAATAAAGCCTGGGGTTACTATTTGCCCTTTAGCATCAATAATATTTGATGCTAATATTTTACTGGTATCAATCTTTTCCTGTGTTATTTCAGTAATAAAGCCTTGGTTTACCCTAATATTAGCCTTATTGATAATGCCTTGATTTGTAGCACTGTAAAGTGTTGCATTAATAATTACGAAATCATTTGCCTTTAGTCTGTTGACCTTTTGTGCAAAAACACTTTTTGTGGCCAATAAAGATGAAAGCAGTAAAAATAAGGTATAAATAAAATACGTTTTGTTAAATAGTTTCATTATTGCTCTTTATTTTTGACCTAATAAAAAATCACTTTTTGCTTGGTAAGCTTTATCAAAGCGATCATAGACTTTAGCGCCATCAATAAACACTTGCTCTGCATGCGCAAAAACACTAAATGGGTTTTGATTCCACAACACTAAATCAGCTGCCTTACCTTTTTTGATGCTACCCGTAAATTTATCAATCCCCATACTTTTCGCCGGGTTTAGCGTAATCCACTTTATTACATCTTTAGGCTTTAATGAAAAGCCATGTTCATTAGCACGATACATCACCTTACCTGCTTCTTGATTTAAGCGTTGAATAACGGTGCTAGAGTCTGAATGTATAATGGCGCAAGCGCCTTCAACCGCATCTACAATCGCTGCATTTTCAAATATCATATCGTATGACTCCATTTTAGCGCCCCACCAATCAGGCCACATCGCAACGCAGAGTCCATTTTTTGCCAATATTTCTGGCATTTTATAAGCTTCAGTCGCATGATGAAATGTTCCTGCGTGATAATCAAACTCTTTACTCATATCAATCATCATCGCCATTTCTTCCGCCTTATAACAATGATTATGAATTAAGATCTCTCCTTCTAACACCGCTTTTAAGGTATCTAACCCCAAGTCTTGCTTTGGCGCATTAACCATTAAACCGGCATGATAATCAACAGAGTATTGATCCCAAGCAGCTTTGTATTCTTTGGCGTTGATCCAGGCTTGACGAAAACCGGCCATATTGCCCATTCGAGTATAGGGCGCTTCATTTCTTGAGCCATAAACCCCTTTTGGATTTTCTCCACAAGCCATTTTTAAACCATAAGGCGCTTGTGGAAATTTCATTGCTTGAACGGTGACTGCGGGTACATTCTTTAAGGTGACCCCTCTGCCACCAAATAAGTTTGCTGATCCCGGTAATGTTTGTAAGGTGGTTATGCCGCCTGCACGGGCAGTATTAAAGGCAGGATCTTGTGGCCAAACACTATGCTCCCCCCATACATGTGGGCTTATAGGGTTTACTTTTTCATTGCCATCATTATTGCCTTTAACATAAGGTTTAGGAAATATACCTAAATGAGAGTGCACATCAATAATGCCAGGGGTGAGCCATTTATTTTTACCCTCAATAATTTTCGTGTTTTGAGGTAAACTTGGTTCATTAACACTATCGCCAATAGCAATTATTATACCTTGTTCAAAAAGTACATAAGCATGATTAAGCCGTTCGCCATTCCCCATTAATAAAGTGATATCTTTAATTAAAGTGCGCTCACTTTCAATAGGCTGGTAAGTACTTGGGTAAGGATTTTTATTGATCTCAACAAAAGGTTTTTGTTGATTTTTAGATGCTTGTTCACAACCAAATAAAACGGCAATGAATACCAAAAAAGATAAATATTTACGTTGCTTCATGCCTAAACTCTTTATTTTATCTGCTTAGAAAATAAAAATTTTGCAGAGCTTCCATGCTCAACAAAGTTTTTAATCGGTAATGACTTTCACTTTAATTAAAAGTTATTGCTCCAGCTTAATGTATAGTAACGCCCTCTAGGACTTGGTCCTCGTAAATAGCCCTCAGATCTATCATAAAACTCAGGATCATCCCCCCATGGGTTTTGAATATTTAAGGTAAAACGACCAAAGTCTTGGGTTTTATAACCAACAGTCATATAGTGTTTTATATAACTAGGCACCCAGTTCAATGCAATGTAACGGGCATCTTCGAACTGCTCAGGATCTTCTAAGTCAAAATCTTCATAGGAAGTAATTTCATCATAACCGCTATACGTTTCATCTCCATGAAAAATACTATATGAAGCATTCCAAGCATTTTTATCCCAGAATAATTTCACCGATTGTTTGTTCGGGATCCAACTCCAACGCCCTTTTTCAGGGGTCCAATCAGAAGTACTACCGTACTTTGAGCGACCTTCAATCATATGCGCTAAAGTGTACTTTATTCTAAAATTACCTATTGCTGTAGAAGGAAAATGATAATCAAGCTCAACATCGTAGCCTGAATACTCACTATTACCAATATTCAACGGAATACTATTATACCATTCAACGACATTCGTCTCAGCGTTACGGGTAATATTATCAGCAAACTGAGTACCATTACTTTTAGCATTCTCTAAAAACATAACACTAGTTGTACGAGATGGGCTATCTTCAATTTCAACATCCCAGTAGTCAAAAGTCATGCTAAAACCTTCGATAAAACTAGGTGTCCATACTAGGCCAAAGTTAATTGACTCTGATGTTTCTGGTTCTAAATCAGGATTAGCGCCTGATTGCCATGAGTACTCTTCACTTGCCGCTTGATCTACTTGAGCACCAAAGCCTTGGCATAAAGCATACTCTTCCCAACTAGCACCAGCACACGGGTCTAATTCAAAGTCAGCCGTTGGATTATCGGTATAAATAGTGCCACGGTGTAAATCCCACAATGTTGGAGCTCTAAAACCTTGTGCATAGTTTACACGTAATAATAAGTCATCTATCGGCTTATAAAACACATTAACTGAAGGTACTACCTTATCACCCACATCGTCATAATTAGAATAACGTGCCGCTAGCTCAACACTTAAATGTTTTGCTAAAGGTGCATCGGTTAATAATGGAATACTCATTTCAGCATAAAGCTCTGTAACCGTTCGCTTAGGTGGAACAACATTTTCACGCTTGGAAAAACCTGATAAGTTATATTCTGCTCTAATATCATCGAAGACACGCGATACTTCTTCAGTGCGGTATTCTGCACCAACAGCTAACTGCATAGTACCTGCGGGTAATTCCCATAATTCACCCATGGCATTTAACATTAGGATATTGGTTTCACCTTCACTCACATCTTGCAAACCGTGAACCATATGAGGCTCTAATAACATATCTTCAGTATCAACAAATACATTCAATGGCACACAACCTTCAGTTTGAGCACACTCTGTAGGATTAACCGCTATGGCTAAGGTGTCGAGATTTATTTGCGATGCGTAATTGTGCTCTGCTTTTATTTCGCTATGCACGGCATCTACTGTCCAACTCCATGACTCTGTATTGGTAAAATCGCCATTAAAACCTAAACGCACATGCAACGGAGTTGTATCCGTTGTGGTATTTCGCTCACTTAAACGACGACGCATATAAACCCAGCGATTAAATGGGTTACCTGGAGCATCCGCTTCAACCCTCATACGATCAACCCATGCAGGGGCTTGTTGAGTGTAATTTTCACGACTAGATGCCATGACTTGTAACGTTGCTTCTATATCTTCAGTAATATTATAATAGCCATTTAATACCACATTGTATTCTGTACGATCTGAACCATCTAATTCATCCGCAAAAAAATCATAACCATGCACTGCTTTATACTTTTCTGAAGCATCATCTCTGGCATCTCGCCAGTAAAGTGTATCTCCAATGATCTCACTATAATTATCAAGGGTACTACCATCGCTGCCTTGATTACGATTGAAATAATGATAAGTACTAACGCTATTATTATTTTCATCTTTTGAATTAATATAATAAGAGTAGGTACCTTCAGGTGTTACATCACTACTCCAGTTTGTTGCGTAAAATAAGCCATCAACTAATTGATCTGAATGATCTGGATTATAGAAATCACGATCACCACGCATATAGCTCTCTACTTTTTCTATTTCTAAACCAACAGTAAAACCACCGTTGGCAAAAGACTTGCCAGCAACAATGCTAACTTTATTACGTGGTGCATCACCTTCTTCACTAATCCCGGTAGTCGCTTTTACTTTAATGCCGTCATATTGTTTAAGTAATTTGTAGTTAATTACCCCCGCAATTGCATCAGAGCCATATACAGCTGAAGAAGCTCCTTTTGCTATTTCAACTTTTTCAATCATACCGGTTGGGATCATTGACACATCAGCAACACCTGCTGTATCACCTCCTGCCATACGAACACCATCAATAAGGTGCAAAGTTCGGCTATAACCTAAACCGCGAATTTGTACATTTTGTCGGCCAATGTTGTTAGGTTGATTTTCATCAATAGAAAATTGGTCACCATTAAATGATGGCATATCAGCAAAGATATCTGTTATTGAAGAGAAGCCGCTTGCTTCAATTTCAGCAGCAGTTACTGTTGCCAAAGGTAATGGTGAAGTTAATGCTGGACGTAATAAACGAGAGCCGGTAATGACAAGACGATCAATGCTTTCTTCTTTTACAGATGCTTCCTCGGCAGAAAAAGCTGAAACTGACAGCGTTGCCGCCGCACTAGTGCCGACGACCATGGCTAAACGAATAGCTTTAGTAACCTTACGTTTGTTATACATAATTTCTCCTATTCATATTTTTATATGTCTCTGTGTTTATTATTTCAAGAAACACTTTTATTACCTGAGCGTAATAAGATATAGCGAAGAATGTGCCAAGATTTAATGCGAAGTAACATACTGATATAATTGGAAATAATAAACAATGGCAAGCTGTAAACCTAACATAATGAGTTAAAGACTTCCTAACCACCTCTCTTTATAGGAAAATTTTTACTCACAGAAATGTACTTAATTTATATTTATACCAAGTACAACGTTGTGCTTGGTAAGATTATATTATTTGAAAATTATTTGGCGAAACATGTGGTGACTTTTGCTCTAATGGGTTTTAGTGCCATAAAAAGGTAATAAAAATGTTAAAAGCTCAAACGATAACGATCTTTGCTATCTTTTTTCCCTAAGAAAGGCAAAACCGCTCTCAATTGTGCAGGAAATTTAACGCCCGGTTTTAAGTAACCATCTCCTGAAAATCGACCTTTAGGCTGAACATAGGCACTAAAGGTTAGACCTAAGTTATTTTTAGGTGAAATTTTTGCCGTAAAGGTGTTGTCTTGACATACAATTTCGGCGCTTAAATCGCCCAATTTGATATTTTTATCAAGGGCGACAACACCTGTTTTAGACCACTTGGCATTGCCTGAAGCTTCAATACATTGAGTGGGCGATATTTGTTTAAAGCTCACTTCATTTAAAGAGATACTTACATCACCTTGTGCGGAAATAGGTAGGGGCAAGGTAAGCTGTTGAGCAATGTCATTCGCTGATATCAACACTTCAACATTCGTTAAGGTAACACGTTCTTGATTAACACTAACGGTAAGTTCACCTTCAGGGCCAGACAAAAAAGAGTCGCCAAATTGCAGTGTTATTTTTGGCTCTAATAACAATAGTGACCAAAAGCTTACGTTAAAGTTGATTTTTTGCACTTCGGTATGTTTTTTTCGACTATGAGTAATAACAAGCTGCTCAATACTTCCCTGCCAAAGTGTCCCCGAAAGTCCGCTAATACCAATATTTTTAGGTAACGGTATTTTATTAACAACAAAATTTATTGGTAATGTAGCCACCAAAAAAACTAAATATGTACTTAGAAAAATTGCGCCAAAAGCAAACCACTTTTTCATTTATCTTCTCTATAAATTATTTGTTTCATTTCTAAAATCAGCCTAACCGGTATAAACTACAGTTTACTAAGATGTAAACGACGAACTCTTACTTCTCCAGCTCTATCAGCCCGGGAAAGATCAATATTTTTCACTTGTAAACCTTCATTATTAGCTAAATGTTCAAGCCAAAATAACAATTGCGTAAACGGTGCGGTATCAATCCATACCTGTATATCCTCGCCTTGAGGCTGAATACGTGTAATAGAAAGCTTATATGTATTTGCGCTGCTATTAACAATGCTTGATAGGCTTGTCTTACTTTTTCCTGTACTGCCATTTTTTTTGGCTTGTTGATACCGTGCAGTATTATCGGTTACCCAAGTTAATAATGCTTGTTGACGTACAAGTTTTTCATTTGCTTTATCGATATTGCTATTTAACGGCTGCCAAATTGCACTATAAAAAATAAAGATAATAGCCACTAAACCCATCGATGCGACTAAACGCTGCTCTCTGCTATTAAGCTGTTGCCACCAAGCTTTCATTATGAACGCCCTCCAGACTTAATTTCACTTTGCTTTTTATTAGTAATGGTAAACGAGCCTGAAACTTGTTCACCTTGATTACTTTGCGCACCTTGTTTCACTTGTAAATTAACGGTTTCTAAAGCACTTTTAAGCTGTTCAAAAGGTTGGTAATCATTGGCTACGGCTTGTAAGCGTAACTCTTGACGTTTACCATCAAATTTTAGTGACTCTGCTTTTAACGCAGGAACTTTAGCAAAAGCAGGTTGCGCTTTTGATAGCATCGATAAAAAGCCTTCACTGTCACTTAAACCACCTAATTGCGCTATTTTTTGGTTCAATTGTGATTTTATCGTTGATATTCTAACTCGCTTAACACGAGGAAATGCCTTTTTATAAGTATTAATAATTTGTTGTTCAACCGCGGCTTGTTTTGCATTTAATTGCCATAACTCAGCACTTTTATAACCCAAATTAAGCAATACCGCACAAGCAGCAATGCCTGCCACCCACAGCCAATGAACCAACACGGTTGAATGTTGATCTTTAACTTTATATTCACCTTGCAGTAAATTAAAACTGGTACTTTTACTGTGTTTTGCTAATAAAGCTAAAGGCAACTCTTCTGGTAAATTGTTAAGTGTTAATTCATCACTATGCGGTAATGCTGAGTATGCTTCAATTTCTGTTGCTACTTCTTGCTGCGACTCTTGTTTATCTTGTTTAGGTAGTGTTTTAGCAATAAATTGCCAAGCTGCATGGTCAACCGTAAATCCTTGCCACAATCCTTGTCGAATAAGTATTTGCTCATTATTTGCCGAGCCTAACGTTATTGCACTCCACTTAGTTGTTTTCTTATCTGAATTTTCATCTGCACTTTTGTCTACATTTTTGCCAACATTAACGTTTTCATTAAGACTTGAGCCTAGCGGCATAGCAAGTACATCGGGCAACATCACTTTAGTGGTTAAGTCTGCATTGTTAAGCCATAACTGCCATAACGCTAATTGAGCGCGCTCAACAATAGCCACAAAACAATTATTGCCTTGACTATTTTTAGGTAAATCCGCATAAGCAAAAAATAGTTGGTCAACATCTTGTGCTAATTCATCTTCAAGCATATAAGGCGTAGCTAAACGAATAGCGCGCTGCGACTTTCCCGGTACCGTTAAGCTTTTCAATACCACATCACAACTCGGTACTAATACCTTAAGATCGCGCTGTTTTGCTTTGTCAGTTAAGCTTGATAACTGCTCCGCATTGTTAATTTCGCCACTGGCAATAATTTCTTGATTGCTCATATTAAGCACAAGCCAATGAATGGTATCTTGTGCTTGACTGCCAAGGCGAATAAATAAAGTTTCGGCCATTAATTGTGTCCTATGGTGCGACTAATCACATTAATTTTTTTATTGTCGATAACTTGCATGACTGAATTCAACATAAAATAGCTGTTGTTAAAGCTTGCTGTCGCTTTCAGCGTAAAGTATTCACTATTAACGACAAACTGCTTTTTCTGCTCATCATCAAGGGTTATGTTACTAAGTTCTGGCAAATTATAAAATTCGGTTACTGTTTTAAAGCCTTCTTCTGGTCGTGCTGATAATATATTTTGTGCCTGTGAAAGTGTAGAGCCTAGCAATGCTTGTAATAACTCAGGTTTTTCTGCATCTAACGTATTGATATTAATTTTATGAGCTAAACTTTGCGGTAATACACAAACATAAGGCTTTAATGCTTGAATCGTTTTCACGCTAAAATTTTCAACCAACCGTAATTCATTCACACTTGCCAAAAAGTGATTAGCGGCTAAATAAGGAAATTCGTGCGATGCATAATCATTATCTTCAGCACCGCCATTACTGCTTATTGCACTATTTTCATCAAGCCAATCAGTTAACGAGTCAGCCATTGACTCTGCTTCAAATGAACTAACATCATCAATATTAAGCGCGACAAGTAACTCTTCAAGAACGATACGAGCAATCACTTTTTTGCTATAGGCACTACTGCCACTTGTACTACTGCTACTTAGCGGCGCTCGCAGGGCATTTAAGTTTAAACAACTGTGTAAATCGGTAATTTCACCGGTAATTTCGCCAAAATCTACCGGATACGTTGTTTCACCGCTAGCCCATGCTTGCCCTAAATGGATAATGTCTTTATCTTCTTCAAAAGCGGTAATTAACACCCGCTTAGTAAAAGCTTCTGCGCCCATAGCATACCAGTATGCTTGCTGATTAAAACTAATATTAATGCTACGTTGCATTTGCATCTGTAAGCGCGCGGTCATTTGTGAGGCAATAACGGCACATAATGCAACAATAAGCATCACGGTGATCAAGGCTACACCTCGTTGCTTAAGAATCATCATTATTCCCCACAGCGTCACCCGCCACTAGAAATTGCCGACGAATAAAACCGTAGTCGTGTGTTTCAAGATCAATCGCTATTGCTAAAGGAATGGTTTTACTAGCCCATTCATCTTGCCACTTTTTACCATCATAAAATTGAAACGATAAAGAACTGACCCCTGATATTAACGGTCTCACTTTAGGCTCTTCGCCATTAATTGAGTCAACAAAATTAAAATGTAAACGTTGTAACACTTCATCTTCAACCCGATACGCTACCGCTTGCATATCACTTCGCGGTAATAATAAATCAGGATTTGTCCAACCATAACGCACAAATGAAAGCGCTTGTTCCGTCGCAAAAAAGTTATCACTACCGGTTTGTAAAAAACTACTTAACGGCGCTTCACCATTAAGTCGTATAGTGCGGCGAGCTAATTGAGTTATGTCGCGTTCAATGAGTAAAAAAGCCCGCTGCAGTTCATTTTGTCTCGCGGTACGTAATTTAGCGTTTTCATCACCTTTAAGTACGGTATCAAAAATGGTAAAACTGGATAAACTAATAATGGAAAAAATAGCAATGGCAATTAAAACTTCAAGTAAAGTAAAGCCTTTAAAAGACGATTGAGTTGACAATTTAGCGCTAGAACTCATTACGGATTAACCTTAGAGACATAAGTCATTAAGCTAGCAACCGATAATTCATCACCTTCATCTATACGAACTTCTATAACAATAGCGCGCATATCTTTGTCTGTTGTTTTAATCACTTTTTGTTGCCAAAACCACTGCCGACCTGCAAGCTCTACATCACCTTTTAAATTATTTTTAGGCGGCCATGTTTGATTAAGTGTGGCGCTAACAAGTTGATTTGAGGCAACCCAATCAGCAAACATTTTTTCTTCTAAGTGACTTATATGTCTAAAATTGTTATCTGCTGCACTGAGTAAAGCAACACCAGCAATAGCAAACACCGCCATTGCTAACATCACTTCAATAAGCGTAAAACCTATTTGCCGAGACTTTACATTAATCTTCATCAAGCACAGGTCCTTCTACACTTAATGGAGTACTATAAATACCCGTCACGCGATAAGCCAAGTCTGCCAAATCATCGATTAAAGCCATTTCTTCACTGAAACGAAACGTTAAACTAAACGGGGTAATATCACCGCCAGATAATAAATAAACTTGTGGTCGTTGTTGCTTTTTTTTCTGCTCTTTTTTATCTGCTAATGACAAGCCATCTTCATCTGCGTCTAATGAAAAACCTTCTTCTTCCTCTTGTTCAAATTCAATAGAGTCAAACAACAAAGGGTCTTCAATAGGTAAGTCGTCAAGCTTAAGCGTTATTTCTACATGTTCAGGCAAGTCTTGAGTCGCTAACCATGCTTGTTCGGGTATTTCAGCCCAATTAACACCGTCATACCCTAAAAATTGATAACTATTATCTTTAACCACCAAACCTAATTCAATATTATTTAATAAGCCGTAATCCGCCGCTGTTTCAAAAATACCCACAAAACGAAAACTCGCCTCTTTTAAGGTATCTTCAGGTCGTTTACCGGAAAAATTAAATTGTACCAAAGTCACAATAATACCAATTAACGCCACAACCACCATCACTTCAATTAAGGTGAAACCTTTAACGTTGTTTGATGAATGAAGATATTTTGGCATGTTTATCACTACCGTATTTTTTGGATTTTATTAGGAAAAAATTTCAGTTTAAAAATTTCTTAACCAAAGCGGTTTTTAGACGGAATTACTGAAAATCGCCTAGGTTCCAGTTACCGATATCATCTTCTGTACCAGCTTCACGGTCTGGTCCCACAGAGAAAACATCCATTTTTTCATGCTCACCAGGATTTAATAAAATATATTCACTGCCCCACGGATCTTTAGGTAAACGTTTTACATAACCACCTTCTGGAAAACGACGTGGCTCTGGATCAATTTCACTTTGTGTGACTAACGCTTCTAAGCCTTGATCCGTACTTGGATAATCATAATTGTCCATTTTATACAAACTTAATGAGGTTTCTAAGGCGGTAATATCCGACACGGCTTTTTGCATATTGGCGCGCTCTTGACTGCCCATTAAATTAGGTACAACCATACTGGCTAAAATACCTAAAATAACGATAACGACCATAACTTCTAATAGGGTAAAACCTTGAGTGTGCTTTTTGTTCATCATAACTTTCCTAACTTCTCTTTCTGAAACGGTTAATTTTAATAATTAATTACCCACCAACAAGGGTGTTTAATTTAAGAATGGGTTCTAATATGGCCATCACAATAAATAGCACCACACACGCCATAGCAACCATGAGTGCTGGTTCAAAGGCTTTTAATGAAATATTCACCAGCGCTTCAAATTCTCGATCTTGATTGTCTGCCGCTCTACCAAGCATATGCTCAAGTTGACCACTTTTTTCACCGCTAGAAATCATATGAAGCATCATCGGTGGAAATAATTTCGTTTGCTCTAAAGAGACACGAAGACTTGAGCCTTCGCGCACCTTGTCTGTTGATGCTTTAATTTGCTGTTTCATATATAGATTTTCTAGCACTTCACCAGAAATTTTCATACTTTCAAGTAAGGGTACCGCACTCGCCGTTAATATACTTAACGTTCGAGCAAAACGAGCGGTATTAACACCTTTCGCTACTTTTCCGATACCCGGCATTGCAATTAATCGTTGATGATAAGCGAGCTTAAAGGCAGGTTTTTTCATTAACTGAGCAAGCAATAAAAAAATGCCCGCAAAAAATAAAATCACCACCAAACCATAAGCTTGTAAAAATTCACTACTGGCAATGAGAAACTGCGTTGTTGCCGGTAAATTTTCACCCATATGTTCAAACTGACCAACAATTTGAGGCACAACTTTAGTCAATAAAATAGCAATAACACCAACCGCAACAACGGTCATAATAACAGGATAAACTAAGGCTTGAATCAATTGAGAACGCATTTGTTCGCGCTGTTCGGTATAGTCGGCCAAACGATTAAGTACTTTATCTAAATGCCCTGACTTTTCTCCGGCAGCAACCATTGCACGATATAAATGATTAAACACGCGCGGATATTCAGCCATGCTTTCGGCTAAACCATAGCCTTCTGTTACTTTAGTTCTAACGCCCATGATCATACTTTTAATGCGATTTTTTTCACATTGTTCAGCAACCGCGATTAAAGATTCTTCTAGCGGTAACCCCGACTCTACCAACGTTGCTAATTGACGGGTTATCAATGCTAATTCTGACGTTGAAATTTTACCTTTTTGACCACCAGAGCCTGAAAATAAATTAGCTTTACTTTCAGCATTTTTCTTTTTTTGTAAGGTAGGAATAACTTCAATAGGCAATAAACCTTGATCACGCAACAACCCACGCACTTGCCTTGGAGTATCACCTTCAATAACGCCTTTTTTATTTCTGCCTTTACTGTCTACCGCTTGGTATTCAAATGCTGCCATGGTTTGTGTTAATCCTCACGGGTAACGCGTAAAACTTCTTCAAGGGTTGTTTTACCTCGCATCACTTTATCAAAACCATCACGGCGAATACTTGCACTTGATTGGCGAATATATTTTTCAATGGCTTGTTCACCATGTCCGTTATGAATAAGCTCTCGCACTTTGTCATCAACCGGTAATAATTCATGAATACCCGTTCGTCCACGATAACCTTTAAAGTTACATTCCGCACAACCTATAGCGCGATAAACAACCTGTTTGTTATTGCTTGTTAAACCTAATAAAGTGCGCTCTTCATCGTCAGGCAAATGGCTTTCTCGACAATGCGGGCATAACGTTCTCACTAATCGTTGGGCTAATACGCCAAGTAAACTAGAAGATAATAAAAATGGCTCGACTCCCATATCTTCCATTCGGGTAATGGCGCCAGATGCTGTATTGGTATGCAGTGTTGATAACACTAAGTGACCGGTTAAACTGGCTTGAACCGCTATTTGCGCCGTTTCTAAATCACGAATTTCACCCACCATAACCACATCAGGATCTTGTCGCAATATCGCTCGTAAACCACGAGCAAAAGTCATATCTACTTTAGTGTTGACTTGCGTTTGCCCGATGCCTTCTATGGCATATTCTATTGGATCTTCTACCGTTAAAATATTCCGTTCTTTTTCATCTATTTGCATTAAGCCTGCATAAAGCGTGGTACTTTTACCAGAGCCTGTTGGGCCCGTCACCAAAATAATACCGTGGGGCTTGTCAATTAACTGTGAAAATTTCGCCCGATTACTGTCTGTCATGCCTAAGTCTTCTAAATCTAAACGCGCAGAATTTTTATCTAACAAACGTAAAACAACGCGCTCTCCATGTCCTGTTGGCATAGTTGACACCCGTACATCAACAGCTCTACCACCAATACGCAAAGAAATACGACCATCTTGTGGTACACGTTTTTCGGCAATATCTAGCTTTGCCATCACTTTAATACGCGACACTAACAATGAGGCTAGTTTCCGATTAGGTTTAAGAACTTCACGCAAAACACCGTCAACCCGAAAGCGAATTTGCAGAGCACTCTCGAAAGTTTCAATATGGATATCAGAGGCGCTTTCTTTAATGGCTTCACTGAGCATGGCATTGATTAATTTGATGATAGGTGCATCATCTTCATTTTCTAATAAATCTTCACTTTCTATCATTTCATCTGCAAGTGAGTAAAGATCAACTTCGTTACCAATATCTTCCATCATTTGTTGAGCTTCAGACGAATCACGCTGATAGGCCACGGTTAATAACTGTTCAAAGCAATCACTGCTTTGAAAGTCAAAACTAAAAGGTGCTTTTAATACTCGGCGAACTTCCAAGACAATATCAATGCTAATATCTTCTAAACAATGTAAAACATAATCGTTATTTTTCTGGCTAATTAATACCTTGTGACGCTTAGCAAAAGTAAAAGGTAAGCGTACATAACCCGATTCAACCGTTGGCTCTTCATTTATCTCACTAGAAATTTCATTACTGGTAATAACACCGGCTGAAATTTCTTCAGTGTTATCTACTGCTACGGTCATGATTAATTACCTTTTTTTTCTTGAGCTTTTTCATCAAGCACTTTTTTATCAAGATAGTCATCAAATGACGGTGGCAAGGTTAATTCATCATTCCATTCAGGTAATATAGGAAGCCTTTCATCACTCATTAATGACAAGCCTTCTTCTTGTTTACGTAATTCATCGGCACGAATAAAGTTATATTTTTCTTTTGCCATAGCATTCATTACTTTGGCATCTGTGATAATGGTTGGTTTAAGAAATACCATTAAATTACGCTTACGTGTGGTATTACTGGTCGATTTAAATAAATGACCAATAATGGGGATATCACCTAATAATGGTACTTTTTGTACACTTTCTTGCACATCTTCATCAATCAAACCACCTAAAATTATGGTGCCGCCACTCTCTACCATCACCGTGGTTTTTATTTCACGTTTGTTGATAGAAATATCAACACCGGTTGCGCCACTCACAGAAGAAACTTCTTGTTCAATAGTAAGTTGCACACCGTTACCTTCATTCACTTGCGGTGTCACCAATAATTTAATACCGACTTCTTGACGGTCTACGGTTTGAAAAGGATTACTATTTGAGCTGCTGCTAGTAGAGCCGGTAAGAATAGGTATTTCTTGACCAACAAGAAAATAAGCCTCTTCGTTATCTAATGTGGTAATACTGGGTGTCGCTAAAATATTAGAATTGGTATCCGTGCTGACCGCATTAACAATAGCGCCCCAATCGTCTTTCATAATACCAAACATACCACCACTTACCGAACCAAGCGCTTGAGCCAATAGGGTATAATCACCTTCGGTGTCATTTTTATAATATCCTTTTTGAATGACTTCATTATTATCATTAACTAAAGCCGGTACAAATTCACCTTTTGTGCTTTCAGCTGCCTTTGCTCCTGCGGCAACAGAACTAATTGTGGTTGAACCATTGGTAAATTGGGTAAATCCGCCTGTTTCACTGTACCATTGCACCCCTAAATTCACACCATCACTTTCATACACTTCAACAATAATCGCTTCAATATGTACTTGCGCTCTAGGTACGTCTAACTGTCGAATAACCGCTTCAAGTGAACGAAGCATATCAGGCTGCGCGGTTATGACTAAAGCATTGGTTGATTCATGTGCTTCAATACTTACATCGCGCTTAGAATTGCTACGAGCTTTAACTTTCGAGGTTTTACTTTCAGCGGAGATAGATTCACTCACCCCTTTGAGTACTTTAACTAGATCTTCTGATTTTGAATATTTCAAATAATAAACGCGCGTATTACCACTGGTTTCTAGTTCACTGTCTAAGCGTCTAATTAAACGCGTTACTCGTTCGCGCGCTTTAACTTCACCACTAACAATAACGCTATTACTACGATCATCGGCAACTATTTTAGGGATTAAAAAGGTGGGTTGACCCGCTTTACCGCCCGACGGCTTATTCATTGCTTCTATAATACGCACCATTTCACCGGCAGAAGCATAGGTAAGTTTGATAATTTCAACGTCTTGATCACCGGCTCTATCAACACGTTCAATAATTTTAACCATGCGGTTTACAACGGCTGCTGTACCTGTAAGCATAATGACATTAGCCGGATCATAGTTAGTGACATTGCCACCGCCGGCTTGATCCGCTAACTGACGTAAAAGCGGCACTAATTCGCGCACAGTAACATTTTTAACTTCGACAACGCGGGTAACCATTTCATCACCCGTAAAAGTAGTACTATCACCTACCACTGGAATTGCCGCGGTTTTGGCATCTTTATTACGAATGATTTTTAAAATGTTGTTATCCATTTCCACCACAGCAAAACCATAAACTTCTAAAACATTCAGAAAAAATTGATAATATTGCGCTTCGGTTAATAAATCATAACTACGTACATTCACTTTGCCGCGTACGTTAGGATCAACAATCATAGTTTTTTTCAGATTTTTACCGACAATATTTACAAACTCGGTAATTTCTGTGCCTTTAAAATTAGGAGAATACTGAGCTGCACTCGCTTGCCCAATATAAAGCAGTGAATTAAGTGCAAACATAGTAGTAAGTACAATTGTAAATTGTTTTACTTGTCGAGAAAAAGACAAGTTGACTCTATTTTTAAAAATGGCACTGAACGTTTTTCGCATGAAAAAATCCCTCATAACGGTACTCTATTTCCTACTAATCGATACTAAATAATATGGTAATTAATTGTTCTTTTCGCTTAACTAATAACGATACATCTTTGTCTTGTTTTAATGCTGTTAATGCTTGAACGGCTTCACTGGTAATAGTTAAATCAAAACCATTCATTTGGACAGCAACATCGCCAGATTTCAAGCCTGCCAACGTAAAAAACTCTGGACTTTTGCCTGGTTTTAATAAATAACCGACTACCGAGCCATTAGACCTGCGTGGACTAATGCGTAGATAATCGGTTATTTTTCCGGGATCTTTATTTAAATCATTTCGTAAATTAACAGCACTCGCCGATAATTTTTTATTTAACCGTTGATCAACTATTTTAGCGGATGATGGTGACGGAATAGATTTTTTCGGTGAGCCTTTTTTAACTAATGCCAGTGCTGGCTGATTAAAGTCAAATCCGTCAAGCATTAACGTTTCCATTCGCCCAGACTGTTTTATTAATACTCGATCCATTAGTACTTGCTCTAAGGTAGCCCGTGTTCCTATTATAATATCACCAATGCCATAGGTTTCCTGCTTACCACTGTTTTCTATAATAGCCGCGGCAGTATTAGTATCATCACTGGCAACAAGACCCGACAATACTAACTGCAATCTTGTTTCAGGCGCGTCTTGCGCAATAATAGCGCTTTGCATTTCCTCTTCACTGTACACGCCAAATAAATTCAATGCTTGCAATAACGAGGTATTAACCCCTTTTCTTCCCTGATTTTGCTTACTCATGTCAATACTACTATTTGCACTAAGGCCAGTCGCGTTAGTATCAGGCACTGCTAACCACGTAATTTTAGCCGCTAAAAAGGCAATATAAATCAGCAAAAGCACACTAATGGTTTGCGCAACTTTTTGTTGGGGAAACCTTGCCATTACAGTTGAAAAAGAGGTCATATTGTTGGGTAATACCATGGATAAACTATCATTAATTTATGGAAAATAGCTACGTTGCTACACTTTAGATTGACGCTTTAAGGGTAAATCTTTTTATACTTTTTGATTCAGCAAACGGATATCTAAATTTTTCTATCGCCTGATAATACTTGAGCATTCACCTCGCAACAAGCAAAGACCGAAATATTTAACTATTATTTACAATAAGTGTGCTTAGGCAGTAGAGAAACAAGGAAACTTATGTTAATTTGCGCAAAAATGGTAATTATTCAGCTAATGATGATTTTACAAAGCACCAAATCTTGTTTACGTCATCTTCGAGATGTTTTAATCGAAGATCCCGTTTTTTAATATCATAGATTCCCGATTAGATACTTCGGGAATGACGTTTGAGAAGCTTGGTGAACAGTTACAAAAAAATATTCTAAAAATCACTCGACAACCTTTTAATGATAAAAAATTATGGCAACAGCAACAGAAAATAGTTCAATCCAATTACACTCTACTCGGTTAGACAAATGGCTTTGGGCGGCTCGATTTTATAAAACTCGCGCTATTGCCAAGCAAATGATTGATGGCGGTAAAGTTTTTTATAACGGTCAACGTACCAAATCTGGCAAAGCGGTGACTTTAGGCGACACAATAAAAATACGCCAAGGTTTTGAAGAAAAAGAAGTATTAGTCATTGCGCTTGCTGATAAACGAAAAGATGCAACCTTTGCCCAAACCTTATACCAAGAGTCAAAACAAAGCTTGGAAAGCCGAGAGAAAAATGCGCTAGCCCGTAAACAAGGTATTTTATTAAGCCCTGCATGCGAAACCAAACCCGATAAAAAACAACGTCGACAAATTCGACAATTCAAAGAAAGGATTTAATTTTTATGTCTAAAACAGATGTATTAAATCGTTACTTATTTTCTGATTTGCACGCACGTGGTGAATTGGTGCAATTAAGTCACAGCTATAAAAGTGTTATAAAAAATCACGATTACCCAAAAGGGGTGCGAGTTTTACTTGGCGAATTAATGGCTGCCACCTGCTTATTAACGGCCACCTTGAAATTTGAAGGCGAAATCACCGTACAATTACAAGGTGATGGCCCTGTGGGTTATTTATCTGTTAATGGTGATAATAATCAAGTAATGCGCGGTATTGCCAAACTTAAAGAGCATACCCAAGCAACAACACTGCATGAATTACTTGGCAAAGGCACCATGGTTATCACTATCAGACCGACAAAAGGTGAAGCATACCAAGGTGTTGTTGCATTAGAGCAAGATAATCTTGCTGATTGTTTAGCTCATTACTTTGATGTATCGGAACAAATCCCAACAAAAATATGGTTATTTAGTGATGATGATAATCAACGGGTTGCTGGCAGCTTAATTCAGCTATTACCTGATGGCGATGGCAGTACAGAAAGTAAAGACAAACAACTCAGCGATTATGAGCATTTATGTCAATTGACTAATACCATTAAATACGAAGAAATTTTTTCTCTTGAAGCAGAAGCTTTGTTATATCGTTTATATCATCAAGAAAAAGTAAATTTGTTTGACCCGCAAACGGTTAGCTACCAATGTGGTTGCTCAGAAGACAAATGCTTAACGGCAATAAGCCAAATTACGGCCAGTGAAATTAGAAACATTTTGTCTGAAGAAGGTAAAATATCAATGACATGTGATTATTGCTTAACCACTTATGATTTTGATGAGATCAAATTAAAAAGTTTCACTTCGAAAGTTAAGCACTAAAACCTCAGTTTCTTTGAGCTCTGATTATAACAAAACCAACCTAATTTATGTCTAAAATATGCTTTTATCACCCTAGCAGGGATAAAAGCATATCCTCCATTCTACTCCACAGCACCTAATAAACCTTACTTTAAATAGTTCTATTTAAGATAGCCATTTTATAGCCGACCATTCACCGCGCTTATAATGAAAACGGTTATCGTCGATGTTTTTTTACTTTCGCTTTGTTAGATATTCACCTAGAATACAAAGTGTCGCACCTATGAAAACTTTCACAAAACAAAACAAATAAAACAACAAAGATTAAAATTTCATCGTCCCTTTAGGAGTAAAATTGCTATGACCGCCCCAGAAAATTCAATTGATTTGACACAATACGGCATTAAGAATGTTAACGAAGTTGTTTACAATCCCTCTTATGAGCTGCTTTTTATTGAAGAGACAAAAGCGAGCTTAACAGGTTTTGACCAAGGTGTTGTCACTGAACTTGGTGCGGTCAATGTTGATACAGGTATTTTTACAGGACGCTCACCTAAAGATAAATACATTGTGCGTGATGATATAACTCGCGATACCGTTTGGTGGTCAGATCAAGGTAAAAATGACAACAAACCAATGAATAAAGAAACTTGGGGCGAACTGAAAACGCTTGTTACCACGCAATTATCAGGTAAGCGTTTATTTGTTGTTGATACCTATTGTGGCGCAAATGACAATACTCGTTTAAAAGTACGCTTTATTACTGAAGTTGCTTGGCAAGCACATTTTGTTAAAAACATGTTTATTCGCCCAAACAACGAAGAATTGAAAACTTACCAACCTGATTTCATCGTAATGAATGGCGCTAAAACAACTAACCCTAATTGGCAAGCGCAAGGCTTGAACTCCGAAAATTTTGTCGCTTTTAATTTAACTGAAAAGATTCAACTTATTGGTGGCACCTGGTACGGCGGTGAAATGAAAAAAGGTATGTTCTCAATGATGAACTATTTATTGCCCCTTAAAGGTATTGCCTCAATGCATTGTAGTGCTAATGTTGGAAAAGATGGCGACACGGCAATTTTCTTTGGTTTATCCGGCACCGGTAAAACAACACTGTCAACCGATCCTAAACGCCAACTTATTGGTGATGA
>JAOPTQ010000010.1:0-19221 GCA_051531915.1 Colwellia sp. | reverse complement strand
AGGTTCGACTCCTGCCGCGTCCGCCACATTCTCTTTTGAGAGTAAATAAACCTAGCTTCGGCTGGGTTTTTTTATGTCAGAATTTTAAGTTAGAAACTTTTGATTGAGCTTAGCGCCACAGACAACGAACCAGACGCTTAATGCAACGCTTAGTCGCCTTTAAATTAATATCTTGAAGTATCGTGTAACAAAAATCAATTAATTACTCGGGTTGCTATTCAACTTTAATGCTATGATTTAATTCCAAGAAGGGATAATCATTGTTGGCGTTATTATTGAGTGATTTTGTTCTCTAAATTGTTGATACAGTGGCAAGATGAACCGTTATAAAATAGTTTTACAACCTAAGGATAACCATGGATATAAATATTTCAATCACTGCTTTCTATGGCAGTTTATTAACGCTACTTTTTTTAGTGCTATCTTTTAATGTTATTCGTTTTCGTAAGAGCTTAAAAGTTGGTGTTGGTGATGGCGGTGAACATACCTTAACAAAGGCGATACGTGTACATGGTAATTTTACTGAATATATACCATTAGCTTTAATTTTATTAGCAAGTTATGAATTAAATGGCGCTTCGCCATTATTTTTACACGTAATTGGTGCAACATTGTTTTTAGGCAGAATTTTACATGCTATTGGTTTGGGGAAATCTATAGGCGTAACCAAACCACGTTTTTATGGCATGATTGCAACCTTTTTAGTGTTGCTTGTTTTAGCTTTTGAAAATATTAGAATGTTTTTATCATAGCAACATGGGGGATGTTATCTTCAAGGTACATCGCTGAACTTTGTTTAAAACCATATTGCTGATAATAGTCAATTAAGTGTTGTTGTGCTGATATTTTAATATTTTGCTCTGGAAAATGACGTAAGCATAGGGTGATAGCTTTAGTCATTAATTCATGCCCTAAACCTGTTCCTCGCGCTTGCGAAGCGATAATTACTCGACCGATACTAATGTATTCGTCATAGCTTTGGCCTTTCGCTAAAATGCGTAAATAAGCGACTAAAATACCATCTTGATAACCGAGCAGGTGGATAGTTTCAGCATGACGATCTAACTGCTCCTTGTCGCCGTCTAAGTCGGGATAATAACAAGTTTGTTCCACCACAAAAACGTCGACACGTAACTTTAATAAGTCATAAAGCTCATTGAGAGACAATTCCTCAAAGTGTTTTTCTGTCCACTTAGTCTCTTTATTCATGAGCTTTATTTCTTATGATAACTATTAGTTGTTGCTATTTGTGATGACGATCTTGCAGTACAGCCATTACTTCACTTAAGTCGATATTTTGATCCGCGAGTAAAACCAAGGTGTGGTAAAATAAATCTGCACATTCACCAAGTAAATCTTCTTTGGTTTCAGCGACAGCAGCAAGTGCTACCTCAACGCCTTCTTCACCTACTTTTTGTGCCATTTTAGTGGTGCCACGAGAAAATAAATGTGCGGTATAGCTGTCTTCTGGAGCATCATTTTTACGACTCGCAATCACTTGCTCTAATTGACTTAAAAAATTTTGTTGAGAAAGTTTTTGCTCAGGAAAACAAGACTCTGTTCCTAAGTGGCAGCTTGGTCCAATAGGTTCACACGCAATTAATAAGCTGTCTTGATCGCAATCAGTGAGCACTTGTTTAACATGTAAATAATTTCCAGAGGTTTCGCCTTTAACCCATAATGCTTGTTTAGAGCGGCTAAAAAAGGTTGCTTTTCCTGACGTTAACGTAGCCGTTAATGATTCTTGACTCATATAACCTTGCATCAATACAGCACCAGTGCCTGAGTGTTGAATAATAGCAGGAATAAGGTTATCCATTTTCTGCCATGCTAATGCACTGATATTTTCTTGAGTTACTAACATGGTCTTACCTCAATATTTTGTAATTTTAAGTATGTTTTTAAATCGCTAATGGGGATAATGCCTTTATGAAAAACTGAAGCGGCGAGTGCACCATCAACATCTGCTTGTTGATAAACGTGCGCGAAGTGTTCCATACTACCTGCACCGCCAGAGGCAATTAAGGGGACATTACAAGCATTACGTGCTTGTTTTAATTGTTCAATATCATAACCTTGGCGAACTCCATCTTGGTTCATACAGTTTAATACAATTTCACCTGCACCTAAACTAACAACTTTTTTGATCCAATCAAATGTTGTCCAGTTAGTTTTTTGCGTACGTTCTTCGTCACCGGTAAATTGATAAACTTGGTATTCACCAACGCCGTTATTGGCGTCTTTATTATAAAAACTGTCAATGCCAACAACAACACATTGTTGACCAAAGTGATCGGCAAGACGTGAAATAAGCAGTGGATCACGTAGAGCAGGGGAGTTAATGCTAATTTTGTCAGCGCCCATCATCAAAATTTCTTTAGCATCAGCTTCGCTTTTTATACCGCCAGCAACACAAAAAGGAATATCAATAACTTCGGCTATACGGCTAACCCAGCTTTTATCAACAACACGACCATCTGAGCTGGCGGTAATATCATAAAAGACTAATTCGTCAGCGCCTGCTTCAGCATATTTTTGTGCTAAAGGAACAATGTCACCAATAATTTCATGATTACGAAATTGTACACCTTTAACAACCTTGCCTTCTCGAACATCTAAGCAAGGAATTATTCGTCTTGCTAGCATGCTGACCACCATGTTGTTATTTTGTTTTTAAAGTGTTTAATTGGCTTACTGTTTTTGCTCAGTTTGGTGTATAGCATCTTATTTGCATACATATATAATAGCTCTAACTAATATTAGGCTGCAATTATGCACTCGCTATATATTTATGCAATAACTATTCAAAATTGTTAGGAATGATTTATTATATTTTATTATGACTTTGTATTTGGCTCAAATAAAATTATTTTCACGTAGTGGGTAATTTATTGCCCTATTGTTGAATGAAAGTCCACACTACAAGTGATATTTAAAATTGAATTATGCTCAATTTTTGCGTTGCTTAGCACTGTGTTTATCAATAAAAAACTATTAGTTATAAATAAAGATCTAAAAACAAGATCTACATCATTATTTTAGCGGAAACAGAGCAAAGGTTATTGCCTGAGAACTCAATAGATTTTACCTTAGGGGGGTTGCTGTTAGGGCGATCTTAAGGTTACTCTTACACTTTATACCCGTTCCTCTTGAAGATGCTAGTTTCCGGAGGGCGTGTTTAAAAGGCTTATATGCGGCGTTATTAATTTTGACAAGGGAATAACCATTCTCTTCAATCAATGCCTTGCCTCTAAACCTTTTAATTCTCGCTGAATCCTGCATCTTCAAGTGAAACAGGTATATAATAAATTAATCATTAACTATGGAAATAAAAGTATGACGGTATCATTTATAGTTTCGTTTGCAGGGATGAACAGCCCAAACTTGTTACAAAATTTAGCGAAATATACTCATGAGATGGATGGCGTTTGGAAGGATTGTAAGATCAGTTATTTAGAAGGAAATGTTGCGGCAAACATTAAAGTGTCAATTTCAAAAGAAAAATCAATTGAGTTAAAAGCACACTTTATGGCACAACCTGGGTTAGTCACTAAAATTGTTGAATACTATGGGAAATGTCCTACGCCAAAAACACCAACCAAATTAAGCATTAAAGCTAACGACCGTCCGGGATTAGTTACTGCCATTACGGCAATAATTTATCAACAAGACGCAGAATTATTGCACATTGAAACACATCGTTTAGAAATACCGCCTTTAGATGAGAAAGTATTTATTGCGGATTTAGTGGTAAACATTCCTGAAGGCTCAACCGTTGACGATTTAATTTCAGAAATGAAAACCTTAGATAACAACATGATTGTTACGGTAGGTTAAAATCTATCTTAACTGAGCATTGGCAGTGGCATGGATATCCAGGGGTATGGGTATATAGTTAAAAGAGGTATTATATGTCATTCAAAGGCACTGAAAATTATATTGCTAGTGAAGCGTTACAGTTAGCAGTTAATGCGGCTATTACCCTTGAACGTCCTTTATTAATTAAGGGAGAGCCGGGTACGGGTAAACTATGCTAGCAGAAGAGTTGGCACTAAGTTTGGGTGTTGAACTCATTCAATGGCACATAAAATCAACCACCAAAGCACAACAAGGCTTGTATGAATATGATGCCGTTTCTCGTCTAAGAGACTCATTAGCGGTTTTGTGAAAAAAGTACAAAATTTTCAAAGTGTTTTTGTAAGGCTATTAAAACCTTTAACTAGCTTTTAACTTGAGTATGTAGATGGAATATTAATCAATGAAGACAAAGCTTGAGTTAGTTTCATATACAGATGAAGAAATATTATCTTATTTGAAAGATGAGTGGAGAATTCCAGAAGCTAAAGATATTGTTGTTAGCGGTCTCCTTCAATCAAAAAGTAATAGGGATAATAATAAGTTCTTCATATTGAATCATATTAAAAATGGATATAACGAGTCTCTTGATTACCCTGTAATTGATATTGATTCAAGGGAAAAAATTTCCCATAGAGGTGTCTTTGTTCCTCCCATCCGAGATATGAGTCATGATTTAGAAACAGCATTGAATAATGGAGTGGATATCCAAATAAAATGCAAATTATCCATAGCTTCTATTTCAGAAAGAGATAAGCATCAAAATCCTACACTAATCCAAGTAGTAGCTTCGTCTATTAGGCTTTTAAGTAGCTTTAATTCATCTGAGATATTAACGGATGAAGAAGGAAATATTCTTATTGAAGACAGTGTTTACAATACTATCTCTTTACTAAAAAAGAAAGAGATTGAAGATGAAGTAAACGCTCACAGAGTAAAAGTTGAAGGTGAATTGAATGCAAATATTTCAGTTTTAAAAAATGTTGCTGTTAACTTTGAAGAGAAGAATGTTGAGCTAGCAGGCAAGAAATTAGCTAATGAAAGTTTAATCAAAAAACAAGAAAAACTATATTCAGAAAGTACAAATAAACTCCTTAAATCAAAAGAAAAAATTTCAGGGTTAGAAATAGAGATAAAAGATCTTAAAGTAGCAATAAAAAATGATAAGGAAGAACAAATGAAGAAACTGGAGAGGTTTAAGTTTTTTGTTAAGTCTAAAGCTGATACTTTGTTAAATTTAGAGTTTATTGATCAAAAAGAATACGATGAACTTTTATTAACTAAAAAAATAAAAGCAGAACATAATAATGTTGTTGATTTTCATAAAGATCTTAATAATGATTTTCCAACTGCGGTTTCACATATACAAGCCTTTTTTTACAACAAAGATATATTGTACCCCCGATATATCATTGAAGATTTTTTTGCACTTATTCAAACAAATGACCTTATTATATTGGCAGGTGAGTCAGGCTCAGGTAAAACCAACCTAGTTAAATCGTTTGCTAGTGCTGTTGGTGGTGTAGCAAAAATAATCCCAGTAAAGCCTAACTGGACAAGCTCTGAAGATTTGCTTGGTTATTATAATCCTCTAGAAAAGAAGTACTTATCAACACCATTTTTAGATACTCTAATAGAGGCTTCTAAAAAACCTGATGTTCCTTACTTTATTTGTTTAGATGAAATGAACCTCGCCAGAGTTGAATACTATTTTGCCGACTTCCTATCACTTTTAGAAGAAAGGGAGTCTACTCCTGAAATACACTTATATTCAGATGATGAGTCTTCACATGTGTTATCTGAATTCAAAAATGTACTGGAATTAATTGAAAAAACGAAAGAAAAATATAAAAAAGGTAATATAGTCAATTTTATACATTTATTGCAGGATGAGGAAATTAATGAAGAATTAAAGAGAGTTTTTGGCTTTAGTGATAAAGATTCATTAATTAAATATCATTCAGATTTGCGAAGAATGATTAGTGGGATTATTAATATTCCATCATCGATAAAATTTCCAAAAAATGTTCGCATTATTGGGGCTATAAATATTGATGAAACAACACATTACTTGTCCCCTAAAATTCTCGATAGAGCACATATCATGAAATTTGATAGCCCTTTATTGTTTAATTGGGAACAAATAGAACAAGAAATTAATACAGAAATAGATGTTGAAAAAACGATTCATTTTGAAATTGAAGATTTTGGTTGGCGAAACAAATATCCCAAGTTTGAAG
The DNA here is from genome assembly GCA_051531915.1 of Colwellia sp. Taxonomy (GTDB): domain Bacteria; phylum Pseudomonadota; class Gammaproteobacteria; order Enterobacterales; family Alteromonadaceae; genus Colwellia. The sequence goes on along the minus strand of JAOPTQ010000010.1, from coordinate 13,126 downwards.
TTAAAAATGAATTCTGTAAAACAATAGCAGATTTGACTAAAGAGTTTTTTTCTCCTTTAGGTATTGAGGTTGGATTAAGAACGATTAGGCAAGGGCTTAACTATCAAAATAAACTTTTGCAATTTAATTACAGTGATAGTTTATTTTTAAACAATTTCTTTATTCATAAAATCCTACCGAAAATGACCTTTGATGGAAGCAAAATGGTTGGAGATGATGATATGAAAGATCTATTATTGCGACTTCAAGTTCAGTTAACCCCACATATAATTACAGAAAAAGTTATGCCTACAGAAGGGATTGATGCGAATAAAGAATTTGATGAGTTAGTTAATAAGGCAAAAGCAAATGATTGGATAGTGAATTACTGGGCTTAATAGATGAGTACATCAAATAATGTATTTGAAGCTAAATATTTAGCTATAAAATGGGCTGATAAAGAATCAGCTTTAAGTATTAAAGAATCAAAAGATTCTCTACCAATTGAACTTGGAGATACGTCCGATTTTTCACTTGAAGCTATTACTTTCAGTAAAGTAAATAGAGACCAGTTTGGCCAGCTTGGTTTTAGAATAATTGATGAAAGTATTAATCAGACAGTCTATTTTTTAAAAGCGAATGGAGACAAGGTTTATTTGAAGCCAGTGTTAGATAATTTAACAAAAAAGAATTGGTGGGTTGAAGCTGAAGAATGGTCAAAAAGTAATAAACGATGGCAATCAGAAATATTTAGAACATCAGGTAGTATATTGCTGAATGTTGGTCACTACAATTGCCAAATAAAAATAGGAACTTGTAGTTTTAGCTATGAGCAATTATCTGATTACCTTCAAGATTTTAAAAATGATCTTTGGTATCTAGCTTTACATGAAACTAGCTATATTTCTGCTCCTGTTAAAGAAAAGTCATTTGATATATTAGATGAATCCTCAATTGAATATTTTAATCGTTTCATTGAATTTGCTGAAAATATAGTTAAAAAACCTAAATCAGAATTGAGAGAAATACAAGAATTAAAGAATATAAAACAAGTAAAGCCTACACCTAGAACATTCATGGAAATTGCTACTAAAGGTTATAACAAGCAACTTACTAGTCGAGCTTATAATGCATCATATGATGTTCCTGAAAATCAGTATGTATTATTTACTGTTAATAGAATTTTGAATCTATTAAATAACCTAAGGAAAGTCTCAAATTATATTTCAACTTCACTACAGGATAAGATAAAAAATCAAGAGGAACGAATAGCATCATTCTCTGATACCATTCAAATCTCCCGGAGAGCTGTAGAATCGGATTATAGGGAGCTAAAATCAAAAGTAATTGCAGAAAAAGAACTGATAATAAAAGTTATTAATAGCCAAGATATTAATGATGTTCCATCCGATAGCCAAGCAGTCTGCTATACACTTACTTTAGGAAAAAGGTTTGGATTCTCAAATGATTTAGAATTTTTTCTTAATTCAGGCTTGGTCGAATTGAATCATAATGAGTACTATCAAATTACATTTAAAAATGACTTTAATGGCATATTCAAGGCGTATAAAACATATAAAATAGAGGGGGGGATTTCATATTTCACGGAAATAAAAAATGATAAAATGGTTCATAGAATAATCTTCCAAAATATTGAAGCTATTGAGATATTTGATTCCGAGAATGAAAAAAAACTGTATCAGTTAACTAAACAAGCTAAAAAACTCAGTAAACAAAACTGGGAACGTCCGATAAATCCTAGGGAGATAAAAGAGCAAGAACAAGAAATAGTAGAAATTAAATCACTTATAGACTCTGTTTCTACAGGATTAGAAAATAATAAGCGGTTATCAATTAAACTCATACCAACCTTAAATAAGCTTAGAGGTTTACGTAAAAAAATAATAAAGTTAAAAATTAAGCCTAATAGTTTGTTTCCAAATTCAATGTCCTTTATTCAAAATCCAAACTATCAAGGCGTACATAAACTTTATAAAGAAATCCAAACACTATCAGGGGTTGATGAAAATATATTTAAAGGGCTAGAAGATGCAGAAGATATAGGTATTTTAAACACATCATTGATTTACGAACGGTGGTGTTTCCTGCAAATAATCAAAGTATTAATAGATAAATTTGGCTTTCTGCCAGAAAAAAATTGGAAAAATAATTTACTAGGTCAAATCATCAACCTTGAGCCGAAGAATGTTCGGAATGTGTTACTTAAATTTGAAAATCCAAAAACAAATCGTAGTTTAAACCTATGGTACGAAAAAGAATTTTCTATCAGGGGTAATGGTAATACACCACGTCGAGCAGACTTTGTAATAGATTTGGCTAGTGACTTTAATAAAAGCGAAATTAAGTCACAGCGATTGGTTTTGGATGCTAAGTTTTATGAAAATATTAATCAAATGGGTGGAATATCCAAAGTAATTGATCAACTTTATAACTTTAAAGACTATTCTGACTCATCAAAAAATCAAGTTTTTATACTTCACCCCTCTTTAAAGTCTGTTCCAACGATTAAAACACCTCAAGAGTGGAGTGAAAACACATTTTTTGGTGAAACAAAGTTATTTGACTGGGATGACGAATACCCAAATCATCGATATGGTGCATTATTATTATCTCCGGTTCAGAATAAGGGTAAATATTTAGATAATCTACAAATGTGTATTGGGATGTTTTTACAGTATGGAATTGAAAATAACTCATTGCAGGTTGAAAACTATAATGAATGGGTAAACTATCAAAACCATATTTCAAAAAGTTCTGGGTTTAATCCCGTCCCAATAGAAAAACACTTTTGTGTTATATGCGGTAATGACGAGCATACAAGCGAAGTTAAAGAAACATACTATGGCTTAAAATGGATATTTACTTGTTCTAGTTGTGTTCATAAAACGTATTATAATTATTGTATTAATAAAGACTGTCGAAATAGGTTAATTAAGCATGGTTCTTACTGGACTTACCATGCTACCCAATCAATGCAGCCATATAACATCAAATGCCCAAGTTGCGGTGAAATAGCAGTAGACATGGAAAGCGAATAAACGAATTTTACATTCTATTTTGATTGACTTTGAAACGAATAGAGGGGGGATGTCGCGAGGTCATATTACATCGAACTATTTAGCTTTAAAGTTTTCCTGTATAATTAACATAACTATACTCCCTCCTGATTCCTCATACAAATTTAAAAGAGGTATTTAATGTCATTTAAAGGCACTGAAAATTATATTGCTAGTGAAGCGTTACAGTTAGCTGTTAATGCGGCTATTACCCTTGAACGCCCATTATTAATTAAGGGCGAGCCGGGTACGGGTAAAACTATGCTAGCAGAAGAGTTGGCACTAAGTTTGGGTGTTGAACTCATTCAATGGCACATAAAATCAACCACCAAAGCACAACAAGGCTTGTATGAATATGATGCCGTTTCTCGTCTAAGAGACTCTCAGCTTGGCGATGAGAAAGTGCATGACATTGCTAACTATATTGTTAAAGGTAAGCTTTGGCATGCATTTGAGTCTAAAAAACGGCCTGTACTTCTTATTGATGAAATTGATAAAGCAGACATTGAATTCCCGAATGATTTACTTTTAGAGTTGGATGAAATGTCATTTTATGTCTATGAAACTCAAAGGGAAGTTAAGGCAATACAAAGACCTATAGTAATAATTACCTCTAATAACGAAAAAGAATTGCCTGATGCATTTTTACGTCGCTGCTTTTTTCATTATATTAGCTTCCCCGAAAAAGAAGAGATGCAAGCCATTGTTGATGTGCATTTTCCAAAAATAAAACAAAATTTATTAGATGAAGCATTAGCATCGTTTTTTGATTTACGCGATATTCCAGGGTTAAAGAAAAAGCCCTCAACCTCAGAATTAATTGACTGGTTGAAGTTATTATTAGCGGAAGATATTTCACCAGAAACACTCTACGAAACTAGGCAGAATAAAGTGATACCGCCATTACATGGTGCTTTGTTAAAAAATGAACAAGATGTGCATTTGTTTGAAAAAATTGCTTTTATGCACAGAAGTCAGCGTTAACTTTTACGGGGTAGTTATATTGTGCTAATTGACTTTTTTTGTAAAGTGCGTGATTACCAAGTGCCTTGTACTTTACGAGAATTGCTTGATCTAATTCGTGCACTCGAACAACGAGTTATATTCGCAAATATTGATAATTTTTATACCTTAAGTAGAACGGTGCTTGTTAAAGATGAAGTTCATTTTGATAAATTTGATCGCGCTTTTGCGGATTATTTTAAAGGTGTTGTTAGCCTTGAATTAGACTTGTCAGCTATTCCAGAAGATTGGTTGAAAAAACATTTTGATAAGCAATTAACGGATGAAGAAAAACAGCAAATTAAAGGGCTAGGTGGTTTTGATAAGTTGATGGAAACATTGGCTGAACGCTTAAAAGCGCAAGAAAAACGTCATCAAGGCGGTAGTAAATGGATTGGCACTGGCGGTACTTCGCCCTTTGGCGCCCATGGTTATAACCCAGAAGGTGTACGTATAGAACAAGATAGTTCAAGGCACCGTAAAGCAAGTAAAGTTTGGGATAAGCGAGAATTTAAAAATTTAGACCCAAATGTCGAAATAGGCACGCGTAATATAAAAATTGCCTTACGTAAACTACGCCAATTTGCGCGCACGGGTAGTAGTGAAGAATTAGCGCTTGATGATACTATTACCGCAACTGCTCGTAACGCGGGTTATTTAGATATTAAAATGAAACCAGAGCGGCATAATGCCATTAAAGTATTAATGTTTTTTGATATTGGTGGCTCTATGGATGACCATATTAAAATATGTGAACAACTTTTTTCAGCGATACATGGCGAGTTTAAACACCTTGAATTTTTTTATTTTCATAACTGTGTTTATGAGCAAGTTTGGCGAGATAACCAACGTAGACAACATGAAAAAATAGATTCATTACAGATCTTACATACTTATAGCAAAGATTATAAAGTGATTTTTGTGGGTGATGCTACGATGGGCCCTTACGAAATTACTTATCCCGGAGGTAGTGTTGAGCACTGGAATGAAGAAGCGGGCAGTGTTTGGATGCAACGAATTTTAGCGCATTTTGATAAAGTTATTTGGCTTAATCCACAAGTTGAAGCGCATTGGCCTTATTCTGCTTCGGTAAAAATAATGCAACAGTTGGTGGCGCATAAAATGTATCCATTAACATTAAGTGGTTTAACTGACGGGATAAAAGCCTTATTGTGATGACTCAAACTGTAGTCGCTCTAGTCTGTCCTTTTACACGTTCGACCTAATTGTACCGTCGATAATGCCACATTGCATATTTTTTAATAATTACCGAGAATTCATATATTCCATTTTAATTCAAGGAGTTACAAAGTTTAATTACCAATCAACCATACAGGGGTCAAACTCAGATTTAGAAGATAGTTCAATAGCCTCATTCACTATAAACTCTGTTGCGCCAATTTCACCTATGTCTCTCATTTGTTGCAACCAATCCGCAGTGCGACGCCTACTTTGCCACATTAAAGCATCGGCCTTAACTGACGATTCTATTAATTTGTCAAAATTCTCCCTCATATCCTCCAATTGATCTAATAGCTCTGTATCACCGTACTTTTTATAAACCGAGCTCTGAATATTCATTCCTATTAAATAGCTGAGCATAGTACTCTGACTATTTATCATTTGTTGCCCTATAGATAAACATGTATCCAAAATATCAGTTTTAGATGCATCAAGGCTATCACAAAAATTAGCTAATACTGAAAAATTAGGAGCCGGAATTGTAGAGATATTACTCAATATTGCTATCTGAGTAGGTAAATCGCTTCCGGCACCCGCTTGCACAAAAACGGACTCGAACAGCGTAAAGTGTTCTGACCAATATTCATTGAATACTGGAGCATTTGAGGCTTCCATCAATGCCATTTTCGCTTTATCGATATTATTATTATTCAGTTCATGAATAGCCATCATCAACCAAACGGCACCATTTTGAGCATCTAACTCTGTGCCCCTTTCAAATATCGAGTTATTACATTTACTGTCTTTTATAGTACAGGATGATAGTAAGTCATAAGAAAGTAGAGGGCTTTCAGGAATTACATTATATAGGGAATCTAATTTTTTAGGTAATTCACTACTATCTTCCACAGACAGAATTGTATGCACTATTTGACTTTCAGGATCGTTCGATTTTTGTATTATACCTTTCAATTCTTCTATATTGTTAGTTAGGTTAATAACTTTTTTATCGAAGTACTTAGTGCTAATAATATTATCCGGATCAACAGGCTCACTACATTCAACAATATTTAATTTTTTTTTCGAATCACTCTTTTTTTTAATTACAAGGTTCGAGGGCGCTTTATTTACGAAAACCTCCTCGGTAAAGTCTTCTTTGTGAACAACCTCTTCTTTAGAGTCATAAAAAAAATTACTTCCTACAACAAATATTAAAATAATAACAGTAACGTATGATATGTGTTTTAGTTTTTTCCCATCCATTAGTTTTCTCCTATAATTTTAGTTCAAGTAAGCATGTATCTTCTTCTTAGGGATTCCAAAGTAGTCTGATGAAGTCCTAATTTTAGGCTCTTACTTAACTATTGAGCGTGAAGGTTTTACCAATTTTCCTCTCGCCCCACTTTTGACACAAATAACAATTGGTGGCGCATAAAATGTATCCGTTAACATTGGCAGGGTTAGGCCAAGGAATAAAAACGCTTTTGTGAAGAGGTCATTGTTGAACCGCCGATTTTCCTTGAATTAAAGTATCCAGTTAAAGCATCCCGTTAAGGCACCCAAGAGTAACTTACTTTGGTAAAGAAGGTTTTTTCTTCACGGGTTAAGTCGTTTAGATCATCATCTTGATAACTATTATCAGAATAGCCTAAAAAGAACACGGTTTGAGGGTTTAGCTTGTAGGCATAAATGAGTTGCGTCGATAAACTTTTTTCTTGTGCAAAAACATCAATATAATCGTTATTATTTTGATTGCGTTCAACATCAAGATAAACTATGTTCAGCTTTAGGTAGCTGTGCACATCAAACTGATAAGACAGTCGTAATTCAGAAATTTTTGCTATATAAACATTGGCTTTACTGCCACTGTTATTCTCTGCATCAAGTTTGCTGTAGGTTTGGTAAAAATTAAATTCAAGATGATTAGTAATATTCCAAGTCACATTAGCAGCGACTTGATGAATATCACCTAAACGATTATTACTATAATCAATTTTATCACCTAGGGTTAATTCCAGTGAAAAATCAGTGCGCGCTGTTGGTTTTACTTGGCTATAAATTATTATTTGATCTTCAGTAAAACGCGTGGTGTTGTTATCAAGTGTTAAAATGCTGTCATTATGGCGAAGACCTACTTTTTCAGCATGGGTAAGATTCACCTCAAAAATAGATTGTTTAGGGCCATCAACATTAAAACTAGAGGATAATGAACGTTCAATTAATTCATTGTTTTCATTGTGGATTATTTGCCATTGCCCAGATAAATAGGCTTGTTGCCACAAGCTATCTTGCTCACCATAAAATAAGCGGTCAACTGAAACGGTATTTTGTTTGATATCGGCTTTGGGCATAAAACCTAAGTCAGCACGAAAATTACCACCGATATTTTGATGATTTAATTTTACTTGCCAATACTCTGAATTATGATCAAAGTCTATTTTGACCGCTTGATCGTTAAAGCTAGTTTGTCCATCCGTTGTAATAGCTCTATTTGTTTGCTCAGTAAAACTGCAATTACCAAAACTACAGTCAATATTTTCACGGGTGTTACAATCATTTGTTAAACAAAAGTCTTGAAATAAATCATCAGGGTATTCAGTGTCAGAGCTTAACAACTGTAGTTTAAAAGTATTCGATTCATTAAAACGGTACTTGCCGTCAAGACCAACTAAATAATTGTGATAGTTGTTGGATGTTCGTAAGGTTGAAATAGCGCCAATTGATAAATCATCGTTATGATCATAACGATAACGTAATGCAGTAGCATGGCTTTCTTGGTTTAATGAAGCAATATCAGAGCTTAAATTTCCAGGTATAACAAAGTTAGTTTCGGTATCGTTAGTAACAAATACACCATAGCTATGTTGCTTTTCTCGCCCGGTAAACTTTAAACCGTAATCAGGATCGGCAATGTTTCGAGTGTAAACTAGATCATAGTTACTGCTGAAATAATCACTGTTGTCTAGAAAAAAGGCCCGTTTTTCATCATAAAATAACGAGAAGTTAGTATTTACACTCAGTTGCCCTGCGTCAGCCTCAACGGTGGAAAAATCAGGATTTAACGTGGCGTTTAATGATGAATTAGCATCGATGCCCCAGCGTAAATCTAAGCCCGCTTCTATCGTATTATCAGCGTGCCAATTATCTTGACTGTTATATATATCGCGCGTTTGATCATTACTGGCTGTTATTGCTGGGGTTAAGCGTATATTATTTCCTATTGTTGCGTGTTTAAAACCAGTAGCTTCAGGATATTGACATAACCAGCAAGGATCATCACGATTTAAAGGTACATGAGATATTCGTAAGGTTTTCTCTCTTGGGTATATTCGTACGAGTTCAATAGCCCACTTTTTTTCTTGGTTATTTTCTTCAAAATTTAAAATATTATACGGAATTGCTATTTCTACTTGGTAACCTTGTTTCGTTATTTTGCCATAAGATTGCCAAATACCATCCCATAAACCATTTGCTAAGCCGGTTATTTCATTAAATATAGCATCATTTTGTACGCCAAAAGGGTTAACAAAAAACTCATAATTTAAGCGACGATTATTATGGGTATCAAGTTTTATGCCGACGATATCGTCATACCATCTTGTGTCACGATCACCTAAAAAACCTTGAATATTTTCAGGATTTGGATCATAAGCAATAAAAGAAACATAAAGAAAGTTACCGTTTTCTACTATTTTAGCTTCTGTTTTTACGGGGCTAGCAAGGTTATTCCACGGACTATTGACAATATTTAAAGAGACAATTAAGGCGTTATTCCAAATAGCATCATCAAGCTCACCATCAATAGTGGCCTTTAGTGTGCTGTAAGGTATAGCAAGTGTTTTATTGGGTTTTTGTTCGGCAGTACTTGGCTGCTGAATACTGACTTGTGTCGCTGTTTTTTCTTGTGCCAATACGGGTTGTTGTGCAGATAAAAAAGCGAGTACTACTAGTATGAAGCTATAACATATTAGCCTATTCATACATTCCCTATATTAATATTGTTTTTTTAATTATTCATTACTGATGCAATAGAATTATTTTATTAAAATTTTTATAAATTGTTACAAATTTAAGTTGCTAACACAATCTTTACTTTGTGCTTTTTATCAATTTTTAAAAAGTTTAGCAAGTTAGCATACTTAACTTAACGGTTTGAAATTGTTCGGGTATAATAATTTAACTTTTTATAAGGAAGTGATGAATGCCATTCTCTATTGTTGATTTTATAGCGCTATTTGTTTTTGTTGTCTCGTGGTCTGGTTACACATGGTTTGCTCGTAAGAAAGCAAAGAGCACTAACTGTATTGCACGGTGCTTACAGCAGCACCGAATTCATTGGATGCGCGAAGTAATTACACGTGATGTACGCGTTGGAGAGGCCGCTTTATTGGCCAATTTGGAGCGTAATATTGCTTTTTTTGCTTCTAGCACATTACTTATATTGGCGGGTGTGCTCACCTTATTCGCTAAAGTTGAGACCTTAGCAAATGTTATTTCATTTCTACCCTATGCCGCACATGTTTCTCATCTTGTTATTCAAATAAAATTAAGCTTGTTAGTGTTTATTTTTGTACTATCGTTTTTTCAATTTACTTGGTCTATGCGCCAATATGGTTTTGTTAATGTGATGATAGGGGCTGCGCCAATAGACAGATCAGGTTTGAATGAAAACTTGCAGGCATATGCTAAGCAAATGGCTGTTGTACAAGATCAAGCCGCACATTCTTATAATTATGGTTTACGTTCATATTATTTTGCTTTAGCAGCTATGTGTTGGTTTTTTCATCCTTTGTTATTTATCATAATGAGTCTTTGGGTCGTTTATACTTTGTATGTTCGTGAATTTAATTCAAAAGCAGTAAAAGCGATCACCGCAGGGAAAAATTATTTAGACATTGAGCGGAAAGCCCCGCAAAACAAACCAGAGGCATTGTAGTGCCATTACGTTATAAAAAATATTCGGTTGAAGATTTTGATACTTATAACTGCCTTAAGTTGTCAATGCGTTTTTATATCGTGCTATTGTTTGTACTACGTGGTTACATTGTTTGGCTTATGTCTGTGACTAACATGAGGGATAGAGTTGAAATTATACAATGGATTTACCCTGAAACCGCTCTTTTTTTGCTGAGTTTACTCTCAGGAGCAATCGGTTTATTTGTTGTGCTTATTATGAGTTTACGACGCCCTGATGCCCCTAAGTGGGTGCAGGGTGGTTGGTTTCATTGCCGTAAATTAATAGTAGTAGCTTTACTCTTTGATTTTTTTACTAATATTATTGGATTCTTTTATTGGCAACTGCAATCAGTGTCTTGGTTATTGATGCAAGCGGTGATGGTTTGTGGATTAATTGCACTTTGTTATACCAGTGAACGTATTAATATAAATTTACACGAGTTTCCAGAAAAAATACCCGAAGAATAATTTTTAAGGTTTATTATTGTGAATGAAAAAAGCACCACTTTAGATAATGATCAAGAGAAGAGATTGATCATTCTTGATACGGAAACGACCGGTATTAATCCAAGAGAAGGGCATCGTATTATTGAAATTGGTTGTGTTGAAATGGTTAATCGTCAATTAACCGGGCGTTCATATCATGCTTACATAAAACCACTAGAAGCCAATGGGCAAGTGCTGCAAATGGACCAAGAAGTTATTAATATTCATGGTTTAACCAATGACTTTTTAGATGACAAGCCTATATTTTCACAAGTTGTTAATGAATTTATCGATTTTATCCGCGGAGCAGAACTTGTTATTCATAACGCTAAGTTTGATGTTGGCTTTATGGATCATGAATTTTCTATGTATAACGCTTCTTTTCATAATATGAAAAAACTAGGCCATGAAAAAGTGCCTATGACCCATGAAATATGTACGGTAACAGATACTTTAAAAGTGTCAAAAGATGAATTTGGCTCACCAAAAACCTTAGATTATCTTGCAAGATACTTTCAAGTAGATAAATTAGTTGACCGTACTTATCATGGTGCGTTAATTGATGCTCAGTTATTAGCGTTTGTTTATATTGAAATGACGCGTAAACAGTCTACGTTCAATTTGTCAGTGGGGGATGGTGATAATGTTGATGCCAATGCAATAAAACGATTGTCAACTAACCGAGATAAATTAAAGATCATAGCCGCTTCTGCCGATGAACTTATTGCACATGACGAACGATTAGCAATTGTTAAGCAAAAAGGCGGAGAACCACTTTGGAATTAATTCAACGATTTACTCTCAAAACACTTAATAGTTACTTAATTATTTTATGTGTTTTCGCTACGCTGTATTTTGTTAGTCTACCAACTGCGGCTTACGCGGAACAAAAAGAAGTTAATTATTATGAAAGTAATAATGTAACCAATGAAATTCCTTACTTTGATAATCGATTTGAAATAGATGCCGATCTTGAAGAAATTACTTTACTTTTTTATCGAAAAAGGGGCAGCACGCCTGTTATTTTAGTTCAACCTGATGGCAGTAAGATAAGAGTCAATGGTTTTGATCCGAAAAAAATAGAGTGGTTTGATGATCGTACTTTTGACATGATAAAAATTAAAAAACCGATGCCAGGCCCATGGCAAGTTATCGGCGAGGTTTTACCTAAAAGTCAAATTTTGGTTGTTTCTGATGTCACTATTGCGGTAGAGCCTTTACCTAATATTGTTTTTTCAGGAGAAACCTTAAAAGTTGCCGGAGAGTTATTTAACGGCGAAAAAGCCATTGACTCACCTAAGTTTCGTGAAGTTGTTAAACTTGATGTCCATTTCTATAGTACGAATAATTCGGCCTATGATAATTTTGGAGCTGATGCGATCAAAATAGCTTCTTTTTTAGATGATGGACGTGATCTTGACGAGTATGCTGGAGATAATATATTTACGGGGGAGTTTGTTTTAGACTTTTCTGCGGGTGAGTGGCAGCCTGTTTATCTTGTGAAGTTACCCATGGTGACACGAGAGTTACGTCAACAACCTGTTATTTTATATAAAACGCCAATAACTATTGATGTTGTTGCCTCTGACAATGAGTCAACACCGCATAAAATGACATTAATGATAGATCCAAGTTATGTAGATCCCGATAGTTTAGTTTTTCAGGGAAAAATCACTTTTCCTGATCGGCAAGTTGAGCCTTTTTCTATTATGGACGAAACTGGCACGAGTCGACTTAAAGATATCAATTATACTGAGGCGGGTATTTACCGAATTAATGTGAGTGCTTTTGGTAAAACGGTTAATGGTCGTGAGTTTCGTTTAGTGGTACCAGAGTTTAGTTTTAATGCTCTTGGGGAGATGAATGTTATAACGCCTTTATCAGAAGACGGCATTATAAGTGAAACGAGTTATGATCAACCTGTAAGTGTCGCAGTAAAATCGATAAACATTGAAGAAGCACTTGCTAAAGCTAAAATAGAGCAAGAGCAAATAAATGAAGAAAAAAATCAGCAAATGATACTTATGATTACTGTTGGCAATGCTGTTATTATTTTGATTGCTTTATTGGCTTTTGGGCTGATGAAAAAAAGAAAAAGAAGTAAATAAATATTTTCTGTAATATTCCATTATTATCATTAAACCTGCTTTCTTAAAGATCAAAAAGCAGGTTTTAAAAATGAATGTATTTCCATCAAATTGTTCATCAAACACCCAGGCAGAAAATTATATTGAAAAAGGGGTTGACTGAACCCACTCATAACCGTATTATTCCGCCGCATTCAACGACATGTTGAGTGTAAGACAAAATTATAGCGGAATAGGTGTTAGTTGGTTAGCTTTTTATTAGCAAAACGACCGTTCACGTTGAATGGTTTTGTTGCGGGTTCGAGTCCCGTTAAAACTTGATGTAAGCAAAATATAGCGGAGTGGTAGTTCAGTTGG
>JAOPTQ010000009.1:0-10969 GCA_051531915.1 Colwellia sp. | reverse complement strand
GCATTGAGCAAGCTCCCGAAGGGCGAGTTTAAAAGGCTTACATGCTGCGTTATTGATTTTGACAAGGGAATAACCATTCTCTTCAATCAAAGCCTTGCCTCTAAGCCTTTTAACTCTCGCTGAATGGAAAAGAACTTAATCAACTTGGTATAATTACTCAAAACTTACTTTATTCAAAACTCATTTTAAATATTGCTTAAATTTTATCGTAAATTGCTCATTAAAGCCATTTTCAGTTTTAGAAATAAATAATGCCGCTAAATCATTTTCTACCGCAAATTTCATTCCTTGTTCAGCGCCCATCACCATTAATGCTGTTGATAAGCCGTCTGCCGTCATAGAAGACGAATGAATAACGGTAACAGAAACTAAGTTGTGGTTAATGGGCTTGCTAGTATCAGGGTCAATAATATGAGAAAAGCGCATGCCGTCAGCTTCAAAGTAGTTTCGGTAATCTCCTGACGTAGCAACCGCATTATCTTTTGGAATAATAACTTGGTGTACCGCTCGTTGCGCACCACTTGCATCAACAATTGGCTTTTCAATAGCAATAGCCCAAAGCTCACCGGTATGCTTAAAGCCCTTTAAACGCATTTCTCCGCCAATTTCAACTAAATAGTGACTAATGCCATTAGCTTCAATTAATTCAGCTATCACATCAACGCCATAGCCTTTTGCCGTTGTTGATAAATCAACATACAGATCAGGGATCGCTTTAAATAATTTATTTCCTGCTAATGTTAAATGCTGCAATCCAATACGCTTTTTAGCTTGCGCTAATAAGGCATCGCTTGGTATTTTTTCGGCTCTTTTTTCTGGGCCAAATCCCCATAAATTAACTAGAGGGCCAACAGTTACATCTAACTTGCCTTTACTTAACTGACCTAAACGAATCGATTCTTTGATAACGCGTTGTAAACCAGAAGAAATCATAACTGGGTCTGTAGAACTACTTTTATTAAAAAGTGATAATTCTGACGTTGGAATATAAGTCGACATTTGTTGATTAACTTGCTTTAGCGCGGTATCAATTTTTTGCTGTAACTGTAATTTTTCAACTAGCGCTTTCGTCGCCACTACTTTAATATTATAAGTAGTTCCCATAGTACGACCTTGCAATAATATCTCTTTATTTTCCGAATTATTACTTGGGAAACAAGCAGTTAATAACACCACCACTATAATTATCAGTATGACTTTTAATTTGTGCATTATATTTCTCTTACAATTATTTATGTAAATATTCTTAGCAGAGTATTTATATAAATAATTAAACTGGGATGTGCGTATTGTTAGGTTAACGCTTAAGACGCGGTAAATACATCCATGTACGCTCTGCTTCATCATCCTTGATGAAGAAGTTTGAGCTTATTACCTAGCAATACTCCCTTTATGTTTACAGTATCAATAAACACAAGACATATTAAATAAAAAAGGTGACTAAAGTCACCTTTTTTATCAAAGGCTCAGTCACCATATTTTACATTTAGACGCAGGATGCTGGCGCTATTTCAAGGCGGAAGCACGGAGCCTATGACTATAGGTGAGTACTTTCAACGCAGTAAATAACGTCAGCAGTCAAGTCTAAATCAAAATATTAGCCGCCGAAGTCATCTAACATAATATTCTCGTCTTCTACACCGAGATCTTTCAACATATGAATAACCGCAGCATTCATCATTGGAGGACCACACATGTAATATTCACAATCTTCTGGTGCGTCATGATCTTTTAAATATTGCTCATGAAGTACATTATGAATAAAACCAGTCATACCTTCCCAGTTATCTTCTGGCTGTGGATCTGAAAGGGCAACATGCCATTGAAAATTATCATTTTCAGCGGCTAAGCCGTTGTAATCATCTTCATAAAACATTTCACGTTTAGAGCGAGCACCATACCAGAACGACATTTTACGTTTTGATTTTAAACGCTTAAGTTGGTCGAATATATGTGAACGCATTGGCGCCATACCAGCACCACCACCAATAAACACCATTTCTGCATCCGTTTCTTTGGCGAAAAACTCACCGAACGGACCTGAAATTGTCACTTTATCGCCAGGCTTAAGGCTGAAAATAAAGGATGACATTTTACCTGCCGGTAAATGTAAACGTCCGGGAGGCGGCGTAGCAATACGCACATTTAGCATGATAATGCCTTCCTCTTCTGGATAGTTTGCCATTGAGTATGCACGTAAAGTAGGTTCATTCACTTTAGATTCAACATCAAAAAAGCCAAAATGCTTCCAATCGCCTTTGTATTGTTCATCAATATCAAAATCGCTATATTTAACATGATGCGCTGGCGCTTCAATTTGAATATAACCACCCGCTTTAAACGGTACAGATTCACCATTAGGGATTTGAAGCTTAAGCTCTTTAATGAAAGTTGCTTGGTTATCATTTGAGATAACTTCACACTCCCACTGTTGAACGCCGAAGATTTCATCTTCAACTTCAATTTCCATGTCTTGTTTAACCGCAACTTGACAAGCTAAACGACAGCCTGTTTTAGCTTCGCGTTTATTGATATGCCCTTGCTCTGTTGGCAAAATATCACCGCCACCAGAATGCACGTCAACACGACATTGTCCACATGTTCCACCACCACCACAAGCTGAAGGAATAAAAATCCCTTGATCAGCTAAGGCACCTAAAAGCTTGCCACCCGCCGCAGTTATTACTGCCTTTTCTGGGTCGCCATTTATACTAATCGTTACGTCACCTGAAGAAACCAACTTAGATTTAGCAAACAAAATAACTAAAACTAACGCCAGTACTATCGCGGTAAACATCGATACGCCGAGAATGATTTCCATCGACTTTTCCTTAAATTATTTTAAAACCTCGAACCTAAGTAACGAACTTAGATTGCGTAATATGGTTGTTAGTACAAGACGGTAGCGCGGAGTTGACGATAGTCAATGAGCACTTCCAACGCAGTAACCGCAACCATAATGCGTGAGATAAATCGTTACAACGAAATACCACCAAAAGATAAAAAGCCAAAAGCCATCAATCCTGCGGTGATAAACGTAATACCTAAACCTTTTAAACCATTGGGTACGTCAGAATATTTCATTTTCTCACGTATACCCGCCATCAATACAATGGCTAGCATCCAACCCACACCGGAGCCAAGGCCGTAAACAACACTTTCACCAAAGGTTAAGTTTTTCGCTACCATGAAAGACACCGCACCAAATATTGCACAGTTAACAGTGATTAATGGTAGAAAAATACCCAACGCTTGATACAAAGCTGGAAAATATTTATCTAAAATCATTTCCAAAATTTGTACTAAAGCGGCAATTACCCCGATAAAGGTAATAAATGATAAAAAGCTAAGATCAATAGACTCTTTAGGATCAGTAATTCCCATCAGGCTGTCTAATGCTCCAGGCGCTAATATGGCTTGATAGATAACTTGGTTAGCAGGAACGGCTAAACCTAATACCACAACAACCGCAACGCCAAGGCCGATAGCCGTACTTACTTTTTTCGATACCGCTAAAAAGGTACACATACCTAAGAAGAAGCTTAACGCCATATTCTCAATGAAAATGGTTTTAATAAAAATACTTAAATAATGTTCCATGATTAATCTTCCTCAACTTGTTCTGGTTTGTACTGACGAATAGCCCAGATAATTAAACCAATAATGAAGAATGAACTAAACGGTAATACTAATAAGCCATTACCTTGATACCAACCATCATTTTGAACTAACTTGAACACTTCAATACCGAAGATTTCACCAAAACCAAATAATTCACGAAAGAAAGCGACAACCATTAACACGAAGCCGTAACCTAAACCATTACCGATACCGTCTAAAAAGCTAATACCGGGCTTTTCTTTCATCGCAAAAGCTTCAGCACGCCCCATAACAATACAGTTAGTAATAATTAAACCAATAAACACGGATAACTCTTTCGATAATTGATAAGAAAAAGCTTTCAATACTTGGTCAACAACAATAACTAAAGACGCAATAATCGCCATCTGTACGATGATACGAACACTAGATGGTATTTGGTTACGAATAAGCGAGATAAACAAGTTAGAAAATGCGGTTACTAACATTACCGCAACGGTCATTACTAACGCGTTAGCCATTGAGCTGGTTACCGCAAGCGCAGAACAAACACCTAAAACTTGTAAGGCAATAGGGTTGTTATCTATAACGGGTCCAAAAAGGACTTTTTTATTATCTGAAGACATTATTCAAGCCCTCCATTTTGAACTTGCTCTCGATTAGCTTTAATGAATGGACCATAGCCCTCATCACCTAACCAAAAACGTAAGGTACTCGTAACACCATTACTGGTTAATGTTGCACCAGAAAGTGCGTCAACACCGTGAATATCGCTACTTTTAGCGCCACCTTTAACTAACGAAATGGCCGCTTCACCTTGTTCGTTGTACATTTTTTTACCTGGCCATAAAGCTTTCCACTTAGGATTGAGTACTTCCGCACCTAAACCCGGAGTTTCCTTAAGATCAGAGTAAACCACACTGCGAACTGTATTTAAATCCGGTGCTAAACCAACAAAACCGTACATAAGGTCCCATAAACCTGAACCGACAATCGGTAAAACTATGGTATTTAATTGATCTTGTTCATTATTAACTAAATAGATAACCGCATGATTCGCACGACGGTTAATACCGGCCATATCATCTTTAGGCTTAATACTTTTGTTAACATCACGCGCATCAACACGTTCATCAAACATATCAGTATTACCATCAATAATCGCGCCCGAATCTAAATCAATCATTTTAGCGGTTACAAATTTTTCATAGGTAGCAACAATGCTCTTAGCGTCAAGTGCAGCGCCTGCTTTTTCTAACAAGCCCGAAGCTTCTAAAATTTTAGTTTGTTTATCAAGTAATTTATTAGCTTGTTGTAAGGGCTTTAAGCCAACCGCTGAAATAGAAACCAGCGCGGCACACACTAAACAAACAATGAATACAAATATCAGCGTTCTGCCGAAACTTTCTTTATTATTTTTTGCATCAGACATTACGAGCAAGCCTCCGTTTGATGTTTCCTTGTACAACAAAATAGTCGAACAAAGGAGCAAACAAGTTAGCGAATAAAATAGCTAACATCATGCCTTCAGGGAATGCAGGGTTAACTACACGAACAAGTACCACCATAATACCGACTAAAGCACCAAACCAATATTTACCGGTATTTGTGAAAGAAGCAGATACAGGGTCAGTTGCCATAAACATCATACCAAAAGCAAAACCACCTAACACAAAGTGCCAATACCAAGGCATAGCAAACATAGGATTAGTATCACTGCCAATCGCATTGAATAAAAATGCTGTTGCCACCATTCCGCCAAAAACACCGACAACAATACGCCATGAAGCAACGCGTTTGATTAAAATAAAAGCACCACCTAATAAAATCATAAAGGTAGACACTTCACCGATAGAGCCGGGAATAAAGCCCCAAAATGCATCCCACCAATTCGCATTAATTGCATAATCTAGGTTACCTGCTGCGGCAACACTTAATGCGGTAGCGCCAGAAAATCCATCAACCGTTGCTGAAGCAAAATCAACTGCAACCCAAACAGAGTCTCCTGAAATTTCAGCCGGATAAGCAAAGAATAAAAACGCACGTCCCGCTAACGCTGGGTTTAAAAAGTTTTTACCCGTTCCACCAAATATCTCTTTAGCGAAAACAACACCAAAAGTAATCCCTAAAGCAACCTGCCATAAGGGAATGGTTGCCGGCACAATTAAGGCAAATAAGATTGACGTTACAAAGAAACCTTCGTTAACTTCATGCCCACGCACACCCGCAAAAAGAATTTCCCAGGTAATACCTACGGCGAACGTAACAATATAAATAGGGAGAAAGAACATTGCCCCATAAAACATCTGCATATACCAAGTAGGATCAACTAAGCTACCCCCTAACCAAGTAAACAGGTTAGCTTGCCACATATCTGGTAATGCATAACCTGCAACTAAAGCATCAGTTGCTTGAAAGCCTATATTGTACATTCCCCAAAACATTGCCGGAAATACAGCCATCCAAACAGTAATCATCACATTTTTTAAGTCAATACTGTCACGGACATGAGTTTTGCCTTTATTGATATAACCTGGCGTAAAAGTAGCCGTAGAGATTGCTTCATATAAAGGATAAAAAACTTCAAGCTTGCCACCTTTATCAAACAGCGGCTCCATATCTTCAATCATTTTTAATAGAAATTTCATGACTAACCTTCCTTTTCTATCGTGGTTAGGCAATCACGAAGAACTACCCCATAATCAATTTTGCCTTGGCAGACAAAAGTACATAAGGCTAAATCTTCTTCATCAAGCTCTAAAGCACCTAATGTTTGCGCTCCGTCTGTATCACCTGAACAAATGTCACGTAATAACATGCTAGGTAAAATATCAAGCGGCATAACGCGCTCAAAATGACCAAGCGGTACCATGGCGCGAATACTACCATTTGTGGTGGAAGTAATATCGATTGGTTTTTTCTTAAATAGATAAGAAAGTGCAATAGAGAAAGTATTTGATGGTGGGAACATATAACCAATAAAGTTTCTTTTTCTATCTTCTAGTATTAAAGAAATTTGCACATGATAACGACCTAAGTAGCCTTGTACACCACTAGCAATTGCACCCAGTAATACCGAGCCCGAAATAACTCGCACTTCACCATCGACAACTTCACCGGCAAGTAACTCTGCGGTGCTAGCACCCAAAACCGTCCGGACTAAACGTGGATTTTTAGCAGCAGGACCTGCAAGTGAAATAACACGGTTTGTATCTATTTTACCGGTAGTAAAAAAGTTACCAAAAGCAATGACATCTTGATAACCAACATGCCAAACAAACTTACTTGCACTGACTGGTTTTAAAAAATGTATATGCGTACCTACTAAACCTGCAGGATGCTTGCCCGCAAATTCATGCACTTGCGCTATATTGGTGTCAACAGGAATATTTGCACCAGGCGCTTTATTAACAAACACTTCACCCGATGTTAGGCGTGAAAGAATGGTCAAGCCATTTTTAAATGCCTCACTTTGCTCATTGATAATTAGTTCAGGACTCGCCGCTAATGGATTAGTATCCATAGCACTAACAAAAATGGCTGAAGGCGCACTGTCAATAGCAGGTATTTTGCTATAAGGACGAGTTCTTAATGCGGTCCACAACCCTGAATCAACTAAATTAGTAACCACATCCTCACGTGGTAATGAAGCTAATTCATTGGCGGGGTAGCGAGCAAACGTTATTTGTTCGTTGTCATCTGCTGCATTATCTATTTCACTATCTACCTCAATGACGACAGATTGCAAAACACGTTTTTCACCACGGTTAATTTCTTTAACAACACCGGAAGCTTGAGATGTGAATTTAACGCCAGGATTTTTTTTATCTTCAAAAATCACCTGACCTTTTTTTACGCGATCATCCACTTTTACATACATGGTTGGGCGCATACCCACAAACTCTTCACCGAGTGTTGCAACGGTTTTGATGGACGGACCATCATGGATTACCTGCTGCGGCGTGCCTTTAACAGGGACATCTAAGCCTTTTTTTATTGTAATCATAAACACTTGCACTACTTTTGATGGGAGTATTAAAATTAGTTTTATCTTTGCCTACTTGATATTAATCATTGAAAATAATGTTTAATATCAACTAGGTAAAATATAAAGTTCTAATTTCAGTGTATTTCAGTAAGTTCTTTTTTTTAACATTACAGTTAAAAACAAAAATCTACTCGCTCTAAATTAAAATTTCTGTCGCGATATTACCACAATCCAACCTTTTTATTCTACGAACATAGGGAAGTTTTTCATAAAAATTTGACTGATAATTTAATGGATTTTATCTAAAAATGATGGAAGCTTGATTCTCATCAAACTTTCATCATGTTTTTCTAATTTAGTAAAGACTAATATTTATTTTATCTGACGATATAACGGCTGCCAATAAATGTTAACTTCATGAATAACAATAGCAGTGCTATGTTGATATTGCACAAAAGCAAACAACAAATATTTTCAATGGGGATAAATTTTGTTTTTATCCCTAAAAATAAAAAATGGCTACCCCAAAAAAGATAGCCATTTTTCTTTTCTATAAATATTAAACCCTACTCACTAAAATACGGTAATCGTTGATAACTTCGATATAAACTTAGACTAAACAAAGTTGTGCATACTAAGAGAAAGCATCCAAAAATATTACTTTCAATTAATGCGATACTTGCATCAGAACTCACAACCATGACAAATACCACGCAAATAATAAAGGCAATAAGCATAAGCCAAATAAACACTCCGCCATATGCCCGCCTTCCACTCCAACTCAACAACATTAAACTGATATTAAAAAAGCACAAAAGACTCGTTGCCAAAAAAAGATTTAAATACATAGCCCAGCTAACATGCTCCAACGCATTCACCAATAATGCAATAATAACTAAAACAAAGGTGTATAGTTTTAACTGATAAGTAATAATGTAACTTAAAAAAGCCATGGTAAAGCTGTGTTTATTCACAAAGCAGGGCATAATAGAGAGCCTTTTTAGCAAGGTCTTTTTATTATTAATGGCTTGAAATAAAACTAATGTGCCCGATCCAACCATCATGGCCGGAAACATGATTGAAAAAGGAATAAAAAAATATTGATAGTCTGAACTACCAAAATGTAAAAGCAATAAAAACAGAACGACAACGCCCGCCCAGAAAATATAAGTATATTTACCTATAGAAGTAATACTTTGGCAAGCAGTAGAAATTAACTGCAGATTAGACATTTTTCGACTAGCTTTAATTAACAAACGCTTACTATCATAATTGCTATTTATAAGCCATTGCATAACTTTATTACGAGACTTAAATGACACTTCATTTTGAGCAGTGAGCATTTGTCTCATATTTAAATTCATCAACTCAAGTATTCGTTCTTGGTGTTTAGCATCACCTTTAAACGTTTCAAGCTTATTTAATAATTGATAAGCGTATAACGCTATCACCGGAGAAATCCAAGCCAATAATAAATAAAAATCAATGTGTTCAAAATAAATAAAAGGAATATCACCGACTAGCACCTTAGTTAAATAAGGCATAAAAAACAACACAAGAAAAGCATAATAAAGCTTAGGTTGATATATCATCGCAACAAATATAATAGCCAAAAGCATAGACAATGACAGCAAAGCCAACCACAACGTAAAATAAGGTAGCATTATTGTTGCCGGTATAAAACTTACTAATAGCATGATGAATAAGGCTTTTTTAATATTACCCCAGTAATGAGGCAATACCGAAGACATACTACTGCGAGTTAATAAAATCAAACGATTTGACGCCGTCAGGTACAATAATAAATTTGCAAATACAATCACTAAACCTACGACTATTATATTATCTTCATCAACAAAAAAACGTGCTACCAACGCAATCAGCCATAAAAATAAAATAAACACCCGTAAAATCCAACCACTGGTTAAAATATGTAAGGTCATATTAATACTTGATGAATTATTCATACGGTTAGCTCCAAAAAGATATCTTCAAGCCCCATCGGCGTTACGGTAATCGTTAGCCCTTGTTTTTGCATTTGTATTAGCCAAGATTGATCTATATTCGACACAATACAAGAAGTAACACAGTGTTGACCTTGACCATGGCTTTTACTGCGTAATAAATAAGGCACCTCAATTTTTTCATCGGTTTGCTCATAGCTCTTACAATAACTAATAGACAATTGCACCACATTTTCTTTAGTGGTATCTAAATCTTCAAAGTAGCAAATATTTCCCTTATCTAAAATCGCCACTTTATTCGCAACTCGCTCTAAGTCTGAAACAATATGCGTAGAAAAAATAATGGTGATGTTATCTTTACTTGCCAGTAACACTATCTCTTTTAAAAATTCCCTGCGGGCGGCGGGATCTAATGCTGCTGCTGGTTCATCAAACACAATCAGTTCAGGCATAGGCGCTAACGCTAAAATAATAAGCACTCGCTGTACTTGACCCGGAGAAAGCTCTGCAATGGTTTTTTTTTCATCAATTTGCCAACGTGAAATTAACTCAGTTACTTTTTCATCTGACCATTGTTGATAAAATTGCTTTCTAAACTTGATTAAATCACGTACCGACAGCCAAGAAATTTCATCATTTTCTTGTGGTACATAACCTATTTTACCCTTAGTTTGTGCGGTTAAATGTTGATAATTTTCACCAAAAATTGTAATAGAGCCACTATCAATCTCATTTATATTTAATAACCCTTTTAATAAGGTTGATTTTCCCACACCATTTTTACCCAACAAGCCAATAACATCGCCTTGATTAATTTGCCAATTTAAATCATTTAATACTTGTTGCTTTTTATAAGACTTATTTACTTTTTCTATATTTATTACCACTGACATCTGCTACTCCTTGTTTGCTTTTTTGGTTATTTCAATAGACATATTGCTTTTAAACAAGGTTAATAATTGCGCTTGGTTAACGCCCATTAATCTTGCTTCTGCAATGAGTTTTTCTATCATTTCATTTAACATGGTTAATTTTTCCTGTTGTGAAACTTCTTCTTCACGTTTAGCTACCACCATACCTTTACCGCGTAAACGTGTTAGATAACCACGCTCTTCGAGTAAGCCGTAGGCTTTAGAAACTGTCATTGGGTTTACTTCAAGATCTGCGGCAACTTGTCGAACCGAAGGTAAGGCATCACCTTCGGCAAAATAGCCATTAAGCACCATACGCTCTATTTGGCCATATAATTGCTTATAGATAGGAATTCCCGAACTGGGAGAAATGGTAAATTGATCCATAGAAGAACTTTCCTTTGTATATTACAAATCAACAATAATAGTGTATCAATACAATAATACACCAGTACAGAAATTTCAAGTGGTTATAGCAAATTGATTGTAAGCGTATGGGGATCGGC
>JAOPTQ010000008.1:0-75756 GCA_051531915.1 Colwellia sp. | reverse complement strand
ACTTTTGAAGTATTAGCGACTAACGGTGATACACATTTAGGTGGAGAAGATTTTGATAACCGTTTAATTAACTATCTTGTTGCTGAATTCAAAAAAGATCAAGGCATGGATTTAACGTCAGATCCACTTGCTATGCAACGTTTGAAAGAAGCGGCTGAAAAAGCAAAATGTGAGCTTTCTTCTGCACAACAAACTGATGTGAACTTACCTTATATTACCGCTGATGGCTCTGGTCCTAAGCACATGAATATTAAAGTGACTCGTGCTAAATTAGAATCGCTTGTAGAAGATATGGTTAAAGCAACATTAGAGCCACTTAAACAAGCACTTAAAGATGCTGACTTATCAGTAAGTGACGTTGATGACGTTATTTTGGTTGGTGGTCAATCGCGTATGCCAATGGTGCAAAAAGCGGTAACTGATTTCTTTGGTAAAGAGCCTCGTAAAGATGTGAACCCTGATGAAGCCGTCGCTTCTGGTGCAGCGATTCAAGCGGGCGTACTTTCTGGTGATGTAACTGACGTTCTTCTTTTAGATGTAACGCCATTATCATTAGGTATTGAAACGATGGGCGGTGTGATGACGAAAGTTATTGACAAAAATACTACTATCCCGACTAAGCAATCACAAACTTTCTCAACCGCTGATGACAATCAAGCAGCAGTTACCGTACATGTATGTCAAGGTGAGCGTAAGCAAGCTTCGGCGAATAAATCTTTAGGGCAATTTAACCTTGAAGGTATTGACCCAGCACCACGTGGTACACCACAAATTGAAGTAACCTTTGATATTGATGCTGATGGTATTTTACATGTAACGGCAAAAGATAAGAACACCGGTAAAGAGCAAAAAATTACTATTAAAGCATCAAGTGGTTTGTCTGATGAAGAAGTAGAGCAAATGGTAAATGACGCTGAAGCTAATGCCGATGCAGATGCTAAATTTGAAGAGTTAGTGACTGCACGTAACCAAGCTGATGGTATGGTTCATGCTACTCGCAAGCAAGTTGAAGAAGCTGGCGATGATTTACCCAGTGAAGATAAAGAAAAAATTGAAGTAGCATTAACCGAACTTGAAGAAGCGGTTAAAGGCGATGATAAAGAAGCGATTGATGCAAAATCTCAAGCGCTTATGGAAGCATCAGCTAAATTAATGGAAATTGCTCAAGCAAAAGCACAAGCTCAAGCGCCCGAAGGTGCAGAACAAGCAACGGATGCCGGTGCAGCGCCAGCAGATGATGTTGTAGATGCTGAGTTTGAAGAAGTTAAAGACGAAAAATAGTTTTTTTTTATCATATTGTTTTTGCTATTTCGCCTTGACCTAGCTTCAACAAAACTGATTAAAAGATTACTTTTCGTCGGTAATATTAAAGCGCTGATATTTATCGGCGCTTCTTACGTTAAAGCGTATGTTAAGTGAAATGTAAAACAAAAGAAGTCATTTATGTCAAAACGTGATTATTATGAAGTACTTGGTGTTTCAAAGAGTGCTGAAGAAAGAGAAATTAAAAAAGCTTATAAACGCTTAGCAATGAAGCTGCATCCCGATCGTAATGCAGGTGATAAAGCCAAAGAAGAGCAGTTTAAAGAAGTTAAAGAAGCTTACGAAATACTTAATGATGATCAAAAGCGTGCTGCTTACGATCAATATGGCCACGCAGCCTTTGAACAAGGCGGTCACGGTGGTGGCGGGTTTGGCGGTGGTCAGGGTGACTTTGGTGATGCTTTTGGCGATATATTTGGCGATATATTTGGTGGCGGTCGCAGTCGTGGCGGTCGTCAATCTCATGCACAACGAGGCTCTGATTTACGCTATAACGTAGAGTTAAACCTTGAAGATGCAGTAAAGGGTAAAAGCTTAGAAATTAAAGTTCCCACCTATGTTAGTTGTGATCCGTGTGACGGCTCTGGCGCTAAAAAGGGTACGAACTCTAAAACTTGTTCTACGTGTCATGGCCATGGTCAAGTACAAATGCGTCAAGGTTTATTTGCCGTGCAGCAAACTTGTCCTACGTGTAGTGGTAAAGGTAAAGTTATTACCGATCCTTGTCCCGCTTGTCGTGGACAAGGTAGAGTACAAAAAACTAAAACACTTTCCGTTAAAATTCCACCCGGCGTTGATACGGGCGATAGAATTCGTTTATCAGGCGAAGGTGAAGCCGGTGAGTATGGCGCACCTGCCGGTGATTTATATGTTCAAGTGAATGTTAAAGATCACCCTATTTTTGTTCGTGATGAAAACCATTTATATTGTGAAGTGCCTATTAGTTTTACTACCGCAGCATTAGGTGGTGATATTGAAGTACCAACTTTGGGTGGAAAAGTTAAGCTTAAAGTACCCAAAGAAACACAAACAGGAAAAATGTTCCGTTTACGTGGTAAAGGCGTTAAGTCAGTACGTAGTTCGTCAACGGGCGATTTAATGTGTAAAGTAGTCCTTGAAACGCCAGTGAATTTATCGGGCGATCAAGCCGATTTATTGCGTATTTTAGAAGAAAAAATGGGTAAAAGTAGTAAAAAGCATAGCCCGAAAGAAACCGGTTTCTTCGATGGCGTAAAAAAGTTTTTTGATGACTTGAAAGGTTAATCTCTGTTACTGAGCGTTGACAGATAGCTTACTTATAAATCCCGTTGTTATGGTTATATAATAACGGGATTTTTTTGTGAAGTGTGGAAGTAACGTTTAAAAATTTTCATTTTACTTATTACTTAATTAATAAAATATTTAATCATATCTAGCTCATGTAGGCTGTACTTTAGTGCGCCAATAGAAAATAGGCAGCATCATTAATAAACTCAATAATGAAAAACCACCACCAAGAATAACGTCTACCTCTTCCACATAAGGCTCATTGTAATCTGCACTCTCTAAGGGCAAGGCATATAATGTGTTGGTATCATCAGCGCTATAAGTTGCCATAATTTCGTTATAATCGACTTCATATAAGTCAATTAAAATATCGTATTGATTAGGATGATAGCCAGTTAAAAAAGTTGTCATTACTTCATATTCATCTAAATTACTATTACCTTCAATCACAAAATTGTTAGTAGTGTAGTAATGCGTCCAAGGTCCACCATCTTCACTAATATATAACAGAGCATAAACAATTGCCGTTTGATCTGCATAGTATAAGTCAGCGTCAAATGTCACTGCAAAAGTTTGGTAATAGCCGTCACCATCGTAATCTTCTTGTAATGTACGGGTAGCGCTGTAAATTGAAAAATCAGTACTGTAGGCTCCATATTTTTCTTGAACTAAAGAAAGAGCTTTTGCTTTTTTGATCAAAGATTTTTTACTTTGTATCACTGCTTCTCTGGTTAATCCTGTTGCTTTTCCAAGCATTTGATCTGAAGTTTTTGAGAATTGATTATTGGTAATAATGGCTTGTCTTTGCTCGTCAGTTAATAATTTTTTGACCGTACCGTATGAAATGGTATTTTTATTTTGATTTACCTCATTTGCAATAACTTGGCTATTACATAAAGTGGTTATCACTATTAATAAGGTGCTTGATAAGAAGTTATTAATGGTTAGTTTTGTTTTCATGAGTAAACCCTTACTTGTTGCTGTTGTTTGCCATTAAAGCGCAAGCAAACTGAACACAAGCTGAACATATTCTTTGATTGTATTTATACCCATAGATACTGTTCAGCTTAAATTCAGCTAACTTGTTTATGATTAAAGTAACAAGCAGGTTTATTTACACAATCCAATCTTTTACACTATGAAACAATGTTTATAAACTCAACTGTTTTGCTAGGAACAAAAATGAAATCCATATTAGTTTTTTTATTCATTTACTCTCTTACCTTTGCGGTAAACACTTTTGCAATGGGAGCTAACAGTCAACAAAAAAGCAAATTGCAAGTGAATAACGCCAAGCAGGCGGCAAAATTGGTAAAAAAAAGAGTGGGCGGTAAGGTGTTAAAGGTTCAAAAGCAAAAAGTGAATGGCAAAAAAAGTTACCGAGTTAAAGTGATTAAACCGAGTGGTCATATTAGCTCGGTTTCGGTTGATGCTAAGTCAGGAAAAATTAAGAATAAAGGTAAGTAGTGTTATGCGTTTACTACTGATTGAAGATGATCTGACATTACAAGAAAATTTAAAATCGCAGCTACTATTAGCTAACTATTCTGTTGATGTTGCCAGTGATGGCGAAAGTGGTTTATTTCAAGGCGTGGAATATCCTTATGATGCCGCTATTATTGATGTAGGTTTACCTATTATTGATGGTATAAGTGTTATTAAAAGTTTACGAGAGCAAAGTATTTCATTTCCTATATTGGTACTTACTGCTCGAGATTCATGGCAAGACAAGGTTGCAGGCTTAGATGCTGGCGCGGATGATTATTTAACTAAACCATTTCAAGTTGAAGAGCTTACCGCACGCTTAAATGCGTTAATACGTCGATCTGTAGGTCAGTCTAGCCCGCTTATTGAAAATGGCCCGCTTACCATGAATACCGTTAGTTTAGCGGTAACCGTTAATAATGAAGTGATTAAGTTAAGTGGTTCAGAATACAAATTGCTTGAATATTTAATGTTACATATTGAAGAAGTAAAATCTAAAAGTGTGTTAACGGAACATATTTATGATCAAGATTTTGATCTAGACTCAAATGTAATAGAAGTTTTTATTCGTCGGTTACGTAAAAAGCTCGATCCTAATAAGAAATATAATTTTATTGAGACTTTACGTGGTCAAGGTTATAAATTTAAACGCATTACCAATTAACCATGATGAAAAAACTGTTAAGTGTTTTAGGCTCAAAAAGTAACCGTGATAATTTTTCTTTTTTTACATTATGGCGAGTAAACTCGTTAAAATTTCGATTATTATTTAGTGCGTTAGTCATGCTTGTTGTAATGATGCCTATAATCGCTTTTACCTTAAACAACGCTTTTGCGGAGCAATTAAGAAATGCCGTTAAAAATGAACTAAAAGCATATAGTTATTCAATATTTACAGTGGCAGAAGTTGAAAATAACCAATTATTAATGCCCGAGTTTTTATTGGAAAACCAGTTTAATGTTAACCAATCTGGCTTGTATGCTTTAATGAATAAAAAAAGTGAAGCAAGCGAATTACCTGAAAGTCTTTGGTTATCAAATTCATTACTCACCTTAACGTTACCGAATAATTTACCTTCACCAGATATTGGACAATCTAGCTTTTCGGAAATAAAAATAGAAGGCAGCCCACATCTTCTTTACAGCTTTAGTGTGAGTTTTTCTGATAATGAACAATTTTTTCCAGTCACTCTACATTTAATAAAAGATCAAACTGATTTTTTAACCTCGCTGAATTATTTTAAGCAGCAGCTATGGACATGGCTTATTGTGCTTATGGTCATTTTTATTATGGTGCAAATTATTTGGTTACTATGGACACTGAAGCCTTTGGCGGTATTAACACAAGAGCTTGAAAATGTAGAGCAAGGTGAAAAAAATGCGTTAGAAGCGCTTTATCCTCTTGAGTTACAACAAGTTACTACACAATTAAATACCTTATTATTAACCGAGCAAAGTCAGCGTAAACGTTATCGAAATGCTTTATCAGACTTGGCGCATAGTTTGAAAAATCCATTAGCGGTGATTCAAAGCCAACGACAATTGTCAGCGAGCTCTGTTGAACAACTTACCCTGATTAATCAAATGATTGAGCATCAATTAAAAAAAGCACAAAGTGCGGGGGAGTCCTCATGGCATTTGGGCATAAGTGTTGCTCAAGTGAGTGAAAAGCTCATTAATACCTTAACTAAAATTTATCAAAGCAAACAAATAAATTTCACCGTTAATATTGCCAGTAAGGCAATTTTTAAAGGTGATGAAGCTGATTTGATGGAGATTTTAGGCAACGTTTTAGATAATGCTTGTAAGGCAGCTCAGCATAACGTTGATATGCTTGTGCAACTTGAAAATAAGCAATTAACCATTATTATTGCAGATGATGGCGCCGGTATTGATGAATCTCAGCAACAAGCTATTTTAGCTAGAGGCACAAGAGCAGATACTTATCAAACAGGGCATGGCATTGGTTTGGCTATTGTCAGAGATTTAGTGGTTAGTTATCAAGGTAAACTAACCATTGACCGTTCTACAACCCTTAAAGGGGCGGCTTTTATTATCAGTTTTCCAGTGTAGCTATCTGAGTAATCACTACCTTTTTAACATCG
The DNA here is from genome assembly GCA_051531915.1 of Colwellia sp. Classification (GTDB taxonomy): domain Bacteria; phylum Pseudomonadota; class Gammaproteobacteria; order Enterobacterales; family Alteromonadaceae; genus Colwellia. The sequence goes on along the minus strand of JAOPTQ010000008.1, from coordinate 69,577 downwards.
TTTATCGCCTATCATCTATCAAAAAATCAAAAAATCAAAAAATCAAAAAATCAAAAAATCAAAACCTTTTTTCGCTCTAAAGTACGCCCCACAACAGCGATAACTTGTTCAGCTAGTGTTCAGTTTACCTTTGGTATTATTACGCTTGTTATTGAAACTAATGGTATGAGTCCTTTATACGAGGGGAATGTAATGAAAAATATTTTATTGAAGATAAGCTTATATATCACGTTATTTGTGTGGGGTACCTTGCCGTTAGTCTCTGCTCAAGAAATTGAGTCTGAGTTTACCGATGCCGAGCTTGCACAAATGCTAGCGCCTATTGCGTTATACCCTGATAGCTTATTAACGCATATTCTTATTGCATCTACTTATCCTGTAGAAGTTATTGAAGCTGAGCGCTGGACAGTAAAGCATCCCGATATAAGCGCTGATCAAGCGGCTAGTAAAGTGGAAAATATTGATTGGGAGCCTAGTGTTAAAGCATTAGTGCCCTTTCCGCGTATTTTAAAAAGGTTAAGTGAAGATTTACATTGGACTCGCCAATTAGGTGATGCCTTTTTGCAAAATGAAACGCGGTTATTGCAAGCCATTCAACTATTGCGACAACAAGCGGCTCAAGCGGGTAGTTTAGAGCAAATGGAGAATATGGATATTAGTTATGAAGATAATAATATTATTATTGAACCAGTGAAAAAAGAAATTGTTTATGTGCCTTATTATGACACCAGAATGGTGTATGGCACATGGTATTGGTCTTCTTATCCGCCAGTGTATTGGACACCCTATTATAATGTGCATGTATCAAGGTATCATCCTTTTTATTGGCATTCAGGTATTCATATTTCGTTCAATTATTATTTCAGTGCATTTCATTGGCATAATCGCCATGTGGTTGTTATTAATCATCATAACACCCGTTATAATGCTCACGGTTATAACTCTCATCGTTATGACTCACATCGTTATAATCAAAGACGTCTTATTGTTAGCGAAGGTTATGCTAAACGCTGGGCGCATAAGCCCAAGCATCGTAAAGGGGTTGCTTATCGAACAAGTGTCACCAAAGAAAAATATCGTAGTAGTAGACCAAGTGTTTATCAAACCAATAAGCGCCGTACTTATGAAAGAAGCTTGTTAGCAAGTAATCAAACTAAAAACAGGGTAAGTAAAAGTAGCACCTTATCGAACCGTAATAGGGTGTATACAAGTGATACAAGTAATATAAAGCGTACTAACAAGGCAAGAGCAACGACTAAGCACCAAGCGTTGACAACGAAAATGAACAAGTCGACATCGGTACGCTATGATAACAACAAGGGCAAAGTAAGAGGTACGGTAAAACATAATAAATTGACTAAATATAATAATAAAAAAAATGTTAATAAAGTTGTTTCTACGGCTCAACGCAATACAGTTCAAGGGAATAAACATAACGCTGAGAAACCTTATAACAAGCAGAAATCACAGCCAAACAAGGTTAAGCCAGCAACTAAGCAAAACAAAAATTATCAGAGCAATAAGTCAAGTTCAGTATATAAATCAAAAAAAGCCTCGAATAAAAGTGTGCGATCAAGCTCGAATAGATCACGTTCTTCAACGTCGAAAAAACATAGAGCATCAAAGTCAACTTCGTCGCGAAGTCATAGCGCTAGAATAAAGTGAACAATAAAAAGAGAACAATAAAAAGTGAACAATAAATTAACGTGACGGAAGGTTTATTATTCTTGGAAGTTAGGTAAAACGCCACTGCGGCTGTGTTCAAAAACCAGTGAGGTTTCTACCGTAGTAACTTCGTCACGTGATGTTATATTTTTAAAGACAAACTGACGTAGGTGTTCACTATCTCTAACCGACATGTGAATGTAGTAATCGTAACTACCGCCCATATGATACAAACTTAAAATTTCAGGGAGAAGGAGTAGGTCATCACGTAGTTGATTTACTATTTCTTCAGAATAAGGTTGTAATCTAATCGCTGCAATCGCTTCGATATTGCCGCCAATATTTTTTAAATTAACAGCAATGTGAGCGCCCTTTATCACATTACTTTGTTTTAAGCGCTTAACTCGCTCCAAACAGGTTGATGGCGCAATACCAATTTTTGCCGCTAACTCTTTATTGGTGATGTCAGCATTGTTATATAAAATGGTTAAAATGCGTAAATCAATATTGTCTAATTTTTTCATGATGACCTAATAAAATGTTTACCACTTGTTCAGCTAAGGATACTACACTTAATTAAGTTATTTTTCCTAGGATAAAACAGTGTTTTTTGTTTATTTCTCCTAAAACGATGACATTAGAATTGATATTAATTTTTACGATGAATACAGGTATTGGCTAACCCGTGGTGTATTCAAAAAATAATGAGTTTTAGGTTGTTAATGATAATGGGCATATGGGATTTTAATAAAATCAAATATTACAGTCTCCTTGAGAAAGAATATTGAGTGCTTTACTTAATTTGTCATGGGGAATAAAACCACGTTTTTTAGTTATTAATTGCCCCTGTTTATTAAATATTAATATTGTTGGAGAGGCTTGATAGCCACCGATGAGATGCAAAAAATTTCGATCAGCAATAAAAGCAGGGATGTCTTTATGATAGTGTTTTAACTCTTTTTTTAACTGTCTTGCGCTGCCCTTAGTTCCTACTAAAGTAATATTAATAGAGCGTTGACAGTGCTCAAATGCTTTCGCTAACGCCTTACCTTGTTTCTTACACCAACTACAATCGGGTTGATAAATCATAGTTACTGTGGCTAAGCCATTGGTTTTTACTTGTTCGCTTGCTTGGTCAAATTTTAATGACTTTAGTGAAAATGGCGCTACTTGTTCTTGTTCTTGTGCTTGAGCAAAGAGTGCAATACCACTCATTAATATCAGTAATATTGCTTTTTGTAGTTTGTGTATAGAGTTAATAGACATATAAAACTATTGTTATTTAAAGCTTTATTTCAATACCAGCGTATATCTCTCTACCGTGTAAAGAGCCATATATATAAGCAACATCGTAGCCACCATTTGCATCATAAAATAATGGTGTTTCACCATCATCTATTTGGGTTTCTTCAAAGATATTAGAAACACCGGCATAAACTTTAGTGTGTTCGGTTAACTGATATTGCACTTTGACATCTGAGGTAGTGAATGCATCGCCAACTAGCGTTTTAGCTGTGGTTGCATCATTAAGTCGGTTATAACCTTCATAGCTATAGTCGGCTAAATCTTTTTCGCCAAACCAAACAGTCGACCAAAAAATTTTAAGATTATCTTTGTTATATTGAAATTCAATGCTAGCGCGTTCTTCTACAGGAGCAATAGCATAAGAAGATTTGAAGTTGTCATCATAATTAAACTTCTCTAAACCAATATTTACCGTAAGAGTTTCCGTGACATTGTATCCTGCGGTAACATCGAAAGTAGTTACTGCGGCGCTATCTTCTAATTGTGTTAATAGCGGTACACCATCGACTGTTTCTTCTAAACTTGCTAAGTTATCCACTTCTGAATGAGCAATTGAGGCGGTAAGTGCCAGTTTTTCGCTATCATAACTTAATGAATAGCTGGCAGATATTGATTCTTCAAGTGAGTGAATATTAATTTGATAGCCCATTTCAGCATCTAAAATACCGTGATCAGTTTCGAAGAACGATAATGGTGCGCGGTAACCTCGACCCGTTGAAAAACGTGAGGTTAATTGATCATTATGGAAATAACGTACATCTAAACGAGGGGCAAAGAAGACTTCATCAATTTCTACGCCTACTTTTTCAGGGTCAATAAAGTCAGCAGTAATTTTGTCAATACGAACGGCAAAGGCAATCTCTATCTCATCTATGGGTGTCCAGCTATCCTGAGCGAAAATGCCACTAGTTTCATAATTAAAAGCATCACTTTGGTAGGCCGCTACCGCTTCTAAGGCGTCAGTGGATGAGCGCATTTTTTCATTTCGTGTATCGATACCAAAAGTAATAAAATGTTGCTCTGATAATTCCATATCAAATTTTGCACGGGCATACCACATGGTATCATCAGCCTGATAATCTATGCCTTCGTAAAAAGAATCTTGTATATGCTTGGCGTAACTTACTGCAAACTCTGCAATGGTATAGTCACTCAACTCAGTTATATATTTTATATAAGCTTCATCGCGTGAGGTATCAATCCACTCAGTGGTTTCCCATGGCTTACCAATGTATTGATTACGAACATCGTCATCAATAAATAGCTGTTCAGAGGCTACTTGGTCGTAACTAGCTAAGGCAGTGCCTATCGAGCTAACGACATCACCAAGAATTGGGCCACCAAAAATTTCAGATTGTACTTTTGATATGCGTAATTGAATATTGCTAGTATCAGAAATATCTTGGCTGATAAGAGTGGTTAGAGAAAGGTTTTCAATAAATGGCGCTTCGCTAACGCCATTGTCATCGTGATCTTCTTGATCTTGCTTATCGTATTGACCAATTAAGGTGATACCCGTTTTACCATCTTCTGAGACTCTGGTCGCCATCGCCTTCATTGCGGTAAAGTCGTGAGAGCCTTTAGCAAAATCAAAACCAGCGGTATTTTCATAGGCTTCTTTAGTGATTATATTAACTGTACCGCCAATTGCTTCTGGCGCTATTAATGAAGCACCGGCACCACGCGCTACTTCAATTCTATCAACACCGGTAGTTGCGATAGCATCTACCGCGTAAAAGCCAGAGATTAACGTATGTGTTGGCAAGCCATCAACTAAAATTGTTGTGTGTTCACCTTTCATACCATTTAACATAATACGTTTTACACCACACATAGAGCATTCATTGGAAACATTAACTCCTGGCTCATTATTAATAGCGGCAGTAAGGCTTAGGGCATTTTTGTTTTCAATTGTTATCGCATCGAGAATTTCAGTTTGTTGAATAACATCTTTTAAGCGGCCGGCCTGATCAAGTTTTTGTCTAAAACTGCGCACTTCTATTACTTCCACTTCTTTTTCAGTAATATTAGCTTCTTCAGCGTAAACGGATAAAGGTGCTATTATTGGTAAGCTAACAATAATAGCTAGATATAATGGAGATGAAATTTTCATATACTGCTTTAGGAAATGATAATTGTTGTTAGTTTATAAGCGTTTGCTAATACAAACAATTATCATTGGTAATATTATTGATGTAGATCACATTAAATCGTTGTGTAGGTTGAAAATTGAGCTAATAATGGCCTGGCGCAGTTAAAAAATAATATCTTTAAACTGTTATTATTCCGTTGGGTTGATTGTATAATCGACAAAATAAAATTTTTATTAGCTTTCTAGTTTTACTTAAAGCATCAAGAGTTTTAGATTACATTATTAAACAATAAACTTATTGCCCAAAAGCTTTGTTTTGACATATTATGTCTCGAATCTATTTATTTTATAAGAAGGTGCTATGCCCGTTACAACCATTGAAACATTTTTGAAAAAGGAATCTGCTAGCGGTATTATCTTGATGTTTGCGGCAGTGTTAGCCGTGATTTTTGCCAATTCGCCATTAGTTAATTGGTATAACATGTTACTGGATATTCCGGTTGTTGTGGCGGTAGGAAGTTTTGAAATAGCCAAACCTTTATTGTTATGGATTAATGATGGCTTAATGGCGTTATTTTTCTTTTTGGTGGGTTTAGAGCTAAAACGTGAGTTTTTAGAGGGCGATTTATCAAAGCCAGGTCAAATCACTTTGCCTGCTTTTGCGGCAGTAGGGGGGATGGTTGTTCCCGCGCTTTTTTATGTGGCGTTTAATTATGATAACCCTGATGCAATAAGTGGCTGGGCAATACCTACGGCAACGGATATTGCTTTTGCTTTAGGTATTTTAGCGATAATTGGCACTAAAGTACCTTTACAGCTTAAAGTGTTTTTAACATCGTTAGCTATTTTTGATGATTTAGGCGCCATTATTATTATTGCTTTATTTTATACTGAGCAGTTGTCTATGGTGTCTTTAATTATTGCCGCTAGCATGTTGTCAATTTTGTTTATGTTCAATAGGAAAGATATTACCAGTACATCACCTTATATTTTTGTTGGCTTAATTTTGTGGGTAGCGTTATTAAAATCGGGTGTTCATGCAACATTAGCCGGTGTTTTTTTAGCTTTTTTTATTCCATTACATGGAAAAAAGGAGCCAGGGAAAGTTGATGAGCCTTCGCCGCTTAAATCACTAGAGCATAATTTACATTCAACGGTGGCCTTTATTGTTTTACCTATTTTTGCCTTTGCTAATGCCGGTATTAGTTTTGTTGATGTTGGCATTGAGCAAGTTGTATCGCCGGTTCCATTAGGTATTATTGCGGGCTTAGTGTTAGGAAAACAACTGGGCGTTTTTGGTTTTTGTTTTATTGCCGTAAAATTAGGTTTTGCCAAGTTACCTAAAAATGTAAATTGGCAGTTACTTTATGGTGTGGCCTTATTGTGTGGTGTTGGTTTTACTATGAGCTTGTTTATTGGCTCATTAGCCTTCGAGCAAAGTTCAGCTAGTCCACTTTTTCAAGATAGACTAGGCATTGTTATCGGTTCATTGATTTCGGGTATTTTAGGATATCTAGTGATCAATAATTCAGTGAAGAAGTTGCCTTAATTATTTACCGCTAAATAATTAAATAAATGGCGAGGTAATACTTGCCATTTTTGTTATAATTTCATTAGTTTTTTATTATTGATATTTATATTCTTTGTCATGTCTCATCATTATCAAGATTTAATTTGTTTGTTTAATAAAACCTTTAGTGAGCACTACAACACTCGTTTAATTAAAGGCGGTGATGAACCGCTTTATTTACCGGTCAATGATGACTGCCATTATAATCAAATTATTTTTGCACGAGGCTTTTATGCCAGTGCTTTTCATGAAATAGCCCATTGGTGCCAAGCGGGTAAAAAAAGACGTTTACTTGAAGATTTTGGTTATTGGTATATTCCCGATGGACGAAATGAGCGGCAGCAGAAAAAATTTGAACAAGTAGAGGTTATTCCTCAAGCCATTGAATGGGCATTTAATGTGGCTGCACAAAAGAAATTTCAGGTTTCTTCTGATAATTTAAGTGGCTTTCAAGCCGACACACAATCTTTTCAACAAAAGGTATACCATCAAGTTTTAGTTTACCTTAAAGAAGGTTTTCCTGTACGCGCTCAGCAGTTTATTCACGTTATTGCTAATTTTTATAATACCCCAATGCCATTAACCGTTGAGCAGTTTTCATTTGAAGGATCTGCGTGTTATGAAACCATTTAAGTTAGGTTTATTGATTAATCCTATTGCCGGCATTGGTGGTAGTGTTGCCCTTAAAGGCAGTGACAATCTAGCTTTGCATGCTTTAGCACTTGGCGCAGCGCCTAAAGCTAACCAAAGAACGCATATGGCTCTGGAAATATTATTGCCTTATAAAAATGAGATCGTTATTTATACGGCAAATGATCAAATGGGTGAGCAATGTGCAAGTGATTTAGGCTTTCAAGTAGAGCGTATCTATCAAGTCAAAAAATACCCAAGCACAGCACGTGATACGGAACTAGCGATAGCTGCCTTGTTAGCACAACAAGTTGACTTAATTCTTTTTGCTGGTGGTGATGGTACCGCACGAAATATTGCAAAAAGTATTGATGAGTATAGTACGGCTCATCACGCGAGTCATAACGTAACACAACAAATTCCGGTATTAGGGATTCCTGCAGGGTGTAAAATTCATTCGGGTGTGTATGCAATTACGCCTAAAGCGGCGGGGCGTATTGTCGAGTTGATGATCACTAAGCAGTTGGTTACGTTAACAACGGGTGATGTGATGGACATTGACGAAAATTTATTTCGTCGAGGTGTTGTAAAAGCTAAACGCTATGGTGAAATGCAAATTCCGAGTGAATTGCGTTATGTTCAAGCGGTTAAGTCAGGAGGTAAAGAGTCTGACGAATTAGTTTTACAAGATATTGCTGCTGATATTATTGATAATATGGATGATGATCTTTATGTTATTGGCTCTGGCTCAACCACGGCATTTTTAATGACAGAGCTCAATATTAGTAATACCTTACTAGGTATTGATATTGTTCAAGAACAGGCACTTATTGCCAGTGATGTTAGTGAACATCAACTTTGGCAACATCTTCAACAAGCAGAGTCGTTTGAGCAAGTTACTAAATTAGTAATCACCTTAATTGGTGGCCAAGGACATATTTTTGGTCGAGGAAATCAACAGCTTAGCCCGCGTATTATCCGTTTTATTATTGGGCAAAATGGCGGTAAAGAAAATATTTTAATTATTGCCACTAAAACCAAGTTAACGGCGTTAGAAAAACGTCCTCTGATCAGTGATACCGGCGATAATGAACTTGATCAAATGTTATCAGGTTTTATAGCGATAACAACCGGTTATAAAGATCAGGTGTTATACCCGGTAGCGAGCCCGATGTAATAAATAAGCAATGAATTTGATGCTATTAAATTCTATTTAAAATACGTTAAGAGCAGTAATTTTATGAATAAAACAATGAATATTTTGTCAGAGATTTATCAGTACTTAGATGATTTGTTTGATGAAAACACCGATGCCGACACCTTGTTTGCAAGTGGTTATTTGCGCGGATTAATTTCTTTATCAGCAACCGATTTTGGCGATGAACAGCAAATAATTTCACCAGCGCTAATTCAAATGGTAACGGCTAAACTCAGTCAAACAAAAACAGAACTATCCCCGCAAGATTTTACGATTGTTCATAATTTTTGGTTAATATTACAAAGCAAGTTAGCTGTTTTTTAGCGGTTAATACCTTGAGTTAGTAATAACTATGGTTGCGTTAAGTTTGCCCACACGAGATATTTATTCACTACACTTGGTATTATCCTTGCTATCTCATGATAAGTGTCAAAAAAACATCATGAAGTAGCAATGCAATTAACCGCTTATTTTAATCAATTTGATAAATCAAAACTAAAACACTTTACTGGCATGGGAACGCCATTATTAGTGATGGCCGCTTTAGGTATGGTTATTCTACCTATGCCCGCTTGGCTGTTAGACATACTCTTTTCTTTCAACATCGCTTTGTCTTTAGTGGTGTTATTAATCACCGTTTATACACTCAAACCACTCGAATTTGGCTCATTTCCTGCGGTATTACTGATTGCGACCATATTACGCTTAGCGCTTAATGTGGCGAGTACGCGGGTAGTTTTACTCGAAGGTCATGAAGGTACAGGCGCGGCAGGTAAAGTGATTGAAGCGTTTGGCTCTGTTGTTATTGGCGGAAATTATGCTGTAGGTTTAGTGGTGTTTTTGATTTTGATCATCATTAACTTTGTTGTGGTTACCAAAGGTGCAGGGCGAATAGCCGAAGTAACGGCTCGCTTTACCTTAGATGCAATGCCGGGCAAACAAATGGCCATAGACGCTGATTTAAATGCCGGATTTATTAATCAAGATCAAGCGAGAGATCGCCGCATAGAAGTAACCAGTGAAGCTGATTTTTATGGTTCAATGGATGGTGCTAGCAAATTTGTTAAAGGTGATGCTATTGCGGGCATATTAATTCTATTCATCAATATTATTGGTGGCTTAGTGATTGGTATGGTGCAGCATGATTTAAGTTTTGATAGTGCTGTAGAAATTTATACCTTACTGACTATTGGTGACGGTTTAGTGGCGCAAATTCCCGGGTTATTATTATCGGTTGGTACTGCTATTGTTGTTACTCGTCAAAATACCGCTCAAGATATGGGCGAACAAGTAAGTAGCCAGTTAGGTCAAGAAAAATCATTATACATTGCCGCAGGCGTTATGTTTGTTATGGGAGTTGTGCCGGGCATGCCTCACTTTGTGTTTTTATTATTTGCCAGTCTTATTGCCGGTACTGCTTATTTGGGTAGCAAACGCAAAGTAACGAAAGCGGTGGAGTTAGAGAAAATTGCCCAAGAAGAGCAAGACAGTCATCAACAAAAAGAAGAAGAAGTAAAAGAGCTTGATTGGGACGATGTGAATCATGTTGATGTTATTGGTTTAGAAATAGGCTATCGGTTAATTCCTCTCGTTGATAAAGCCCAAGGCGGAGAATTACTTAGCCGCATTAAAGGTGTTCGTAAAAAGCTATCGCAAGAATTTGGCTTTTTAGTACCGGCTGTGCATATTAGAGATAACCTAGATTTAGATCCAAACAGTTATCAAATTTCATTAATGGGCGTAACCGTAGGTACCGCTGAAATTCGCCATGATCAAGAATTAGCGATAAACCCCGGACAAGTATTTGGTCAATTAGAAGGCACAGCAACGAAGGATCCGGCATTTGGCTTAGATGCTATTTGGATTAACCAAAATCAGCGTGAACAAGCACAAACCTTAGGCTATACCGTGGTTGATGCTGCCACCGTATTAGCAACCCACTTAAGTCAAATTTTAACCAATAATGCCTCGCAATTGTTAGGTCATGAAGAAGTACAAAACTTACTCGATTTACTGGCGAAAAACTATCCTAAATTAGTTGAAGGCTTTATTCCTGAAACATTAACGTTAGGCACGGTAGTTAAGGTTTTACAAAGTTTAATGAATGAAGGCGTTGCGGTTAGAGATATGCGTTCAATTGTACAAACGTTGGTTGAGTATGGTCCACGAAGCCAAGATGCCGAAGTGTTAACAGCAGCAGTACGTATTAACTTGCGCAAATTTATTATTCAAGACTTAGTAGGCGCTGCTATTGAAGTACCTGTCATAACCTTGGCACCAGAGTTGGAACAAATGTTGCACCAGTCAATGCAAATGGCGGGTGATGATGGTGCTGGCATAGAGCCAGGTTTAGCTGAGCGTTTACAAAAATCATTAACTGAAGGTGCTCAACAGCAAGAAATGGTTGGAGATGCGCCAATTTTATTAACGTCAGGAATTTTACGTACGGTATTAGCTAAATTTGTTAAATACACCATTCCAGGCTTGCGGGTTATTTCTTATCAAGAAATTCCGGATGATAAACAAATTAAAATTGTTAGTGCTATAGGGCAATAGATATTCTGTAGAGGCGACTTTAGTCGCCAACACCCAATATTACAGGTGAATGAATTCGCCCCTACAGCTTAATTGAGGGAAGTAAATATGAAAATTAGACGTTTTGTTGCCAAAGATATGCGCAGTGCATTAGCGCAAATTAAAGAAGAATTAGGCGCTGATGCCGTAATTATGTCTAATAAAAAAATACCTGAAGGTGTTGAGCTTATGGCTGCTGTAGATTACAGCCAAAGTGTTCCTGACGCTAATTATGCAGCAGAAAAATCACCCTCGACAGAACTAAGCCAAGATGTGGTTAATATAGGTCAACAAAACGTAGAGGCACCTGCTCAAGCTTTTAATGAGGCATCAGCCGCACCCATTAAAGCGTTTGGACAACATATTCTTAATACGCAACTTTTGTCAGAGCAAGATTTAGGCTCAGAGCCAAGTATAGGCGCAGAGAAAAGGAGTGTTTCAACAAATAATGCTCCAGCAGATAGTTTGTCAGCATTGTTAAATAGACAAGTGCAAAGCAGTGCGCCAATACAAACAAACCAAGCTTCAGTTGAAGCGATTAAAACACAAAATAATCAAGCATTGAATGAAGAAGAAACTATTGAACAGCAATTACGTAGTTTTACTGAGCGTTTGCAATATTCAACACCAGAAGGTGTGATCCCCGCGCCAAGTGACGTTGTTGCTTCATCAAAAGCAATGTCAGCAGCAAACAGTGTGCCTGAGCAGTTTGCTTCTCTTGAAGAAGAACAAATGGTCAGTCAATTAACGAATCAAAATAATCAACAAGAACACAGCAATGTTAATCAAGATGATTTTGATAAAATGCAACAAGAAATGGCATCAATTAGACAGTTACTTGAACATCAAGTTTCTGGATTAATGTGGCAAGACATGGCGCAAAAAGATCCACAACGTGCCGTGCTAGTAAATCGTTTATTAGCATTAGGGTTAAATGAACAAATAGCCGATCAAATAGCCGGTTATGTACCGGCTCAAAATAATAAAAATCAGGCATGGCAACAAGCCAAACATTTAATTGCACAGCAAATTAATACCACCCAAAATGATATTATCCATCGAGGTGGTGTGGTGTCTTTAGTGGGTCCGACCGGTGTTGGAAAAACCACCACGATTGCCAAACTTGCGGCCAGATTTGCACAAACCCATGGTAGTGACCAAGTCGCACTTATTTCAACCGATACTTTTAGAATTGCAGGCTTTGATCAATTAATGACTTATGGAAAAATAATAGGTTGTTCGGTTGAGTTAGCAAAAGATAGTCAAACACTTGATGTTTTATTGCAAAAATTCGCTAAAAAGAAATTAATTTTAATTGATACTGCAGGAATGGGGCAACGAGATATTCGATTAGCTGAAAATTTAACCACCTTAGTATCAAATTCTCGCGTTAGAATTCGTAATTACTTAGTATTAGCGGCTAATTGTCAGCAACAAGTTATGCAAGAAAATGTTGAACGCTTTAAAAAAGTACCATTATCGGGTTGTATTTATACTAAACTTGATGAAAGTGTCAGTATTGGCGAAATAATTACAACTTCAATTCAAAATGGGTTACCAATAGGGTATCTTACTGATGGTCAAAGAGTTCCTGAAGACATTAAAGTTGCAAATGCTGAGAAATTAGTTACGCTTGCTGATAAGATGGCAACTAAGTTATCAACAAAAAATACCGTATCTTTGCGAACAATGCCTGTGACTCCGGCGATGGCTTAACTGTTATGAATGAATAGATTAAGTAAGTACAAGCTATCCTTAGATAAATAGAAGTAATAAATTAATGACAGATCAAGCGAGTGGCTTAAGAAAAATGCAAGACTTACAAAAAATTAAAGTTATAGCAGTCTCGGGAGGTAAAGGGGGCGTTGGTAAAACCAATGTGTCACTTAATACCGCGATAGCGCTAGGTCAACAGGGAAAACGCGTTTTAGTACTTGATGCCGATTTAGGCCTAGCTAACGTTGATGTTATGTTAGGTTTACGGGTAAAACACAATTTGTCGCACGTATTATCTGGAGAATATGAACTCGATGATATAATTATTGAAGGCCCCGCTGGAATTAAAATTATTCCAGCCACTTCGGGTTCTCAATCTATGGTTGATTTAACGCCGTCTGAACACGCTGGATTAATTCGTGCTTTTAGTGACATGAAAACGCAATTTGATGTTTTGATTGTTGATACTGCGGCAGGTATTTCAGACATGGTATTGAGTTTTACGCGGGCAGCACAAGACGTTATGTTAGTCGTTTGTGATGAGCCAACCTCAATCACTGATTGTTATGCTCTGATGAAATTACTAAGTCGAGATCATGGCGTTTTCAAATTTAAAGTTATTGCTAATATGGTGCGAACGTCTAAAGAAGGTCAACAATTATTTGGCAAGCTGACTAAAGTTACTGATAGATTTTTAGATGTTGCTTTAGAATTGGTTGGCGTCATCCCCTTTGATGAAAATATTAGGAAATCAGTAAGAAAGCAACAGGTTATTGTAGAAGCTTTTCCTGATTCACCCGCAGCTAAAGCATTTAAAAACTTAGCCACTAAAATTACCAACTGGCCTGTTCCTCATAATGCGTCAGGTCATTTAGAATTTTTTATTGAGCAGCTATTAGAGCAATAGCTTTTCAAACAACGTCATCGTAAATGGATATTTTAATCACATTAAATCATTTGAGTGAGAATAGCATAACGTGGTAAAAGCCAATGCCTATAACAATCAAATTGATAAAACGGTACTGCTTGAGCAGCATACTGTTTTGGTCAAACGAATTGCTTATCATTTACTAGCAAGATTACCGGCAAGTGTACTTGTTGATGATCTTATTCAGTCAGGTATGATAGGCTTATTTGAAGCGGCAAATAACTTTGATAATAGTAAAGGTGCAAGTTTTGAAACCTTTGCAGGCATTCGTATTCGCGGTGCTATGTTAGATGAGATACGCCGTGGTGACTGGACTCCGCGCTCTGTTCATAAAAATAGTCGCATGATTAGCGAAGCCATTAAACAATTAGAAGCCAAATTAGGTCGCGATGTTTCTGATAGTGAAGTGGCTGAAAAACTTGATATTTCGTTAAATGACTACCATCATATATTAAGTGAGGTTAGCACAGGCAAAATACTGGGGATTGACGATCTAAGTATTAACCAAGATTCTATTAAATTTGATGAAAGTTGCCATGGTGATGATCCATATCAAAGTATTGAACACAGTGCTTTTAAAAAAGGGTTAAGTGAGTGCATAAAGTCTTTACCCGAGCGCGAAGCTTTAGTACTGTCTTTATATTATGATGAAGAATTGAATTTACGTGAAATAGGTCAAGTTCTTGATGTTAGTGAGTCAAGAGTAAGCCAAATTCATAGCCAAGCAATGCATCGGTTAAAAGCTCGTATGCAATCTTGGCAAAGTTGAGTACAATAGCTAACGATTATTATAAGTAAGTAATAATTTACACACCGAATAATTTTGAATGTTTTCGCCGGAGGGTGCCTTGGATAAAAATATGAAAGTGCTTGTAGTTGATGATTTTTCAACGATGAGACGAATAGTGAAAAATTTGTTGCGCGATTTGGGCTTTACCAACATTCAAGAAGCAGATGATGGCAGTACCGCATTACCTATGCTTCAAGGTGGTGATTTTGATTTCGTGGTAACCGATTGGAACATGCCTGGTATGCAAGGAATTGATTTATTAAAAGCAATTCGAGCCGATGCTAGCTTAGCTCATATTCCTGTTTTATTGATTACCGCTGAAGCCAAAAAAGAACAAATTGTTATGGCGGCTCAAGCGGGTGTAAATGGTTATATTGTAAAACCATTTACTGCTGCAACGCTAAAAACCAAATTAGATAAAATTTTTGAGCGTTTAGGTTAATCTTTAGCTTTAGAACAACTCTTAAGCTTTTATACAAAACTGACGTTTTGTGAAAATAATTGTTTTTAGAGGAATTCTTTAAGGCTCTTAGCGCTAATTTTATTATTTGAGCTAAGCAGGTTTTGAATAAGTATTAAGGACTTTGCATGAGTATAGCAATGGCGGGGCAAATCTCTTTAGAGCAAGCAAAATCGATGGTTGAATTTTTAGAAAATGATCAGCAAGAAAAAGCTGATGCACTTCTTGCTGAAATTCAAAACCCGATCAATTCTGAGTTATTTGCTGAAATTGGTAAATTAACACGACAACTGCATGACTCTTTAACCAACTTTCAAGTTGACTCTCGTTTGAGTGACTTAGCGACGGCAGATATTCCTGACGCAAAAGAACGGTTGAACTTTGTTATAACGCGCACAGAAGAAGCGGCAAACAAAACGATGGATGCCGTTGAAGCTATTTTTCCCGTTGTTGATACTATTTCAGAACAAATACAAGCTGTTAACCCGTCATGGTCTAAACTAATGAGTAATGATTTAGATTTGAAAGAATTTAAAACATTATGTATTGACATAGATACCTTATTGAAAACAACGGGTAAAGAAACAGACCATATTCATACACTCATGACCGATGTGTTAATGGCGCAAGATTTTCAAGATTTAACTGGGCAAGTTATTCGTAAAGTTATTGATCTTGTTCGTGAAGTTGAAGATAGTTTAATAAATATGTTAACAGTTTTTGGTATAACAACTGAAATGCCAGACGAAAAACTGAAACCTAAAGTAGGTGAAAACTTAGTTGAAGGGCCAATTGTTAACACAGAGAACAGAGATGATGTGGTTGAAGATCAAGACGATGTTGATGATCTTTTATCAAGTTTAGGATTCTAACGGGAGTTGCTGCATGTCTTTTGAAGCAGATGAAGAAATTCTACAAGATTTTTTAATTGAAGCCGGCGAAATACTAGAAGCACTTTCAGAGCAGTTAGTTGAGCTTGAAAATGATCCTGATAATTCAGATTTACTTAACTGTATTTTTCGAGGTTTTCATACCGTTAAAGGCGGCGCCGGTTTTCTTGGTTTAGCTCATTTAGTTGACGTTTGTCATGGTGCTGAAAATATATTTGATTTACTGCGTAATGGTCAACGTAGTGTTAATGCTGAATTAATGGATACCATATTATCAGCACTTGATACTGTTAATGATATGTTTGCTTTAGTAAAAAGTGCTGAAGAATTAGTTCCAGCTGATGCTGATTTACTTGCAGAGTTACATCGTTTAAGTGTACCTGAAGGTGAAGAAGAAGCCGCTGTAGAACCGATTCAAGAAGCGGTTGTTGAAGTTGCTGTTCCTGAAACAGTTTCAACAACGTCTGATTCCTCTGATGAAATGAGCGAAGATGAATTTGAGCGTTTACTTGATGAATTACATGGCGGAGGCAGCCCCTCAGCCCCTGCTTCAACACCCGCTAAGCCTACTCCAACGGTTAGTGTCAGTTCTAGTGATGATATTTCAGATGATGAATTTGAATCCTTATTAGATGAGCTTCATGGTCAAGGTGCTTTTTCTGCTGATGTTAATCCAACTGCTAGTGCTGCGTCGAGTAGTTCTTCAGATGAAATTGACGATCTTGAATTTGAAAGTCTATTAGACGAACTTCATGGTAAAGGTAATGCGCCTAAAGCTGGGGTAACTCCCGCGCCTGTTGCTAAAACAACTCCAACACCGGAGCCTGCCGTTAAAAAGGCAGCGCCAACACCTGCAGTTAAACCTTCAGCCAAGCCAACCCCCGCTAAAAAAGCAGCGGCTAAACCAACGAAAAAAGCTCAGCCAATAGCGCCACAAGGTGAAACCACCGTTAGGGTTGACACTAAACGTCTTGATCAAATCATGAATATGGTTGGCGAATTAGTTTTAGTTAGAAACCGTCTAACCAGTTTAGGGTTAATCTCTGACGATGAAAATTTGAATAAAGCAGTTACAAACTTAGATGCGGTAACGACAGATTTACAAGGTGCGGTAATGAAAACCCGCATGCAGCCAATCAAAAAAGTGTTTGGCCGCTTTCCTCGTGTAGTACGTGATTTAGCACGTAGTTTGAATAAAGATATAAAACTTGTTCTTGAAGGCGAAGATACTGATTTAGATAAAAACTTAGTTGAAGCATTAGCTGATCCCTTAGTGCATTTAGTGCGAAACTCAGTGGATCACGGTGTTGAAGAGCCAGATATTCGTGAAGCGATAGGTAAGCCTCGTGAAGGTACTGTGTTACTTTCCGCTTCACAAGAAGGTGATCATATCCTTTTAACCATCAAAGATGATGGTGCCGGTATGGATGCAGAAAAGCTTAAAAATATTGCTATTGACCGTGGTGTTTTAGATGCTGATGCAGCAGCACGAATGTCAAATAAAGAAGCTTATAGTTTAATATTTGCTCCAGGATTCTCCACAAAAACTGAAATTTCTGAAGTTTCGGGGCGTGGTGTTGGCATGGACGTGGTTAAAACTAAAATCACTCAATTAAATGGTACGGTTAATATTGACTCAGAAATGGGGGTAGGTACCGTACTTGAAATAAAAGTACCACTTACGTTAGCTATTTTACCGACGTTAATGGTTGAAATAGGCGAACAAACATTTGCTTTGCCTTTAGCTGCTGTTAATGAGATTTTCCATTTAGATTTAACCAATACCAATAGTGTTGATGGGCAATTAACCATAATTGTTCGTGAAAAAGCAATTCCTATGTTTTATCTAGATCAGTGGTTAGTGCGTAATTTTGTTGAAAAACCTCGTGATAAAGGTCATGTCGTGATTGTGCAGTTAGGCAATCAACAAATAGCCTTTGTTGTTGATCGCCTTATTGGTCAAGAAGAAGTCGTTATCAAACCACTTGATCGTTTACTGCATGGTACGCCAGGTATGGCAGGCGCAACAATTACCAGTGATGGAGGTATCGCATTGATTTTAGATATTCCTAATATGCTGAAATTTTATGCTAAAAAATTACCTATGAATAAGAAATTACGTTCATAATTTATATTTTAAGATCTGTTTTCATGGTTATATATCTGAAAAAATATATAGCTTAAAAAAAGTTAATTTAATTGACAAGTAGATCTGATTTTATTGAGATAAGTAGAGGAAGTACATGACCTACAAGGTACTCGTTGTTGACGATTCAAGTTTTTTTAGACGTCGAGTAACTGATATTCTTAATAAAGATGCTCAGTTAGAAGTCATCGATGTTGCAGTAAACGGGCAAGAAGCGGTTGATAAGGCTAAATCACTTAAGCCTGATGTAATTACTATGGACATAGAAATGCCCGTTCTTAATGGCATTGCTGCGGTTAAGCAGATCATGAAAAACTCGCCAACAGCCATTTTAATGTTTTCGTCGTTAACACACCAAGGCGCAAAATCAACATTAGACGCCTTAGAAGCGGGAGCATTAGATTTCTTACCTAAGAAATTTAGCGAAATAGCAAAAAGTAGTGATGAAGCAGGTAGTTTATTACGCCAACGAGTTGTCCAAATTGCTAAAAAACGAGATGTTACTAGGTCACGATTATCTTCTTCTAGTAGAATAAATAACGTTGTTGATACACCAAAAACTACGCGATCAAATTCTCGACCAGTGAGTAATACCTCAACAGTTTTAAAGTCGCCTACTCAAGATAAACCGGCTTCGCTAAGCCCTGCCGTCAGTAAAAGTTCCGGAAAAAATTACAAATTATTGGCGATAGGTACTTCAACTGGTGGGCCTGTAGCATTACAGAAAGTATTAGTTCAGCTCCCTCAAAATTTTCCTCTACCTATTATTATTGTTCAACATATGCCGGCGGCGTTCACTTTGGCTTTTGCTAATAGATTGAATTCATTATGTAAAATAACAGTGAAAGAAGCTGCAGAGGGTGATGTATTAAAACCGGGCTGTGCCTATTTGGCTCCCGGTGGTCGTCAAATGGTTCTTACTGGTACAGAAAATGCTCCAAAAATAAAAATACTTAATGATGACTCAGTGAAAATAACCTTTAAACCGAGTGTTGACATTAGTTTTGGCTCAGCGGCAAAAGTTTTTGCTGGCGATGTGCTTGGAGTAATATTAACGGGAATGGGCGCTGATGGCAGGGAGGGGTCTCGAATGTTAAAAGCTAAAGGCGCAACAATTTGGGCACAAGATGAGCAGTCATGTGTTGTTTATGGTATGCCGCAAGCCGTGCATGTGGCCGGTATTTCACAATTATC
This sequence comes from Colwellia sp., assembly GCA_051531915.1. Classification (GTDB taxonomy): domain Bacteria; phylum Pseudomonadota; class Gammaproteobacteria; order Enterobacterales; family Alteromonadaceae; genus Colwellia. Next base: position 50,419 of record JAOPTQ010000008.1, on the reverse strand, counting down.
TTTGTCACTTGATACTATAGCAAGCTCAATACTTAAGGAAATAAAGCATGGATAAGCTCAGTATTGCTGGGCTATTTGTTGCCATATTAGCCATTTATATTGGGTTTAGTTTAGATGGCGGTGCAATTACCGATCTATTTGAACTGCCTGCTTTTGTGATCGTTTTTGGTGGCACGATGGGCGCCGTTATGTTGCAGTCATCAACCGTACAATTTCAACATGCACTTTCTTTGTTAAAGTGGGTTTTTTATCCCCCCCAATATGATATTGAAGAGGGAATTGAAAATATTGTTATGTGGGCAGATAAATCGAGAGAATCTGGTTACTTAGCCTTAGAAGAAATTGCTTTAGACCAAGAAGATAACTACCTCTATAAGGGCTTGAATTTATTAGTTGATGGTGTTGAGCCTGAAAGCTTTAGAGTTGCTTTAGAATTAGATCTAGATATATACCGTGAACACAATTTACGCTCAGCCAATCTCTATGAATCTATGGGCGGATATAGCCCAACTATTGGTATTTTAGGTGCGGTGCTAGGGCTTATTCACGCAATGTCAAATCTAGCAAATCCTGCATTATTGGGAGAAAGTATAGCAACCGCTTTTATTGCCACTATTTATGGTGTTGGTTTTGCAAATCTTATCTACTTACCTATAGCCAATAAAATTAGAGCGATTATTCATCAACAAACGATGTATCGTGAAATGATTGCTGAAGGTTTAGTTGCTATTGCGCATGGTGAAAACCCGCATGCCATTGAAAATAAATTGTCGGCATTTAGGTTGTAGCAATGAATCGTTTACGTGGTCGCAGACACTCAGTAGAGCATGATAATGTTCATCGTTGGTTAGTATCATATGCCGACTATATGACGCTACTCTTTGCTCTTTTTGTTGTGCTTTATGCGATGGCAATGGTCAATGAAAAATCTTATGAAACGATAACCGAATCTTTTGGTCGAGTTTTTCAAGCCAATGATGAGTTGCCTAAAAATCGTGGTCATGGTGATGATATATTGCCGGTTAATACGAGCAAAACGAATAAAAAACTATACGGTAACGGCATATTAGATGAATCTGGGCCTGAATTGTTAGAAGGCGAACCAGTACTGTCGAATATTTCAGATGCTCAAGTAGGCAGTAATTTAACCTCACTTGAACAAGAGTTACATGAAGCATTATATGAATTGATTGAATCAGGCTTTGCTCAGTTACAAATTGACGGTGACTGGTTGGAAATTGAGTTAAATAGTGGCTTACTTTTCCCCAGTGGATCTTCATCACCAACGAGTTCAGCGAAAACTATTTTAATCGTAATTTATGAAGTTATTGGCTCGGCAAGTAATTTTGTTAGGATTAGAGGCTATACTGATAATCAAGCCATCAATACTGAAATTTTCTCTTCTAATTGGGAATTGTCTGTCTATAGAGCAACATCAATATTGCGCGTTTTAGAAGAACTAGCCATGAATCCGGCTCGTATGGCGATCGAAGGGTATGGGCAATATTACCCAAGTGCAGATAATACCACTAAACAAGGGCGCGCGAAAAATAGGAAGGTAGTTATTGCCATTTCTAAGTACGGAATAGAGAAATCTAATTTACTGAATACGCCAACGATTAGTATTAAAGAGGTAGAGGCAATTACTAATATTACTGAACCCGGAGAAGAAGATAACAATATTAAAATTATCCGCTTGGATAATGGGGGTATTCGCATTACCACCCGCAATGAAAGTACTGAAAAAGTACAACCACAACGTGATAATTAGGAAAAGCCATTGGTAGTTTGGACTGTAGCAAACCAAAAAGGAGGTGTTGGCAAAACAACATCAACTATTGCCTTAGCCGGTTTATTGGCGGAGCAGGGTAAACGTGTATTATTAATTGATACAGATCCTCATGCCTCACTGAGCTACTATTTTGGCATTGAGTCAGAAGATTTAGATCTCAGTGTTTATGACTTATTTATTCAAATTTCATCAAGAGAGCAAATTTTACAAAGCTTGTGTCCCACTCAATATAAAAATATTGATATATTACCCGCTACTATGGGGTTAGCCACATTAGATCGCTCTTTAGGTACTAAAGGTGGTATGGGATTAGTGCTGAAAAAAGCAGTACAAAAAGTAGCAGATGAATACGATTATGTCTTGATGGATTGCCCTCCAGTGTTGGGCGTATTGATGGTGAACGCGTTAGCGGCTGCAGATCATATTGTTATACCGGCACAAACGGAATTTTTAGCCTTAAAAGGTTTAGACCGAATGATCAAAACAATGGAGATTATGCAAGGGGAACAAGAAAGCCCGTTTCAATATACTATTGTGCCAACGATGTTTGATAAACGCACTAAAGCTTCCATTTTAGCCTTTAAAAAATTACAAGAGGATTACAGCGATAAAGTGTGGCCAGGTGTTGTTCCTATTGACACTAATTTTAGAAATGCAAGCGTTGCACAACAAGTGCCTTCTCACTTTGCCAGAAATTCTCGTGGAGTTTTTGCTTATAAAAGTTTGCTGAATTATTTAATTAAGCAAACGTCAGCACAAAAAAAGGCGAAAAGTTAAATGGCAAAGTCGTTAGCAGCCAGCAAAAAAGTTATGCAAAGTTATTTGTCTGATTTATTAACAGATGATGAAATTGCCGAGGTAATACCGTCGCAGTCAGCTACAGTAGAGAATAAGCGTTTAGAAAAACTGCTGCAAAATGTTAATGCTGAGATAACCGTTTCAACTCAGCAAAAAACAGTAACTAAACGCACAAAAGCAATCGAAACAAAAGCCGTTTTAACACCATTAACTACTCATAAAAGTAGTAATAACATAGTTAAAGCGCCTGAAAAGTTGTATCGTCAAGGGAATTTTCAAGCCTTATTTTTCAGTGTTGCAGGCTTAACCATTGCCGTACCACTTATTGAGCTTGGTGGTATTCATAATGTTGAAAAAACGACCGGTTTAATGGGGAAACCTAATTGGTTTAAAGGCGTTATGCTTCATAGAGATGAAAAAATCAATGTGGTTGATACTGCTTTATGGGTCATGCCAGAAAAATGTGACGAAGTGTTAAAAAATTCGCTAAACTATCAATATATTATCATGTTAGATAATAGTCAGTGGGGCTTAACGGCTGAAAATTTAGTTGATACGGTAACCTTATCGCAAGATGATGTGAAGTGGTTAGACTCACCTAGTAAGCGACCTTGGTTAGCCGGGTTAGTAAAAAACAGAATGTGTGCTTTACTTGATGTAGAGGCATTGATTAAATTACTTAATAAAGGTAGTGGTATTTACCCAGAAAATGAGTAATGAATCGTATTAATTTAATAGATAATTTGAGAGGCAATTCGTATGTCCGATGAAAGACGTAATAATAAAACAGATGCAAATGACGAAGTATTACAGTGGGTAACCTTTAAGTTAGAAAAAGAAACCTATGGTATTAATGTAATGCAGGTGCAGGAAGTTTTACGTTATAGTGAAATTGCCCCTGTACCTGGCGCACCACTTTACGTGTTAGGTATTATTAATTTGCGTGGCAATGTTGTAACGGTGATCGATACACGCTCACGTTTTGGCTTAGAGTCTTGTGATATTACTGATAATACACGTGTTGTGGTTATTGAGTCAGAAAAGCAAGTTATTGGTATTTTGGTGGATAGTGTTGCTGAAGTTGTTTATTTAAAAGCATCAGAAATTGATGTTGCCCCCAATGTTGGTAATGAAGAAAGTGCTCAGTTTATTCAAGGCGTGTCTAATCGCGACGGAGAACTGCTAATTCTTGTTGATTTAGATAAGTTACTTTCTGACGATGAATGGGATGAGCTTAAGCAATTTTAATTAATTTAACTTAACTTAACTTAGGTGTCTATGTAGATAACTCAGTATTCATTATTAATTTAGAAAATATCACTTGTAGGGTGGACTTTACTCCGTCAAAAGGGCAATAAATTACCCCTTACAGTGAAAATTAAGTTTTTTCTGAGCCAAGTGCATAGTTAATTTTTTATTCAGAGAGAGTAGAACTAAGAAAACTTATGCCATTATTAACTGTTCCTATTATTGCTGTATTGGCACTGCTATTAAGCATAACAAGTATTATTGTTTTCTTTATACGGCATACTTCGCTTAAATCAAAGTTAGGTATGCTTGAAACTCAATTGCAAGCAAATTCGTTATTGGTTGATGACATACGTTTAGCGAACCTGCATTCAATAAACGAGTTAAAATCAATGTTTGATACAATGGCAGCTAATTATGAGCAATCTTCATTAGAAAATGTTCAAGTATCAAAACAACTTGAGCATCGCGTCAAAACTTTGCAGCAACAGTTGAATGATCAACAAGTATTATTGACTCAAATTCAAGATCAAAGTGGTGAAGATAAACTCTATTCGCTTGCCTTTAAATTAGCGTCTAAAGGTGTTGATATTGAAGAAATTATGAAGGAATGTGAATTACCTCGCCCAGAAGTTGAAATGCTTATGTCTATGTATCAACAGAAAATTCGCTCTTAATTCGCTCTTAAATTGTAACAAATCATCCTATTTCATTTTTACCTTGTTGTTAATTTCATGGTAAACTTCATCTGTTTGATATACCCCTATTTTAGTTGTTTGTAGAAAAACAAGGATATAAGCTCTGTGGCATTGTTGTTATCTCATTTATCACGAATCTGTTTGTTAATTGCATTGCTCTTGTTATCAGCATGTTCAACAACATCACAACATTTAGATGAAGAGCAAGCAGTTATCAATTCAAATGAATTGAGTGATCCAAGAGATCCCTTTGAATCACTTAATAGACCCTTTTGGGATTTTACCTGGAACTATGCCGATAAATATATCGCTAAACCAGCATCTGAATTGTATACGGCCTATACCCCGCCATTTTTACGAACAGGTTTATATAATATGGCCTTAAACCTAAATGAGCCTTCAAGTATTATTAATAATGTATTACAGCTCAAGTTTAACGATGCAGCCAAAAGCACCGGGCGTTTTGTGTTAAATTCTACTATGGGATTATTCGGCTTTTATGATCCTGCGACTGATTTTGGTTGGTCAGGAGAACAAGAAGAATTTGGGGAAGTATTAGGTAGTTATGGCGTTGGCGATGGACCTTATTTAGTTGTACCTGCGCTAGGCCCAAGTTCAGTTAGAGAAGAAGTTGGTGATTATATTGATGGCTTGTATTGGCCTTTAGCCATTATCGATTTTTGGCCTAATCTATTACGTTTGAGCGTAATAGGGCTAGAAAAAAGATCAGCCATTCGTGATCAAGAGCAGATCGTTGTAGAGTCTGTAGACTCTTATGAGTTTATTAAAAATGCCTATTTTCAAAGTATGAATTATCGACTTTATGATGGAAATCCACCAGTTATTGTTGATGAAAACCAAGAAGCTGAAATTGATGCGTTTTTAGATGAATTTGAAGATTTAGAGTAATAGAAAAATAGACAAACTTAATAAACGAGTACCTAACCGAGTTGCAATTTGTTAGAATTGCGAAAATTTCGAATTAGTTTTAATTTTTGGAAACAGTTATATGAATATTATTGAAGGTTCATTTGAGGCAAAAGGCAAAAGATTTGCCATTGTTGTATCACGTTTTAATCACTTTATTGTTGATAGTTTATTAGACGGCGCTGTTGATGCTTTGAAACGTCATGGTAGTGTTACCGATGATGATATTACCATTGTTCGAGTTCCGGGTGCTTATGAATTACCCTTGGCGGCAAAAAAAGTAGCAGCTAAAGGTAAGGTTGATGGCATTATTGCTATTGGCGCTGTAATTCGTGGTGGTACTCCTCACTTTGATTTTGTTGCCGGTGAATGCAATAAAGGCTTAGCGCAAGTGTGTTTAGACTCTGGAATTCCAGTCTCCTTTGGTGTTATCACCACAGATTCAATTGAACAAGCCATTGAACGTGCTGGTACTAAAGCCGGTAATAAAGGTGCAGAAGCGGCACTTGGTGCTTTAGAAATGGTTAATGTATTAGCTAAAATTTAGCTGGTTTTTAAGGAATATATTGTGAAACCTTCACCTAGAAGAAAAGCGCGTGAATTAGCGGTTCAAGCTATTTATTCATGGCAAATTAGTCAAAACTCTGTAACGGATATTGAAGTTAACTTTTTAACTGATAATAGTGCTCGTCGATTTGATATTGAATACTTTCAGCAATTACTTCGAGGCGTTACTAAGCGTGTAAACGAATTAGATCTTGCTATAACACCTTATGTAGATCGCCCTATTGATGATATTGATCATGTTGAAAAAGCTATTTTACGTGTTGCAGTCTTTGAGCTTAGTGACTGCCTAGATGTGCCTTATCGTGTTGTTATCAATGAAGCCATAGAGTTAGCGAAATCTTTTGCGGCAGACGACAGTCATAAGTTTATTAATGGTGTGTTAGATAAAGTTGTCAAAATAATTCGTCCTCAAGCGTAGTTTCTGTTGTTTTAAAAAGCAGTAATAAACAGGTATGTTGTTAATAAATTATGAAAGAGTTTGAATTAATAAAAAATTTCTTTACCGAGCAAAGCGTAAAGCGCAAAGATGTTGCGCTTGGTATTGGCGATGATTGTGCGGTAGTAGAGCCGCCAAAAAATCAAAGTATTGTTATTACAACAGATACTTTAGTTGCGGGTGTTCATTTTCCGTTAACAACATCACCTCGCGCCATTGGTCATAAAGCCATTGCTGTTAATTTGTCAGACATTGCAGCCATGGGCGCAAAACCGAGTTGGATCTCATTAGCAATCACCTTACCCGAGGTTGACCAAAAGTGGTTGACAGAATTTAGTCAGGGCGTTTTTGAGCTGTGTGAATACTATAATGTTGAACTGATTGGAGGAGATACCACGCAAGGACCATTAAGTATTACTATTACCGCTCAAGGTTTAGTTCCTTCGGGTAAATATTTAACTCGCGCAGGCGCTAAAGCAGGTGATTGGCTTTATGTCACAGGAGAGCTTGGCAGTGCGGCATTAGCATTGCAGCATATAAACGGTAAAGTTGCCTTACAAGAGGCAGATATTCTCGAAATGCAAACCAAACTTGATTATCCTAACCCTAGAGTACTTGCAGGGCAAACCTTGCGAGAATTTGCCTCTTCTGCGATTGATCTTTCTGATGGTTTAATTTCAGATCTTGGGCATCTATGTAAAACATCTGATGTTGGTGCCAATATTGTACTTGATGCTTTGCCGTTATCAACAATATTGCGAGCGGCATTACCCCGTGATGAAGCTAATTCGTTAGCCTTAGTTGGCGGTGATGACTATGAATTATTATTTACGGTTGCGGAAGATAATAAAGTAGGTATGGAAACCGCGTTGTCACATGCAGGAACTACAATCACATGTATTGGTCAAATAAATACTTCTCGAAGTATTACTACCACGCTAAATAATAAACCTGTACCGATTAATACCTCAGGTTTTGAGCATTTTAGCGTGACAGAAAAAGCTTAACAGTGTTTATTAAATGACTGTACTTATTAAATAATTATTCTTTTTAAATAAATGCCAAGCTAATGACTAAAAAAAATCACCGTGTTAAGTTTACTTTATCTGATCCTATACAGTTTTTAGCATTAGGTTTTGGTAGTGGTCTTGCGCCTAAAGCGCCGGGTACTTTTGGTACCATTGCCGCAATTCCACTGTATTTATTGCTCATGGGTCTTTCACCTTTACACTATGCTATCGTACTTGTTGTGATGAGCGTCAGTGGTATTTATATATGCGGTAAAGCCGCCAAAGATGTTGGCGCACATGATCACCCGGCAATAGTTTGGGATGAATTTGTGGGCTTTTTAATTACCATGTTTATGATCCCACTGAGTTGGCAAAGTTTATTCGTTGGCTTTGTGTTATTTCGTTTCTTTGATATTTTAAAACCTTGGCCTATTTCACTTGCTGATAAAAAACTGGCAGGAGGCTTTGGAATTATGTTTGATGATATTCTAGCCGGTTTGTTTGCTTTGGCTATCATGCACTTTATTTTCTAAAATTTATTAACCGCTAATTGTTTGATGTAAAAAGAATTCAATAAATAGTAACCTTTCCTTGATATAGAATAATAGTGTTCTGCTGTTTTTTGAGCTAAGTTTAATGATGAGAGGCAAGAGAAATGTAAGAAAAATATTTTATATATAGCACTTGTTTTTTTGCATTTTACCCTCAGATTTATAATAGAACATCGATTAAAAGTACTATCTAAAACTTATTTATTTAGTAATAAATAGCTAAAAGGAATACTTATGAAAATAAATCTTTCTGGTCACCACGTAGAAGTAAATGAATCAATAAAAGAACACATTGAGGAAAAATTTTCAAAAATAGCAAGCCACTTTCCAACCCTAATCTCGCTAGACGTGATTATTTCTAAAGAGCACCATAAACATCAAGTAGAACTTACCACAAACTATGAAGGTGGACGAATATCGGCGACCGGCGCTGATGAAGTGATGTATCCCGCTATTACCAAAGCAGCAAAAAAACTTGATGCTGCATTAAAACATCGTAAAGGACAATTAAAAGCTAATTTACATACAAAACCTGATGCGACTACGCCAGATATTGCGCATGAGAAAGTGCAGGAGATGAATTTAGCTTAATTTATAAATCATAAACTTAAGCAAGAAATCATAATCTGTAAATTATTTAAGAGCTGTTGAGTTAATTAGCAGCTCTTTTTTGTTGTTTTTTATTCTAAAAAACCGATGATTCTCCCTTTTTATAAATAAGTACAATATTAAAAATTGGTTATGTAATATACTACTAATAACTGCGAATTAATTGCATTAAAATACAAGGAATATATTGATGCCTAAAAATTTATTCATACTCAATACAAATAAACAAATCACGCTATTGAGCTTAGCCTTATTAATACTTACCGCTTGTAGTCAACCAGAAGAAAAACGACAAACCCCACCACCCGCTGTATCGGTCTATCAAATAAACACCGAAGAAGTTGGCAGTTATCGAGAATTTGTTGCTAGAACACAGGCTTCGAAAAAGGCTAACTTACGTGCACGTGTTGAAGGTGAGTTACTTGAGCGTCATTTCAAAGAAGGTACTGTTGTTAAAGAAGATCAGGTGCTATTGAAAATAGACCCCACAGCTTATGAAGCAGTATTAGCGGCAGCAAAAGCGGATTTGAGTAGTAGAGAGTCAGGTGAAGATAATGCCAAACGTAATTTAAAAAGAGCTAAAGAACTTATTGGTGATGGCTACATTTCACAATCCGACTTTGATCGTTTAACAACGGAAGAATCACAAGCTAAAGCCGCAGTAAAATCAGCACAAGCAGCGGTAGATAAAGCGGAACTCGACTTAAGCTACACCACTATCGTTGCCCCTTTTACCGGTAGAATTGGTAAAGTTAATTATAATGTTGGTAATGTTATTAGTCCCTCTAGTGATACGTTAGCGACGTTAATGGTTATGGATCCTATCTATGTAAACTTTCAAATTGAAGAAAGTCATTATATTTCTTATGTGCAAAAACACCAACACAATAAAAAAGCAAAAGAGGTCGCGGTAGAATTATCATTGCGCCTACCTAATGACTCAGATTATCCTGAAAAAGGACAATTAAATTTTGCCGATACAACAATAGAGCAAGGTATGGGGACGGTTGAATTAAGAGCTGTTTTTGCCAACCCTAATAATATTATTTTACCCGGTTTATTTGTCACCTTAATTATTGAAAGTCAGCAAAAAGAATTAATGGCTTTTGTGCCTCAGGTTGCTGTGCAAGAAGGTCAACAAGGAAAGTTTGTACTGGTTGTTGATGAAACGAATAAAGTGAAACAACGACAAGTCGTGTTAGGTCGAAGAATTAATGCCATGTGGCTAGTTGAAAAAGGATTGAAAACGGGTGATAGCGTTATTATAGAAGGTTTACAAAAGGTTAGGCCCGGCGTTGAAGTGAGACCCGTTATCAAGTTAGTTGATGCACTAACCGGTACTATTTCAAGCTTAGCTTCACCCGATAAAAAATAGAAAGTAAGGGATTATTCTATGATCAGTAAAACATTTATTAATCGGCCTAAATTTGCTTTTGTAATTTCAATTATTATTACTTTAGCGGGTTTGATTGCTACGGGTTTATTACCGGTAAATATGTACCCAGAAATTACGCCACCACAGATTCAAATATCGGCTGTTTACCCTGGCGCTAGTGCGCAAGTTGTTGAAGAGTCAGTCATTCGACCTATTGAAGAGCAGGTTAACGGCGTTGAAGATATGATGTACATAGAGTCATCAGCATCTAATAATGGTAGTGCGGTGATTACGGTCTTTTTCAAAGTTGGCACTGATGGTGATATCGCTCAAGTTAATGTACAAAATAGGGTTTCTTTGGCAACCAGTGCTTTACCTGCCGAAGTGACACGACAAGGGGTCAATGTTAAGAAAAGATCCAGTAGTATGCTGTTAGGCGTTAACCTTTTTTCTGAGCAAGAAGGCATAGATCAACTTTTTTTAAGTAACTATGCCACTAACTATTTAGTAGAGCCTTTAGGGCGTATTAAAGGTGTCGCTTCTGCTGAAGTTATGGGTGAAATGACTTACAGCATGCGAGCTTGGTTAAACCCTGAACGAATGTCGTCTTTAAATGTTACAATAGCTGAAATACAACAAGCATTACAAGAACAAAATATGATTGTTGCTGCGGGTAAATTAGGTGCAAGCCCCACGTTACCCAATCAGCAGTTTGAGTATTCAATTCAGGCCAAAGGTCGTCTTAAAACACCTGAAGAATTTGGTCAAACCATTATTAGAGCACATAAAAATGGTAACTTTGTGCATTTGAATGATGTTGCAATACTAGAGCTAGGCGCTGAAAACTATTCATCTCAAGCGCGATTAAATGGCAAGGAAACCGCATTTTTAGTCATTTATCAATTGCCTGACGCAAATGCAACAGAAGTTGCCACCTTAGTTAAAGCCGAGATGAAAAAATTATCTCAACGCTTTCCTGATGGCCTTGAATATATCATCCCTTATGACACCACAAAATTTATTCTTCAATCAATGGAAGAAGTTAAAGTCACGCTTTTTCAAGCCATTGCTTTAGTTGTTTTGGTCGTTTTTATCTTCTTACAAAATTGGCGAGCAACTATTATCCCAACCCTTGCCATTCCAGTATCTCTTATTGGTACTTTTGCCTTTATGTTACTGATGGGTTATTCCATTAACACGATAACCTTGTTTGGTCTTGTCCTCGCCATTGGTATTGTTGTTGATGATGCCATTATTGTTATTGAAAATGTGGAACGTATTTTAAAAGAAGAAAAGCTCCCCATAAAAGAAGCGGTAACTAAAGCCATGGAACAAGTTTCTGGCCCCATTATTGCCACCACATTAGTATTACTTGCGGTGTTTGTTCCGGTTGGTTTTATGCCCGGAATTACTGGCGAGCTGTATAAGCAGTTTTCAGTGACTATTTCTTTTGCGGTGATAATTTCTTCCATTAATGCGTTAACCTTGAGCCCGGCTCTTTGCACTGTTCTACTGAGTGCGGATAACATGAAACCCATAAAATGGTTACAACCTTTTGAGCGCTTAATAACTAAGGCGACAGGAAGTTATACTAATATCGTTAATTTTATGTTGAAAAGGTTGGTACGAGTTGGCGTATTTGTCGCTATTATTTTTGTGGGTGCCGGTTGGTTAACTACCGTGGTTCCTACTGCATTTATTCCCGGAGAAGATCAAGGTTATCTATTTGTCGATATTCAATTACCTGATGCGGCTTCTAGTAACCGAACTCAAGTGGTTTTAGATAAAATAACCCCGCTTATTGCTGATGATGCTGCCGTTGAAGAAATTATTACCGTTGCTGGCTTTTCATTGCTCGGCGGGGCAGGTTCAAATAATGCTTTAGCCATTATTATTTTAAAAGACTGGGGTGAGCGAACAACGCCAGAATTAGGGTTAAGACAAATTACTCAGCGGTTAATGGGGAAACTTTGGTCATTGCCTGATGCGCAAATTATGGTCTTTAGTCCTCCCCCTATCTCCGGTTTGGGAAGTAGTGCAGGGTTTGAGTTTAAATTGCAAGATAGCGAAGGGCGTGATCCCGCCAAACTTGCTCAAGTGATGAATGGTTTAATTTATGAAGCTAACCAACAACCTGAGCTATCACGAGTATTTAGTACTTTTCGTGCCAATGTACCGCAGTATTTTTTGGAAGTTGATCGTAATAAAGCCAAAGCACAAGGTGTCGCGCTTTCAGATATTTTCATCACATTACAAGCTCAATTGGGATCATTATATATTAATGATTTCAGTCAATTTGGTCGTACTTATCGCGTTACTATTCAAGCGCAAACAAAGTTTCGTAAAGACCCTTCAGACTTACGTTATTACTATGTGCGAAATAAAGACAATGACATGGTGCCGTTAACAACTCTGGCTAAATTAACGCCTATTTTAGGGCCGACAACAATAAGCCATTTCAATTTATATCGTAGTGCAAGTATTAGTGGACAAGCATCTCCAGGTTACTCTTCCGGGCAAGCGATTGCGGTGATGGAAGAATTAGCAAGTAAGCTACCACAAGGTTATATTTATGAATGGTCGGGGCAATCTAAGCAAGAGTTAGAAGCGGGTGATTTAGCACCAATACTGTTCTCTTTAGCGATAGTGTTTGTCTATTTATTTTTAGTGGCACAATATGAAAGTTGGACTATTCCTTTTTCAGTGATTGCGGCGGTGCCTTTGGCTTTATTTGGCTCAATGCTAGCACTGTATGCGGTAGGTATGGCAAATAATATTTATTCCCAAGTAGGACTGGTTTTGCTCATTGGCATGTCAACAAAAACAGCGATTTTAATTGTTGAATTTGCTATGGAACAGCGAAGTGCAGGCGAAACTATTTTTAATGCCGCACTGAATGCCGCACGAATGCGATTTAGAGCAGTACTAATGACCGCATTCTCTTTCATTTTAGGCGTTCTACCTTTAGTGTTTGCAAGTGGCGCAGGCGCAGGTAGCCGTGTTTCTTTAGGTATTACTGTACTTTCAGGTATGATAGCCGCGACCATTTTTGGTACGCTACTGGTACCTTATTTTTATTTGGTAGTGCAAAAAATGAGAGAAAAAATTAAAGGAACAGTAGAGTAATACCAGTTTCATTAAGTTTGTGATCTTCTTGTGCGCAGGCATGGAGTATTTTAACTAGCACAAGAGGGCAATAATTTAGTGAAATTATAATATCAATAAGAAATTATAAGGTCTGTTGAAATATTTAATCATATTTCAACAGGCCTTTTTTATTTTTTATTACCCAGTGTTTTCAGCGGGTGCTTCTATTGAACTTTGCTCTTGCGTTAATGATTGTTCTTGTTCGAGTTTAGCACGCTCAGCTTTAGAAATGTAACGAGGCTTATTGCTAGTATGCAATTTTGAATTAGCCTTTTTAAGTTTCTTTTTTAGCGCATTATTCATTTTTTTCTTACGATTCATTGTTTATATCTACACATTTTTTGTTTGTTGGATGGTTTGCCCAAACCGGCTAAGTGGTGTTTACAAGTGGTCTCATCAGTTCTTTATACGGGGAAGCATTCCTGATATTATGCGCCTATTCTCTTTCTCTTGAAAGAATTGTATTTATTTACTTATTACTTATCACTCATTGAGGCATTTATCTTGAGCACACCATCAACCGATTTTTCATCGCTTAGCTTGTCTACTGAATTAGTCGAGAATTTATCCTCAATGGGCTATATCAATATGACGCCTATTCAAGCGCAAACCTTACCTGAAATGCTTAAGGGTAAAGATGTGATAGGACAAGGTAAAACTGGCTCGGGGAAAACCGCTGCTTTTGGTTTAGCATTACTTGAAAAACTCCAAGTAAAACGTTTTCGTATTCAATCTATGGTGCTCTGTCCAACACGCGAATTAGCCGATCAAGTGGCTAAAGAAATTCGCAAATTAGCCAGAGCTATTCATAATATCAAAGTGCTTACCTTATGTGGTGGCACGCCTTTTGGACCACAAATTGGCTCATTAGAGCATGGCGCTCATATTATTGTGGGCACCCCCGGGCGTATTGAAGAGCATGTTATAAAAGGTACCCTTAAATTAGATGATTTGAATTTACTTATCCTTGATGAAGCTGATCGAATGTTAGAGATGGGCTTTCAAGCCGCACTTGATAATATTATTGGTCGAACACCTGAGAATCGTCAAACCTTGTTGTTTAGTGCTACATTTCCTAAACAAATACAGTTGATTAGCGATAGTATTATGACTGATCCTGTAATAGTGAAAGTGGCAGCTAGTGAAGATAAATCAACCATTAGTCAACACTTTTATAAAGTTGATAATGATGATGATCGTCTTGAAGCTGTACGTTTGTTGTTATTAGATAAGTCGGTTGAGTCCACCGTTATTTTTTGTAATACCAAAAAAGAAACGCAAATGATTGCTGATATTTTACACGATGATGGTTTTAGCGTGTTGGCATTACATGGTGATTTAGAGCAAAGAGACAGAGATCAAACCTTATTACGTTTTGCCAATAAAAGTGCGGCCATTCTGGTTGCCACCGACGTAGCGGCTCGCGGTTTAGATATTGATTCTTTAGATTTAGTGATCAATTACCACATTGCTCGTGACAGTGAAGTGCATGTGCATCGTATTGGTAGAACAGGGCGCGCAGGTAGTAAAGGCATGGCTTATTCATTATTTAGCGATAAAGAAAGTTATAAAGTTGGCTTACTTGAAGACTACCTTGAGCAAGTTATTCATTCTGAGGATTTACCTTTATTAGCGGTGCTCGCCAATGAAAGACCACAAGCTAATATGGCAACAATACAAATAGATGGTGGTAAAAAGCAAAAGGTACGTCCCGGTGATATTCTAGGCGCATTAACCGGTGACAACGGTATAAAAGGTACTCAAGTCGGTAAAATTAACGTACTTGATAATAAAGCTTATGTTGCGGTAAATAAGAGCGCATTAAAAATAGCGTTAAGAAAGTTAGCCAAAGGTAAAATGAAAGGACGTAGTTTTAAAATTCGCCATTTAACCATTTAACCATTTAACCATTTAACTTATATTTTAAAAAAAATTGTTAAAGAGAGTAATAAAAAGGCATTGTTAAATTAACTGATTTTTAGTCAATTTAACGATGTCTTTTTGTTTTTAGCTCTTCTTTTTAAAAGGTAAATCTATATATTATTGATATTTATAATAAATAAAGTTGGCATCACTTTTGTAATATCAAGCGTATTACATAAATAAAAACATTTATTACAAAGGTCTTATGATGAAATCACTTTTTACTAAAACAGCCATTGCCATAACTCTTATGGCTAGTTTCACCTCAACCGCACTTTATGCGCATGATAATTCATGTGATGTTGATTTAGATGCTAGTTTGACTATCAATAAAAATACACTTGAATTTTTTGATAAAAAAGATCGTACTCTCTATAAAATTATTGATAATAAAACCTTAATTATTGATGGCAAGCTTATTGATTTAAATTCAAAACAACAAGCTTTAGTGTACGATTATTCCATGAGCATTCGTACCTTAGTTCCAGAAGTAAAAGACATTGCGCTTGAAGGGGTTGATTTAGCACTAGAAGGCGTTGGTTTAGTGTTTGATGAATTGCTCGGCGAAGAGAATGAGGTTGGTGCAGAGTTAATTGAAGAACTATCAGCACTTAAGGAAGAAATTTCAACCCGTTTTTCAATGGATCATGACTTTACTATTGGCGCTGATGGCTTAAATGGTGATGAGTTTCTCGGTGATGAATTTGAAGATCGTATTGAATCAGCGGTTGAAAAAGCGGTGATGAGCTCGATGGGAAGTTTGTTAGTTGCTGTTGGTCAAGAAATGTTATTTTCTAATGGTGATACGGATGCTTTTGAAACGCGCATGGAAAATTTTGGTGAAACAATAGAAAATGAAATGGAAGGCAGAGCTGAAAAAATTGAATTAAAAGCGGAAAAGCTTTGTTTATCTATTGTTGAAATTGATCACTTAGAAGAGCAATTAAAAGCAACTATTGATGAAATGTCAGCGATTAATGTGATAACAATAGCGCGCAATCTGCATAATGAAATTTAGTTAACAATGCCACTATTGTAAAAATTACACGTCCTCAGGCTTGCCATGATAATTATTGGTAAGTCTTTTTTGTTGAAATGCTCTGATATATGAGCATATATACCTACTATATATACCTACGATAAATAAGAATGAAGTGGAAGCATTTGCTATTATGCTTTACTTCTCATTTTTTATTTGTCATTCATTAGTTCATTTAGGTAATTAAGCCATTTATATGCACGCTGTTCATCAATTATTTCAATATAGAAAAAGCCTTAGTACCACCACGTATAAATCTCGTGGACAACGTGTTGTTCGCTGTGAACTATGTCGGTTAGCTAAATCATTTTGTATTTGTGAACACGCTCCTTTAGCAATTACCGCAAATGAAAAAGCCATTAGCAGTAATGCCGGATTTTTATTATTGATGTATGACACCGAAGTGTTGAAACCGAGTAATACCGGAAAACTCATTGCCGATTTAATTCCTGATACCTATGCTTTTTTATGGTCAAGAACTGAAAAAAATGACGAGTTACAAGCCGTGCTGGATGATGAACAGTGGCAACCCTTTGTAGTATTTCCTCAAGAATACGCCCAGCAAGAGCGAGTTGTACAAAACAAAGCGATCACTTGTTCTTCAGACAAAAGACCATTATTCATTATGCTCGATGGCAGTTGGCGAGAAGCTAAAAAAATGTTTCGTAAAAGCCCTTATTTGAATGATTTTCCTTTGGTGTCATTTGATCCTAATGTTATGTTTTCTCATCATGATTATTCTCCTGTAGGCGCAGAGTCTCGTTATACGGTTCGAAAAACCGAACTTGAACATCAATTTTCTACCGCAGAAATTGCCGCTAGAGTACTCGATATGTTTGGTGAACATGATAATGCCAACGTATTAGATCTTTGGTTTGACGTTTTTAATTATCAGTATCAAAAAAGTGTTTGCCAACGTAATAAAGGTGATCCTGATGCGATGAAAAACTACCAAAAAGCGATTGAAGCTTATTTTACCGGTGAAAATTGACTTTCGTTTTCACGTTGATGATTTGCTTTAACTTGAGCAATGGCTTTTATTCGAGCTTCATTCATTGCTTCTTTTATGGCTATACCTTTTAATCCACGCGCAACAAATACTTTTGCGTTAACTTGTGTTGCTGCTTGCATCGCTTCTTTTAAGTAAAGCGCTTGTGGGTAGCTAAAATTTTCAAAACCTAACCTACCGAGAAAATCAGCTTTGCAAGCTAGCATAAAGTCATCAAACTCTTGCGGTTTACGCCAAACATCTAACTGATTGAATATTTTTAATAAAGTACTCGGTTTTAATTGAAAAGCTTTATGGCAATGTAAGTGGTGTTCACATACTTTTAACGCGAGTTGTTTGTGTTGATTCGGTATTTTAAATTGTGCGCATATTTTTTCCACTAAAGGTAAGCCCGCTTTTTCATGGCCTTGATGACTTGGCCACTTTTCAGCAAGCGTTAATACTTTACCTAAATCATGACAAAGGGCAGCAAAACGTATCACTTCTTTTTTAGGGTGCGTTGGCGTTGTAAGTTTTACCGCCTGTTGTAACACCATCATGGTATGTATGCCACTACAAATTTCAGGATGCCATTGTGCCGGATTGGGTACTCCCCATAAAGCATGCAAATCAGGCCATAATACATTTAAGGCATGGCATTGTTTTAATAGTTGAAAAAACACTTCAGGGTTTTCTTCAGATAAGCAGCTGTGAATTTCTTGCCAAATACGTTCACCAGACAGTGTTTTTAATTCACCGCTATCACTAATTTTTTTCATTAACGCTAAGGTTTCGTTGGCAATACTAAACCCATAACCGTGGTATCTTGCGCCAAAGCGGGCAACGCGTAATACTCTTAAAGGATCTTCAACAAAAGCCTCGCTAACATGGCGTAACACTCTATTTTTTAAATCTTCTTGACCACCGTAGGGATCAATGATTTTACCTTTACTGTCTATTGCCATCGCATTTACAGTAAGATCTCGACGCAGTAAGTCTTGCTCAATGGTAACATCGGGTGCGGCGTAACATGAAAATCCAGTATAGCCTTGGCCTTGTTTTCGCTCTGTTCTGGCTAGGGCATATTCTTCTTTTGTTTGAGGATGAAGAAAAACAGGAAAGTCTTTACCTACTTGTTCAAAGCCTAATTTCAGCATTTGCTCAACACTAGCACCAACGACTAAATAATCGCGATCTTTTACCGTTCGGTTTAATAATTTGTCACGCACAGCGCCACCAACAAGGTAAGTGTTGAGTTGTTTTATCTCAGTATTTTCAAACGGAGGAAGTGACAAAGGTAGAGCCAAGGTTATGGGATAATTATAGGGAGTTTACCATATCCAATTTAAGATATTAATAATGGACTTCTATTGAGTAAAAGGTTAATTTTAACCTGTACTTTCCCAACATTTTATTAATTTATTTTTATGTATACCAACTTTTTTTCCTTAAGCGAACCGCCTTTTTCTATTGCGCCTAATCCTAAATATTTATTTATGAGTGATAGACACCGTGAAGCATTAGCGCATTTAACCTATGGATTAGGTGGCTCTATATTAGGAGGAAATGGGGGGTTTGTATTACTCACCGGTGAAGTTGGTACAGGAAAAACCACAGTAAGTCGTTGTTTAATGGAACAACTACCTGAGAATACTCAAGTTGCTTTTATTTTAAATCCCATGCTTTCTAGTCAAGAACTGTTGGCAACTATATGTGATCAATTAAAAATTAGGTATCGTAAAACCGGTGCGACATTAAAAACGCTGACAGATAAAATTTCAGAAAAACTATTGAAAAATCATCATAATGATATTAATACTTTATTAATTATTGACGAAGCCCAACACTTACAGCCAGAAGTATTAGAGCAATTGCGGTTATTAACCAACCTAGAAACCAATACAAAAAAATTATTACAAGTCATTTTGATTGGACAACCTGAATTACAGCAATTATTACAGCGTAGAGATTTACGGCAATTAGCTCAGCGTATTACCGCGCGATATCATTTATTGCCATTAAATACCGAAGAATTGAACGCTTATGTTAAACATCGTTTATCCGTAGCTGATTGTCATCGGGCATTATTTAATAAAAGTGCGTTAGCTACCATCCATAAATTATCGCAAGGCATTCCTCGGCTGATTAACTTATTATGCCATCGTGCGTTGATGGATGCCTACAATGGTAATAATGCTGTGGTGAATAAAAAAATAGTGCTTAATGCCGCAGCGCAAGCACTAGGTGAAGAATATTTACCTAAAAGCTTATGGCAACATGCATCTGTTAAATTAGCTATAGCAGCAGGTACTTTGTTTGTAGTCTTAGTGGCAGGATTTTGGTTCGGGCAAGGACAAGCGCCTGAAGTTCAAGTACAAGAGGTGAATAGCGAGTTACAAAAAGAGCCTAAAATTCAGCCGCAAGTGCCGAATGTCGAGTTACAAAAAGAACCTGAAACTCAGTCGCAAGTACCGAGTATTGAGTTACAAAAAGGGCTTGAAGTTCAATTGCAAGTACCGAGTGTCGAGTTGAAAAAAGAAGCAAAAGTTCAGTTGCAAGTATCGAGTGCTGAGTTGAAAAAAGAAGCAGAAGCTCAGTTGCAAGTGCAATCAGTTGATGGTGTTTCTGATGATTTATTAGCGCGATTTCAAGCGGCCATTGAAAATGAGTCGGTTGAAACGGCAGAGGTAAATAATAATGTGCAAGATACCATTGAAAACCAATCAGTTAAGTCGTTAACGCAAATGCCACTTTGGGTTCAACAAGGCGTGCCTAGCTTGATATTTGAACAGCATATTTACGCCACTGATGGTGAAGGTTGGGTAAATGTTAACGGACGCGATCGCTATGAAGGTGATCAAGTGGCAGAAAATTTATTTATTGATCAAATTTTACCGCAACAAGTGATATTAACTTATCGCGGTGAAAAATTTAGTTTACCAGCATTAACCAATTGGTAGATCATAGTAATACAATTTAAGCTATTGCCAAGCTGGCATTTTTTCTTCAAATGCTTTGATAGTCTCTAGCTTATTGAGTGTCCAGCCAACACTATCAACACCGTTTTCTAGGCTGTATTGTTGGAATTTATTTAGACTAAAGCTAAAATCAATTTTCTTAGCATCTGCTGTAGTAAAGCTTACTTTATTGTTGGGTAAGTCAATATGTAAAGTTAGCTGCGCATGAGGTGCTAGTTGAAACAATTGTTCAATTTCATCTTCGGTTAACTTTATCGGTAATAAGCCAATATTAATGCAATTACCGTAAAATATGTCGGCAAAACTTGGTGCAACAATCACTTTAAAACCGTACTCTTCTAGTGCCCAAGGCGCATGTTCACGACTTGAACCACAACCAAAGTTTTCGCGAGATAATAAAATGCTTGCCGTTTTATATTCTGGTTTATTTAAAATAAACTCAGTATTCACGGTAGTGCCTTCATGATCTATATAGCGTCGTTCGTGAAATAAGTGCACACCAAAACCAACGCGTTCGGTTTTTTGTAAAAATTGCTTCGGTATGATTTGATCGGTATCGACGTTAGCGATATCTAATGGCACAACCAAGCCGGTATGAGTGGTAAATTTTTCCATTATTTTTCCTAGAATAAAGCTTACGAGTTTAAGTCGACAAAATGACCTGTAATTGCAGCTGCTGCTGCCATTTCAGGGCTCACTAAATGCGTGCGACTGCCTCGCCCTTGACGACCTTCAAAATTACGGTTACTGGTTGATGCACAACGATCACCCGCTTCTAGCACATCGTCATTCATACCTAAACACATAGAGCAACCGGGTAAGCGCCACTCAAAACCAGCGTCACTAAAAATTTTGTCTAAGCCTTCGCTTTCTGCTTGCGCTTTAACACGGTATGAGCCAGGTACAATTATCGCATCTACAGAGTCTTGTACTTTTTCACCATTAGTGGTTAAGTCTTTGACAACATTAGCTGCGGCGCGTAAGTCTTCGATACGTGAGTTAGTACAAGAGCCGATAAATACCTTGTTAACGCTAATGTCGGTAATTTTAGTGCCGGCAGTTAAATCCATATATTTAAGGGCTTGTTTACATGACTCTTGCTCAACAGGATCAGTAAAATCACTGGGTGATGGTACTATGCTATCAACGCTAGTGACTTGTCCGGGTGTTGTGCCCCATGTTACTTGAGCTTTGATATCTTTAGCTTCAAGGGTTAATACCGCATCAAAAACTGCGCCATCGTCAGATTTTAATTGTTTCCAATCAATAACTGCTTGCTTGAACACTTCGCCTTTAGGGGCGTACTCTTTGCCTTCTACATAATCAATAGTGGTTTGATCTGGGGCAACTAAGCCTGCTTTTGCGCCAAACTCTATGCTCATGTTGCACACTGTCATGCGCTCTTCCATGCTTAGTGCTTCAATCGCTTCACCGCAATATTCAACTACATAACCGGTAGCACCGGCACTACCGGTTTTACCGATAATAGCAAGAATAATATCCTTAGCACTTATGCCTTTGCCAACATGACCTTTCACTTCAATCTTCATAGTTTTAGCTTTGTTTTGACGTAAAGTTTGTGTAGCAAAAACATGCTCTACTTCAGAAGTACCAATACCAAAAGCTAAAGATCCAAAAGCGCCGTGAGTGGCGGTATGTGAATCACCACAAACAATAATAGTACCCGGTAACGTTAAACCAAGTTCAGGCCCCATTACATGAGCAATACCTTGGTTTTTATGTCCCATACCAAATAATTCAATGCCGAAGTCTTTACAGTTTTTTTCTAAGGCACGTAACTGGTTAGCGGCGCCTTCACCAGCTGCATCAATTTTGATGGAGCGAGTAGATATATTGTGATCCATAGTCGCTTTTGTACGCTCAGGATGGCGAACGGGGCGATTATGAAAACGCAAGTTAGCAAAAGCTTGCGGTGAAGTAACTTCGTGAATTAAATGACGATCAACAAAAAGTAACGGTGTTTCCCCCTCTGTATCTTCAACTAAATGGTTTTGCCATATCTTTTCATACATGGTTTGTGGTGTTTTCGTGGTCATGTTATGCGCTCTCAATTTGTTTACAAATATAATCACCCACTTCGCTAGTGGTTTTAGCTTGATCTCTTTCGCCTGCTGGTAATAAATCGGCAGTTAAAATGCCATTGTCTAGCGCCTTACCTACGGCATCTTCAATCGCTTTTGCCGCCGCGCCTTCATTTAAACTATAACGCAGCATCAATGCTGCTGATAAAATTTGTGCGATTGGGTTGGCGATGCCCATACCGGCTATATCTGGTGCGCTGCCGCCTGCGGGCTCATACATACCAAAGCCTTGTTCGTTTAAACTTGCTGACGGCAATAAGCCCATTGAGCCTGTGATCATTGCGCAAATGTCAGATAAAATATCACCAAATAGGTTGGGGCATAACAGAACGTCGAACTGATTTGGATCGCGTACTAACTGCATAGCCGCATTATCAACATATAAATGCTCTAATTCAACCTCAGGATATTCAACAGAAACTTCTTCAACCACTTGACGCCACAACTGACTGGTTGCTAATACGTTGGCTTTATCAACAGAAGTAACTTTATTATTACGCTTTTGTGCCGCTTGAAAAGCAAGATGGCTGATACGCTTTATTTCACGACGAGAGTAAAACATAGAGTCAAAACCGGTTTCTTCTTCACCTTCGCCTTTACGACCTTTTGGCTCACCAAAATAAATATCACCGGTTAACTCACGGATCACTAATACATCAAAGCCTTGCTCTGAAATATCACTGCGCAAGGTTGATAACGTTGACAGTGCCGGTTGCAAGGTTGCTGGACGCATATTACAAAATAAATCAAAGTGGCCACGTAAACCTAAAAGTGCACAACGCTCTGGTTGTTTTGTTGGCGGTAAATTTGCCCACTTAGGGCCGCCAACTGAGCCAAATAAAATAGCATCGCTTGCTTGGCAGCCTTTCATTGTCGCTTCTGGTAAGGCATTGCCATGAATATCAATAGCAGCGCCACCGATATCATAGTCTTTGGTGTTAATTTCAATATTAAATTTAACGGCAATAGCGGCTAATACTTTTTTCGCTTCAACCATCACTTCTGGGCCGATACCATCACCGGCTAAAATTGCTATGTTGGACATTTTTTTCTAAACCTTTTTAATTTTAAATTTGTAACTTAAGAGTCTTGTTTTGCCGACTTTAAATCGGCAATAGTTATGGCACGACGAATACTGTTTAATGCGTGAATTAATGCTTGCCCTGACGCTTCAATGACATCAGTGGCTAGGCCGTAACCATGGAAATTTCTCCCTTGCCAAGTAATAACTAAATCAGCTTGGCCTAAACCATCTTCACCAGAGCCTTTGTTAGAAATTTTATAATCACTGACTTCAAACTTAACATCCACTGCTTGTTTTATAGCTTGATAAAGTGCATCAACAGGACCGTTGCCTGTAGTGGCATGAACTTTCGCGCTATCTTCACCCGATAATAATTTGATGCTAGCCGTAGCAAATTCACCATCGCCACATTGTACGTTAATTGTACCTAAGCGGTAGTGATCTTGGGTGTCTTGTTGCTGAATATTAAAAACCATAGCTTCTAAATCGTCATCAAATACTTGGCCTTTTTTGTCTGCCAATACTAAGAAATCAGCATACAATTCTTCTATTTCATAATCAGACGCTTGATAACCCAAGCTCTCCATACGGTGTTTGATGACATGGCGACCACTGCGCGACGTTAAGTTTAATTTTGTTTTAGCAATACCAACACTTTCTGGTGTCATTATCTCATAAGTATTACTGGCTTTTAACATGCCGTCTTGATGAATACCTGAAGAATGACTAAAGGCATTGCCGCCAACGATTGCTTTATTTAATTGCACAGGCATATTACATAAAGTACTCACTAACTTAGAAGTACGAGCAATTTCTTGATGATTTATGTTGGTATTAACACCTAATAAAGCTTCACGAGTTTTCATGATCATGGCAACTTCTTCTAATGAACAATTACCGGCACGTTCACCAATGCCATTAATAGTACATTCAATTTGTCTTGCGCCTGCTTGTACTGCTGCCATGGAGTTAGCAACGGCCAACCCTAAGTCGTTATGACAATGAACAGAAATAATTGCTTTATCAATATTAGGCACACGATTAAATAAGTCTGTGATAATACCTTGAAACTCAAAAGGTAGCGTATAGCCAACCGTGTCGGGAATATTGACGGTAGTTGCACCGGCATCAATAGCCGCTTCAACCATGCGACATAAATTGTCAATAGGTGTGCGCCCAGCGTCTTCACATGAAAATTCGACATCATCGGTAAATTGTCGCGCATATTTTACGGCGTGAACGGCCATGGCTTGTACATCAGAAAACTCTTTACGTAATTTTTGTTGCACATGAACATCTGAGGTTGAAATAAACGTGTGAATACGAAATTGATCGGCAACTTTTAATGCCTGCGCACAAGCGTCAATATCGGCTTCAACGGCACGAGCTAAACCACAAACACGGGCATTTTTGATGGTTTTGGCAATTTGTTGTACTGATTCAAAATCGCCCGGTGAAGAAACAGGAAAACCCACTTCCATTACATCTACGCCTAAACGTTCAATTGCTTGTGCTATTTGTAATTTTTCATGTACAGACAAACTCGCATTAAGCGCTTGTTCGCCATCACGTAAGGTAGTGTCGAAAATAATCACATTGTCGTTAGATATCTGAGTATTGTTCATGTTCTGTCCTTTTTATTTACCAAATTGAGTATGTATTCTAGCTACTGCTGCGGACATAAAAAAACCCGCGTTAGGTTAGCGCGGGTTTTAATTGATATCTTATTTGTAGTTCTTTTTAAAGTAAGTAAATAAGCAACAATAACCTAGCCGCGCATGATAAGTGCGAGGAGGAGGTTGAGTTCAAAATGTCTAATTAATGTATTCATTACTTTTAATCTTTAAGTTGATTTGAAAAATGTATTTCAAAAACAGTCTTTTTAAAAAACTATATTCAGATGGTATTAATAGCGCATATGCTCTATTGATGTCAAATGAAATATTATTTTGTTTTAGCGACTTTAGTTATAACGCGGCCATTAGCGAGTATAGCTTTTATGTTAAAGGTTATAGTCAATGGTCAATAAAGCGTTGTATCGATTGTCGCTGTCAATGTCATTTTCAAAGCTTGAATAACTGATATTGGCGGCTAAGGTAAAACGCCAGTTTTTATAATCATGTTGAACTTTGCCTGAAATCATCCAAACTTGTTCAGCAATACTGGTGACTGTATTCCCTATTATTGGGTTGTCAGGCGCTTTGTCACTATTATCATAGTTGAGATCTAAATAACGCAGTTTAGTAGTTAACCGGGTATTAGCGCTCAATTGTGAAATAGCGCCGAGTACATAAGTTTTGGCATCGTTCTCATAAGTGCTGCCGAGGGTGCGACCATTATAACGCATACCAGTTGTGTAGGTAGTATGCTCGTAATAACAATCGCCTATATTATCTCTAGCATGGCAATCAGCTAAACTGTCTGTTAATTCAATAAAAACCGTGCTCGGTTTATTAAAAATAGTTAAGTGGGCGTCAAGGCCAACTTGAGGCTGAGCTTTGGTTAAATATTGAAAGGTGCTTTCATTGCCATCTTCAGCAAATTTTTGTCCATAAAAGCTAAAGGGTAGATCAAATAAATTGAAACTATAACGCAAATCATAGCCTGCTTGCTGATTGGCAGGGTTTGGATTGTTTTCATCACAAACCAAGTCATCAACACCACAGTTGGTTCTGCCAATAAAAATATCCCAAAAAGTAGATAAACTTTGTGAATGGCCTTCGCCGCCCCATTGCGCTAACCGAGTAAGACCAATTTCTAAATTTTTAAATGGTTTTAAATTTAAGCGAAATCCCCATAAAAGCGTATCTTTTACTGTGCGTTTGTCATCCATTTCTCCCATAAAACTTGTTACTGTCCATGGAATGTCAAATTCAGTAAAAGGGACGGTAAAAGGTTCAGCAGATTTACGAGATATAGCCAATGCGGTGATTGGTCTGGCATTATTTGTTAAACTTAAACTTGTATCCCACGTTGGGCCATACCAACGATTTTGTCGACCAAATGACACCACCCAGTTTCCTATAAATCCGGCAATATAACTTTCGTCGAAATGACTTTTATCGCCGTCAGTTGGATTATTGGTATAGGTTGGCGCTATTTTGGCGGCAAAGTTTCCGTACATAATGCTTGAATGAACGCTAATACTGTTTTTGTCACTGACCGTATCGCCGAAACTAGTAAAACGTTTATTTTTTGATCCTGTCTGTATTTTAAGGCGAGTTTGATTTTTTTTAGCTAATCTAGAATGATGCTTGATATAGTGATACGCATTTTGTTGATTGGATGTTAACTGAGTTTGATCTATTTTTTTTAAATCGGTAATAATATCGTGCCACATTAATGGGTAGGTAGTCACTGGGGTGGTGATATGACCTGTATCAGCAAGTAATTGAATGTTGGCTTTTAAATAAATATCAGAAGTATCAATCCAAGGCTCGGCAAAAGCAGAGGTGACTAATGTGAAACTGATCAGGAAAAAAGAATGGGTAAGTAAAGACTTAGAAAAAAACATGTAACGACAGACCTGTTTACTGATTGATAAAAGATGAATAAAGGATTAATAAAGCTTGTAAAATAAAAACGCCTGTTTTAAAGAAAAAATATTATACGTGTTTTCATCATGATTATATAGGTTTAAAATACCGACATATTTTCATTGTCTGTTAAAATATTATGTCAGCTAAGCGCTATTTACTTTATATTTCCCAAAATTATTCTTATGCCATTTTGCGACCTTTGCAACAGGCCATTTGGGCAAGGGGAGATCAAGTCGCTTGGTTTTTAGAGGGTAAAGAAGTTAATGCTGACTATTTACTAGAAAATGAATTACAAATAAAATCAATTTTTGAGGTGCAAAGTTATCATCCTGAGGTGGTATTTATTCCAGGTAATGTGGTGCCTAGCTTTATTTCAGGCATAAAAGTGGGCGTTTTTCATGGTTTTAACTCAGGAAAGCTAAATCGACGTGGCTTTGAAGATCACTTTAATATTCGCGGTTGTTTTGATTTGTATTGCACTCAGGGGCCAAATACAACGTTGCCATTTATCGAACTAGCAAAGCAGCATCAACATTTTTCTGTCAAACAGACAGGTTGGCCAGCACTTGATCCTTTATTTGATTTCTCTAAGGTAAAGAAAAACGATAAGCCAACAATATTGATGTGTTCTACTTTTTCTCGTGCGTTAACGTGTGCTCCGCATTTATTTGAAACGGTGCAGCGTTTAAGTGCGACCGGAAAATGGCAGTGGTTGATTCAATTTCACCCTAAAATGCCAAAAGAAATTATTGAACAGTATAAAAATCTCGAAAGTGAGAATTTATCGTTCATTGAAACAGATAATGTTATTCCATTGCTACAACAGGCTGATGTCATGGTTTGTGACACATCATCGGTATTAATGATGTTTTTAATGTTGAATAAGCCCGTAGTGACTTATAATAACATTGCCCCTAAAGATTATATGGTAAATATTAGCGAAGTAGATAAACTTGAACAAAGTATTGACTATGCTTTGTCTTACCCTGCTGATTTGAGGGTCAAGGTTGAATATTATATCAGTGATACTCACCCTTGCGTTGACGGGAAGTCTTCATTACGAGTACTTGAAGCTGCTGATGAATTGCTTGCAGGGGGAAATTTAGCGAATAAAGCAAAACCATGGAATCTGTTAAGAAAATTTAAAATGCGTAAAAAGTTAAAATACTGGCAGTTTTAAAGTTATAAAGGATAAAAACGTTAAATTATTATTGTAGGTGCGGGCTATGTTAGCTTGTCAAAATATTGATTTTGGTTTTGATCATAATGATTAAGTAAGGTAAATATATTGAAATATTTAGTAACAGGGGCGGCTGGTTTTATAGGCTTTCACGTAGTAAAACGCTTATGTGCTGCAGGGCATCAGGTAATAGGTTTAGATAACCTTAATGACTATTATGATGTTGATTTAAAACTAGCAAGATTAAAAACGCTTGAAACGGAGAATTTATTTAGCTTTATTAAGCTTGATTTGGCCGATAGAGAGGGTATGGCGCAGCTTTTTTCACAACAAAAGTTTAATCGTGTTATACATTTGGCTGCGCAAGCAGGCGTTCGTTATTCTATTGATAACCCGATGGCTTATGCAGATAGTAATTTAATTGGGCATTTAGCCGTATTAGAAGGTTGTAGACATAATAAGGTAGAACATCTTGTTTATGCTTCTTCTAGCTCTGTCTATGGTTTGAATAACAAAGTTCCTTTTGCCACAAGTGATAGTGTCGATCATCCTATATCACTGTATGCAGCAACCAAAAAATCTAATGAGTTAATGTCACACACTTATTCTCATTTATATGATTTACCAACCACAGGTTTACGGTTTTTTACTGTTTATGGTCCTTGGGGTCGACCAGATATGGCGCTATTTAAATTTACTAAAGCTATCATTAATGGCGACAGTATAGATGTTTATAATAATGGTGATATGCGTCGAGACTTTACTTATATCGATGATATTGTTGAAGGTATTATACGTGTTCAAGATGTTGTACCACAAGAAAATAAAAACTGGCAGGTAGAAAAAGGTAGTGCCGCACAAAGTAGTGCGCCTTATCAACTTTATAATATTGGTAATGGTAACCCCATAAAATTAACACAATTTATTGAATCGCTTGAAAGCGCTCTAGGCATTAAAGCTAAGCAAAATTTAATGCCAATGCAAGCTGGTGATGTTTATCAAACTTATGCGGATGTTGACGATTTGTTTGATGCAATAGCTTACAAACCCACTGTAGGGGTTCCACAAGGAATTAATAACTTTGTAAAATGGTATAAACAATTTTATGGTTGAGTTGGTTATTTATCAAATAACAAAAAATAGTGACGGTAACAACAAGCTATTTCAATAATTTAGTGAAATAGCTTTCCATGTGTTTAACTGTTTGATGATGAGACATTTTGTTTTTGATCACTGTTGTAGCATTACTAGCAAGTTTTGATAGTGTTTCGCTATCGTTGTAAAGCATTCTTACATGATCGGCAATAGCAGTGGCATCATCCATTGGCACAAGGTAACCATTAATATCATTTTCAATGATTTCGACCACACCATCATTGGCTGAAGAAACAACCGGTGTACCATTAGACAATGATTCTAATACGGTACGGGATAAACCTTCTTTGCTTAATGAAGGCAAAATTAACAAATCACAGGCTTTGGCAATAGCAGGTACATCGTTTCTAAAGCCAGGGCTGATTATACGCTCGCTCATACCTGAGTTCTTTATTTGAGTTATAAAAGGCTCTCGTTGTAAATTATCACCGACGAGAATAATTCTTAACTCTTTTATATCATTTAGTTTTTTAGCCGCATCCAATAATATATGCGTGCCTTTATGCGGTCTAGGGCTACCTATACATAGAATGTTAAAATACTTATCATCACTACCTAACGTGCTTAAATCAATAGCGGGATCTTGATACCAAGCTAGGTCATGACCTTTATAAATAGTTTCAATATTTGCTTTAATAGCAGGTCTAACTTTGTTTTTTACATTAACGGTGCAGGCACTTGAAACACAAATAACACCATCAATTCTAGGGTGTAACATACAAAGGTAATTACTTGGGTCGGTTTTATACATGCCACCGGAAGTACCACGATAAGCGACCATTTTGGCATTGGTGCCAATACAGGCAAAAGCTGCATTAAGAATGCCTTTTGACTCAGTGGCATAAACAATATCTATCGCATGCTGTTTGATGTATTGGTGAACTTGTTTAATTACCGCCCAGCTATGCTTTTTTAGTGATTTCAGTTCAACAATGGTTACATTCGCTTTTTTATATTCATCATAATAAGCGTTACTTAGACAGGTCATAATGGTGACATCATGACCTGCTTTAGCTAAATCAATATAACATTCAGCTTCTGGACGAACCGCATGGTATGAGCGACCACGATTAGGGATAACTAATATTTTCATTGATTAATTTTCATTGATTAATTTTCATTTGAAATTTACCTGTTGAAAGCGCTGCTGTTATTTCCAACTTTCCATCGAGGCTGAGCGGCGTGTAAATAATCTAGGTAATAATAAGCCAAAAAACAAACCGAAGGCTAATACGATAGCGCCATAAAGAAAATACTGTTTTTTTATGTCGTTGTCTTGACCTTTTAGCTGACTTTTTGTGTTAATCAGTGTTTCATCTAGTTTACGCATTTGTGTTGTTAACGAATTATTTTTACTGCGTAAACTATCAATTGTTGATTTTAACTCATTGACTTCACCATCAAGTTGACTGGTAAAGTCACTCGCGTTGGTGACTTTGCTCTTTAATTCATTAATAACTGAGCGTAAGCCAGGTTTGGTGGCAATATATTTACTTTCTATCCAGGTGATACGGTTTTTATCATCAAGAATTTCACTATAATCATCTGACGATTTACCGGTGATTTTTATTTCAGCACCCGCATTAATCGTGCCTAAAATTCGATAATTAGTGCCGGGGCCAGCATGCATATAAATAAAGAGTTCATCAGAGATAAAACCTTGAATAGGTTCTATTGAAGATTCTTCAGCATGAGCAAACATTGCAGTAGAGATGACGATAGTAATATAAACAAATGCTTTAATATAATTTTTCATAGAGCGACCAATAGATAAAATAAACCATTAAAGACAAGATATTATGTGTTTGCTGCTTTGATCGCAAGCTAAGATTTTCATAATAATAACAAAATGCACGAGGTCAGCATTTGAATTAGATTCTTATTATTGAGTAAAGTCGATAACCGTAATTATTCCTGATAATAGTTCCTTGTTATTTTTACTTGTTATTATTACTTGATATTAATCATTAGGGGTTATTCATTATTACTACTAACGTGATTAATTAAGTCATCCATTAACTTTCTTTTTATTTCAAGTTGTTGCTCTGATTTTAAGTCATATTTTTGTGCCAGTGCTTCATAGTCACTTGGCGCTAAACTGACCGTTAATCGAGGGCGTTTGGGGCGCTTATTTATTGGTAAACCAAGAATATCACGTATTTGATCCGATGGGCTTAAGCCGGCTTCAAGAGCTTCTTTTCTGATTGAAAGTTGAATTTTTTCATCCATATCAAAAGCAATCTGCACCGCTTTTATCGCCTTTACCGATGACTGCCATTTATCAGGAATTGTTCTCGCTTCTTTTTTGGTCATTATTTTTCCTAAAGCCGTATTAACTTGCAGGGTACATATCAATAATATCGGTGAGTGGTCTAAAAATCGTTAAAAAAACTTCGGTGTCACCGTCTTGCCACACTTCAATATCAATACCTTTACTCTGCTGTTCATTATACAGCACATATAACTCTAATTGTTCACCACAGTCCTCATCTTCATAGGCCGAAAGACTTTCACTACGGTGATCTTTTCTATGAAAATAGCCAACTTTAGCAAAGACACTTTGCTGGTATTGTTCATCACTCCAGCCATTAGTTAACTCAGTGTCTTGTTGACGAGTGAGGAAGGCTTGACCGGGTTCATCAAAAATTTCAGAAAAATGCGCTAAATCAAAGAGTGATTCAACCTCTTCATGCTCTATTTTAAGTGAAAATTTTAGCTCGGTTACATCATCAACTTCTAATGATAAAAAGAGTGTGACGTTATTATTACCCTGCAAAGACCACTCTGTTTGCGTGTTGTGTTGGTATTCATAACTATTAACCGCATTTACTTGAAACTGCTGGCTGCGAAGCGCTTCAGGTAAAGCAAAACTGTCGGTAAGTACAATAATATCACCTACCAACAGTTGTTTTACGTTGGTTAATTTACGTACTTCGTTTGACTTTTTATTAAAAACATTTTTAAAAAAGCTCATCAATATATCGCCTTTAGTTGCCAGTAAGAAAAGTATAAAGCAAAAAAAGTTGCGAGTTTAAAAGTGCCATTTTGCTAAGGAGACACTTTACTATTCGCAACTGTTTTCGTAACCATTAACTCGTTATTTATAACTTATTTTTTCTTCGCTTTAATACGATCTAATACTGAATTGGCACTGGTCGTTTGAGCGCCAATACCGGCAGCGTTTAATTGTGCAGTAAGCGAGTTGTCTGAGTTTTCAGATTCAAGTAACTCGGCGGCTTTCATTTTATCATCAAATTTTTGCTGTTTAGCCTTGATACGCTCTAATGAATCTTTAGCACTTAACAACTTTGAATTACTTGATGAAAAGTTATCAGTAATAGCCGAAGTGGCTTTTTGCACACTTTCCGTTGTTTTTACCATGGATAATTGACGTTTATGCTCAGCCACTTGGCGTTCACTTTTCTTCACTAACTCTTTAAGACGATCAGCACTGCCAGTAAAGCTATCAAGTGATTGTTGTTGGTTAGCTAAATCACTTTCTAAGGTTGTTATTTTTTCAGCAACCGCTAAAGCTAAAGTTTCATCGCCTTTATCAAGCGCTTGACCGGCATAACCTTCATGTTCAGTAATTTCACGTTGTAGGCGATCAACCTCACGGTTTGCTGACATTTGTTCAGCCATAACGCCAGTTAAGTCACGTTTTGCTTTGGTTAAATGATTTTCTGCATCACGAATTTCTTGTTCAAAAATGCGGGTAGCATTTGAATCGACAATCGCTTCGCCTACTTCAGAAGCTCCACCACGAATTGCGGTCATTATTTTTTTAAATATACTCATAAATTTCTCCTAATAAGATGGACAGAACGCTTATTTATTAAATAAGGTAATCGCTCATGTCATCAATAACCTCAAGGGCGTTATTGCTTAATACTGCTAGTTCATGCTCAACATCTTCAAAGCTAGAATTAATAGATAAAGCGCCAAAAATCACGTATTTATCACCTATTTTTGAAAAAGATGATAACGGCATGGGAATGTTCATTTCTAACATGCTTTCATGCATTTGTGCAGTACACGTGGGTTTTACTTCTTCAGTACCCCAAAGGTATGTGATACAAAGTATTTGATCATCGGTTACTGAAACAAAAAGAGGTAACTCTTCACGACCAATAAGGCTTATTTGTAAAACGTCGACCTCACCAGAGATTGGTTGGCAATCAAAGCTCATTCCTGTGTCTGAATTGTCAGCTAAGCTATTTAAATGATTGGCTATAGTATGAATATTCATATATTTCCTTTCCTTCCTTCTTTAAATGAAAAGTAAACCCATAACGACATATTATGTCGATGTGGGTAATTTATCACTTTGACATATTATGTCAAGTGTTTTTTTTATCACTTCGTTACTCGAAATTCTTTTTATGTGTTACTACGGTATACCTTGTTGATCTTGCCATGCTTTTTGATGTAATTGATATATGGTATGACTACCTAAAGTATTTACAGCAATGCTTTCTTTATTGATATAAAAGCTATTGGGGAAAAAAAAGGCACTTTTTAATAAGGGTAAGTTTAGCCATGAATGCGCGACTAGCAAGTTATCAAGGGATGAAAGTCGTGCTAAAGGGCTTGCACCTCTTTTTGAAGCAATAGTCCATCCCCATTCCCCAAAGGTGGGAACATTGTCATGGTATTGTTGCACGTGTGAAAAACCAGCCGCAGCAACCGTGTTCCCTATCGAGATAAAAGAATTTTTAGCATGATAAGGGCTTGTTGATTGAATAGATATTAAACCATCACCCGAAAGTAACTGCTTTAAACGAGCATAAAAATTAACGGAATAAAGTTTATTTAAGTCAGGGTGACTAGGATCGGGTAAATCAACAATAATGGCATCAAAAACTTGTCTATTTTCTAATAAGTTGTTTATGGCTATAAAAGCGTCAGCACGAATGATATGGGTGCGTTTATCTTGTAAGCTGAGCTGATTTAATTGGGCTATTTGATGTGCTAATCGATTTGGTAGATATTGATGTGGCGATTGAAATATATTGATTAACTCACTATCTAAATCAATTAAGGTGACTTTTTTAGGATTATATTTAAGCACATCACGTAAGGCTAAGCCGTCACCGCCACCAATAATTAAAATATTGTCTTGCCGAGCAGATGCTGACATTACGGGAGCAACAAGGTAGTCGTGATAAATATGTTCGTCAATAGAAGAAAACTGTAGACGGCCATTAAGGTAAAAATTAATAATGTTTTGTTGTGGTTTTCCCGAAATAACGCCCATATGACGTTCGGTAAAGGTAAGTTGTTGATAGCGTGTTTTTTCAGTATGAACAACTTTGTCTAAATATAATAAGCTATTCATTTGGTTTAACCACTGATTACCATAGTTAAACATTACTGTGATAACGAAAGCAAGTAGGATATGAAAGCCAAGGAAGGTTTTTTTCCAGCTAAGTTTATGCCAATAACGTATGATAAAGAAAGTACCAACAATTAAATTTAATGCGGCAGTTAATGCGGCGGCTTTGCTAATATCAATGCTAAGTAAAAAAATCACCCATATTGCGGCGCCAATTCCCGCACCGATATAATCAGCGCCATAAATAGTCCCCAAATTATTCGCGAGATGTTGTTGATGAATTTGTTCACGAATACGGGCAATAAGTGGTATTTCCATACCAATGAAAAAACCCAGTAGTACACCAAAAAAATAAGGACTGTTGAATGCAATAATACTTAATTGCTTAAATAGGCCGCCTTGAGGACGAAGATCCGGGGGCATATTGAACATGTCAGCAATAAGGTGTGGAAATATTTGTGTGATGGCAATCAAGCCACCAATAATCAAAATAGCGGTACTGCCAAGTAAGGCAATAATAAGTTCTAAAAAAACAAAACCATTAAAAGCGCAGCGTACTTTACGCGCAGCAAAAGCACCTAAGCCCATCGACACAATCATTAAACCAATCATGGTATAAATAGTACTTTCCATTACCCCTAATACACGACCTGCATAATGTGAAAGTAAGTACTCATATATCAAGCCACAACCAGCCAAAATAGCCATTGTTAAAATGAGTAAGGTATCGTCAAGAAAGTGAGATTTTTTAGCGTGTGTGTCGATCATAGAAATGTAGTTTATTCAAAGGGTTTTAGCCGAGGAGAATGTTTAACTGCTCAGTATCGAATGGCGAGTGCCGAAGTATCGAGTATCAAAATAGCGAGTTGTTTCTTCGTAACTCGCCACTCGTAACCCGCAACTTATATATCGCAACTCACCACTGTATTTTATACCATTAACGCCGTTAAAATTAATGCTATGGCAATACTTGTCGCCATTTCAATACTAGCAACACCAATATTGTGTTGTTGATCTACTTCTTCTACTAAGTTAATGCCCCATAAAACAATGCGCTTAGCGAGCGCTGTTAATAAGAAAACCAATAAGGTCATCACAACACCAAAAACTAACCAACCAATTAAGTTCATCACTAAAGTTTCTGGGCTATATACTAAGAAATGACTTGCCGCAGTAACAGCAAGTGCGGTGCTAATAACTTGACCACTGTAGCGAATAGCTAAAGCCAGTTGACCCTCTTTAAGCGCTTCTTGTAAACAATCATTTTGATTGTTTTTAGCATATTGTGACTCTCTAATGCGAGTAACAATAACTAGCATGGCTTGGGCAACAATAAAGCCACTGATGATCGCGATAAATGTATTAATATCTAAACCGTCTACCCAAAGTAGCACAGAGCGAATTATAATAGCGGTGGCAATAGCACTTGCCGCATCAACAATTCCTATGGTTAAGTTTTTATCTTTTATTAAGGCCATTTTATCAATATGTTGCAGTGCTATTTTATCGTGAATAACACGACCAATTTTAATGAGTACTAAACCCAAAGAACCGTAGATGAACATGCCGATAATTTCCATCAAGTAACTTGATGCATTTTCACCGGTAATAGCGC
The DNA here is from genome assembly GCA_051531915.1 of Colwellia sp. Taxonomy (GTDB): domain Bacteria; phylum Pseudomonadota; class Gammaproteobacteria; order Enterobacterales; family Alteromonadaceae; genus Colwellia. The sequence continues at coordinate 14,383 of JAOPTQ010000008.1, read as the reverse complement.
CTGTTAAGACTATGCCTAATGCTAATATGCTACCAGCAACACTAATGCCAAAAGCAAAGTTATCTTCTTTTGCCAGTTCATCGGTACTATTTACGTTAGCTGAAATTCCTGAAAGAAAGCGCATGGCACCTAAAAGAATTATAGCAATGGTAATATCAATAGCTAAAAAAACGAGTAACTCTTGATTAACACCGATGAGTTCTATATATGTATTCATAAATTGTCCTGTATTACTTGTTTTTGCTGCTTATTTACCACGTTTAAAGCCACGGGAAGTATTGGTTTTGCTATTTCTAAAACTACTGCTTTTAGATTTACTGGCATAGCTGCTTTTTTTCACGTTATTGCTTCGAAAACGATTGGCACTTGACTGTGCCGTTTTACTTTTTCCTGACAAATTTGACGAGCCTGTACGGTTTTTGCTGTATGGGCTAGTAAATTTTTGTCCTCGGCTTTGAAACGATTTTTTAGTTCGGTTATTTAATTGCGTTTGGCTTTTTAATTGATTTGGAGAACTGTAACGCGTTCGCCCATAATCATTATAGTAACTATAATTACGGTTTCTGCCCCAGTCACTATAATAGGTGGGTCGTCCCCACAAATTTCCCATCATAGAATACATGCCATACCAAGCCCAAAAAGACATGCCATTGCTGCCAGTTTGCCAGTGACCATAACCTGGGTTACCAATAAGTTGTTCACCCGTACCAAAATTTTGCGCTTTATTTGCCTGCTGACTTTGCGCTTTTGATAACGAATTAACACGCGGTAATTTACCCTCAGACATATCTGCTAATACATTCAGTGGATCACTTAGCGCATCAGAATAAAGAACAGGATCAGCGGCTTGATAAATATTTAATAATTCATCGTAAAGCGCTTGAGTGGATGAAAACATTTGCGGTTGATTTTTTGCGGTGTTGACTCGGTCTACTAACGCACGATACATAGGACCTTGAGTACTGGCATCTTTACGAAATTCTTCAACCAACGCGATTAAATCGGGTTTTAAAGTAGAAACTTTATCCGCATATTGTTTAATGAGATTAGCATTACGAACTTGGCCTTTATTTAAAGCGTCACCTAATTGGGCAACTCGTTGTTCGGTAATGGGTAATTGTTGAATTATTTGCTCTTTTACTGGATCGCTACAAGCGGATATTAATGAGGTACTTATCAATATCGTGAATATCAGTAAAAGTGAAGAAAATTTATTTTTTAGTGCTTGCATTTCTGCCATCAGCTCCTTAAAAATGCTATGTTATCAATTACTCTTTGATCAATGTTATTTGATAAAAAACTTATTGATGAAAATTTAGTTGATAAAATCAATTCAGCTTAGTGTAATCTAATTATTATCAATTGTGTGAATATATATTGATTACGTAACATATTAATAACACTGTTGACATATTATGTCTATAAATAATGTGTTCAAAAACAAACCATAGGAATGCTTGTGCCTTTATCTCAACCGCTATCTTTATTAAAGCAGTTACCTCCCACACTAGTATTACAACAAAAACAGAGCTGGCAGCAGTTTGTTAATCAGCACCCTGACGCTTGTGAAGTGTTATCGGTTGAGCAACTTGAACATTTTAAGTTAGCTATAACCTTAAGTGATTTTATTTTGTCTAGCGCACTACAAGCGCCTGAATTAGTGATGAACTTATTTGTAACAAAGGTTGTTTATCAACAATCTTTGCCAAATTATCAACATTTATTAGCGGAGTTATTAAGTCATTGCAGTGATGAGGCACAGTTACACCGAGCACTAAGACGCTTTCGTTTGCAGCAAATGGTCAATATAGCCATTGCCGATATCATCTTAAATATTTCATTAGAGAAGTCATTACTACGTTTGTCATCGTTAGCCGATGAATTAATACAAGGCAGTTTAGGGTGGTTAACTCATTTTTGTCAGGAAAAATGGGGGACGCCTAAAAATAAAATCGGAGATACTCAACCTTTACTTGTATACGGCATGGGAAAATTAGGTGGACAAGAGCTTAATTTTTCTTCAGACATTGATTTGATTTTTATCTATCCAGAAACAGGTGAAACTCAAGGGTGTAGACGTAGCTTAGACAACCAGCAATTTTTTACTCGCTTAGGGCAAAAGTTAATTACTTCATTACACCAACAAACGGCTGACGGTTTTGTTTATCGTGTTGATATGCGCCTACGTCCATTTGGTGAAAGTGGACCTTTAGTACTCACTTTTAGTGCCATGGAAGATTACTACCAAGAGCAAGGCCGTGACTGGGAGCGTTATGCCATGCTTAAAGCGCGCTTAATTGGTAACAGTTGTTATCATAAAAAACTGTCAACATTACTCAAACCCTTTGTTTATCGGCGTTATATTGATTTTAGTGTTTTTGATAGTTTGCGCCGAATGAAAATGATGATTTCGCAAGAAGTACGTCGTAAGCAATTAGTAAATAATATTAAATTGGGCGCAGGCGGGATTCGTGAAATTGAATTTGTTGTACAAGTTTTTCAGCTAATTCGTGGTGGAAGAGTTAAGGCATTACAACAGCGTCGTTTATTAACGGTTTTACCGGAGCTTGTTAAGGCCGGTGAAATAAATGAAAACAGCAAAAACACCTTAGAACAAGCTTATCGATTTTTACGTCGAGTTGAAAATATTATACAAGCATTAGCAGACAAGCAAACACAAACGCTGCCAGATAATGAACTTGATCAACTACGACTGATCACTATTTTAAATATGGGTTCATGGCCAGAATTTTTAACCGTTTTACAGACTCATATGGATAATGTACACCAAGAATTTGAACAACTTATTGGTATTGAAAGCCCTAATCATCAAGCTGAAGACGAACACTGGATAACCTTATGGCATAGTCGTTGGAGTGATGAAGAGTCAATTGCTTGGTTAACGCAAGAATTTGCCGGAGCGGAAGCTAACTGTTGGCAAAGTAAAAAAGTATGGCTGTTATTATCCGATTTTCGTGAAGACATTAACAAGCGCAGTTTAGGTAATAGAGGTAGGCAAGTACTAGATAAATTAATTCCCTTGCTTATTTGTCATATTCAACATAAAAAACAGGCAGAATCGGTACTTGAACGCGTATTACAGGTTTTTCAAAAAATAGTGACACGTACCGCTTATTTAGAATTGCTTTTTGAAAATGAAGGCGCCTTAAAACAGCTTGTTCATTTGTGCCAAGCGAGTAGTTGGGTGACTGATTATATTGCTAAATTCCCTATTTTACTTGATGAGTTAATTGACCCTACTTTATTACATAATCCGCCAACGTTAAGTGCTTATGCGTTAGAGCTACGTGAAAGTATGTTACGTGTACCTGAAGAAGATTTAGAAGCGCAAATGGATAGCTTGCGTCAATTTAAACAGGCACAGCAATTACGTATTGCTGCCGCTGATATTGCCCAAGTATTACCGGTAACTGAGGTGAGTGAGCACTTAACAGCGTTGGCTGAGGCTATTGTTGAAGAGGTGATTAATATTGCCTGGCAACAAGTGTCTCAGCGTTTTGGCATTCCTGAATCATTGGTGAACGAAAATAATTGCGATAAAAAAGACAGAGGTTTTGCCGTTATTGCTTATGGTAAAACTGGGGGGGCAGAGCTAGGGTATGGCTCAGATTTAGACTTGGTTTTTGTGCATCATAGTAGCCGTGATGAAATGACTACAGGTAAAGGTACTGATGATAACTTAAATGAAAAATCGGTACCAGCAAGTCAATTTTATATGAAGCTAGCGCAGCGCATTATGCATATTTTTAATACCCGTATGAGTAGTGGTATTTTATATGAACTTGACATGCGATTGCGTCCATCAGGTAACTCGGGTGTATTAGTGGTGCACATTGATACTTTTGCGCAATATCAACGTGAAGACGCTTGGACTTGGGAACATCAAGCGTTAGTTAGAGCGCGCATGATCGTGGGTAACGATGCGCTTAAATTACGTTTTAATGATACGCGCCACGAAATATTGTCACAAATTCGACAGTTGTCACAGTTGAAAACTGACGTTATCACTATGAGAGAAAAAATGCGCACTAGTCTTGATAAGTCTACAGGGCAGTTAATGGATATAAAGCAAGGACAGGGTGGTTTAGTGGATATTGAGTTTTTAACGCAATATTTAGTGCTTGCTTATTGCCATGAATTTTCTCAATTAAGTGCGTGTTTTGATAATTCAGGCACACTTAAACAGTTACAGCAAGTAGGCATATTAACAGAGCAGGAGCAAAAGTTATTAAGTAGTCTTTACACTCAATTGCGCGAGCAAGGTCAAAAGGCAACATTACAAAATGAAAAATTAATGATAAACCTTAATGAGTTTGAGCAGCAACAGACTCAACAACAGCAGGTGATGCAGCTTTGGAAAAAACTTTTAGTGGTGTGATTTTCTGTTTTTTATGGTTATCCTCGTGCTTATTAGTAAGCGTTTGCGCCAAGAAATATGCATTCTTCTTTAAGGTACTCTATGGGATTATTAATCAATACAATTGCACGCTGTCGATAACAAAAGTACGTTGATACGCCATCATTAAAATGCCCTTCAATCGCGTTACCGACTTTAAAGGCTGTTTTTAATATATCTTTTTCAATACGAAAAGGGACTTTAATAATAAAATCTCGGTTTAACCACCAAAGAACTTCAAGCCCTTCTTGCCCTGCAAACTCGGCTAATTTTTGATAAAGTGTTTCGCCTTTTCTAAAAGGGCGAGACTCAACACCGCCGCGCCAGTTTTTTCTATACGGGCGCACTACCATTTCTCTTGCTTGCAATAACTTAACTAAATCACCTTTGGGATCGGGTAAAAAGATCACATTGTTTCTAATTTTAGGACCGTTTTTATCTTTATCACCATAAATGCTAGCATAAAATTTAGATAGCCCAACCGCGGCAGCATTGGTGCTTTTTTTGATTGGCGCTTGTGCTATTGGTTTGATTTTTTTTTGGTCGATAATAGGTGTGTTGGTCATGGTAGTACTATCTACTTGTGCCATTGAGCCATCTAAAGAAAGTAAAAAATCCTGATTCGCAAAAAAAGCATAAGCTAAAGCGATTAATATAACACCCAATATTGCATTTCTCAGCCAAAAATTCATTGAAATAAATTTCTTAATTTATATATTGTTATACCTTACGCAAAGATTGCTGTTTATTCAATATACAGTGTTATTTAGACGGTTATTATTTGTAATAGGAGGGGGAGTCTTCATTTGGTCGAGTTTTAAAGCGTCTATGTAACCACATATATTGTTCAGGCTTCCGTAATATTGCTTTTTCTACTTCTTGATTAATGCGAATAACATCGGTGGTATCGTCATCCGTTGGAAAATTCTCTAATGGTGCGGTTATTTCTACAGTATAACCACTGCCATCATCATTTCTTTTTGGGATCATCATCATAGTGACTGTTTCTTTTTGACGGGCGAAAATTAATGTTCCTGTGGTGGTTGCGGCATCTTTTACGGCAAACATGGGCACAAATAAACTTCGGTTTCTTCCGTAATCTTGATCAGGTAAATATAGGCATGACTCTTTATCTCGTAAAGCTTTTATTAATCCCTTTACATCGCGTTTTCCTAACATATATTTATTAGAGCGACCGCGGCCTCTAAATTGAAAAAACTCCATTAGTTGGTTGTTATGAGGACGATAAAAAATAACTAAAGGATGAGCATGACCAAAACCACGACCAATAATTTCTGCGCTTAAATAGTGCATTGCTAATAGCAGTATTCCTTTCCCTTCATTTTGTGCTTTTTCAATATGCTCAAGCCCTGTAATAGTAAATTTTCGTTTAATACGCCAGTCTGGCCACCACCAACCCATACCGGTTTCAAATAGGGCGATACCCGTATTTTCAAAGTTCTCCTTAAGAATACGCTGACATTCTTTTGCGCTCATCTCAGGAAAACATAGTTTTAAATTAGTTTCAGCCACATGTTTTCTTTTCGAGCCTATTTTAAAGAGCAACCTACCAATAAAGCGACCTAGCGATAATTGCCATGTGTATGGTAACCAAGAAATACTATAAAAAATAAAAACACCAAACCAAGTTAACCAATATTTAGGTAATAAAAAAGATAACTTAAAGTTAGGTTGTAATACTTTATTTCTACTCACAGTACATTCTCTTCGTTATATGTTAGGTGCGCGTTAGGAACACGCTAGGAAATTTTAGGGTACTGATTATATCGGGTATCAACCCTAGGATGAAAGCAGAACCTGTTGTTTTTATTAAAAGCTCGGTGTAGATGGTAACAATTTAAAGTAGAATATAATAATTAGGATAAAAAAACTGTTAGAGATTGTTAAATGACTAAAGAAATTGAGCTGATTATCGGTAATTCAAATTCAAATTTTTCAGGCGTCACCTCAACCATGTTGCAATTGTTGTCAGCGCAGCAAAAATTAATCAATTTGCGCGTTATGGGTAAACATCACTTACCTGATGCCGAACTTAATATTAGTTTTTGGCAGGTTGCTCGCTTGTGTCGTAAACCTTTAGCAAACGGTAAATACCGAATATTTCATGCGCGTCGTGTTGATGAAATGATCCAAGCTTTAGTGTTAAAACATATATTTGGTGCAAAAATAAAAATCATTTTTAGCTCTGCTGCACAGCGTAAGCGTTCAGGATCAACTCAGTGGTTAACAGATAAAATGGATGCGGTGTTAGCTATGTGTAAAGCCTCGGCGAGTTATTTGCACAAAAAGCCCGATGCCATTATATATCATGGGGTGAAAACTGATGTTTATCTTCCTCCAGAAAATAAAGTAGCTAGTTGGCAAGCATTAGATTTGTTACCTAAAAATGCATCAAAAGGTAAATACGGTATTGCTATTTTAGGTCGAGTGAGAAAACAAAAAGGCGTGCATTTATTTGTGCAATCTTGTATTGCCGTATTAGATAAACACCCTGACTTTACCGCCGTTGTGGTTGGCGCGATAAGTTCAAGCAATGAAGATCTTGTCAAAGAATTAAAAACAACTATCGCACAGGTAGGGTTAAGTGATCGTATTGTATTTGCCGGCGAGCAAAACTTTGCTGATATCCCTAAAATATTTAGCGCTTTATCTCTTGTAGTGGCGTTAAGTGATAATGAAGGTTTTGGTTTGACTATTTTAGAAGCCATGAGCAGTAGCGCTGCGGTATTGGCGAGTGAAGCGGGGGCATGGCCAGAAGTTGTTCGTCAAGGTGAAGATGGTTATGTAGTGCCCGTAAATGATTTACCTAAAGTAATTGAAAAAATGGATTTACTATTAAGTGAACCTGAAAAACTTGCTCAAATGGGCATTAATGGCCGAGAGCGAGTACTTGAGCACTACTCTGTTCACCGAGAAGCTAAGCAGTTGGTTGATTTTTATCGAAATTTAATGTGATGCAATAATATCAAAAAGAATATAAATCATTTAGAGCGCTTGAAAATGAATGTGTTATTTGATGATTAAAATTGCACTGGAAGTGTTGTTAAATTAAAGCTCATCTGAAAAATAAAATTAAGCACTCCATATATTAGAAGTGCTCATGTTTAATTCATCATTTTATACAGGTATATATACTGATATCAATTACAGTGTAAAAGTTACGTTACTCTTGTTGGCAGCAGCCATATCAATAATATTGACTTTACCAATACTTTTTTGTAGTTTAGCTGCTGTTTTATCTGCACCATGTTTTTCTGCAAAAGTGATAATGTCATCGCCATTACAAACAACTTTCAAAGCAACAGTTCTTTTATTTAAACGATATGCTTTTGTTACGCTATTGAGTTTATGAATTTTATTGCTCATTGCTGCTTTACATACATCAACTAATGCTGTTTCTACATAAGAACTCATAGGAGCAGCTTGATTAGGTAAACTAATAGTTAAAGCAGGAACAGCTGTGATTAGTGCAATAAGAGTAGTTGTTAATTTTCTCATGATATTCTCCGTTACTTCTTTAAGTGCACTGCCACTATGCAATACACAATCTAATTGGGGTTTATTGGTTAGCTACATCGGCTAATCCAGAACACAAAAGCAATTTTATACTTATTTGTTTTTTTGACAAACTAAAAAAAATACCATTTAGCATTAGAAAAACTAATGTAAATTTATTACGTGTTTGGCGTTTTTAAAGTTGGGTAATTATGCATTTAAATTGAGTTATGCTCGGTAGTTTTTCAATTTTTATGCATAAATATTTTACGGACGGAGAGCGTTATTTTTTATTACTTATTTTGTTGTAATATTTTATTAAAATTAAAACAGACAATTATGCAAATGGTATGAAATTAACGTGAAAGGGCAGATAAAAAAAGGCTCATTCAAGGGAGAATGAGCCAAAATGTACAATATAAAAACATAATACAAAGGGAGTTACATTGATACTTAATCCCTAGAGGGAGTGATTAAGCATTAACATGGGATTATAATAGCGAAACAAGGTGTTTTTTACTGTATTGAAACTGTAATCGTTTGTAATTTGTGTTGAGAAAATGAAGTCTATTACTTCCCCGATGGTTTTAAATTACCGAAAATAGCCTGTTTTTCATATAATTGATTTTAGCTCATTAACTTAGATGGTAATTGCCATTTGCATTAGGCGTGAATAAGGTTTGGTGTAAACGGCTAGCGTATTCGTCGGTCATTCCTGCCACATAATCGGCAATAACTCGTTGAGCATTTTTATTATTGTCGATGGCTTTTTGATAGCGCTTAGCACTATTAGTAGGAAGTAAACGTAAGGGATCGGAAGAAAGTGCTTCAAACAATTCCATGACAACTTGTTGACCACGATATTCTAATCGTTGAATACTGGTTTTTTTAATCACGTAATGAAAAACAAAGTCTTTAAAAATTTGTAGCACTTGTGCAGTAACTAAAGGCAATGTGGTGTTATATTGCAGTAATGGCTCAGTAAAATTAATGCCTTGTGCTTTGTCATTAATATTGTGTAGCTTTATGGCTGTAATTAAGTAATTGACTAAGCTGCCAATAGCATCTTTTTGTAAATGGTGTTGATCACTAAAGAGTTTTTCAGTTAAATCTTGGCAGCATAATGTTATCCAGTCATCGTCAATAACAAGCAGTTTTTCAATTACTTGTTGATGAAAGTCGTTACGATTTACCACGTTGGTAACAATGGCATCTTCTAAATCATGGATGCCATAAGCAATATCATCAGCTAACTCCATTATGGAGCAATCAAGCGATTTAAAACGTGTTTTTTGATGAGCTTTTAGGTTGTTTTTATCCTTGTTCACGGTAATTACTTGTTGAAATAATGTTTTATCAGATGCTGACAAAGGGGCTAATACCCAATCAATTATCTCTTTATCATCGCTGTAAAGCCCTTTGGGTGGATGCCATTCGCTGGCTTTTAATTGTCGATGGTTTATCGGCTCTTTAGCTATTTCTTTACTATGTAACTGTTCTAATGTTTGCGGATATTTCATTAACCCGAGTAATGTTCTGCGGGTAAGGTTCATACCGTGGTGTTCACTAAAGGGTTCAAGCCGCGCTACAATTCTAAAGGTTTGTCCGTTGCCTTCAAAACCTCCATGTTTGTGCATCATATAATGTAAGGCAACTTCACCACCATGACCAAACGGTGGGTGACCAATATCATGTGCTAAACATATTGCTTCAATTAAGCTGTCAGTTGTGGGGAATAATGCTTGGCATTGTTCGGGATATTTGCAGCGTAATTGAGAAATAATACCTGAACCAATTTGTGCTGCTTCAAGGGAATGAGTAAGACGCGTACGATAAAAATCACTTTGTCCGCTGCCCATTACTTGAGTTTTAGATTGTAAGCGCCTGAAAGCGGCAGAGTGTAATATTCGTGCACGATCACGTTGGAAAGGATCTCGATGATCTTGTTGTCGTTTAGATACTTTTTTTAATCGTCTTTCCAACCAAATGTCGCTCATGATAACCTTACTATTACGTTGTTTGGGTTAATTAACTTTAACAGCTAAGGTATTAAAAGTACTAATATTAATTGTATACAGCAGGTAAATAATTATATTTAAGCATTGTTTGAAAACCAGCAGGAGTTTGGTTAAGTGCTTACCTTACGGCTATGTGATAACTTAAGGTGTGCGACTTTTATTTCTTGCTTTACATCGCCTAGAACAACCACTTCTTGGCTCCAATAAAATTGAACAGTATCACCTAATTCAAATTCCCTAGAAATAAATGCTTGCCCTTGAATGGTATCGCTTTGCTTAAGTTTTTTAATAAAACGAGCCACAGGGTAATAGGAGACTTTGCACTTTTTTAGTATTGCTCATAGCGTTTTTAGCGGAACTCCTTTCTCGATTAAGTCGTTGAAGATCAAATTTAAAGCAATAGGTTTATTTGGATTCATAATGACTAAGTGTGAGGTTGAAGTTGAAGTCGTTGATTTTACCTCGTTGGTTGTTCGTGTTTCTCAGGATTTAATCCAGTTGTCTCCGTTTGTTCTGAACGCCCTTTTTAGTAGATAAAGGTACGTTCTAAGATCCAATTGTTGCTAAAGCCATTAACCTTTATTTTTAAAGAATGATACTTGCTCTAGTAGCTGTTGAGACTCCTCTTCCATCGATTTACTTGATGCAGCAGCTTCTTCTACTAAAGTCGCATTTTGTTGAGTCATTTCATCCATTTGACTTACGGCAGCGCTTACTTCGCTAATTCCGGTTGATTGTTCTTTGCCTGCATTGTCAATATCTTTGATCATTTTACTTACTTCTTCTATCGAAGTAACCAACTCAGTAAAGGTTTTACCTGTCTCATCAACTAATATAGTCCCTTGACCAACGGCCTCAACACTATCATTTATTAAGCCTTTAATTTCTTTTGCAGCCCCAGCAGATCTTTGTGCTAAATTACGTACTTCAGCAGCAACTACTGCAAAACCTCTGCCTTGTTCACCTGCTCGAGCAGCTTCAACGGCGGCATTTAACGCTAATAAGTTAGTTTGAAAAGCAATTTCATCAATCACGCTGATAATGTCTGCAATTTTTTTACTTGATTTATTAATATCGCTCATGGCTGTAATAGCATTTTTAACAACAAAACCACCATTTTTTGCTTTATCCATAACCGAGCTTGAAAGTTTACTCGCTTCTGTTGAGTTTTCGGCATTTTGTTGAACAGTACTTGTTAATTCCTCCATTGCTGCAGCCGTTTCTTCTAAGCTTGATGCCTGTGCTTCAGTTCTATGACTTAATTCATTATTACCTTTAGCTATTTTTTGTGCTGAATCAAAGACATTACTTGATGCGCTTCTAATACCGCCAACCATTTCATTTAATATATCTATCAAGTCATTAAGTGATTCACCTATAACCCTAAACTCACCTTCAAGTTTATTATCAATACCTTGTGTCAGATCACCTTGAGATATTGAGGATAGTACTTGCTTTATCTCTGCAGTGGCTTTTTTTTGAGCCGTGATGTTGGTGGCATATTTTACTACCTTAAACGGTTTGCCATTTAAATCTAAAATAGGGTTGTAGGTAGCTTGTATCCATACTTCTTTATTATTCTTTCCTATACGCTTATATTCATTTGCATCATATTCACCACGGTTAAGTTTAGCCCAAAACTCTTTATATTCATCACTCGTTTTAAATTCAGACTCAACAAACATACTATGATGCTGTCCTTGAATTTCGTTTAAAGCATAACCTACAGTTGTTAGAAAATTTTCATTGGCGGTGATAATGGTACCGTCCATATTAAATTCAATCACGGCCTGTGCTTTACTGATAGCTTCAATTTGTCCTGAGAAGTTGGCATTAGTAAGTTTTTGCTCGGTGACATCCGACGCAAATTTCACTACTTTAAAAGGACTGCCATTTAAATCTAAAATAGGGTTATAAGAGGCTTGAATCCAAATTTCTTTTCCGTTTTTACCGAGGCGCTTATATTCTTTAGATTCGAATTCACCACGGTTAAGTTTCGCCCAAAATTCTTTATATTCATCACTCATTTTAAATTCAGGCTCAACAAACATACTATGATGCTGTCCTTGAATTTCGTCTAAACTATAACCTACAGTCGTTAGAAAATTTTCATTGGCGGTGATAATGGTACCATCCATATTAAATTCAATCACGGCCTGTGCTTTACTGATAGCTTCAATTTGTCCTGAGAAGTTGGCATTGGCAAGTTTTTGCTCGGTGACATCGGTAGCAAATTTTACTACTTTAATTGGTTTATCATTTAAGTCTAAAATAGGGTTGTAAGAGGCTTGAATCCAAATTTCTTTTCCATTTTTACCGAGGCGTTTATATTCTTTAGACTCGAATTCTCCACGGATAAGTTTCGCCCAAAATTCCTTATATTCATTACTTGTTTTAAATTCAGGCTCAACAAACATACTATGATGTTGCCCCTTAATTTCGGCTAAGCTATATCCTAATGTGGATAAAAAATTATCATTGGCGGTGATAATGGTACCGTCCATATTAAATTCAATCACGGCCTGTGCTTTACTAAATGCTTCAAATTTTGCGACTAAATCTAAAAATTCTTGTTCTTTTGTTTCATCTTCATTCATTGCGTTATTGATATTTGATTGTTGAATTCCTTTTGCCTTGGTAGTCATATTTCAGCCTATTGTAGTGTATATTAAACAGGTAACATCTTGTCTGTGTTACCAAGTATAAAACTTCAAAATTCTAATTTTAACAGTGGCTCTCAATACTGTTTGAATTACCCTTGTACCAAACTATTAATGATTAAGTGTTAACTTAACAGTAATATTATTGATTTAATCAGCACTGATATAAAATATAAGACAAAATTATTTATTCGCAAATTTTTTTTCAGTTTGTTTTGGCATTAGTAAATTAAATAGTATAGATAGATTTCCCTAATAATTATCTTTTCAATATAATTCAACGCATTAAAGAGCGGTTGCTTTCAGCTAGGTTATTCATTAACTACTCCCATACTTTAAATAGTAAAATAGCCCATTTCAGAGTTCAGCGCAGTTACTTTATCATTTAGCTCTTCTCCTATTTGCACAATCACTTTTAGTTCATCTTCAGCGAGCTCGGTCATATGAAATAAATCTTGAACATTTTGATTTAAATTTTCGGTGACCACTTTTTGTTGCTCGGAAGCGGTAGCCGTTTGTAAATTCATATTCTGGATAGATTCTACCGCTTGAGTGACTCGCTCTAATGATAATTTTGATGTTTCTGTGGCTTTAACGGTTTCTTGGCTTGATGATTGGTTGGCTGTCATTAGTTTAACCGCTTTTTTAGCCCCGGTTTGAAGTCTGTCAATCATCGCGTTAATTTCTTCTGTACTTGCTTGGGTACGACTGGCCAATGTTCTAACCTCATCAGCAACAACAGCAAAACCTCTTCCTTGCTCACCAGCGCGAGCAGCTTCAATGGCAGCATTTAATGCCAATAAGTTGGTTTGTTCGGCAATTTGTTTGATAACCTCAAGTACCGAGCCAATAGCATTTGTTTCTTTTTCTAGTTCATGAATCGCTTCAGAAGAGGTGTTAATATCATGGGCTAATATTTTCAACTGCTCTGAAGAAAGCTGTATTGAACTTAAGGTAGTATTTATTTCTTTGTTCGCTTCTGTTGATGATGAAGAAGCTAAATTTGCATTACTAGATATTTCATTGGCTGATGCGAGCATTTCATTAATTGAAGTACTGAGAAACTCTGTTTTTTCGCGTTGTAAATGAATTCTGTCACGTCCATCTTTAGAGCTTAAATCTAATCGACTGCTTGAATCGGTAATGGTTTCGCATTCTTTTGATACCGTAGCAACAACATTACGGATTTTATCGGTGAAATCGTTAAATGATACTGCACAAACACCCACTTCATCATTGTGTTCCACGTTAAGCTTTTTGGTTAAGTCACCATTACCATGTGCAATATCTTTTAATGCTATATGCATGTTATCAAGAGGTTTCAGTGCTTTTTTAATCGATAAAAATAAAACTGCGACAGAAAAACCAAAAAGTATTGCGGCAATCAATAAACTTTTATAAAGAATATTATCAAAGGTGTCATCAAAACTGCTATTTTTCTTTGCTACAGCGTCGTCAATATCATCAATATAAAAACCCGTACCTAAATACCATTCGTAGCCTGGAACTTGTTTGGTATAAGCAAGTTTAGGGTATAGGGTTTTATCGCCTTTGATATATTTTTTCTTCGCTTCATATTCTAAAAAACCACCACCGGCTTTGCTGTTAGCAGTCATAACGCGTTTGGAGTTTTTACTTTTTTCCTTTTTTCCGGTCATTAAATCCATACCCCAAACCGCTGGGTTTTTGCCATTAGCAACGCCAAAACCGTCATATGAATTAATAAAAAATAACCATTGTTTATATAACTAAGCAGCAATTATCGGTGAACT
>JAOPTQ010000007.1:0-67595 GCA_051531915.1 Colwellia sp. | reverse complement strand
TCCCGAATTCAGGTTATTTACCAAAAGTGTCAATTCAGGTTTGAGCTAATGCAAAGTATTTTAGCCACTCGTAACTTTACTTGCTCGAAACTTCTCTTGCTCGAAACTTCACCCCTTACTTTGTTTTTGTCAAATTCTGTGGCATGATTTCAAGCAATAAAAATAAACTAGTGAATAGATGACAAATAGCAAATAAAGCCATTAGACCGAATTAATATGACTATTTTAGCGACGTTGCAAAGAGATGCCAGAATCTCTAATGTTGATTTAGCTGAAAAATCAATTTGAGTGCTAGTCCCTGTTTAGAACGAGTGAAACGTTTAGAGTCACAAGGCTATATTAAACAAGACAGTGGTGTGCCATTTTAAGTTGTTTGTTATCGACTTTACAGGATGAAAATTTATGATGAATGCACGTGAATATGCACTACATGCCAATGGATCTTTTGCTCTGCCTGATGCTTGTTTTAAAGTGAAAGCGTTAATGGAAAATGAAAATTCAACAATACCTGATTTTGCTGATGTTATTGGCGTTGATCCCTCAATGACTTCGCGCTTATTACAAATAGCCAATAGCGCTATTTATAATTTTCCGGGTGAAATTAGTACTATTTCAAGAGCAATCACTATTATAGGCACTAAAGCTATTTATAACATGATGTTAGTGGATGTTGCCGGTTCAGCATTTAAACACTTTGAAAACCAAGCGATAAATCTGAAACGGTTTTGGCGAACAAGTGTTTTTTGTGGTTTAGCAACTAAAAACTTAGCCATAAAAGCCGGTATTAAAGATATTGAACGACTTTTTGTTGCCGGTTTACTGCAAAATTTTGGCGAGCTTTTAGTCGCAAAAATCAGCCCTGAAGTGGCTCAGCGTTGTGAAAAATATAGCGCTAAAAATCTTCCTTGGCAGTTACAAGAACTTGCGTTAGGTTTTACTTATACCGAAGTGTCGGCAGAATTATTAAAAATTTGGCAAATTCCTGAAAAAATCATTTTACCTATTCGTCATTTTAATGGTGCTCAAAGTAATCAAATTAATCAAGATGTTAAAGTGTTAAACCTTGCCTCAAGGTTGGCTTTAATTGATAGTCATCCAGACGAATTTGATTATGAGCTACTTATTGATCAACGTTTATGTAATAGCTTAGGTATTTCAAATGATGATATCAATGAAGCCGCTAATTTTGCCGCACAAGAAGCAGAAGGTATTCTAACGGTGATGAACCCTAAGTTATTTTCTAGATAGCTTACTAATAGAAGACAAGCGCAATAAAGCTTGCTAGCATCAGCAATAATCATGCTTAGATTAAGCATTTCTTCATGTTGATCAAACATCAACAAAAACAAAGGTCATTTATGAATGCATCTAGAGAGCATTTTAGCTCACGTCTTGGTTTTATTCTCGCTGCTGCGGGCTCTGCTGTAGGTATTGGTAATATTGTTGGTTTTCCTGTTAATGCGGCCAAAAATGGTGGTGGTGCTTTCTTATTAATGTATGCAGTTTTTGTTATCTTAATATGTTTACCGGTTATGATGGCCGAAATGGCTGTTGGTCGTAAAGCAGAAAAAAATCCAGTGGGTGCGTATGGTGATTTAAGTAACAATGATGCCAAATGGCGCTTTGCAGGCTTACTAGGTGTTATTACACCTTTTATGATCGCTGTTTTTTATACGGTATTAACGGTTTGGATTTTAATTTATTTGGGCGCGGCGGTTGCTGGCGATCTCGCTTATTTAGCCGATGAAAAAGCTTTTAATGAAATTATTAATAGCCCTTACTTATTTGTTGCTATGCTTGCTGTTGGTGGACTGGTGTATTTTATTTTAGTGGCAGGCGTTAAAGACGGTATTGAAAAAGGCGCAAAAATAATGATGCCAGCCTTATTTGTGATGCTAATCTTATTGGTTATCTTTGTATTAACGTTAGATAATGCCATGGCTGGCGTTGAGTTTTTCTTGGTGCCAGATATCGACAAAATAACGCCTCAAGTCATTAGTGGTGCTTTGGCTCAAGCCTTTTTCTCTTTATCTTTAGGCATGGGGATTTTAGTGACGTATGGCTCTTATATTAGTAAAGAAACGAATATTGAAAGTTCCGCCATTTTAGTGGCTATTACTGATACTTCGGTCGCCTTTATCGCGGGTTTATTAGTGTTGCCGGCTATTTTTTCATTCAATCCTAATGTTAATCCTGAAGAACTCAGTGATAGTTCTATTTCAATGATTTTTATCTTTTTACCTAAAATATTTCTAGCGTTACAAGCAACCGTTGGCTTCTTTTTAGCAAGTGCACTTGCTGCCGTATTTTTCTTATTGGTATTTTTTGCCGCATTAACGTCATTGGTCTCAATTATTGAAGTACCTGTTGCCTATTTAATGGATGAAAAAGCTAAAACACGTAAGAAAGCATTATCAACGGTTTTTTTATGGGGTAGTTTATTTGCTATTTTATCGGCGTTATCGTTTGGCATGGTTGACTGGCTAACATCATTAACAAGTTATGGCGGTGCCAATAAGTCGTTATTTGATGTGATTTACGATATGTTCTACGACACAATTTTACCGCTCAATGGCTTGCTTATATGCTTATTTGTGAGTTATCGCTGGAAGAAGGAAAATTTAAATCAAGAAATGAGTGAAGGTAATCCAAATTTTGGTAATACCCTTTTAGCAAAATACGTCGACTTTTCTTTAGGAACCTTTATTCCTGTTATTGTTTTCGTTATTTTTGTGACCACGGTTGCTCGAATTTATTTTGGCTATAATATTTTTGGCTAGTGCCTTTGATAAGTCGTTTGTAGAGGGGTAATTTATGCCTCTTTTTTTCTTTTTGTAAGAAAAATTCAAGCGCTAATTCTGACTAAAACTAAAACTAAAACTAAAATTTAAGTAAAAAACCAAATGATTAATTTTATTTCTGCAACCAACTTTACTGACGCACAGCGACTTTTTCATGGTCGTGGCCATGCTTACGATGGTTTATCTCATGTTAATGTTGATTGGCTTTCCCCCGTTATTTTAATCACGCTTTATCAAGCCGTAGATGAACAATGGTTAATAGCACAAGCTCACACATTAAAAGCGTTAATTCCTGACTGCACTTCTGTTCAGGTGCAGTGTCGATATGAAAAATTTGCCCCAACTCGCCTTTTAATTGGTGATAGTGTTGAAAGAACTCAGGTGAATGAAAATGGCTTACGCTATCATATTGAGTTTGGTAAAGCGCAAAATACCGGCTTGTTTTTAGATATGAGTAAGGGGCGAGAGTGGGTAAAATCACACGTTAATAATAAAAATGTTTTAAATTTGTTCTCATATACCTGTGCCTTTTCTGTTGTGGCTGTTGAGGGTGGTGCGAGTAAAGTGGTTAACCTTGATTTAAGTAAAGCCTCACTAAATAAAGGACGAGAAAATCATCGGCTCAATCATCACTTGGATAAGCAGCTAGGCAATAAGTTAGGCAATCAACTAGGCAATCAATTAGATAAGCCACAGGCAAGCCATCAAGTTGTTTTTGAAGGCATGGATATTTTTAAGTCGAATAGCCGTATTAAAAGGCACGGTAAATATGATTTATTGATTTGTGATCCGCCTTCATTTCAAAAAGGCAGTGTTGATATTAAACGCGATTATGCAAAAATAATTCGTAAAATTCCTCAGTGGATGAATAACGGTGCTAAGCTGATGCTTTGCTTAAATTCACCTGACTTAGACGAGCAGTTTCTTAAAGATGAAGTCGCACGTTTTTGCCCCGAATGTGTTTTTGAACAACGTATTGCCAACCCTGATGTATTTAAAGAAGCACATCAAGGCAAAGGATTGAAAACGTTGGTTTTCACTTACCTGCCAGAGCCTCAATAGTTATTGTTCGTTAGTTACTCGTTCTTACTCGTTCTTACTCGTTCTTACTCGCCACTCTTACCCGCCAGAAGCGAGCGAACCTTGGTATGCCGGCGTTGGTTTTGCCGTTATATTTATAAGTGATTATACTGCCAATTTGGGGTGGGTTTATTCGTTGTTTGTCACTAAAGCCAGAGCCAATATTAAAAACTATATCATCACTGTTTTTAACCTGTAAAGATCCTAACATACCTTGATATTTCCCTTTTCCTACATTGTGAGCAATAACCAAGGCTTCCGCGTCTTGGGCTTTTTTTAATTTCATTAAAGCGTTATTTCTACCGGTTTTATAAAAAGCACTGCCAAGATGTAGCATTAACCCTTCACCTTTAGCTGAAATTACTGATTCGAGTGTGGTATTTAGCGCTGTTAAGTTAGCTAGTTTAAATTGCTTGATCATTTTTAAATAAGGCGATGTAGTTTGTTCGCTCAGTTGCTGCATTTGCTTTATTCTTTCGTTAAATGTTCCGCTATGATTGGGCATATCAAATATCATAAAGCGAACATTTTGCCAGCAATATTCATTTATTTTTTGCTTTCGTACACAAGAAATCAGTGCCTGAAATTTATCACGACCTAGCCAAAGTTCTCCATCTAAAAAATCTTTGGGCCAATTTTTGGTGAACCATTCTGGCGTATGAATAATATGGCCTTTTCTCGTTAGTAATTGCTGTCCATTCCAAAAACCACGCATGCCGTCAAGCTTTTCAGAAACCCAATACTGAGCAATATTGTCAACAACATGGTAGTTAATACCGTGCTGAATAGGCGGCTTTTCATTCGCGAGTACATTCGTTAAAAGGGTGATAGTGACAAGAAATAGTAAGTAAAGCCGTGAGATAACGAATACTTTCATTGTGAACATCCATGTTTTGTGTGTATTTATCAATAATAGACTATTATTCAATGAAAAGGACTTAAGCATTAAATTTATTAAGGATTAATAATGAGCACGATAAAAGGATTTATCATTGTACTGTTCATGCTAACTTTCTGTAACGAAGTAGTTGCCAAAAAACGCTGTAAACCCCAATTAGCAAAGCTTCAACAAATTCAAGCAATGCAGCGTCATGGCCATTCCTTAAGGGGCGGGCAGAGTTTACGAAAACGTGAAGACAAGGCGCGAAAAAAATGGTGGCAGTGTGAACATTCAAGTGCACGAAAAAATAAGCTTAAGAAGAAAAATAAGAATAAAGGTAAGGATAGAAGTAAAAAAAGAGTGAAAAAAAATAATAAAAAAGGATCAATAAAGTTAGTTAAAGCAGGTAAACCTCTCATAAATAGTACAGCATCACCATTTAAAACGAATCAAGTGATTGTGGTTAAATCAAAGTATCAAGGTAATAAAAAGTTTGCTTGGTTGAGTTTTTATCAACAGCCAAGTCGGTGTAGACAGCCTAAAAATTTATCTATATTTGCTTCTTGTAGTGAAGATAAAAAAGCACAGCGCCTAGTGTTTGAAAAAAGCTATCGACCTGAACAGTGAACTAAGTTAATGGGTTCGCTAAATACTCGGCTTTAGTTTGGCTATGTTGTGCAATTAGGGCATTAACACTGCTTTGACAATATTCTCGTAAACCACTTAATAGCATGTGTTTTTTGCCATGACCAATAATTTCACCCTCAGCAATTAAATCAAATTCAAGCCAAGCATCACCTCGCTTGCCGTTAATGGACAGGCTAGTTTGAGCAAGTTCTAAGGTTAATGATTTTATATCAAGTCGCTTTAAATCTATCGACATGCTTTGGTACATAATCATAGGACGAGCAGGATTAATCATGACATTGTTGTCAGTCATCAGTTTTACTAATATTTCAGGAAATGTATGACCAGAAAAATTGACGTAAGCTTGAGTTAGCGCATTAATGAGTGATTTACAGTGAGTTTTTTCACCGCTTGCTTCAACGGTTAAATAAACTTTGCTTTTGTCATCAACAACATCAAAACTGTCGTTTATTTGATTTGGAAAAGTCAAAGCAATATTATCGTTAACCATGCCAGAAAAATTGAAGCTCATTTGCTTATGCAAACCTGACTTGGCAATGATCACTGAAAATAATAAATCGCCGGGTACACAAAAACGTTTAGCATCAATATTATGCAAAGGATTAAAATCATCCGCCACTTGTTTAGCAAAATCACTACTTTGTTGACGTGTAAAACTAATTTGGTCAATGTTGATAGGACAAAATTTTTCAATAAACATTTTTTCTTGTGTTTCTTGCATTTGAAGATAAATTCACTTTTTTGAAATTGCGCCGCATTCTACCAGTCATTGACTGTTTAATCGAAGTTTATTATTAATGTATACTCATGTTACCTCGAAATGCTCGTTTCAGCGAGNNAGGCTTAGAGGCAAGGCATTGATTGAAGAGAATGGTTATTCCCTTATCAAAATCAATAACGTAGTATGTAAGCCTTTTAAAATCGCCCTACGGGGCTACTGAGCAAATCATGCTCGTCGTTGCCTCTGTTTTTAAGGGAACAACCCTTAATAAAAAGAGGCACCTTGATCATGAATTGCTCTGAAGCCCTGAAACAGACATTTTGAAGTATCATGAGTATATACAAGAATAAAGACTAAGCAGACCTCTAATGAGTTATTTTATCTTGAGCATTTGTTCAGAATAACTCGCCACTTTTTGTTCTTTGTTTGCTTTAGTTAATGTTCTTAACACATATTCTTGTTTACTGGCGTGACTTCTATCTGGTGCCGTTTCAATAAAAGCAAGTGTTACCGGGCGACGTGCTCTGGTGTATTTAGCCCCTAGCTTGGTATGATTATGTTCATGTAAACGCCGTTTAATATCTGTTGTGATACCGGCATATAGGCTACTATCAGCACAACGAAGTAAATACACGAACCAAGTGTTAGTCATGGTAATTGTTAGCCATGGTAATTACGGATTAAATAAAATTATGTTGGTTATATCACAAAATATTAGGTTGGCGATAGCTGAAGTCGAAATTACGGCGATTAGATCGCAAGGCGCAGGCGGTCAAAATGTCAATAAAGTGTCTACAGCGATTCATTTGCGCTTTAATATTCACAATTCAAGTTTACCCGATGAGTATAAAAAACGTTTACTTGCGCTTAATGATCAGCGATTAACAAAAGAGGGCGTTATTGTTATTAAAGCGCAAAGCTCTCGTAGTCAAGATCAGAATCGCCAAGAAGCCTTAACTAAATTAATAAAGTTGATACAACAGGCTAATATAAAGCAAAAAAAACGACGCGCCACTAAGCCAACAAAAGGCTCAGTAAAAAAACGTTTAGAAGGCAAAACTAACCGGAAAAAACTCAAACAAAGTCGACAAAAAGTGATGTATTAAATAAATTAATTAATAATGGCTATGTTCCCGTTAATTGTTGTTATATTTGTAACTGGCTGATTTTCAATGTAAATTTGTAGGTGCGATCTCAATCGCCAAAAATAGAGCAAACTAAGCTATCAGGCGAATAAATTCGCCTCTACAGTTGATTAACAACAGTTAAGTACAACAGAACCTTAATAATAAATAAAACGAAGGGCAACAAATCCTAGTTACCCAAAATTTTTAAATTAAAAGAAGAGCAAAACATGCCAATATCAGCAATAGGCGCGATAGAAAAATTAACGGCACAACTTGATGATAATGGCTTAGTTCATTATCAATTACCGCTTGCGGCCATGACTGAAAATGAAATTGACCAAAGCATTCCATTAAATGCATTGATAGGCAAAAAGTTAACCCTCAATTTTTTTGGCAATATTGCTTGTAAACAGTGTGGAAAAAAAACCAAGAAAAGTTATTCTCAAGGTTTTTGTTACCCTTGTATGATCAAGCTTGCGCAATGCGATATGTGCATTATGAAACCTGAAACTTGTCATCATCACCTTGGTACTTGTCGTGAGCCTGAGTGGGGGGAGCAGCATTGTATGGTAGATCATTACGTGTATTTAGCGAACACCTCGGCATTAAAGGTTGGTATTACCCGTCATACCCAATTACCCACGCGTTGGATAGATCAAGGCGCAACACAAGCACTTCCCATATTTAAAGTCACTACACGTTTACAGTCGGGCTTGGTTGAAACCGCATTGGCTGAATTTATTGGTGATAAAACCAATTGGCGAGCCATGTTAAAAGGCAGTAATGCTTCGATAGACTTAAAAGCACAAGCACAATTATTAATTCCTCAAATATCAGAAAGACTGGCAGATATAAGCTTAAAATATGGAGGAGATGCAGTACAGCAATTAGATGAACAAGTCGTTGAAATTAATTATCCGGTAAGCCAGTATTTAACTAAAATTAGCTCGTTTAACTTTGACAAAATGCCGGTAGTTTCTGGTGTTTTATTAGGCATAAAAGGACAGTATTTAATTTTTGAACAAGGTGTTATTAATATGCGTAAATTTAGTTCATATCAAATAAGTGCAGAGTATTAACTGTTATGCTGAGTATTAACCTATCGCTAATAAAAAATAGTCTATAGTTAGTAGTAGTCAGTAAAGCAAAGGTGATATTTTATGAATGCTAGTGAATATGCCGAAAAAGTCAGTGAAATTTTTGTGTTACCAGATTCCTTTATTCGCATAAAAGAATTAATTGATGATGAGTCATCGACCATCGATGATATTAGTGATGTTATTTTAATTGATCCTGCACTTGCAAGCTCAATTCTAAAGTTAGCAAATAGCTCTCTTTTTAATTACCCTGGGAAAATTGATACCATTTCAAAAGCGGTTTTGGTATTAGGGATCACCGAAGTTTATAACTTGGTTATTGCTTATTTTTCAGCGCATACATTTAAGCACATTTCAGTGCAAGAAAGCTTTTTGGAAAATTTTTGGGAAAGAAGTGTTGATTGTGCTTTATTAATTAAATTTTTAGGTACATCACTCAATGTTGCTAATGCCGAGCGCTTGTTTATTTTAGGTTTATTACATAACTTGGGTGAGTTAGTTGTTAATCAAGAAAGCCCTGAAAAAGTAGCCGCGTGCTTAAGTAATAATGTTGCTCAGTTGCCATGGGATAAGCAACAAGACGTTTTAGGCTTTACTTATGGTGAATGCTCAGCTGAATTATTAAAGCAGTGGCAGTTGCCATACAGCTTAATTGGGCCTATTCGTAATCAAGATGAATTTGATCAATCTAGCATTGAATCTAAGCTACTTTATGTCGCTAAAAGAATGATGAGTGCGAATATTATTTTTAAGCACAAAAATTATGATGACTTATTAACAAAGCAACAACTTACCGAGTTAAATTTAAGCAAAGAGTTATTAAGATCGGCTTCAGAATTTTGTGATTTAGAGCGTTTAGGGCTTTTATCGGTATTAAGTCCTAGTGCAGCGATGATCTTTTAGGTGCAAAAGCTTATACCATTGAACTAGGTAGAATATCCATCAAAAAAGAATATAGTAAAAAAACACAATAAAAAAGGACATACCTTGCGGTAATGTCCTTTTATTTTATCAATTTATCAAAAAGTTAAATTGATAACAGGGTAACAATAATTGCTAATTAAAGAGCAACAATGTTCTCTGCTTGAGGGCCTTTTTGACCTTGAGTTACAGTGAACTCAACTTTTTGGCCTTCAGCTAAAGTTTTGAAACCATCACCAACAATTGCATTGAAGTGAGCGAAAACGTCAGGGCCATTTTCTTGCTCGATGAAACCGAAACCTTTAGCTTCGTTAAACCATTTAACTGTACCAGTAGTAGTAGACATAATAGTCATCCTATTTTATTTAAGAGTAATTGTGTTTTGTTTCGCTCGTTTGTAAAAACTTGAGAAAAACAAAGGTATGCTAAAAGGTGTTGCTATTACTTATAAATCAGGACGAGCTACTAACAATTATAACGTCGAAATGGTGTACAAAAATATAAAACTAACTTCAAGCGGGAGGAATTATATATTGCCGCACTATGTTGTCAATAAAAAAATGCATTAACCATGAAGTAAAAATCAAAAAAGCCTGCATTTATGCAGGCTTTTGAATTATTAAAGTTATGTTTATCGATAATTTTATGACTAAATAACTATAACTTAAATTCTTGTACTGATTGTTGTAACTCTTCAGCAAGACGAGCAACTTCACTGCTTGAAGTGGCTGTTTGTTGTGAACCTGCCGTCGTTTGTTCTGCAATAGCAACAATAGACTCAAGGTTTTCACTTATTTCATGAGCAACAACACTTTGCTCTTGTGCTGCTGTTGAAATTTGAGAGCTTCGATCAAAGGCCTCATGAACCGCATGGGTAATGGTTTCTAGTGCTTTATCAGCCTCTTCACTTTGCGTTACACAATCGGCAGCCTTAGATTTACCTACATCCATTACTGTTACTGCTTTTCCTGCACCGGTTTGTAGTGCTTCTATCATGGTTTGTATTTCTGACGTTGATTCTTGCGTTCTGCTTGCAAGTGTTCTTACTTCATCAGCAACAACGGCAAAACCACGACCTTGTTCACCAGCGCGCGCCGCTTCAATTGCCGCATTTAAGGCGAGTAAATTAGTTTGTTCTGCAATACCGCGAATTACATCAAGTATGCCGCCAATTGAAGCACTATCTTGTTGTAATTGGTTAATTACTTGGGCTGCAGAGTCAACTTCACCAGCAAGTTGTTCTATGGTGTTACGATTGCGCTCAGAGATGATTTTTACTCTTTCAGCTTCATCATCGGCTTGTTTAATTTCACCTAAAGCATCATTAGCACTCGATAATACACTTTGTGCAGTACTACTCATTTGAGTCGTTGCCGATGCGGCTTGCTCAACTTGGTTACGCTGTTCTTCAATAGCTTTAGTGCTTTGAGCGGTAACTGCAGACGTTTCTTCTGCGGCAGCAGCTAGTTGAGAAGAACGATTTACAATGCTATCAATAAGGTTACGCAAGCTATCAATTAATAAATTACAATTTTTCGATAACTGTGCAAATTCATCTTTACCACTTTCATCTAATTTACGAGAAAGATCGCCAGAGGCAACAATGTTAAGCATATCGTTTACTCGCGCGAGTGGGCGAGTAATGCTAATGAGGGTAAAGCGAGCAATGACCACCGCAATAATTATTGAGATAATCATAATGATGTTGGTTTGAGTACTACCACTTGAAACTGAGTTTTCAACTAACTCGCCAGCGGCAATCGTTTGCTGATTTGCAAGTTCAACTTGAGTGTCGAGTATTTTAGTGATTTTAATAGCATCGTTTTCTGCGGATATTAACTTGCTTTGAGCCGTTTGATTCGCCGCTAACTGGGTGTTTTTATGAAAAACTATGCCAGAATTAGCTGATAATAATTCTTCAATTTCTTCAAATGCAGTAGACAATTCATCTGAAACGCTAGTCACTTTATACATTGTTAACTCAGCAACGATATCATTTACTGAAGTTTGTGCGCTTTCTAAGCTAAACGCAATTTCACTTTTAATTAAATCAGCTGTGCTATCGGACAACATATCTCTATATTCAAAAGAAGAAGATACCATACTGTTAAATTGGTTCTCCAACTGTTCGCTTAAGCTGATTGCTCTGCGTAGTTTGGAATTAGCTAGTTTATGATCCGCTAAATCCAATAATAAAGTAACAGCATCATCTGCTTTTTCTTCTAAAATATTGACTTTATCAGAAAGAATACTGACTTGTTCTATTGCTATTTTTCTATTATCAAAAACAGACTGTACATCTTTTTCAAAAGCACTATACACTTTGGTTACTTGGTTAAGGTTGCTAATCAATTGACTTTCATTTTGAACCAAGGTTTTTAATTGAGAAAAAGCAGGAGAAAATTGACTTTCAATACTTTCAAAAACAGCTAAGTTATCTGCTAATGGTGTAAGCTCAGTTTGGTAGAAACCTTTCAAGGTATAGTTAGCCATTTGACCAATATCAATAGATAACTTGTTGCTACCTTTTAGTGTTGGAATTGCCAATTTATTTTGTTGGTTTGTTGCGTCATTAATTGTGTTTAAGTTGACCAAAGAGATCACACTGGTTAAAACAAGCAGAATTGAAATGATGGCAAAGCCACCAATAATTTTCATTGCTACAGTCAAATTCATAAATACCACCAATTGATTTAAAACAAATACATTAAATAATTGGATTATCAATAGTTAATATAGTTATTAACATTTGATAATTCCATTATTAATAGCGTTCTTGTGCGATAGCTTCTGTTGGATAGAAGCATATTATCCCTTAAACAATAATATTCGCCATTGCTTAATCATCCCTTCAGCGCGACAAGTATACCAAGCTATAAAGTTTTTTCACCTTTAAATCAATTTTATTTACGAATGTTATGAGCAGGCTCAATAAATATTTTTTTGTCATGCCAATGCAGCATCGTTAAGTGGTTCCCGTAGACACAACCCGTATCTAAAGCAAAAAGATTATTGTGGTGTGTTTCACCCATTAACCAAGCCCAGTGACCTATTATCCATTGAGTATTTTCAAGATTGCCACTTAACTTGTACCAAGGAGTTAGCTCTTTGGGTGCTGACTTTGGCGATAACTTACAAGAGAAATCTAAGGTTTTATTACGAAAACAATAACGCATTCGGGTAAGTGAATTGATGGTATAACGAAATTTCTCAATATCTGTTTTAGCTAATGGCCAAGAATTAGGCTGCTCACCATACATTTTTTCAAGCCAATAATTACGCTGTGTACCTTGAATTTTTTTCTCTGCCCATTGTGCTTGTTTTATCGCTAACTCAACAGACCATTGCGGCGATATTCCTGCATGGGTCATATAGGCATTTTCATTGGGGATTTTACGTAATAAAGGCTGCTGTGCTAGCCAATTCATTAACGCATTTCTATCGGGTGCGGATAAAATATCATCTAGGTAGTCTTTGGGTGACGATTTTTTAATGCCAGCGTGTACCGCTAAAAGGTGCAGATCATGATTACCTAAAACCATTTTTACACAATCAGCCATCGATTTAATAAATCGTAACGTTTCTAAAGAACTAGGACCACGAGCAACAATGTCACCCGTCAACCAAAGTTCATCACTTATAGGGTTAAAATTAACTTGCTTTAATAAAGCGTTAAGTTCACTTAAACAACCTTGTAAATCACCAACAATATATATTGCCATAGTCTTTGCTTTAAATTAGACATGAATAGCTAATCATTCTATCAAACCTTTTGGTGTTTGAAATAGCTTTGGTGGAATAAAGAGGTATTAGATGTTGGATAGGGAGGAAACCATCACATCGGGTTAACTAATTATTTTGAAAGATTAAATGTTAAGCTTTGTTAAATTCATTAGGAGTAAAAATGATGGCAATAGAGATTGAAAGAAAATTTTTAGTAAAAAATGAGCAGTTTAAATTAGCGGCCCATAAAAAAGTTCGTATTATTCAAGGTTACTTAAGTTCAGTGCCAGAGCGAACGGTGCGTGTTAGAACGAAAGGAGAAAAAGCTTTTCTAACCATTAAAGGTATTGGCAGTGAGTCTGGTGCTAGTCGTTATGAATGGGAGCAAGAGATTACTGTTGATGATGCCAAAGCGTTATTATTAATATGTGAGTCGGGTGTTATTGATAAAACTCGCTACTTGGTTGCTCAAGGTGAGCATACTTATGAAGTAGATGAATTTCGGGGTGATAATTTGGGATTAATTGTCGCTGAAATTGAATTAAAAAGTGAAAACGAAATTTTCACAAAACCAGCATGGTTGGCAGAAGAAGTGACTGGTGATGTGAAATATTATAACGCTATGTTAATGAAACAACCTTTCACGCAATGGCTCGGATAATGAAAAAAGGCATAACGTTTTTGTTATCAGGTTGTTTAGGGATTACTTTTAGGTTTAGGTATTATGGGCCTTGTTTCTTGCTCTTCTTGACGGTTTTTCTTTTTCTTGTGGTAATTCTTTCGGCGGATTATCGACAATATAGTTAGCTAGTTTTATATATTCATCGATGCTCAAATTTTCTGGTCGTAAGGTTGGATCAATGGCTAAACTAATTAGCTGCTCTTCACTGAGTAGTTTTTTAAAACTATTACGGATAGTTTTTCTTCGCTGATTAAAAGCAGTTAAGCAAACCGTGTTAAGCGCGCTAATTTTTTTAACCGGGTTTTTTATGGCTTGATGAGGTATCAACCGTACAATGGCAGAGTCAACTTTAGGCGCAGGTTTAAATGCTTCTGGGCCAATCTCCATGACTGGAAACACCTGACATTGATATTGGGTCATAATGGATAAACGTCCATAAGCCTTACAGTTTGGCGATGCGGCCATACGTTCAACCACTTCTTTTTGTAGCATAAAATGCATATCTTTTACTTTATCTTTAAAGGTCAGTAAATGAAAAATGAGTGGTGTTGAAATGTTATAGGGCAAATTACCAAAAATTCTTAGGGGTTTTTCTTCAGTTGATAATTGAGCGAAATCGAATTTTAACGCGTCAGTTTCATAAATAGTGATTTTTGAGGCTAAAAAAGGGTGATGGCGTAATCTTTTGGCCAAATCTCTATCAAGTTCAATAACGGATAATTTTCCAGCCCGATCGATCACCGGTTCAGTTAATGCACCTAAACCAGGGCCTATTTCAACGAGGTTTTCATTGGGCTCAGGGTTAATTGCATCAACAATATCGCTAATTACGGCATCATTATGAAGAAAATTTTGCCCAAAGCGTTTTTTGGCTTGATGACCTAAGTGAGTTTTATTATTCATAAATTGTCTCTATTTGTTAAAGCAAAGCTATACTCATGATACTTCAAAATGTCTGTTTCAGGGCTGTTGAGCAATTTATGATCAAGGCGCATCTTTTTATTAATGGTTGTTCCCTTAAAAACAGATGTATATGTATTAGTCACATGAGTTAGCTAAGTTTATTGCTTTGCGCATTGCTTCAATAAAACTGCCGGAATCTGCTTCATTGGTACCTGCCAATTCTAAAGCGGTACCATGATCGACAGAAGTGCGGATATAAGGTAAGCCTAAAGTGATATTTACTGACGAGCCAAACCCTTTGTATTTTAAAACAGGTAGACCTTGATCGTGATACATCGTTAAGATAGCGTCAGCATCATTAAGGTATTTTTCTTGAAAAATAGTATCTGCAGGTAAAGGGCCAATAATGTCCATACCTTCTGCGCGTAACTCATCAAAAGCAGGCGTCATTACGTCTATTTCTTCTCGTCCTAAATGACCATCTTCACCGGCATGAGGGTTAATACCACAAGCGTATATTTTGGGCGATTTAATGCCAAATTTTTTGATTAAATCTTGATGTAAAATACGAGTTACTTTCTGTAGTCGTTCAAAAGTAATCGCTTTCGAGACATAAGCTAAAGGAATATGAGTAGTGACAAGAGCAACTCTTAGCCCCTTAGTCGCTAGCATCATCACTACATCTGGACAGTTAGCATGATGTGCGAAAAATTCAGTGTGGCCGCTAAAAGGTATACCAGCTTTATTAATTAACCCTTTATGAACAGGGCCGGTAACAATAGCATCAAATTCGCCTGACATATTTTTGTCGTTGGCTATTTTCAACGTTTCGACAACATAAGCACCGTTATTAACGTTTAATGTGCCTGCAATACAAGGTTCGGCTAATGCGACATCAATAATTGTTAACGTAGAAGCTTGTTGGGGTTGAACGACGTTGTCAGTTTGATAATCTAAAAATGTTAAGGGTAAACCTAACAGCTCAGCTCTTTGCTGCAATAATTCTTTCGAGGCGACCACAACAAGTTGCACTGGCCAGGATTGTTGAGCGATAGCAATAACTAAATCAGGGCCTATACCCGCAGGTTCACCAGGTGTAATGGCAATACATTTGGTCATTACTTAGTGTCCTGTTCGAATATTTCAATGTAAGCTTCATCACGCGTTTCTTTGATCCATCGGGCACTTTCCATACCAAATTTACGTTGGTGTAAAATTTGATAAGCACGGTTTTTGTTCATTTTAGAGGTTGCATCAATTATTCTTCGGTCGTTTAATTGAATAATATGCCAACCAAAAGAAGATCTAAATGGCTTGTGATATTCGCCAATTTTCATGGTTGCTAACGCTTCTTTAAATGAGGGGTCAAAAGTTGTTGGATCTGACCAACCTAAATCGCCACCACGAACAGAAGTAGGTCCTTCAGAATGTTCTTTTGCTAAATCAGCAAAATCGGCTTCGCCTGCTTCTATTTGGGTTAATAAGTCTTGTAGCATAGCTTCGGCTTTTTCTTCACTTAAAATCACAGAGGGGGTGATTAAGATATGACTCGCTTTAACTTCTTCAACTTCCACTACCTGACGACCACGAATATCAAGCACTTTAACAATACTATAGCCTAGTCCTGTTCTAATGGGGCCTACAATGGTCTCTTTTTCTTTACCGTCAATAAGCTCAGAAAACAATGTTGGCATTTCGTTAATATTTTTCCAACCAATATCACCACCTTTTAACGCGTTAGCATCACCCGAAGAAGCAATGGCAATTTTAGTGAAGTCTGAGCCACTATTGAGTAGCTCAATCACTTTATCCGCACGTTCTTTTGTGGCAGTCATATCTTTTTGTGTTGGCTCTGTTGGAAATTCTATAAGAATGTGACCTAAATGATATTCAACATCGGTGTTGGTTTGTTCTTTCATTAAAACAAGTAAATTATCAACTTCTTGGGGAGAAATATAAATACGACGGCCAACACTACTTTGACGTACCTCACCGGAAATTAGTTCAGTACGAATGCTTTCACGATAGTTTTCATAGTTATTTCCGTCAGCAACGATAGCATTTCGAAAGTCGGTTAACGATAATTTGTTTTCTTTCGCCATTCCGCCAATAGTTTGATCTAATTGAGCATCGCTGACTTGAATACCCATGCGCTCACCCATTTGAAGTATTAAGCTGTCGTTAACAAGCTTATCAATTACCTGAGTGCGCAAGGCTTTATCTGAAGGCAGGCTTTGATTGTTTTTTTCTGCTTGAGATTTTATACTTTTTAACAAATCTTGTATTTCTGATTCAAGAACAACGCTTGAGTTTACTATCACAGAAACTCTGTCTAATTGTTGTTCTGCGGCTTGCGATTGAGTCAAAGCGGCAAGTAAAAAGGTGCTTGCTAGGGTTATTATTTTAAGTGTATTTTTCATGAAACTCTAATATTTTAGTTAAAAATTGAATGTCTAATTTTGTAAATCTAATGTGTAATTAAGTTTTGTAAGTCTAATTTTGTAAGTAATAAGGCCGTTTGTAGCCAAATATACTTGAATTAAACATTTTTTGTGTGCCAATAGGCGATTGTTTGCCGTCTAATCCTTTAATCTTGAACTGTACCATAAAACCACTATCAAATTCATCGCGGTTTTCATCGGGAGACTCATTACCCGATAAATTTGAATTTATATGACGGTGATAAGCGATACGTACAGCCCAACAGCAACTTTCATATTGAAAACCTGCATAGGTTTCTAAACTACGGTTTAGCTGTAAATCTTGACTAACTCTACCCACAAAGGCCCAGTTTTTATTTATCGCTAGGCTTGCCAACACAGAAATTTGCTCCAAACTAGTACCTGAGACACTGCGCGTGTACCGATGGTTCAATTGTATTGAATTATATTTATCCACTTGGTAATCCAAATTGACTTGGCTCTTATTGGTAAAATCATCAATAGTATTGTATTGGATGTCGCCACTGATTTGCCATTGATGGTTCAGCCGATAAAATAAATCACCAGCAACCGAGGCTTCTTGATTGTTAAAAGTAGTACTATTAAAAGCATCACCGATTAAGTTGGTGTTGTTGTCAAAATCTATTGAGTCGTAACTGTTTGATAAGTAATGTATTCTACCTACGCTTAAACGAAAGATTTCTAAATTTGAGCTATCGAGTATCCTGCTTGTAATACCCCAAGTATATTGATTAGCACTGGCAATTCTGTCTAAACCGCTGAATCGTCTATCTCGAAAAAGACCATTGTAATCATCTTGTAAATTAATCGTGTCGTATAAACCAATATTTGATTGGTCTTTTTCAGGAATATATAAATATTGCAATTGCGGCTCGAAAGTATGTCGATAGCTTTGGTCAAATAGCGTCATTTGTCTATCAAAATTAATACCGCCATGAAAGCGTATTTTAGGTAATGTTCGTGAAACAGTTTCTTCTAAATTACTGTCTATTTGAATGTTTTCTTGGTCGTAGTAGGTGTGCATCAATCGAAATTCTGAATTAAGAAACCACGCGGGTGTTGAAATTGGAAAATTAAGTCCCGCTTCCGCGTGATATCTATTTGCTTTTACTTGCGTGGCATCATCAGCCTCAAATTGGCTCATTTCAGAATAAAGTTCAAATTGTCCCGACAAAAAAGGTAATGGTTGTCGCGCTGATATTTCTATGTGTGGCAAGGTTTTATAACTGGCCTCATGCTTACCAAGTACTTCAAAATCTTGTAATTTTATTGTTGTTTGCCAGTTATGACCAAAATATGACAGTTCACCTATTTGATATAAGTAAGCATCGTTAGAGTTGTATTGGCTGCTACCTATATCCACTAAATAATTGTCATCACTTATGGTGGTGTAATCAATATAGGCACGGAAGTTTTCAGAAAAAGTACCAATGTGCTGTAATCTCATTAAATATCGGGGATCATCATTGTTTTGTAACGCATTGTCTTTGTTGAGATATTCTATATCAACAGTGCCAGATTGTAGTCCGGCTAAATAGCGAAACTCAGTTTTTAGTTGCGTACCTCTTTTCGACATATAATGAGGCGTTATAGTTGCGTCCATATTTTCAGTGATATTCCAATAAAAGGGTGCTTCTATTTCAAGGCCAGAGCTGCTTGAACTGCCAATTTCTGGATAAAGAAAACCGGTCATTCGCTTATTGGAAACAGGAAATGAAAAATAGGGAATATAAAGTATAGGTATATCAAATACTTTTATTTGAGCATGATAGGCTTTACCAATGTCACCATCAGCAGATATCTTGATTTTACTTGCTTTTATTTGCCAGTCTGGAGTATCACCTAAACAGCTAGTGAAGGTTGAATTTAATAAACTTAAGCCGCCTTTTGTACTTATTTGAAGTTTTTCCGCGCTACCATGTCCAGGGGAGCCATAAAGTTGATAGGAGGCATCTGTCATTGTTGTTGACTGACTACTATGATTGGCATTAAGTTCGCTAGCAAAAATGTTAATGGCTTGGTTTTGATAGTTAATATTGCCTTGAGCATTTATTTGCATTGACAGCCGGTCAAAGGCCAATTTATCAGAAATAATTTTTTGTGCTTTATCAATTAACGTAACACCGCCGCTAAAATTGGCAATTTGGTCTCTTTCAATCGTCGAGTATTTTGAAATGATTTTAATACTATCGTCGGTAACTGCGGGTTCATTTACAGCAATTTTTGTAAATGTTGGTATAGGACACTGTAAAGTGGTTTGAGCGTTGTGTTGCTCTTTATCTGCCGCTTGGACTTTTGTAGGAACCATAAAGGCTACACAACAACTAAAGCAGAAAGCGTAAAAAAAAGAAAATTGTCGGAAAAAAAGCATCTAACGTCCGTAAATTATAATTTTAAACAACGTATTTTAGTTGTTATATTGAGTATGCTTGATGAAAAGCACATTTTAGTGCTAAATCAACTCAGGAGATAGTTATTTCGGTTATGATAGTGCAATTTTTGTATTGATGCTAATGCCATTGTTATTAGGGTCGCTTTGTTATAGCAATAGTTTTGTTTAAAAATGAGAGAGATTAAGTAAATATGCGTATTTGGGGAAAGGTGTTAGGTTTTTTATTTGGCCTTATGTTAAGTAAAAATTTATATGGTGCGCTATTAGGCGTGTGGCTTGGTCATCTCTTTGATCGTGGTAGAGGTTTTGACTTTGATGGTTTAGCGGCAGGTAAAGAAGATGATGTTTCTCGTCAAGCCATGTTTTTTTATACTACTTTTTCTGTGATGGGGCATGTTGCCAAAGCAAAAGGGCAAGTAACTAACCATGAGATTGCTTTTGCGAGTGCCTATATGGACAAGTTAGGCTTAACAGGAGAATTGCGACAACAAGCGCAAGATGCCTTTCGCGAAGGAAAAAAATCGGGTTTTCCGTTAAAAGAACGCTTAAGAAAGTTCAAAAAAATATCAATTAATCGTCATGATTTATTATTAATGTTTTTAGAGATTCAAATTCAAGTCGCATTTTCTGACGGTCAATTAGATAAGCAAGAAAGAGATGTTCTTCACACTATCGCTAAATTTTTAGGTTATTCAGCTCGAGAGTTAGATAAGCTATTAGAGATGATTATTGCTGGCGCTGCTTTTCATCAAAATCAATCAGGGCAAGGTTATCAACAGTATCAAACGGGAACCCCAGTTAACAAAAATCAATTAAGTAATGCTTATAAAGTACTTGGGGTTGATAAAAGTAAGTCAATTAAGGAAATTAAAAAAGCATACCGAAAGCTAATGACACAACATCACCCAGACAAGCTTATTGCTAAAGGGCTGCCACCAGAAATGATGGAAATAGCGAAACAAAAAACTCAAGATATTCAAGCTGCTTATGATGTAGTTGCTAAGCAGCATAAGTAATATATGTGATATAAATGATTTTAGCTTACTGGTAACCGTCGCGAGTCTCTAATTTTTTAATTCTATAATGGTCACTTGTTTTTCTATCGCTTCACTTTGGCGGTAAATTTTAAATGTTAGCTCAGTATTAGGCGGTGTTTCTGCCACAATGTCTAATGCTTGTGCAATACTAGTAATGGGTTGTTCTGCTATTTGATAGATGATATCACCGGCTTGTATTCCGGCTAATTTAGCCGGGCTATGATCGTTAACCGAATCAACTAAAAAGCCCTGTACATCAACCAAATATCGCTCAGAAATGACACCTAACCAACCTCGAACAACGCGACCGTTTTCTATAATATTACGCATAACCTTATAAGAAAGTTGATAAGGAACAGCAAAGAAAATACCTTGTATATTCTCTGATTTAGTATTGGTTTGGGTATACTGCCTTGAATTTATGCCAACTAAAACTCCGTTACTATTAATTAATGCGCCACCAGAATTACCGTCATTAATGGCCGCATCCATTTGTAAAAACTCTAAATAACTGGTGGCACTTAAGCCATTACGCCCTGTAGCACTAATGATGCCTTGAGTAACGGTTTGTCCTAAGTTAAACGGATTTCCTATCGCTAAAACAACATCACCAACCAGTGATTGTTGATTACTATTTTGTGGAATGACGGGTAAATTGCTAGCATTTATTTTTAATACCGCTAAATCTGTATAATAATCAAAGCCGATAAGTTCAGCAGGATGTAATTGCCCACTTTGTAATAATACTTTAATTAAATCAGCACTTTGGATGACGTGCAGGTTGGTTAAAATATAACCATTGCTGTCCATTATTACACCTGATCCTAGGCGGGTTTTCTTTCGTGCCTTACGACCATACCTCGGGTTAGTTTCAATTTTTTCTGAATAAATATTCACAACCGCAGGGCTAGCAACACTCACCGCTTTTGCATATGAAAGCGGTTGAACAGGCACTTTTTGAGGATTAAATAATTTATTACTTAGGTTTAATTCAGGAAAAAGCAGAAGCATCGCTACTGCAAATAAAACACCGTAACTAACGGAATGTAATATATATTTTAAAATAGGAAGAGGTTTCAAGATTGTGTGCTCAAGCAATATTATAAGTTATTTTTATGGGTAAAGCTTAACACAAAATTATTGAATTTAATGAATAAAAAAATCTAGCTTATGTGATATAAAATAAGCTAGATTTTTGTTGGGTTAACGGGTTTAATCAATTGAATTAACGAATCATTAAATATTGAGCGTTATTTCCTCGGATAATATTCAACGCGAACACGCCTTTTTTATCTTTTAAATAAGCACGAAGTTGAGCTAAGTTTTTAATAGGTGTTCGGTTAATACCTGTAATTAAATCACCTTCTTCTAGACCGACCATTTGTGCGGGCGAACCGTCTTCAATGGTATTAATTAAAACGCCTTTATTGTTTGCATTATTTTCTAATTTAGCGCCTTCAAGCATCGGATGAATACTTGCCGCAGCGATATTAGCAGCTTGAGATTGTTTTAACTTAACAGTAAAAACCTCTTCATCACCATCTCGGATAATGGTTAATTTTACTTCTCTTCCTGCGCCAATAGAGCCTATTCTTCCGCGTAATTCACTAAAGGTTTTCACGGTTTTTCCGTTTACTTTAGTGATAACATCGCCTGCTTTTATGCCGGCAATGTCAGCAGCAGAATCAGGCTTAACTTGTTCAACAAATCCCCCTTGGCTAATGTCTAATTCCATTGCTTTGGCTATTTCACCATTAACACTGCGACCAGCGACACCTAATTCGCCACGCCTAACTTCACCATACTCAATAATTTGTTTTACAAGGTTGTGCATCATATTACTGGGTATAGCAAAACCAATACCTACATTGCCGCCATTGGGTCCTAGTATAGCGGTATTAATGCCAATGAGTTCGCCACGTAAGTTAACTAATGCGCCACCAGAATTACCACTGTTTATTGCCGCATCGGTTTGAATGAAGTTTTCATAATTTTCAATGTTTAAGCCGCTTCTACCTAAAGCGCTTACTATGCCAGAAGTTACCGTTTGCCCTAAACCAAAAGGGCTGCCAATTGCGACAGCAAAATCACCTACCAGTAAATTGTTTGAGTCTGATATTTTTATGGCCGTTAGATTTTTTGCGTCTATCTGCAATAAGGCAATATCACTTTCGCTATCACTACCAATTTTTTTTGCCTCAATTTGTCGGCCATCTTTTAAGGTGATCATTATTTCATCGGCATCGTTAATGACATGGTTATTGGTAACAATATAGCCTTCCTCAGCATTAATAATAACGCCAGATCCTAAACCACGAAACGGTCGCTCTTGTGCTTTATTTTGTCTTTTATTACCAAAGAAGAATTTAAAGGCATCGGGCACATTTTGTTTTATTTCATGCGTGCCTTTTACCGCAATGCTAACAACAGCGGGTGTTGCTTTGCTTAACATAGGCGCTAAACTTGGCATGTTTTGACCGTCTACGGCGGTTGGCCAAATGGCAAATGCGGGGGCGCTAGTTAGCGCCATGCTGCTAGAGAGTATGGCAACGGTGATCGCAAGGGGGAATTTTTTCATACTTAATAGTTCTCCTGAAATTTGATAGCGAGTCAATCGCTATGTTTTTAGCAATTGACTTAATACCCAAAGATAGACTTTATTAAATAAGCTTAGTTCAAAAAGGGCTACTCGGTATTTGTAACACTTTGTTTCTTATCTGCAAACAAACCACTTGGATTACCCGAGTAGTCTAACGGCGCTTCAGTAACTGTTTGCGCTGTTTTTTCGGAACGTTTTGAATGTCGAAGATTAGCGGTTTGTGCCAACTGTTGCTGGGTTTCTTGTGAGAAAAATGGCATACCTTCAACTTCTACAGAGCTTACTTGCTGTAATAGTTGTGTACTTTGTTCCATTTGCTTCATGGCTGTTTGGCAAGTATTGTTCATTTGATCTAACAGCTTTGCAGAGTTTTCTAAATGATCAGCCACATCGAGTTTGTATTGTGCTAAAGAGGCTTCACTTTTGTTAACTTGCTCAGATAATTTACGTTGTTCTTGGTTTGAACCTGATAAAAAGTGATTGGCTAAAAAACCAGCTACACCGCCAACGATAAAAATTATTAATGCTGATATTACAGTCATAATATTACCTTGTAATTGAAAATATTGAATAAAAATGAAAATACGCTATCCAAATGCATTATACACTGTGAATTTACTTGGATATATACAATAATATATTGATAACGTGCTTATATAAAGCATATGTTTATAATTTTTACTTTTTAACCTGCGCTAACTTTACAGCGGCATAATAGATGGCTCATTCATGATTAAACTTTCTCCTATTGAAAAATACCAACAAGATTTAACTAGTAACGATTTTCTTTATGATGCCGCCCAAGAAAATGCCGTTAAACATTTACAGCGTTTATATGAAGAATTACAAAGCAAACCTATTGCTGTATCGGGCTTTAAAAAAATATTGAATCGTTGGAAAAAAGTTTATGCTAAACAAGCAATAAAGCCTATTCAAGGGGTTTATTTTTGGGGTGGTGTTGGACGAGGAAAAACCTATTTAGTTGACACTTTTTATGATTGTTTACCTTTTGAAAATAAAATGCGTGTGCACTTTCATCGATTTATGCACAGAGTTCATCAAGAGTTGAAAGCGTTAACGGGTCAATCTGATCCTTTAAAAATAATAGCCAAAAAATTTGCTCAAGAAACGCAAATAATTTGCTTTGATGAATTTTTTGTTTCAGATATTACCGATGCGATGATTTTAGGTACTTTATTTGAAGAGCTTTTTGCTCTTCATGTCACGCTTGTTGCAACGTCTAATATTATTCCTGATGAGCTTTATCGTAATGGTTTGCAACGAGAACGATTTTTACCGGCAATTAAACTCATTAATGAACACACCACTATTGTTAATGTAGACAGTGGCGTTGATTATCGATTACGAACACTCGAAAAAGCAGAAATTTACCACTACCCCTTAGATCCCCAAGCAACTGAAAATTTACAACATTATTTTAAACAACTCTCTTGTGAGCCGGGTAAAGAAAATATCGATATTGAAATAAATAACCGTTTATTACCAACGGTTTGTGTTTCTGATGGCGTGGTTTATTTTGATTTTTCGGTACTGTGTGAAAGTGCTCGTAGCCAAA
Organism: Colwellia sp.; assembly: GCA_051531915.1. Taxonomy (GTDB): domain Bacteria; phylum Pseudomonadota; class Gammaproteobacteria; order Enterobacterales; family Alteromonadaceae; genus Colwellia. The sequence goes on along the minus strand of JAOPTQ010000007.1, from coordinate 42,946 downwards.
GTGATTACATGGAAATAAGTCAACTCTACCATACTGTTTTATTAGCCAATGTGAAACAAATGGGCGCAGATTGTGATGATAGTACGAGGCGATTTATTGCCTTGGTTGATGAGTTTTACGAACGCAATGTTAAATTAATTATGTCGGCTGAATATGCCTTAGAAGAGTTATACAGTGGTGGACGTTTAGCGTTTGAATTCAAACGCTGTTTAAGTCGTTTACAAGAAATGCAATCGCATGATTATTTAGCGAGTGAGCACTTACCATAATTTTAGTGACGAATACATACATTTCAAGATTCGAGTTACGAAAACACCTAACATTAGATTATGTGTTTTCGTAACACTTTACTCGCAACTCGCTATTCCCTACTTGTCACTTTAATATAAAAGCGTATAAAGTTTGCGTCGAAACTTATTCGCTAAAGGATCACCATCAGGCAATGCTTTTAATATATCTAAAAATAATTCCTTACTTTTAGCTTCTGTTCCTTTTTGCATTAAACGAAATAATAACGTTAACGCTTCTTCATGACGGCTTACTTGACTATATTGCGCGGCTAATTGGTGTTGAATATCAATATTATCAGTATCATTAGCGAGTTGTGCTTCTAGTGCTTGAATTTCAGGTGAGTTCGCCGCTTGACTAGCCAATTCAAGTTTTGCAACCAGTGCTTGATAATAGCTGTCTTGATCTATCATCATTATGCTATCAAGCAATGTTTGTGCTTGGGTTGTTTTTCCTAATTGAATATTCACATCAATGAATACTAATTTTATATCGGCACGTTGATTGTTTTCAGCTTGTGCTAATTGATAAGCTTGATTAATAATTTTTTGGGCATTGTTTAGATCATTTACTGTTAAGGCTGCTTTAGCTTGTGCAAGTAATAAGTCTTGCTCTGAGGGTAAATGTTTTTCTAAAAAGGCACTTAGTGTTTCATCGGTTTGAGGACCTGAAATACCATCAAGCGGTTGACCCTCTTTTATTAAAATAGCCGTTGGTAAGCCTTGTATGCCAAATTGTTGTGCTATTTGTTGTTGAGTTTGGCAATCGACAGTTGCCAGTGTTATGTGAGCAGAAAAAGAAGAGACTTTCTCTGTTAATTTATTTCTTAACTCGACACTTTCGGGTACTTGTTCAGCCCAAAAGGTAACTAAAATAAGCTTAGCTTTAGATTCTTCTACAATAACTTGTTGAAAGTTATCTAAGGTTATCGCAACAACATTTGAGTTATTAGCACTTGAATGCATAATATTTTCCATTTTTTATTTCTTAATAATAAATCAGACTATGGTGTTTATATGCTGATTAAAATAGTTTTTTCAATTGTTGAGAGTTTAAATTGCAGCAAAAAAGTATAGATTATTTCAACTTCTTACTTTTTTAGGTGAAATAAATGTGAAGCTAAGCGCTTATTTTTAAATCGTCATTGTTAACTTGAACTAATTTACCTTGTTCTAAAGTATAAACTTTTTGTGCTTTTTCAATAGTTTCTTGTCGGTGCGCAATCATTATTCTTGTTATTGATAAATGTTGAATTTGTTCACTTATTTTGGCTTCGTTGTCTTTATCTAAATGACTAGTGGCTTCATCCATAAATAATACGCAAGGTGATTGATAAAGTGCCCGTGCAAGCAATAATCGTTGTATTTGCCCACCTGATAGGTTTGAACCCATATCACCAACAAGAGAGTTATAGCCCATAGTCATATTAGTTACATCTTCATGAATAGCGGCAAGTTGTGCACATTGTTCTATGTTTAAATAATTAGGCTCAGGATCAAAAAAGCTAATGTTGTCGGCAATAGAACCAGCAAGTAAGGTGTCATCTTGCATCACTGCGGCAATATGTTTACGATAATTTTTAAGACCAAGTTGGGTAATGTCTTTACCGTCAAGTAAAACCCGACCTGAAGTGGGCTGTAATAAACCCAACATGATTTTCATTAAGGTGGTTTTGCCACAACCTGAAGGACCTGTTATGGCAATAGCATCACCGGAATTCAGTGTTAAGTTTAAATTATTAAGAATGTTTTTTTGCTCTTCATTGTAATTAAAGCAGATATTTTCTAAAGTCAGTTGCCCTGCAGGCTTATTTTCTTTATTGAGAGAAAATGTTGCCGAACCTTCTCGGTGCGCCTCAACAGGCGTTAAGGCAATATCGGCAATACGGTCAAGGTGTAAACGCATCATTTTAAACTGAATGATTTGTTCAATTAAGTTAGAAAAACGTTGCGTTAATTGATTTTTATAGGCAATAAAAGCAAGCACCATACCTACCGATAAACTATTTGTCATAACTAAGGTTGCGGCAAAATAAATAACTAATACATTTTCCAAACCAAATAACAGCCTATTAATCGCATCGAAACTAATATTTAATCGTCCTAGTCGTATCTCACTGTTAATGACTTCACTATAGCGGTTTTGCCAAATATTTTGCCGTTGCGACTCATTACTAAATAACTTAATGGTTTGAATACCGCGAATATTTTCTAAAAAACTACTTTGTTCTTTCGCTGAGTTTTGAATGAATTCTTCACTGGCTTGATGTAAAGGACGATATAATGCTAAACGAAGTAACATATACAATGCGATGGCTGCAAGTACCACTAAGGTAAGTTTTACTGAATACAATAACATCATCACTAGTACGGTAATTGCCATTATGCCATCGACTAAGGTTTCAACAAAACCTGTGGTTATACGCTCACGTACTTGCGCTAATGAGCCAAAACGAGACACAATATCACCCACATGGCGCGCTTCAAAATAGTTCATCGGTAAGCGCAATAAATGCCTAAGTAAATTAACGCCCATTTGCATATTTAATAAACTTGATAAACGTAAAATAAGCCAACTACGTACTGAGTTAGTGACCACATTAATAATCGCGATTAACGCAAATCCTAAAGCTAAAACCGTTAATAATGATTCATCAAAACTGACCAATACTTCATCCACCACCCATTGCATGTAATAAGGCGACATTAAAGCAAATAACTGTAGTACTAATGACAAGCCAATAAGTTTAACTAAGCCACCTTTTAATCCCGATATTTTGCTCCACAATTGGCTAAACTTCATCCGAGCTTGCTCTTGTTTTACCTCGAAATTGGTTGTTGGCGTTAACTCTAAACAAATACCCGTAAAGTGTTGACTAAATTTTTCAAATGATAAAACCTGCTTGCCTTGTGCTGGATTGTTAATGGAATACTTAGCTTTTTTGCCTGAGCCTGACACTTTGGTTAGTACGACAAAATGATTCAAGTCCCAGTGTAATATACAGGGCAGTGATAATTTATCGACTTCATCAAGCGGGCATTGTAGTGCTCTACTGGCTAAACCTAAACTGTCTCCTAATTCGATTATTTGTTGTAAATTCATGCCTTTTAAATTAGCAGAAAAACGCTTACGCATAGCGGGCATATCAAGTTTATGGCCATAAAAACTAGCCACCATTGCCATAGAGGCTAAACCACATTCAGCAATTTCAGATTGAAGAATAAGCGGAACAGACTTTGACAAAGAAAACTTGAGCAATTGCTCTGGTGATGTTGGTGTGTTCATATTTATTTGATTTTTTATTTTGTTCTGGTCAAGCGGTATAAAACACATTTATTGTGAACTGTTCAAACTCAATTGAAGAGCTGTTGTCATTTGATGTATGTAGTCTGATCTGATTGTAATATCTGATATAAGCCTCAACATCTTTTTTCATACCATGTTGTGTTAAATGATAAATATTTAACAGTCATTCATTTTTCAAGCTACCGAAGAATCGTTCAACAACAGCATATCCCAACACGCTCCACGACCACTCATGCAAGCGATGATATTGTTATCCCTTAGCTGTTTCTGAAAAGGGTGATTTGTATATTGTGATCCTCTGTCGTTATGAAATTATCAGTTCTTTAATTGGTTGTCTTACGTTCAGCACCATTTGCATCGCTCGCTCAACTAAATCAATGCTCATACGCTTATGAATTGACCAACTAATGATGCGGCGGGAATATAAATCCATCACAATCGTCAGGTACATCCTGCCTTGCCCTGTGTGAAGATACATTACACCGCCAGTCCAAATTTGACAGGCTTGTTTGGGATTAACTGTTGGTCAACAATAATATCGACAATGCTGTGGCTGTGTTTACGCCAAGCATAATAACCACTTCGACTAACATTCATGACTTCGCACTGCTTTTTTACGGGAAAAGTGCCTTCGTTCGTTTTAATAAAGTTAAACTTTACTTCATTTCTTTCGCGAAGAAGGCACAGACCTTTTTAAATATTTATTTTTCCATATGTAGTTGTTTGTTTTCTCTGAAAAGCTTCATCAGCTCACTGCGTTCCTCACCAGATAAAATAGAGTCTGATTGCTTATCTTTAAACTGCTGCTTCCAACCATAGAGTAAGTTTTTGACCGACAATTAAACAAGTCACTTCTTTACCCAAATTAACTCTTTACTATCTTTAGATTTTTTACACTCTAATAAATTATCAACTTTGGAGCGAATTACAGCTCCTTTAGAGTATTTTAAACCTTCGTAGTAACAATATTTATTAGTTTCGAGTTTTGTTTGCTTTAATTGATTATTTTTTATTTCTTTATTTAATTCTTCCGCAAAAGTAATAGAAGATATGAAAATAGATAAAAAAACAATCAATTTTTTCTGAAGTTTCATAAATAACCCTTAATTATTAGGCATAACCATAAGTAATATCAGTCATTGAGCAGGATAAATTTTAAAGTTATTACCTGATCAATGCCTGAAGATTTTTAAAATATTATTACGTTGCTTCGCTCCACGTACCATCTGCCTGGCAAGTTTGTGACTCACCATTGCTATTTTTTATTTCTGCGCCTGTAGAGTATGTTTTACTATCATAAGTACATTCACCACCATTTACACTTTCCAATTCACTCACGTTTAATTCACGCATTCTGTTATACTCCATATATCCGACATTTGTGACTTTTTATAAGTTAAGTTGTCGGGTTAGTTAATTTGCTAATCTCAAACTTTTTATCAGTAATGAGTTAGCGGTTAATAGGCTGGCTTTAGTTATTCTCGCTAAAGTGTTGCTAAAGCTAGCCGCTTTATTCTCTGATTGATTTTTATGGTTGCTTACCCTATAAAATCAAGCAGATGAATTCTTTATTTGTTGCCTTTACTTTACGTCAGAATCAATTCCGACCTACCTTATATGTTTCTTTTTTTCTAACTAACCCTACCATTTAAGCTGTAAATAGGCTCAAGTAACCACTCTATTAACGAGCGCTGCTCTAGCATAATATCGGCTTCGAATAACATGCCACTTTTTAAATTAAATGCTTTACCAAAAGCGCGCATTTGTTGTTGATTTAGTTTTGCTCTAAGGCGATAAACAGGCTCTTGCAGTGAAATAGGTAGTTGTACTTCGTTAGGGGTAATAAGTGTTCGGTCAATTCTAATAATTTCACTGGTCATAAAACCAAAACGTTGGTATGGGAAAGCGTCAAAACGTAACCGTGTATTATTTCCTATCTCAATAAAGCCTGCCGATCGTGTCGGTAGTAGTAATTCGGCTACAAGCTCAGAGCCTTGGGGTAAAATATGCAATAAAGGTTTTGTTTGTGCTTTTGCTTGCATTAGTGTTTCACCTGTCACTACTTGAATACCGGTAACTACACCATTATTGCTAGCAGTAACTGTGTATTTATAGTTGTTTTTCACTTGTGATAGTTGTCTTTCAATATCAGCCTGCTGACGTTTTAAACTGCTAATGCGCAAGGTGTATTGTTGAGGGATATTATTAAGGTTGTACGCTACTTGGCTTAATTCACTTTGCTGTTGTAACAATAAACGGGCTATATTTTGTTTTTCTTGTTTTGCTTCAAGTATGGTTTGTTGTTGACGTTCTTTTTCTAAGGTTGATATAAAACCTTGTTTATTTAACTTATTAAGCTGCTTTTGCTGTGCTTGTAAAATGGCGAGTTTTTCATCGGCGAGTTGGTCTTGATTTTTTAACGCCCAACGCTCTTTTTTTAGCGCTATTTCACGTTCATTTAAATTTGCTATTTCTTGATTTTTAAGTTGTTGGTGTTGGCTAATTTCATCACTAATTAATGTTGACTGTTCATTTAGCTGCTCAATGAGCTGCTCACTTAAATCAACGCCTTCACCATTACTTTGTTGCACAATAAGCGTGACCAAAGGCTGACCTTTAATGACTTTGTCGCCCTCTGCTACCCATATTTTTTCTATGGTTCCACCTTGTTGGGCAAAGCTTTTTATAACTCCTTTATTGGGCATTAAAAAACCACGAACGGTTTCTTTGCGAGAATATTCAGCATTAAATAAGAATACAACGATGAAGATAGCCGTTGAAACGAGCAGGGTAATGGTTAATTTTATGGATAGCGGTTGAGCTAAAAGTATAGCACCAGTTAAACGCTCACTTTGGTGGGAAACTGCTTCCTTTCTAAATAACGACATTCCATGTCCGATAAGATAAATAATTACATTAACTAGAATTTAACAAACTAATTGTGTAAATACAACAAAGTTTCAGTATTATTTTTTCATTAATTTTGAATAAATATTATTTCTTAGGTTAAATATATGAATTAAAACTTAAACCTAACCTTATCCCAAAACAAACCAAAGTAAGCCAACACCTAAAATTAAGCGGTAAATTACAAAGGGCATCATGCCGACTTTATTTAATAAAATAAGAAAATAATGGATACAAGCGTAAGCACTAATAAAAGCTAAAAAGCAGCCAAGTCCAATGGCTTGCCAGTCAACGGCTTCAGTTGATAGTACTAGTTTGAGGGTTAAATAACTGCCTGCCATGGCAATAGCAGGTATTGATAATAGAAAAGAAAAACGGGCAGCATTGTTACGGTTTAACCCTAACATTAAGCCGATGGTCATGGTTATTCCTGAGCGAGAAGTGCCGGGGATTAAAGCAATGGCTTGTGCTAAACCAATAAGCATAGCGCCTTTAAAACCCAATTTGTTTAATGGTTTATGTTGCTGTCTGTTACCTGATTTTACATCAGCAAAACCGAGTAAAAAGCCAAATAATAATGTGGTGGCGGCTATTACTAATGCCGAACGTAAGTGTTCTTCAATAAAATCTTTACCGAGTAAACCAAATAAACCTGCAGGAATCGTGGCAAATAAAATCCACCAAGCTAATTTTCCATCAAAATTTCCATTAAGACCTTCATTGAAAGAGCCCTCTTGATTATTGCTACTTTTCGTTAACGTACCAACCCAGGCGACAGCCATAGAGCCAACTTCACGCCGAAAGTAAATCATTACCGCTAATAAGGTACCAACATGCGTGGCTACGTCAAAGGCTATGCCTTGATCTTGCCAACCTAAAATTTGTGAAGGTAATATTAAATGTGCGGAACTTGAAATAGGTAAAAATTCAGTGAGTCCTTGTAATAATGCCAAAATGATAATTTCTAAAGTACTCATGTGTTCCTTTACTCTCTAACTTGTGGATTCAATTGTTTTTTGTAACAGGTAACTGGCAATTCTTAACTCGTAACTTATAAGTAACTGATAACTACCAGCAGTTAGCCACTATTTTTAATTGTTGGCTCGATTTATCATAGGCTTGCCATAAGGCTTGATAGCTTTGTTTTGTTATTGGATGTTTTAAGTTTGGCGCTATTTCGCTTAACGGCCATAAAACAAACGCATTTTTAGTTATTTCATCTCGAGGCAATTGTGCCGGTTGCTCAATAATTAAATTATCATAAAGGAGCAAATCGAGGTCTAACGTGCGCGGGCTAAATTTTTTCGCATTGGCAATACGCCCATGTGCAAATTCAATATTGCGCAAAATATCACAGACTTGCTCAACGTTTTCTTGGCATTGTAAACCTATCACCATATTATAAAAGGGCGCACCGGCAAAACCTACTGCGTCACTTTCAAATAATGAGGACAAACTCAATGCGCCAAAAGCTTGTTTTAGTGCAGTAATACCTTGTTTAACATAGTTTTCTCTATGAATATTACTACCTAATGAAATATACACTTGAGCCATTAGTACGTTTGCCTTTGAGGTAACTGTTCTCGTTCAATTTCAACGCCAACGGTGTCAGCATTATGAACCGCACCGGGTTTACCTATTTTAAGCTGTAACCACGGAATGTGATATTCAGCTAATAAATAATTCGCTAGTCGCTCAGCGAGTGTTTCTAATAAATCGACTGAATTTTCATTGGCAAATTTTTCTATCGCTGTTGATATTTCGGCATAATCTAAGGTTTTTGCTAGCTCATCATTCTCGGCGGCTTTAGCGGTATTCCAACCCATAGTGACATCAATGACTAAGGTTTGTTTAATTTCTTTTTCCCAAGAAAAAAAACCGATGGTGGTTTGAATATGCAACCCTTTGATAAAAACCTTGTCCATTAATCACCTGAAATATATGAAATGTATAAATTATTACAAAATAAAAAGCGAGTTTACCTGCGCAGGTGTAGAAAAACTAGTTCATATAAGGCTAAAATAATAAATAATGCTAATTTTTGATGGTCAACGTTGTTGATATGTATTTTTTAATTCTCACTATGGTGGTTGCTGCTTACTTAATAGGCTCAATTTCTAGTGCCATTTTAATATGTAGATTATTGAATTTACCTGATCCTAGAACCACAGGCTCTAATAATCCGGGTGCAACCAATGTATTGAGAATTAGCAACAAATTAACCGCAGGCACCGTTTTATTTCTTGATATTTTAAAAGGTACTATTCCTGTGTGGGGCGCTTACTTTTTAAAAGTAGAGCCTTTATACCTTGGCTTTGTAGGTGTTGCCGCTTGCTTAGGGCATATGTATCCACTTTTTTTTGATTTTAAAGGTGGTAAAGCGGTTGCCACGGCGTTAGGTACCTTACTACCTATTGGTTTTGGCTTAGGGTTTTTATTGATTATTACTTGGATTGGCGTGGCAAAGTTAACGAAATATTCGAGTCTTGCTGCAATTGTTACCGTGTCTGTGGCGCCATTTTATGTGTTTTTATTAAAGCCTATTTATGTTTATCCAACATTAATGCTCAGTGGCTTAATTATTTTTCGGCATAAAGAAAATATCATTCGTTTACTTAAAGGCACCGAAAATAAAATATCAACCAATACTGAATAAATATGCAATTAGCAAACAGCAAGATTTTTACTAGGAAATATATGAAAATTATTAAACTAATCTCGTCAATTATTACTGTCGTTAGCTTATTCAGCTTAGTTGGACAATCAGCTTACGCTCGGCAATCTCCACCTGCTTATATCAATGTTGTTGAGGCGAAAATAGAAACCTTAACCCCTGTTGTGTGGGCATCGGGTACTGTTGTTAGTCAAAATGATTCAAATATTGCCGCTGAAATATCAGGTAGGTTAGTGAGTTTGTCTGCTATTGGAGCCAAGGTTGAAAAGGGCGATGTTATTGCTCAAATAGATGACAAACAGTTAAAAATTCAATTTAAAGAAGAGCAGGCCAACCTTTTAAACAGCCAAGCTCGTTTGCGTTTTCTTGAAGCCGAGGTGGCTAGAAAAACATCATTAGTGAAACAAAAGCTATCTCCGGTTACCGATCTTGAAAAAACTATTTCAGAGCGTGATGTAGCTAAAGGAGATGTGGTTGCTGCTCAAGCTAAATTAGCAAAAGTAGAACAAAACTTACACTATACCCAATTAAAAGCGCCCTTTGCCGGTATTATTGCCCAACGTGTCGCAAGCCTTGGGGAATATGTAGACAATGGTAGTGCCATTATCCGCTTAGTTGAAACCGCTAATAGTGAAGCATCTGTTTTTGCACCTATTGTAGCTTATCAATTTTTAAAATCTTCAAAAGAATTGGCGGTTGAGTCGCCATTAGGTAGTGGTAAAGCAGCGATTAAAACAATTGTTCCTGTTGCTAATTCTCGCTCTCATTTAATGGAGGTTCGCTTAGATATGTCATCATTTGATTGGCCAATAGGTTTAAATATAAAAGCTAAAGTGGCAAATGGCGCTAGTCAAACCGTATTAACTGTGCCAAGAGATGCTCTAGTGTTACGTCGAGATGGTACTAGTGTTTTTCGTGTTAGTGCTGAAAACAAGGCTGAAAATATTGCGGTAGTGGTTGGCGCAGGCATTGACGGTTTAGTGGGAATTTCGAGTGTATCAAAAGGTAATGAAGTAAAACCGGGTGATTTAATTATTATTCGCGGTGCCGAGCGTTTACAAAACGGACAAGCGGTGGCTATTAAAAATAATAATCAGTCGCTTATTTCAGGTAGTAAAAGTTCTGGCGGTGAAAACTCAAGTGGCAAAGGAACGCATTAATGAATTTAACAGCACCCGCGTTAAAAAATCCTACGGCGGTCATTGTTGCGATTTTATTGGTTGCCTTGTTTGGCGCCATTAGTTTATTTAAGTTACCAATACAGTTAACGCCTGACATTAGTAAACCTGAAATTACTATTTCTACAGGGTGGCGTTCTGCCGCGCCTGAAGAAATGGAAGCTGAAATAATTGAACGTCAAGAAGATGTGCTCAAAGGTTTGCAAGGGTTAGAGTCGTTAGTGTCAACTTCAAGCCAAGGCAGTGGTGAAATTACTCTGCTTTATCGCACCGGAATTAACCTAGAGCGTGCTTTAATTGATGTAATGAGTGCGCTGAATCAAGTGCCTAATTACCCACCGGATGCTACTGAACCGGTTATTTCTGTTGGTGGTAATAATAGTTTTACCGCTATTGCTTGGTTTGCACTAAAACCTGTTGCGGGTAACGATCGAGATATTGTTAGCTATCAAGATTATGTTGAAGAAGTCATTCAAACTCGGTTAGAGCGTGTGGCGGGCATTTCAAAAACCAACGCTTTTGGTGGTTTATCTTCTGAGTTACGTATCACCTTTGATCCCTATAAAGCGGCGGCATTGGGTTTAAATGTTCCTGATATTGCCGCTAGTATCAGTAACAATAATGATACCTCTGGCGGTTTTAATGAAATAGGCAGAAGAAAATATACCATCAGATTTTCAGGTAAATATGGTGCTGATCAACTAAAAGAAATGATTATAGATTGGCGTGATGGTCAACCTATATTATTACGTGATGTTGCTCAAGTAGAAATAGCCCTGCAAGATAGAACCGGTATTTTAACCCTAGATGGTGAACCGGCTATTGCCATGAATGCACAAGCTGAACTTGGCGTTAACGTAATTGCTGTAATGGATGAGTTAAAAGCTGCTATGGCCGAGCTTAACGCAGGCGCTTTGAAGCGTGTTGGTCTTGAAATGATACAAATGTCAGATGAAACGATTTATATCAATCGCTCAATGGCATTGGTTAAAAATAACTTATTACTGGGTGTTGCTTTAGCCATTATTGTTTTATGGTGGTTTTTAAGAAAATTTCGCGCAACATTAATTGTTGCTTTAGCTATTCCTATTTCGTTAATTGTAACCCTGATTGTGATGTATGCGGCGGGTAGAACGTTAAATATTATTTCAATGGCAGGTTTAGCTTTTGCGGTGGGGATGGTGTTAGATGCCGCGATAGTGGTGCTTGAAAATATTGTTCGTTTACGTGAAAAAGGTGACACGCCCGACGATGCTGCCTTGCATGGTGCTACGCAAGTTTGGGGCGCTTTAATTGCCTCAACAGTGACAACAGTAGCTATATTCCTTCCTATTGCCTTTTTAGAAGCAGTCTCCGGACAGTTATTTGCCGATTTAGCAATAACCATTGCGGTGGCCATTATTGCCTCGTTAATTATTGCCGTTACGGTTTTGCCAACCGCCGCCCGAAATTTACTGGCGGCAGACAGTGAGGCAGATCCTCATGCCCATTGGTGGAAAAATATTACCCAAGGCATTATGCGTATTACGAGTACGCCGACTAAACGTTACTCATGGATTTTTGGTTTAATGTTTCTGTCTTTTGTCGGCAGTTGGTTACTTTTTCCTAAAATTGATTATTTGCCAAAAGGCAATCAAAATCAATTTCAAGCCTTTATTTTACCTCCTCCAGGATTAAGTTATTTGGCGGCAAGAGTTGAAATGAGTGATGAAATTAATAGTCGTTTACAGCCTTATTTAACCGGAGAAAAACAACCTAAAATTGCGCATACATGGATGGGCTTTTTCGGTAGTTTTGGTTTTATGGGCGGGCATGCTGAAAATACCGATGAAATTGGTGAAATTATTCAAATTATCAATACTGATTTTTTACGAGGGTTTCCCGACACCATGGCGTTTGCTTCACAGTCAGAAATCTTTAGTGACTTAGGGGGCGGTAGACGTATTGATGTTGATATTCAAGGCAATGATGTTGATACCTTATTAAACGCGGCACAAGCCGGTTACGGTGCCATTAGCCAAGCACTTCCAGGGGCGCAAATTCAACCTACCCCAGGGCTTACTTTAGCTGAGCCTGAATTACGTTTATTGCCTAATGAACGCCGAATTGCTGAAGCCGGTTGGAATAGACAACAAGTTTCTCAAATTTCACGGGCGTTAGGTACTGGCTTGTATGTTAGTGATTTTTTCAATGGTCAAAAAAGGTTAGATGTTTATTTGCGGTCAACCGACTGGGAGTCACCAGAAGAATTAGCCGCTATACCTTTGTATACACCTAATGCCGGTGTTCAACCTGTTGGCGAGTTAGTTGAACTGGTTCGTACCGCAGGGCCAAGCTCTATTAGGCGAGTAAACCGACAACGTACTATTACCTTACAAGTTACGCCGCCAGAAAATTTTAGTTTAGAAGAAGCTATTGCGTTAATAAAAGAAAAAGCAGAGCCAGTGATTTTATCCGTATTAACCAGTGATTCTGCTGGCGAAGGTAACGACACTGCCAGTGTGCATTATCGAGGTACAGCGGAAGCCTTGACCGAAGCACTAACAAGCATGAGTCAAAGCTTTATTTTGGCCTTAATTATCCTTTATTTATTGATGTCAGCTTTATTTAGATCTTTTAAAGACAGTTTATTAGTGGTGTTAACGATTCCGCTAGCAACGATTGGCGGCATTGGTTTTTTACAGCTAACTAACTTAATTATATTTCAACCATTAGATTTATTAACCATGATTGGCTTTATCATTTTACTCGGTTTAGTAGTTAATAATGCGATTTTATTAGTATATCAAACGCGTCAGGGTGAAAAGGAAGGTTTATCTCGACATGACGCTGTAGAGCAAGCGGTGCGATTAAGACTTCGACCTATTTTAATGAGTACATTAACCAGTATATGTGGCATGTTACCGTTATTGTTAATTCCTGGCGCAGGTGCTGAATTATATCGCGGGATCGCTGCCGTTATTGTAGGTGGTATGAGTGTTAGTACACTCTTTACACTTATCTTTTTGCCCAGTTTGTTGCAGTTAGGGAAAAAACCAAAAATAATCAGTAGCGAAATAGTGAGTAACTAGTAACTAGTAACTAGTTACTAGTTACTAGTTGCGAACCCGAAATTCGTTACTCGACACTTGAAACTCAATTGCTTGTTGCAGCAAATTACAACCTACAATAAATTACACTGCCGGTAGTGAGTCTAGCGCCCAACGTGGGTTTGCTTTAAACGTTAAGTCGGCATGTGTACCGGCTTTTAATCGCTGCAATCCGGCGTAAGCGATCATCGCACCGTTATCAGTACAAAATTCAGGGCGAGGGTAAAATACTTCGCCACCGAGTTTTTTGGTTGTTATTGCTAATTTTTCACGCAAGGCACTATTGGCACTAACGCCACCGGCAATAACTAATCGGCTTAAATTTTCTTGTGTTAATGCCCGTTTGCATTTTATGGCTAGTGTATCAACAACGGCTTGTTGAAAGGCATGCGCAATATCAGCATGTGTTTGTTTTAGTGTTTCACTTTCAAGGAGTTGACATTCTTTACGCACTAAAGTGCTCGCGGCTGTTTTTAAACCGCTAAAGCTAAAATCTAGCCCTGGTCTATCGGTCATTGGTCGTGGTAATTTAAAGCGACTAGCAACACCTTGCTCTGCCATTCTTGATAAAGCGGGACCGCCGGGATAATCTAGCCCTAATAATTTTGCTGTTTTATCAAAGGCTTCACCCGCAGCATCATCTACCGATTCCCCTAATAATTTATATTGACCAATGCCGTCAACACGTACCAACATGGTGTGGCCACCGGAAACCAGTAAGGCAACAAACGGAAATTCTGGTACATTGTCTTCTAGCATAGGGGCTAATAAATGTCCTTCCATGTGATGAACGGGTACGGCAGGTAAGTCCCAGCCATAAGCCAAGCTTCTCCCAATAGAGCAGCCAACTAATAAAGCGCCAACAAGGCCAGGTCCTGCGGTATAAGCAACACCGTCTAAATCTTGTGGCGTTAAGTTAGCTTCTTTTAATACCTCTTTAATTAAAGGGATTGTTTTGCGAACATGATCGCGAGAAGCAAGTTCTGGAACAACACCGCCATAATCAGCATGAACGGCAATTTGGCTGTATAGTTGGTGCGCCATAATGCCTTCTTTATCATCATAAATAGCAATGCCAGTTTCATCACAAGAGGTTTCAATGCCCAAAATTCGCATAAGGTGTTTCTCAAAAATAAATTTTAATAGGTTATGTTGGTTGGTAGAGGCGAATTTATTTGTTTGTTCTTATTGGCGACTGAAGTCGCCCCTACAGCATAGCGATTGAAGTCGCCCCCTACAGCCTCTATAACATAGTGACTGAAAGCCACCCTAACAATTAATGGCGATTTTACCTGCCGTTGTTATATTTATCCAGCCTAATTATCCACAGATCTTAAATTAAACTTTACATTACTAGGTTGTTCGAATTAGAATACGGCACCCATTTTTAATAGAGCGGGTGTAGACAAGGCATTTTATCTGCAAAGTATTGCAGTAAAGTCGAAGTCGAACGCCGATTTATATAGATACATACTAAGGTAAACAAGTACATGCCAGTAATTAAAGTTAGAGAAAACGAACCATTTGACGTTGCATTACGTCGTTTTAAACGTTCATGTGAAAAAGCCGGGATCCTTTCAGAAGTTCGTCGTCGCGAATGTTATGAAAAGCCAACTTGGGAACGTAAACGTAANNAAAGTTTCTCGTGAGAACGCTCGTCGCGTTCGCATGTACTAAGATTTTCTGTTAAGAAAAACCTTAGTAAACTTTCCTTTAGACTATCCTTTAAAGAAAGAGAGCTGATTTTAGATGTCACTTCTAATACAACTCAAAGATGAAATGAAAAATGCCATGCGCGCCAAAGACAAATTACGTCTTGGCGTTATTCGTATGGCGTTATCGGCTATTAAGCAAGCTGAAATTGATCACAAGATTGAACCTACTGACGATAATATTATTACGGTATTAACCAAAATGGTTAAGCAACGTAAAGAATCTATCAAAATGTTTAATGACGGTGGTCGTGTTGAATTGGCAGAAAAAGAAGCGGCTGAAGTGGAAGCTTTAGCGTTTTTTATGCCACAGCCACTGAATGCTGAAGAAATTAACGTGTTAATTAATACTGCAGTTAATGATACTGGTGCAGCCTCAATGGCTGACATGGGTAAAGTAATGGCTGTATTAAAACCCTTAATGCAAGGTGAAGCTGATATGGGCGCGGTAAGCGGTCAAGTAAGAGCGGCACTTAACGCATAGTTTGGGTAAACAACTTTTAATGAAACCGTAAGTGTTTAGGCGCTTACGGTTTTTTTGTTTTAATCGGTTTATGTTTCAGACTCGACAAAAAACAATCCTATTTAAACGTGATTTTGTGTACAATGGCTGATTGTGTTTTTACCATATATTTAGGTTAATTAAGTTTAATGGCCGGACGTATTTCTCGACAATTTATTGATGATTTATTAGCTCGTGCAGACATTGTTGAGTTAATTGACTCTAGAGTGCCGTTAAAAAAAGCTGGTAAAAATTACCAAGCTTGTTGTCCTTTTCATAATGAAAAGTCCCCTTCGTTTACCGTCAGTCAAGATAAGCAATTTTATCATTGTTTTGGTTGTGGCGAACACGGTAATGCGGTTTCTTTTTTAATGGAATTTGATCGCCTAGAATTTGTAGACGCGATAGAAGAACTTGCCTCGCATTGTGGCGTTGAAGTCGTACGTGAAGAAAATAATGCAAGCCCAGCAGAGCAGCGTAAACAGCAGCAAGTTTATCAACAAAAACAAGATGATTACGAGCTAATGATACAAGTGAGTCGTTTTTATCAACAGCAACTTAAACAATCATCGGATAAAGAAACCGCCATCAACTACTTAAAAGGTCGAGGTCTTAGTGGTGAAGTAGTTAAACGCTTTGGTATTGGCTATATCAGTGATGCTTGGGATGGCATGATGAAAATCTTTGCGGCTAACACACAAGTTAATCACCAGTTAGTTGATTTAGGTATGGCGATTCAAGGTGATAAAAATAGGCCGTATGATCGCTTTCGTGGTCGAATTATGTTTCCTATTCGAGATAAACGTGGCAGGGTTCTTGGCTTTGGTGGCCGAGTATTAGGCGATGAAAAACCGAAATATTTAAACTCACCCGAAACACGTATTTACCATAAAGGCCAAGAACTTTATGGCTTATATGAAGCCAAGCAAGCAAATAAGCAATTATCACGCTTAGTGGTTGTTGAAGGTTATATGGATGTGGTTGCTTTAGCGCAACATGGTGTTGATTATGCCGTAGCTTCACTGGGTACTGCGACTACATCGGAGCAATTACAAACGCTATTTCGTACCGTCAAAGAAGTTATTTGTTGTTACGATGGTGACAGGGCAGGGCGTGATGCAGCATGGCGAGCAATGGATAACGCACTACCGTTAATTCGTGATGGGTTTTCACTGAAATTTGTATTTTTACCTGACGGTGAAGATCCTGATTCGTTAATTAGAGAGCAAGGTCAACAAGCATTTGAAGCCATACTTGATAACGCAATGCCGTTATCTCAATTTTTATTTGATCATTTAATGGCAACTGTTGACATGAACTCACTCGAAGGGCGAGCGGCGCTTGTTGAATCTTTTCAACCTTATTTAACAAAATTGCCCGCAAGTATTTTAAAAGATGCCATGATCAATGAAATTGCTAATAATTTTGGTACTGGTAGCGAGCAATTTTTAGCAAGATTAACTAAAAGTGTCAATTCAAAAAGTGAGCTTAAAAAGCCCAAAGTAAATACTAAAGTAACCCCCGTTAGATTAGCTATTGCATTACTATTAGAACATCCCCATATAGTAAATGCTTTGCCCGATATATCGGTATTACAGCCACTTGAAATGCCCGGCATAACGCTACTTAGTGAATTGCTAGTGTTGTGTCAAAAAAATCCAGAGATCAAAACCGCGCAGTTATTGGAATATTTTCGAGATACCGAGCAAGGTAAACAACTGGCAAAACTTATGTGTTGGCAGCATCATGTTGAAGCCGATGCGGCGACCGATGTTTTTTTAGATAGTATTGAAAAACTATTGAATAACTTTGTTGAGCAACGCACAGAAGTTTTGTTGCAAAAAGCAAGAACAAAACAAATGACTAAAAAAGAAAAACAAGAACTTCAAGCAATATTAAATGCCTGAATACCGATGAAGCAGTATGTAACTGCTATACTTAATGCTAAAATTATTTTTAAAAAGATAAAAAAGAACCATTATATTTGCTAGCAACATGGTCAAAAAACCGCTATAATTTGTCGCTTTATTTTTAAAGATAAACTCGTACATTTTACCCTATTTTATAATACACAGGTGGATACTCGTCAATGGAACAAGCCCCTCAATCTAGACTTAAAGACTTAATAACTAAAGGTAAAGAACAAGGTTATTTAACATTTTCGCAAGTTAACGATCATCTTCCTCAAGATATAATCGACACAGACCAAGTTGAAGACATTGTTAGAATGATCAACGATATGGGTATTCAAGTTTTTGAAAATGCTCCTGATCAAGATACTTTAATGATGAGTGAAGCAAATACCGATGAAGATGCAGCAGAAGCAGCAGCACAAGCACTTGCTACAGTAGAAAGTGAAATAGGTAGAACTACTGACCCCGTGCGTATGTATATGCGTGAAATGGGTACAGTAGAATTGCTAACGCGTAAAGGCGAAATTGTTATCGCCAAACGTATTGAGGAAGGCATTAAAGAAGTTCAACGCAGCGTTTCTGAATATCCACCAGCAATTAATTATTTGCTTGAAATGTGGGATGGCTTTGAAGCGGAAGAAGTGCGTTTAACCGATATTATTGTTGGATTTTTAGATCCCGATGCAGAAGAAGAAGAAGTTCCTGCGGCGGCAACGCATGTCGGCTCTGAGCTGTCAAAAGAAGAACTAGCAGATGAAGATAAAAGCAATTCAGACAGTGATGAAGACGAGGAAGAAGAAGATACAGGTCCTTGTCCTGAATTAGCGAGAGAAAAATTCACTGCATTACGTGAATCCTATGAAAATGCCAATAAAATCATTAAGAAAAAAGGTCGCGGCCATAAAGATGCTCAAGAAGCTGTTGACAGTGTTGCCGAAGTTTTCAAAGAATTTCGTTTAATTCCTAAATTATTTGATAAATTAGTTAAAAATATGCGTAGTGTCATGGACCGATTACGCGTACAAGAGCGTTTAATTATGAAGCATTGTGTTATGGGTGCTGGCATGCCTAAAACGACCTTCATAAAAATATTTCCGGGTAATGAAACCTCAAAAGAATGGTTTGAATCTGAAAGAGCCGCGGGTCATTCATACTCAGCTAAATTAAATGATATTGAACTTGATGTTGAACGTTGTATTTATAAATTAAACCAAATTGAAGAAGAAACCTTCTTAAATATTCACGGTATTAAAGATATTAACCGTCGTATGTCTATCGGTGAAGCGAAAGCTCGTCGTGCTAAAAAAGAAATGGTAGAAGCCAACTTACGTTTAGTTATCTCAATTGCCAAAAAATATACTAACCGCGGTTTACAATTCTTAGATTTAATTCAAGAAGGTAATATCGGCTTAATGAAAGCGGTTGATAAATTCGAATATCGTCGTGGTTACAAATTTTCAACTTACGCAACGTGGTGGATTCGTCAAGCAATTACCCGTTCAATTGCTGACCAAGCACGTACCATTCGTATTCCAGTACACATGATTGAAACGATTAACAAATTGAACCGTGTTTCTCGTCAAATGTTACAAGAAATGGGTCGCGAACCAACACCTGAAGAATTAGCTGAACGCATGATCATGCCAGAAGATAAAATTCGTAAAGTGTTAAAAATTGCCAAAGAGCCTATTTCAATGGAAACGCCTATTGGTGATGATGAAGATTCGCATTTAGGCGACTTTATCGAAGATGGCAGCGGCGAATTACCGGTTGACTCAGCAACGTCTGAAAACCTAAAAGGCGCAACGCATGAAGTACTTGCCGGTTTAACCGCACGTGAAGCTAAAGTATTAAGAATGCGCTTTGGTATAGACATGAACACTGACCATACTTTAGAAGAGGTGGGTAAACAGTTTGATGTAACGCGTGAACGTATTCGTCAAATCGAAGCAAAAGCGTTACGTAAATTGCGTCATCCATCACGCTCGGAACAATTAAAAAGTTTCCTTGATGGTGAGTAGAGCGTTACTTTTACTTTAAAGTAATTAAAAAAAAGAGTAAGTTAACTATGTTAATTTACTCTTTTTTGTTTTTAAATCGTAAGGGATATTATGGCACTCAGAGCACGCTTAGTTATTTTTTCAGTATTTATTTCTCTTGCTTTTACGGCAATGCCAACGCAAGCAGCATCAGAAAGTCACTTTGAAATTACCCCTATAGTCGGTTACCGTTTTGGTGGTAACTTTGATGCTGCAAATGGAGAGGTAAGGTCTAGCGTTAAACTGGCCGAAGATGTTAGTTACGGCTTACTGCTTGCGTGGAATGTTGATAAAAAGCGCCAAGGCGAGTTTCTTCTTAGTCATCATAATACAGAATTTGATCAATTTGATAATGCAATTACCAATAAAAAGTTATCTATTACCTATATGCATGTAGGTGGCAACCTAAACATTTCAGAAGGTGTTGTACCGCTGTTTGTTACCGGTGGTTTAGGTTTAACGCATTTATCACCTGACGATAGTTTATTAAATGATGAAACCCGTTTTTCTATGAATTTAGGTTTAATGACTAAAGTTGATCTTTCAGAAAATATTAGTTTGAGATTTGGCGGTCGAGTTTACGCCACATTTTTTAATTCAGACAGTCATATTTTTTGTAATTCAGATATTTGTACCATTTCAATAACCAGTGATTTATGGATTCAAAGTGAAGTGAATGCCGGGCTGACTTTTACCTTCTAGTGTTAAAGTAATGATGATTTTCACCAAGAAAAGGATTTTCACTATATATGGACATAAAGGGAAGCTTTGAACGTTTAATAAATGAGCAAACAGAAAATAAAGTGCAAATAATAAAGCATAGATGGTGACAACAAAATCAAAAATGCTTATACTTCCCGCCGCTTTACATACCTTTGTAAAGAAATTTGATTTAAATGGCCCCTTAGCTCAGTTGGTTAGAGCGCCCGACTCATAATCGGTAGGTCCAGTGTTCAAGTCACTGAGGGGCCACCACTTTTACTACCTTTCCAAGTAAATACCCACCAACTTAAATTTAAAAAAGTCTCTCAAGGTCTAGTTCAAGGTCTAGTTATTTACGCGATTTTTTAAGCAATTTTCTACGAAAAAATAGTAATAAAAAAATATTATTTTTTATAATTCTAAAAGTTAACTGATAAACAGCAAGTATCACTAAAATTATCAATAAAGTTTTAATAACTAAACGCATAAAATATTTTGTTTGTTGAACATTACCGCTCATGGACTTAGGCGAACCTGTAGTAGCTTAATGGCAACTCAGGGGTAATCTGTCACTGAATCATATAAATAAGGTTTATAGGGTATTTATGATAGGTGGTATGACTATCGTAATGAGATCATTGCTCAAATCCATACCTATGCAACAAGTACAATAATATCAAAAGTATTGAGCATAAAAATAAAAGCAAAAAATAGTATAAATATTTAGAACAACATCCATAGAAATTAACCTAATAAATCTTAACAAAATGATTAAAAACTCAGGTTTACGTGTTTTTTGTTTTATTACCTAACCTTTTTCTGCTCTTTATTGAGCCATACTTTACAAAATTAAAAAAAGTCGTAAAAATTAATGTTGTGTTAATGTCCTCTCAGTATACTTGTTTGGCTAGAGACGTCTGGCAATTATATTTTATAACTTTTTTTATACATGAAAAAGGAGACATTTCTCACATCTATTTCAATAGATGTGTTTCAATCGCAGAATGGTGAAAATACTTGAAAACGTTCAAAAGTATTTTACGACCTGCTAAATTTAAATACGCAGCAGATACAGGGAATAATTAAGATGGTTCGCTTGTATGGTAAAGATGGAGGTTCTTTACTTTTGGTATAGAAAGTTGAAAACATTTTCAGCTACTTCATACCATTAAATAGCGTAACTCGGTGCATGTTAAGGAATGAGTTAAAAACCACTTATTTTCTAATAAATACTGCATGATTCAATGTATCTGAATGATTCGAAATTGGTTTTTTCAACGCTATTTATCTAAGAAAATAAAACTTTCAGACAAACAAAGACATATCTATATATCGTGAAAAACGGGAAGCTGAAAAAGTGAGCTAATGAAGCAACTCATATATTCAGAAATTTGTTCACGTAAACCTAAAAATGCTATTGTTTTACTTGATCCCCACGGAGATATGTCAAAAGAAATAGCGAGATTCAAAGAATTTACCAAGCCTAAAATATCAGATAGATTAGTGTATTTAGACCCATCATTAAGCTCAAATTCTTACCCATCAATTAATCCATTTCAATTTGTTGGTACCCATGACGATAGTATTAACCTTATGACGCAAGAAATAATTAGAATACTCAATGTTTTGCTCAAAGGAACTACCACAACCAGCCAAATGAATGCGATTTTATATCCTTGTATCAACACGCTACTCAGAAGAAAAAACAGTTCATTTATCGATTTAAAACGATTTATGAATAATGATGAAAACAAAGATTTAGTCGAAGAATGATTACAGCTTCAAAACTCAATTCACCGCGAGTTTTTTCGTCAAAAATTTACCAGTAAATCACTTTCTATTAGTAAACATGCAATAGAAATGAGGTTGCAAGTATTACTCAATGATCCTATTTTTCAGCGTTTAATCGCATGAAGTAATTCGATAGACTTAGAGCAACTGATTAACCAGAAAAAAATCATAATTTTTAGGCTGACTCTCTGAGAGTTAGGAGGTGATAGCGTTGAAGCATATTGACGTTTTATAGTGGCTCTCATAAGAGTTATTGCATTAAAAAGATCACGTATGAGTCAATACAAAAGAATACCAACATATTTATTCATAGACGAGTTTCATAATTTCATTTCGCCCGACATAGAGAAAGCTTTAACGCAATTACGTAAATATAAACTATATCTTGTGTTAGCCAGTCAATATATTGGGCAGTGTGGGGATAAATACCTACAAAAAGCACTGCTTTCAGTGGGAGTTATTATTGCCTGACAAAATGAACGAAAAAGTAGAAAAATACTTGAAGAAGAAACGTGAATATTATCGTCAGACATAGAAAACTTGAAACATTGAGAATTTTTCATAAAATCAGGTATGGCACTTCCATTTAAAATTAGGGTACCAAAATATCTTTTGAACAATACTCACTCTATGCCTTATAACCTATGGCAGAAAATCCGTAAGATCCAATTATCTAAATATTACTTTAAAGAAATATTTACCTTTGAACCGAACAGGGTTCGAAATTTCATTGATCTCACTGGATTATCTCCTAAGTATTAAGCCAATGAAGTTAAGGATAATCGAAAGCTATATTTTGGAAGCTTTAGCCATGTTTCAGTATCTTACCTCTCAGCAATTTATTTGTTTACTTCCTCATGTCAGTATTTCAACGGTGAACCGTTATTTACGAGCATTGAAGAACGCAGATAAACCAATGATACGAAGCCTACATTTTGGTTTTTTTCCTTGAAAATGACCTCTTTCACCCGTGTACTGCCTCACTGATAAATGAGTGAAGTGGTTAGTGGAACATTGAGGTTATTCGATGAGTAATATAAAACGACCACTGTGAAGAAGTTGTTTTTTCGCTGCTGATTATTACCACCGTATAGCAACGATAAATTTTAAAATATCGTTTATTCAGTGGGTAACAAGGCAATGATACAAACTAAATTTCTTTCATTGTTACTTCGAACGTGAGTGAAGTAATAATTCACTTAACGGTATCGTATCGAAATCAAAAGCAGCATTGCAAGAAGGTGAAATTCAAATCATCCCTGACGCAATTATTGGGTATATAACACCTGAGTGAAGTGAGCTAATTTTATTTGAGCAACATATGGGAAGTGATGCCAAAAGGGCTATCAGGCAAATAATGTGGCACTGTCGGATTTTGTCATTTTGAACCGTAAACAAAAAATACGGTTCACAACAAAATAGCCGCGTGTTTTACGTATTTGAACATAAATCATGTATGGATTCAGTGATAAGCAGACTAGAACAAGTGAGTTGATTTAGTCAGTTTAAACAATATTTTCGTTTTAAATTAATGAGTAATCGTTTTGAGTTATTCATGTTGAGCTAATTCTTCTGCTGCCATATCAACTAGCATACCAGGACGACATTCAAGGATTTTAGCAATAGAAAATATTGTTGAAAGGCTCGGCTGATATATTCCTCGTTCTAGTCGAGAAATATGTACACGTTCAAGTCCAGCCTCCAAAGCAAGCTTTTCCTGTGATATTTTTTTCTCTTTTCTAATTTGTTTTAAAACTTTACCAAATGCAATTTTTGCATTCATTGTATGATTCCAGATCTATAAAAAGTACTTGAAATCATTTGTTTTTGAGTCGTATAATACCACGTCTTATACGATACATTTTTAATAGGAATGGATAATGAAACAATTAATACGATCAATTATTTTAATATTTATATGCTGCGGTTCATTGTCAGCATTAGCAGCTGAATCTAAATCGGCATACAACATTAATTATGCAAAGTTTACTTATAATCAGATTTTGACTGATTTTATGTATGGTATTGAACCGAAACTCATAACATTTTATGACTCTTTGAAATTAACTGAAAAAGAAAAAATATGGGCTCTAGAGGGGATATCTCTTGGGCTAGCAAGTAATCATATGTTTAAAAATTTAGTTGAAGATATCGAAGCCACAGACCCAGAAGCAACATTTGTATTTACAAAGTTACCGAAAAAGTATTATTCAAACCTGCATTTATTAGCTGAACACTTTCAATTGAAAAAACAGTATAAAGATAAATACGGGGTTGAGCTTACCAAAGAAGAAGGTGAAAAAAGTTTAAGATTATATAAAGCTCTATTTGGAAAAGAATATTCAAAAAAATAATATTAACCAAAATTATTATGGAAAAAATGGGGGAACAGCTTTCATCAGCTGATACACAAAAACAAGAGCTTACAAGCCTTGTTAATACATTATCTTGAGAACTTAATACGCAATTATGAAACGGTTCAATAAGAGGATTGTGAAATAAATATTTACAACAACTTGAAACAAATGTTAATGCAGGAAGTGAAACCCAACAAGAATTAATAAACTTTCGTGTTCGTCTTGTTTGATTAGAAAAGTTAGCAGCATTTAGTAAAAACGATTGATATGAGCTTTTCCTTGGTGTGCTTAAAAATCAAAATATATGAGCACTTGACTCATTGTTACACACAATGAGTCATACTAGGGAATCAATACAGTATATAGAGGTAAATTGATTCCCTACTAATAAAACACTTATCAATCTCTTCAATGAGAAATTTGGCACGACGCTTTCAGACAAAATTGAAATCGATAAAAAAGTGATGAATTCTGATGAAGCTTGTGCAGAAAGATTGTTAAATCTATATGACCAGCTTGATCATAGTGAGCTTGAAGGCACTAAAACATTAGAATTATTAAATAGGTTAAATAATTGAGATAGCACTGCTTATAGCGAGTTAAAAGATATTTTGCTAGAAGATCCAAACGAACTACAAAAACTTTTATTAGCAGCAAAAAAATCTGATTCGGTTAATCCTGAATCACACGTATTCCAAGAAATAACACTCATATTAATTGATATTGATCCAAGCTTTGGTGACAAAATTAGAGCATTCGAGGAAAAATATTCAATGACTAAATCACTAGAAACCAGTTATTTATTATCACTCTCTGGTAGCAATATCGAAAGGGAGTGAAATTCACTATTATCACGTTGAGAAGAAAATGAAATTATTGCTATTGATATGGGAAAAACTCCACCATTAAGGGAGATATCACTCGATGGTGAATTATATTTTATCGAGTCAAATTTTCCTATTGCTGATCTGCATAAACCTGAACTTGAATATCAAAAAGCCTATATGGAAACCATGCCTAAAATGAGAGCTGCGTGATTATTAAAAACAACCGCTGTACAGGATCATATTAAAGATCTTTTTGACCATAGAGCAACATTGGGTGAAATAAAATCAACGCTAAAATTATGCTATCAAATTGACGTTTCTTTTATTGAAAATATTGAAGATTTAAAACCAAGCAACCTTGATAATTTAATGCAAGAATTTCAGCAAACACTCGATACGGCAATGAAAAATTATACCACTGGCTTAGATGTGGCTATTAAATCCAATAGAGAAAAAGTGAAAGAACAAGACAAACAAAAAAGGGAAATACTACATTTTATTAAGTGAATTGGTTTCGACTTAATTGATAAGCATATTACTGATTCATTAATCACCGAAATTCAAACGAACTCATTGCATGTTAATTGACTCGAATTAGCTGTTGATAGGCTTGATATTGCCAATGGTATGTTTGGTGAAAGTCCAAGCGATTCTTGAGGTACAAAATGGAAAGAAAATCTAATCCTGTTTTATAACAAAATGATCAGTTGAAACCCTGACGAGCCTTTATCGGTTCAAGCACATATTTCAATGTGATGAAAAGTTGAAGATAGAACACAAATGCAATACTTGTTGAAAAGTCACTGATTGGTTAACGAAAGTGGTGGATTTAATAAGGATAAGGCTAGGGGGAATTTGGCAGCCACATTAGAAAATTAGCCCGAACAGAAAAGCAGCTAGAAAAATTAATAATAAAACATGATAAGCTCAGTAACAATAATCGAGATTTATATCTTGGGCTTGTTTTATTTAAAAATAATTTATCAATTTGTATGGAGGCAACTTGATGTCATATGTGTTTACTAAAACGGAACAAAACAATTTAAAAGCAGCAGTATTTGAAACAAAATCTCTTCTTTACTTGGCTACTCAAAGTTCTAAATATAAAGACATTACCGTTTTAACGGTAGACTGTTTTAATGATGTGTCTGGTTTATGCTCAGAAGAAAGAATTTGGGATGTTCAAGCAAAGAATGAACAAGGACTTACTCCTAGAAAAATAGGTAGTTATTTAATTACGCTGTATGAAAATTACCTATCTGATTTCAAACCATTTTTTCAAGAATTTATTTTCTTTATGCCTCAACTTAAAGCTGATTATATTGAAGCTCCTGAGCTAGAAAGCTATACCATTAGTAATTTCAAAACACTTCATAGAAAAAGGTTAATTGAAGGCTTAATGGCTAAAGCAAGGCTAGATAATGAAGTAAATTTGGATAGTTTTTTTGATAAGGTTCTTTTTGTTGAAGATCGTTCTAAAGAACAGGATTATGTAAAAGGGCTGATGCGCTTTCAATCTTCAAAGCTTAGTGATGAACATTTCTATAAAGCCATATTCAATGAAATTAGAGATAAGCAAGTTGCTTTAAAGAACTCTGAAATAGAAAATATCCGTATTAGCAGACCATTTGATGTGTTAGAGCTTGATAGAAATTTAACGACGGAACAATTACAGGTCTTTGTTTTAAATCGCTTTGTCGGTGGTGATGTTTTTATTAACTCAATAAAGTGTCCTTTTAGTTATAACAGGTTTACAAATAAATTTAACGAAGATGAGCTAGAAGATCATCTTTACGAACAAAATGCGGCATTGAGCAGGGCGTTTTTTGACAAAAATAATCAGAGAAATTTTTGGCAATTATTTTCTGCAATTTTCAAAGCCTTTTCTGGTGATAGAAGTAAGAAAGTTACGGATATTATGAATGAATTACGTATGAGTTTAATCGACAAAGTGGAACATATGGACGTTAACTCGACTCGCTTTTTAGTAGCAATGGTTAGGGATGGACTAATAAATGATAATTAAAAAATTTGCATTCGGAAATAAGTCTGAAGCATTTGTAGAAGAAAGGTTTGAAGACAAGCTTAATATTATTTTTAGCAACGATAATAATAAGGGAAAAACACTTGTTTTACAGGGGATTATGTTTGCTATTGGCAATGAAGCTATTTTTCCAGCAAGCTTTGAGAAAGAGCAATATTATTTTTATTTAGACTTTGATTATACAGGTAAATCTGTCCAAGTATTACGAAAAAATGACACTTTCTCTGTTATCGTAAATGGTGAAATTAATATCCTTGAATCAGAGTCTGAGTTCAAATACTTCTTTGATAAAAACATATACAAGCTTCCTGAAATTGTTCATAGGGGCTACCCTAAGTTAGTTGATTTTACTCTTTTTTATCAGTTGTTTTTTGTAGGGCAAGATAAAAGAGATACATCATCTATTTTTAATAGTGGCTTTTATAATAAAGCAGACTTCATTGAAATGCTTTATGCAATGAAAGGAATATCAGGCATAGAATTATCTACTGAACAAGTTAAAGAGCTGAAAATTAAGCTTTCTCAACTTCGTACTTCAGAAAGAAAGTTAGTTAAAGAAATTGATAAGTTCAAGATTAATAAAGCAATTCTTGAGAGTGTAAAGTCATCTTCAAGCTATAAGCAATATAAAGAGCAAGAAGTTATTTTAAAGAAGCTTAATGATAGAGTGATTCATCTAAAAAAACAGCGAAATAGAGAGAATAGCCGTTTAAATAGTCATTTAGGTTTGAAGTCTGAATTGAAGTCATTAAATAGAGCAATTAGTATTGGCAAGGTAAAATGCGATGATTGCGGTAGTGAAAATATATCTTATAAATCAAAGGATATAACATTTGATGTTAGTAATAAGCAGATTAGAGAGTCAATATTGTTATCTGTCGGTAAGAATATTCAGTTAAAAAAAGAGCTGGTATCTCGTTTAGATTTTGATATTGAAAAAGAACAAATGAACTTGGATGGTTCTCTTTCGCAAGTATCACCAGAATTAAGGGATATAATTCTCTTTCAAGATGAGTTGAAAAATACTGGCAGCCTTAATAAAGAACTTAGACAAAAACAAAGAGAGATTGAAGCATTAAACCTTAAACTGGAGGAGTCTAGTACTAAACAAGAAGGGGTCACGGAACAACAAAAACAGCTCATTGATGTCATTATAAAAGCTATGAATGAGGTATATAAGTTAGTTGATAAGAATGGTATCCAAGTTTTCAATAATTTATTCACAAAGAAATCTGTTAATTATTCTGGAAGTGAAGGGCCTGAGTTCTATTTTGCGAAATTATTTGCTTTACATATCGTGTTTAAGCATGATTTTCCAATAATTGTCGATTCTTTTAGAGATCACGAACTGTCCTCCGCAAAAGAACTTAAAATGATTGATATATTTGAAAATATGGAAAATCAAGTTATCGTTAGTTCTACTTTAAAGCATGAGGAATACACTGTAGATAAATATGAATCATATAAATCATTAACAGCACTGGATTATAGCTCACATGAAAGTGGTCACATTTTAAGCCAAAAATTTGTAAGTGAATTTATCAAAGTTTGTGGGCAGTTTGGTGTCTTTGTTCTGTAAAGGAATATTATCAATATGCTGTTGAAATTTAGGGGGTAGCCAATCATAAAGTTAATTAATTATATCGGTTCGCACTGCAAGTCAATAACCGATTTTCCTACGTACCTTGTAAAATAGCGGTTCTTTGATTTCTTGAGTCTCACCGCTTTTCTATATCATTTTATTAATTAATTTTTTGTATTATGAAAAATTCTGTTAGTGAATTACAAAGTTATTTTTGCCCATTTGGTTATTCAGATATTCAAGCTGTTTGTGAAATTTGAGATGAGACTGAGCTAAAAGAATCAAAGTTATTTGATATTATTGATGATTCTCGCAAAAGCATGGACTATCTAAACTGGGATGGTTTCGACCCTGTATATAGTGTTCTTGATCATGTTATGCAAACAGCTAGAAATAAAATCGAAGAAATAACAGGCTATGATTTTATCAATGATTTTTCTGGAAGTTGAACTGAGATCAATGTACATGGAAACTTCATGTGCAGCAGCATTGATTACTCAGATAATGCTGTTGAAGAGCTTGTGAAAAATATTACGTGAAATATAGCTGAATTAGTCAAAGATAAATTTTGCCAATACCTTTTTAACCAATTAAACATTTGCAGAACGTAAGTATTATTGAAACTAGAAATAAATATGTAATGTTCTAGCTTGTAGTTTTTTAATCATAAAGTATGGCAATTATATCGGTTCACACTGCGAATCAATAACCGATTTTCCTACGTACCTTGCAAAATAACGGTTCTTTGACATTTTGTGTCTCACCGATTTTTTATAGCCACTTTATTATTTAAATATTTGGTTATGAGAAATACAGTAAGTGAATTACAAGTGCAATTTAGTCCGTTTGGTTATTTAGATCTTCAAGCCGTTTGTGAAATAGGAGATGAGCTTGAATTGCATGAAGGTGAGTTGTTTAAAATTATTGATGATGATCGTGAAAGTATTGGTTATCAAACTTGGGGTAACTTTGATCCCGTTTACTGTGTTCTTGAGCATATTCTACAAATGGCAAGAAATACCATCAACGAAGTCACAGGTTACGACTTTATTAACGATTATTCAGGAACATGAGAAATATATACTCATGGTAATTTCATGTGTAGTAGATTCGATTACTCTGAATCAGCAATAGCAGAATTGAAAGAAAAAATTGTTCCGTATCTTGAACAGCTAACAAGCGATAAATTCACTAAATATTTTATATCAGAAGTCGGTATTATAGAAGCTAGCTAAGCTTCTGTAATATCTATGAGTAAGATCTATTTTAAGCGATTATATTGACTTATACTTTTTAACATTACAATAAGTATGAACCTTTTAAATATGGATCATCAAGTTAAAAAAGAGTTTGGTTTCTTAAAACAAATTAAAGCATTATATCCTGACATTTCATGTAAAGATATTTTAAGACGTGCTTTAATTTGGAAAGTTATCATTGAAAATTTTGATCATCTACTCTGCAATCCCAAAGCCGAAAATATTTAAAAGAACCCTTATATTTAGTTTTTAATTGAATGAGTTATGCAGGGAATAATATATTACAGAAAATCAACAGATAGGGATGATAAGCAAGCAAATACTCTCGAACATCAATTAAATAATTGCCGTAGAATTGCTGAAAATAAATGAATAAATATTGTAGAAGAAATATCTGAAAGTAGAAGTGCTAAAGAAGAGTTTTCACGTCCTTGATTTAATCGTCTTATCGATATTTGTAAAAGAAAAAAAGTTGATTACATTATTATTGATGAACCAAAAAGACTATCAAGAAACAATATTGATACATCAAGAATAATAGATCTGCTTGATAAGCAAAAAATCATATGAATATTTTGAACATCAAGGCAGTATCTTGCTGATAATTCAAGGGATAAATTTCTTCTTCAACTTGATCTATCATTATCAAAAATGGATAACGAAGACAGAAGTAAAGATGTTAAAGATAAAATGAGTTCTTGTACAGAAAGAACATGAAGATTTTTAGGTAAAGCACCCTTTTGATATAAAAATGTAACCATTAAGAAGTGACATAAGGCAATTCACGTCGATAAGCTGCAATCAAAAATAGTTAGAGATATTTTTTATTCAAGAGTCGATGGTATGGCTTACTCTGAAATAGGAGAAATGATTTGAACAAAGTACGGTACAAACATCAGAATTAGCCTTCATGCAAGTTCGATACATAGAATTGTCTGTAATAGGTTTTACTATGGTGTGTTTTCATGGTCGTGAAAAGACGTAATAGGGAGCCATACAGCATTAGTTACAATAGAGTGCTTTGATCACGCTAATTCAGTAGGTAAATGAACTCACGAAAGAAAAATTACTAAACAAAAATCTGAATATGAAACAAAACTTTCATATTATCTAAAATGATTTGCCAGAGATATTTCAGGTAAATTTCTTTGTGCTTATATTAAAAAGTGACATATTTACTATATAAATCAGTCTAAAAGCAATGAAACAATAAATATTAACCAGAGGCTAATATTTGATAAGTTTTGAAGTTATCTAAAAGATTTTGATGAGAGATTAAATAAGTTCAAACCATTTGATAAGAAAGTTATAGAAGCACTAATTAATCAAAGAGTAAAAATTATAAGTAATGATCTTTGAATTTTACAACAAAGAATTAACACATTAAGATCTCAGCAAGAAAAAGTACTTGATATGAAAATTGATGGGCTTATTGAAAATGAGACATTTTTAAGAAAAAACAATAAAATCGAAGTTGATATATTTAATTTAAAAGAACAAAAAGGCAAACTAGATATTAACGATTACAAGAAAAAGACCTGAGTTGTGATTGAACTCTCTCAGTGCCTCTACAAAGCCTATATTCAAGGTTCTGACTACTTAAAGGCAAAGGTCATCAAAGCATGTGGGATTGAACTTTCAGTAACCACCAAAAAAGAGCTTAAAATAGAGGATTCTCCTCTATTTAAAAGCTCTAAAATGCTCGAAATCTTGTTTGGTACTCCTGAGTTATTCGATAATTGAACTTTTTTTAAGTATTTGGATAAATTAGATAAGAGAGAATTGCAAGAACTTTTAAATGAAATGTATAAATAATTTTTATATATCAACTATTTAAGTATATTAATTTACGACTCCTTAAAATTTTTATTTATATAATTATGTTAAATATTATGAAAAAAATACACTTTATTTTACTTTCATTTTTTATACTTGTAAGTTGTTCTCAAGAAATATCACAGAAGAATAAAATAATAAAAGATGGTTTAAATAATAATACAGAGCAAGTAATAGTACTTAAAAATCATTTAGAAGAAAATACTAGTAATACAGAAGATGAATTAAGTAATGATTCAAGCCAACAAGTAATAGTATTGAAAAATGATTTAGAAAAGAATACCACTAAGGCAAAGGATGATTTAGATGAAAAATGTAATATACAAGAAAATGCTGGGATTTTTAATTGTTCAGGGATTAATTTAGGTTACGAATTTGATAAGAAAAGTAATAAATGTAAAAGTGTAAGTTGGGGTTGTAGTGAACCACCATTTTCTAAAATGGAAGATTGCACATCATTATGTGAAAAAAAATATGAAAACACAAAAGACTTAGGGGATAAATATTTTTTATTAGATGAAAAATATATTTCGTTTAATGGAGTAATAATTGAAGGAGTAGATATAGATAGCTTTAAAGTATTATCAAAGGGGTATGCAAAAGATAAATACAGGGCTTATATATGATGATGGCATCCAAATATTAAAACAATGATATTTGAAATTGAAGATTCAAATTCATTTGAAGTACTAGAAAATGACTATAGTAAAGATAAAAACTTTGTTTATTTTAAAGATAAGAAATTAGAACATATTGACTCGAAAACATTTAAAGTTTTCGATAAATGGTTTCCTTTTGATCTTTATGCAATTGATAAAAATAATGTTATTTGCAAAGGTTGGAAATTGTTACCAAATTGAACAACTAGTACTCAAGATATAAAGGTATTTAAAAGCGAGTCAGCGTTAAATTTTCAAGATATTAGTTGTAAGAATAGAGCAAGTACTTATTTTTCAGATGGGGAAACTTTATTTTATGGTGAATGTATTTATTTAGAAGATATTGATTTTAATTCAATAAATCCTCTTTGTGATGAACGTAAGAACTTTCTACAAGATAAAAACTGATATATATATAAAGGTATAAGAATCACTGATGAAGAATTTAGAATACTTTCTAATGGAACATTGTGAAATGAAGAATATAAAAACTTATATTCAGATATGGAAAAAAAATTAGATGAATTTCAAAAATAAATAAATGCCTGAACCAATCAATTTAAAACAATAAGATATTACAAAATATACATCAAATCACCCAACAAGAATTGAACTAAGAAAAAGCCCTTTAATAAGGGCTTTTTCTTGCAAGTATCAAATTTCACCTAAAAGGATTAAATTTTAAAGCTCTCTATAAAGGGATTTCTTGTTTGGTACTCCTGAGCAGTTCGATACTTGAACTTTTTTCGGGTATTTGGATGAACTTGATTTAGAAGAATTGAATGATATTCAGAAAAAGCTTTGTAAAGTTAATGATAAGAAGGTGTATTAAATATTGCTATCACATAATTAAGACAATTTAGAAAAAGATAAGAATGATTTTTATATATCAACTATTTAAGTATATTAAATGATGACTCCTCAAAAACTTTATTTATATAAATATATTATGAGAAATATACAGATTATTTTACTTTCATTTTTTATACTTGTAAGTTGCGCACAAGAAATAACAAAAAAAGATTCATTAGTAGAAGATTGATCCAGTAGCGATTTAAATCAAAAAGTTACAATATTGAAAAACGATTTAGAAAATAGTAAAACAATTCTTAGTAAAGGCTATTGGATTAAAGAGAGTTACTATGTAGGAAAAATAGCAAATATCGAATATAAAACAGATGAAAAATTAAAAAACTTTTTTTGGAATATAGAGGAGCAACCAATAGGTTCAAATATTGAGTTAGAAGTATCAAACGATAATAAAAAAGTTACATTCAAACCAAAGATACAAGGAAATTATAATTTATCTATAAACGAAGCAGATGGTTTTCAGACTACTTCCGTAAAATTTTCAGTAAATCAAAAATTTTCTTATGATAAGAATATGGTCGAATATGATAATAAAAATAGTAGTATTGGTATTGTTATAAACCAGTCACGGGTATCTTCTAACACTCTGAATATTGAGGAAACAAAAAGCATTATTTCAGAATATCAACATCTAACTGTACTTGGTTATCATAAAGTCTATGGAGTATTAGTAACTTATGATTATGAATCTAGGGATGCATTGATGGATTTAGAGAGATTAAAGTTACATCCACAGATTAAAAATGTAAGAAATAGAACTCACATACGTAAAAATATTTTTGGAGTTTCTGATATTTCAGACCCTAATGATTATGGAATTGGTCTAAGCTTAGTTCTTATTTAAATGATTTATAAAAAGTATTTCAAGTAAACTATATTGTGCTTATATCTCAAAATTATAAAAAAACACCCAACGAGAATCGAACCATATTAAGCCCTTATCAAAGGGCTTTTNNAAAAGCCCTTTGATAAGGGCTTTTTGTTATGTTCTTATTTGGTATTCCTGAGTTGTTTGATAATTGAACTTTTTTTAGGTATTTGGATGATGTTGATGCTAATTATGTAGATGAGTTATTACAAGAACTATAAGAAAATAAGTCTACATGTACTAGTTGTTTGTACATATTAGTTTTTTACTTCATCTGATACTAAAAGCTTGATACTTTCCTTTATAGGTTCAAGCATCTCATTATTTT
Organism: Colwellia sp.; assembly: GCA_051531915.1. Taxonomy (GTDB): domain Bacteria; phylum Pseudomonadota; class Gammaproteobacteria; order Enterobacterales; family Alteromonadaceae; genus Colwellia. Next base: position 8,215 of record JAOPTQ010000007.1, on the reverse strand, counting down.
TACTTAACTTATAATCCGCGATTATTTCATTTGTTGATTGTAATAATATATTAGAAGGGATGATAATTGATAAAGAAGGGGACGAAGTATGGATCTGATTACTGTTTTGATTAAAATTTTCTATAACCATACCAATAACTTTCACAGAGTTAGCCTTAAAAGAGCTAAAGACTGCGCCACCAGAAAAACCTGGTGATACTATTGCGGTACTTGCAAATGCAGAAAAACTTTGACCATTGTAATTATCTAATACCGTAGATATAACACCGTGAGCAGCTGATTTATAATACTGAGTAGGCATTTCGTTATATTTAATAGCAGGGTGACCAAAAATAAGCACTTCTTCTCCTAAATTTATTAAATTAGGCGTTTTCACCGTATTGACAGGTGTGCAAAGATCGTCTTTTATTGGAAGTTTTAATACGGCGATATCTAAATCAGAGGATGCGCCTATGAATTCAATATCTTCATGATTTATCGAGGAATTCCAATGTTTATATATTATTTTCTCATAAGGATAAGGGATCACATGTTTTGCTGTTACAACATAACAAGCAAATTCATCTTTCGTTAGCATAAACCCCATACCTGATTGCGAAGAAAGCTGTTCATTATTTTTAGTAATAATTTCTATTGTTATAAGTGCATTTCTATAATTTAATTGATTGTCAAATGACGTGCTTTGACAACCCAGTAGAAAGAATGCATTTATTATGCTTAACATGACTAACTTCATTATTTCGCTTCCACGATTTGGAGTTGAAGTCTAACGAATCTATATTCGTCGCCAACGTCATTTGATAGCTCAACCTTAAAGCTGTTGTTAAGTTTGATAGGTGCTACTTTAAAGTCAACAGCTTTGGACACGGCTACCGCTCTTACAGTTGCCAATTGAGTATTCGTACGAATATAGCTATCGTTATTAATTGTCACATTTTCCTTGCGTTTATCATTTACTGTCACTGTTTCATTGATTGAACCAATTTCTTGATTAGAAAATGGTATTGGTCTCCGTAGTCCCTTATTATCGGCACCACCAGTATAAACAGCATTTATTATTACGTTGTGGCCACTATTTTTTATTTGAGCATCAAATTTTTTAACTATGCGTTTGACAGTATCAATAAAAATGCTCGTTTGAGGATCTAATGATCCTGTTAAAGGGTCTATCAAGTATTCGCCTAGCCTATACTTTATTTTCTTTACATTATAAAGCTTTAGATCGAGTAGTAATTGTTTTTCGGTTACTACTATATTCGTCGTTATTTTCGGTGTTTCTATAAAAGCTGAGCCATAGGGGGTTGCTCCCAAATTTTGATAGTACTCTTTACTATGTTCTTTATAGCCATTTGACCCAAACATATCATTACTTATAGATACTTCGTTGTCGACACTATCAACCAATTTAGCTATTAATCTTGAGCTTGACGAATATTTTTTATGATAGTTATAGTCGTTACTTGAGGTGTTAGTACACCCAGTTAACAATATGCTAAATAAAATGAATGATATAAACGTTTTCATGATTACTCTCTCCTAGATGATTGATTTTTGATAAATAACTTCATTTCGATATTCAAGCTTTACACTTAACTGACGCACACCATCTTTTAGAGATGGTTTTTTACTATTTAGACGTAACTTCAACTCAATTCTTGATCCAAATGGAATTTGAATTATTTCCGGTTTAGCGTCACCAAAATATTCACTTATAAAAATAAATTTAGCTAAACTTGTATCAAATTTTGGATCTATAGATAGTGTATTTAATACACCTGTTTGATAGTTATAACTTGATGTTACACCAAAGATTGCAAGCTCAAATTCAGACGTAGTCAATTCAGAGAACTCAGCTGCAATTTTCATCATACCAAGAACAGAAGCCTTATCTCTATCAAGCTGAGCATTAGCTCTCATAGATACAGAGTCAGAACGATATATACCCAATGCTTTATTAAATAATAAAAATGAGTTAGCTTCATTCATTGATGTTAAGGTAAGAGGAAAATAGTTAGAGCTACGGAGGTGTTTATCAGAGCATCTAATCATCTGGGTAAGTAGTACCAAGTTATTCTTTGAAAACCAATCACTTGTATCGTACGTTCCAGTTCCAGATGAATCATCTCCAGTAGCTTCCCAGCCACTTCTTTGAAAAAAAACATCTTCATCATGCGCTACAATTGACGTTTTAACTTGAAAGTCATTGGGGGCACTATTTGTGGGACATTTACCTTGTATTATCTTAAAGCCACTACCTTTAAAAACGGTAAAAGCAGCATGACTCGGAACAGGATTATCATTTGAACCACCCAAGGGTAAACTATCATGAATGCCATTAATGTTATTGCTATAACCTTCAACGTATAACCTAACGAGGTAATCCTGTGTGATTTTTTTAAGTTTGGGTACAGTTATAGCTCTCATACGCTGCAATGAATTCTTAAAATTTGATCCTAAAGATATTTCAGATTTACCCGAATATGTATTATTCACATATGTAGTAATCTGCTTTTTTGAAAGCTGATTACTTTGACATCCCAATAAAACGCTTAACAAAAATATAACTAGTAAGTTACGCATAATATCTACCCTCTGATCTTTAATTTTTGATTTATTTTCGAAACAACATGTTTTCTTCTCAAGCTAATTAAATTGACATGTATTGGGCTGCTTACATCGCGTCCCCTAAAGACGTAAATAACAGCACTCACATCTAACGTTCGAACAAAGCTTGGGATACTTAAGTAGCCTACGTTAAAACCCTTTCGTCCATCGATAAGAATGCGAAATCGCTTTCTTACAGACCGCCTTACCGCGTCTGTAATCTCTTCACGATAAAGATCAAGGGCTTCACTTAAATCGTATCTTGCATCAATAATGATAATAGATTTAGCATTACTCACTGAAAATGATGTATTGAAGCTAAAGTAAATAAACATTATAAATATCAAGAATATTTTCATAATTATTTAGCACGAAAGCTATTGGCTATAACGGTCGTATTATTGTACCTAACACCCTCACTATAAAACTCCTGTTTGATGTCTGAACCTATTAAGTTACTAGACTCTACTGAGGTTATATTAATCTGCACATTACTTTGTGCTTCTATTGTGCTATTTAAAAACTCGACTAGCTGCTCAATCTCAAAATAACCAGCATTGCTATCTTTAATAGAAATAATGTTTGCTACGATAGTAGAGTCTGAGACATCGGTGTTTTCTAGTTCAATAACCTGATCGGCCATTATTAACGCCAAATTGGAGCCAGATACAAGGAGATCGTTTAACAATAAAGTTGAACCATCTAACTCTCCACCTACAATAAAAACCTCCTGTTCGAGGAATAAAGCACCTATATTTGAACCATTATCAGGCTTGTCGCTTTGTTGCTCATCTTTTGAAATTAATTGATCAACATCAGCTACAGCACCTAAAGCAGTTAAGCCTTTCGTAATTAATGAATTAGCTGAAACTGGTGAGTTAATAGCAATAAAAATCGCAGCGCCTAAACATATACTTTTTTTCATAATATTTACTCTCGAATTGATTTGATGTTTAAAGCATAGGATAGGATTTGCGATGTGTCAAAATTATTTCCGGGATTTTTATATTTTTATTGATTTAAAAAATACAAATACATAAAATTACATATAAAACAAAGATATAATAGAGTGGGGAATATTGAATTATTGTTTTAGAAGTGTTTGGTAAATTATTTTCTAGATGAACTTTCTAATGCTGTAATGTTTTTTAATTTGATTTTTGCTCTTTCACTCATATTGAGTACTTCTTTTTTAGATTTCTTTCCTGCAAGGTAAACTAACGTTTCAAAATCTTTACGGTAATCTCTATATAAAACCCCATAAAGTACGGGATCAATCAGAGCTATATCACCACGCCATAAATAATTTTTTTCATTATTGCATGATAATAAAAACCTTCCAAAATGCATTTTTAAATATGGAATAGGTTCACCGTGGGATTTTCTGTTGTAACATTCATAGCTAGGAATGTAAGGGGATGGATCAAACTTAATACCTTGTTTTTTAGCTGCTTTCGCAGCATTCATAAGCATGCTTGCACGGACTTGCTTATCTTCCAGTAAATCGCCAACCCTTGTAATGCAATTAGGTTCTAGAGCATCTTCGATGTTTTGGTAGGCTGTATGAAGTGCTTCACGTACTTCTATATTGCTTTCCGCAAATTTTTGAATTGTTTTTGTATCTATTATATTGATTATTTTGGCAGCAAAAATAAGTACTCCATTTTTAACAGAGCTATTTTGTTTGCTGAAATAGTTTTTTAATTGTTGTTCACTATAAGAAAGGAATTCATTTAGCCCATGTTGAAGAAAGTTATGGATATTACTTGTAGTTATATGTTTTTCTTGTTGTTTGTCAAGTTTTTCAGGATTATCTTTTTTAAACGCTTCTAAGAATCCTTCACGATAATTCTGGATTTCAACTCTTTGTCTTTTAACAAAATCATTAACCTCTTGACCAAATTCCCGCTCATAGTTTTCAGCATAAGTATGTGGATATTTTTCATATAAAAGTTTTATAGCGTTTTTTTCACTTAAATCAGTAGTCATCAAAATTACTTTCCTATTAAAGGTATCTCACTTTAACTTAATAAACGACTTTCAGCAAAGTCTATGCTAGCCACAGCAATATTTGCTGCTGATTGGATAGTTTCAACAATTTTGGTTTCATCCAAGTGATCTTTTGTAAAAAATTGAACAAAATAGTTTTGTGGTACTATGAAAATTTTTAATCCCACTTGCATACCATTATGCCTAAAAAGCATCACATATTTACTATCTATTTTATCTTGTTCATATTTCACATCGATTTCCAACTTTAATTCAGGAAATGGCATAAAACCCTTATAACAATTAACATTATCGTTTAAGTATTGGTTTATATGCCCTGTTTTATATAATTTAAGGTATGCTGGCGTATAGATGTTACTAATAATACTCGTTACTTGCTTAGCTAACTTATTTAAGTATAGTTTTTCCATTTGTTGACGTAATGTTCTACGAAAACGAATATCAATATTATGAAACATATTATAGTTACGTTGCCAGTTATCATTTGCTAATTTTATTTCATCCCCTACTGACGCATAATGAGCTACACAACCATAACAAACACCTTGTAAAGTTATTGGTACTACTGATAATGCTATATCTGTATATTTATATACTGCTATGTCAGTATCTTTTTGGAAAACTCTTCTATGCTCTTTTGGTAACATACCAAAAATTAAATAGTAAAAGCCTATCATTCTTAAACAATCATCGTAACAATTTTCATCTTTTAGAGACTGAAAAAAAACATCTTCACAACCGTCATTAATATCAGCATCAGATATGATTCTATCTAACCCCCCATTTTCGAATAAGATAGGATAGTGCACAAAAACATTGTACATGACAGGGTCAACAACACTTCGAAAGTGAGAGCCGAAGTCGGCCTTTAATATCTCAATGATTTTTTCAACACCATTATTTTCTAGTTCTTCCCAAAACTTTTTATCTAGCCATTCTAGCCAAATAATTTTAATTTTCTCGGACATATTAAAAGGTACATCATGAAAGCGTTTATTCTTTTTACTAAAGTTGTTCTGCCCTGTATTTTTTAAACAAGTAAAATAATTTTCTAACTCTTCCTGTTGTCCATATGGAATAGCTAAGTTCATACCATAATGATAATGGTCGTTACGTGGTTGTTCTTTCTCATATAAGCCACGACTAGCAAAAAAAAGAAAATTTGTTAAAGGTGGAAGAATACTATCACTTTTAGGTTCATCACCAAAATTTCCATCCAATAAATTGTGAAGACTCGATTTGACTTTTTTATATGCTCTATTTAAAGCTCCATTTGCACCTAAGAATTTTTTTTCGAAGTCAGCAACATCTGACTGCGATTTATCTATTTTTTTTAGTCCTTTGATTGAGTTTTTGGAAAAACAGCTATCTTGATACCATCGCATTACTTCTATACCTGTTTTCTTATCAAGTTCAGATTGCTTATATTTTCTACCATCAAGAAAGGAAATTGATTTTCTTATATATTCATTATACTTAGGGAAATTTTCGGATATTCTATCGTTACCAGTTTGTTTTTCAGAATCAGATTCTTGATCTGAAAAAACTTTTAGCAAAACATATCTTATAATTACTTCTTTCTCAGTATCGGATATTAGTAGCTTATTTTTAGACTTTTTAATTTTTTCTTTAATTTCATTCCTTATTTTTTCATCATTATCTTGAACAGTTAAATTAACAAACTGAAAACGATTATTATTAGCCTGACCACGTGGTATAACTCTAATACACAGAAGGTAATAATTAGTATTAAGTATTCGAAAAAGATACTCATGAGGGCTTTTATAATCACTTTCTCCTGAGCGACCGAATTCATTTTGATAAAATTTAGATATTTTTGGTGCGGCTATAGGATCATTCAAAAAAGGATAGAACATGCTGAATGTCCCATCCTTATTTTTTGTAAAAAGTGCGTAAGCTAACCTATCTTGTATGAGTACATTTACTCTTTGCAAAACATGGTGAAAACTAATGTCATCAGAGTCTTTACTTTCAAGAAAAATTGAATAAATCGAATTTACTGCCATCCGCTTACTTATATCAACGCTCATTTTTTTTGACCTAATTTCAGCAATGGAAACTTCTTAGTATAATTATTACAAGCATATCTATTTGTATAAAAGAGTTTATTATAAATATAATATGCTTGTTTTTTCAATAATTATCAACATTGTAGAGTTGAGTTATCTTGCCCACCATATTGTTATGCTTGTTCTATATTCGTGCCAGCGAAGCTGACACATCACTTCGTGATGCTAAATAACCACGTAAATATTATTACCAATGTTCAATTGTTCGACTATGCTTAGGTGTAGTAGTAAGATTGCAAGTTGGTTACCAACTAAACCAATTGCTCTCTTGCTAGGGCTAGCCCTAGAACCCATAAAGGGGGAACCCCTTAAAACCCCAACGCATTGAATCCCCAAATTATTGATTATCAATATGGGTAATTCAAACAGGAATAAAAGGAAGTTTATTTGATGGTCAGTGAAAAGCGAAAACAATACCTCGATGATTATGTTGATACAAGAAAGCGTATCAGTATTAGTTTATCAGCCTCCGATTTTAAAAAAATCAGCTATCTTGCTGAACTAAATCAAACAAGACCAACTTCATATATTTCCGAACTCGTTCAACATCAATTGAATAAAATGCCTTTTATTCCTCAAGCTTTAACAGACAAAATAAAAGAAATGAAGTTTTTATTGAGAAATATTGCTACTAATATTAACCAAATAACTCACCGTTCAAATACCTTAAAAGTGCTCGTTGATGAGCGTAGCTTATTACTAGAATTACAAAAATTAGAAGAAGGAATAACAGCTCATATTCATAAGGAAATGAATACATGATCATTAAGTCAATGAGCCGAAAAAAATGCTCGTTTTCTCAGCTTTTTAACTATATGAAAGAAGGCTCTTCACGAAACAGTGAATACGATTTTTTTAGTCAAAATTTATACACTAATAATGATAAAGAAATTATTAGTGAATTTTCACGAAATGCTCGATTATTAAAGTCACGAGCCAATGGTAATTATTTGTTCCATGAAGTGATATCTATTACTAAATCAAAACAATTGACCTTATTAGAAGAAAAAGAACGATTGTTTGATATTGTTCGAAGATATAGTGATAAACGTTGCGAACGTAACTTAGTCACTGGCTTTCTACACGACGAAAAAGACAATAATATACATTACCACCTAATGATCAGTAGTAATGAAATAGGAGAGTATAAGAACCAGCGATTAACAAAATTTGAGTTTGATACCATCAAAAAAGAAACTGAAAAATATGTGATTGATAAATATCCAGAATTAGAACAAGATATAATCATTAATGCGAAAAAATCTCAGCGTAAAACTAAGCAGTCAAATAAAGCAGGTGAGTTAAAACGTAAGGGTGGCAGATTAGAGAAAAAAGAAAAAATCATCGAAACATTAAAAAATATATTTTCACAAAGTCATTCTAAAGATGATTTTTTTACTCGCCTATCAGCTCAAAATATTGAGTTGTACAATCGTGGTAATACCATTGGTTTTATTAATGGTGATGATAATAAAAAGTATCGTTTGAAAGTAAGCGATCATTATGGGGTT
>JAOPTQ010000006.1:3997-59885 GCA_051531915.1 Colwellia sp. | reverse complement strand
TGTCGTTAACTATACGTTTACCTTCATCTAAGGATTTAAACCCTTCAGAAGGCCAACGAGAGTGTTATAACGCTTTAGCTAAACTTGGACGTTGGTATGATAGTAAAGGAACTGGAATAGTCGGTTGGGAAGCATTATGGGCAGGTTGGTTTAACTTGACGAAATTAATTGAAGGTGCCAATTTTATGCAACAACAGATGATCAAAATGTGATCAAGAAACTGGTTCACGAAGGGGAGAAATAAACAAATTACTACTGAGTGACCTACCGACCCCAAAAACCTTTTAGAGTGAAATTTCAAGAGGGTAAGAACTCAATAGCAGGTGGGATTTATGGTATCAGACTATTAAAAAATAATAGCATAAAAAATAAATCATCAAATAAGCGATAAAAAAAAATCCTGGTCTTTAAGCTCATTCACTATTGGCTTAGGTCTTTTCTACTGACAGTGCGTGCAGTAGGTATACCAAAGTTTGGCGAGCCATCATCATGCCAAGTAAATACTTTTCCCTGGGTATGACGATTAGCATCAAACAAAGGCTCACCGATAATTTTTTGGTAATCACGAGCATGGTAAATAACAATGTCTTGGCTACCATCTTCAGAGGTAGTAAATGAACTATGCCCGGGGCCATACTGGCTATTTTTAACGCTACTTTTAAAAATAGGAACAGGATTTTTTTGCCAAGATCTGGTGTCTAATAAATTAGCATTTTCATCAATAGTTAATAAACCAATCGCATAATTTTCATCGGTGGCACTAGCAGAGTAGGTCACAAATATTTTACCATTACGTTTAATGACAGCCGCTCCCTCATTAACCTTATGGCCTTTTTTCTCCCAAGCAAAGGTTGGCGCAGAAATTAACGTGGTGGTACTTTGATCTATTTGCCATGGTGTGATCATTTTAGCAATAAATAAACTACTATCTTTCCTCGGAGGAATTTGCGCCCAAATTAAATAACGCTGTTTTTTATGTATAAAAGTGGTGGCATCTAAAGCAAAAAATCGGTCAGTTCTGCCTTGACCGTTTACGGTTAATTCGCCTTTTTCAAGCCAAGTGCCGGTGGTTGGATTAGCGCTAGTATTCTCTAGCACATAAATACGTATATCCCATTTATCTTCTTTTTCAGATGCCGCATAATAGATATACCATTTATCATTAATATAATGAATTTCAGGTGCCCAAATAAAACCGCTCATAGCTCCCATCGAGGGTTGCTGCCATGCGGTAATTTCTTTCGCTGTGGTTAACCCGTTAATGGTAGTAGCGCGGCGTAAAATTACCCGATCATAATCAGGTACAGAGCCGGTGAAGTAATAATAGCCATCGCTATGTTTGTATACCCAGGGATCAGCCCTTTGCTCGGCAATAGGATTGTTAATTGTTTCTGCTATTGCAAAGGAAGATAATAGCAAAAGTATAATACTGGCTCTATTGGCGATAGAGGTTAGCAAAATCATTGTTGTTTAATACGTTTAGTGATGATGACTTTATCTGGCCGTACTTGTTGAACATCTAATTCAAAGTTTACCGCTAAATTTTTCAGTAATTGGTCAATGTGATTAACTTTAAAACGTCCTCCTATTTTCAGTTCAGCTAAACTTGGATCGGCAATTTCTATGTGTAATGGTGAGTAGCGTTTTAGATCCTGAACCACTTCTTTTAACGACTGACCGGTAAATACTATTGCCCCTTCTAGCCATGCTTGTTGTGCAGCTATTTCTGGGATCGATAGCGGCTTTATATCTTTAATAATATCAACCTTATCTTGCGTAATATTAAAAGCATGGCTAATGTTGATAAAATCGCCCGCATTCATAAAGGCAATATTTTCCATAGAGTTACGATAGAATTTATTAACGGTTAAATCTGGAGTAGAAAGTGTATTGTTTTCAGCTGTCACTTGTTTTTTTATATCTGTGATAGCCAGAGCTATACGCCCTTCAGTGACTAATACTTCGATATTATTGTGCTTTACTTCAACAGAAAAAGCAGTACCTACAGCTTGCACTCGGCTATTAGCAGCATAAACATTAAAGGGTCTGTTTTTATCTTTCATTACTTCAAAGTGTGCTTGACCTTTAACTAGCCAAATATCACGAAATGAATCACTATATGAAGTTTTTAACTGGCTATCAGAGTTTAAAAAAACTTGTGATCCATCAGCTAAAGTAAATGTTTTTTGTTGCCCAATTGCAGTAGCATAAATCATATTTGTGTCACTTATCTCAGACGGTGCCATTGACCACCACGATAATGCGCCAAATAAACTTAACAAGGTAATAAAAGCAAAACGATATACTGGGGTAAATAATTGCGCCTGTCTTGATGTTGATTTTTTCACGGGTTCTTTGGTGATATTAAGTAATTCAATAAGTGCAGCGTTTCCCCAAAACGCATTTAATTTACGCAGTTGTTTAATATGTGTTGGGCTACGAGATAACCATTCAGTAAGTCGTGATTTTTCTCTGTCGCATAGTGGTTCATCGGCATCAAGACGAATAATCCAATCCCAAGCTTCTGACTCTAGTGGTGACATGTTTTCGGTAAATTTAGTAAATTCACTCATCTCAAGCTCCTTATTTTTAATTCATTGACATTATCGCTAATAGGCTTGATTTCACTTTTATTATCAATATATTGCTGGCAAAAAGCCCCGCCAAGTTTTAACAGTTTTTCAACGCTACTTAATGATATATTTAGCTTGTTCGCTATCTCTTTGTGTTTTAAACCGTGTACTTTTCGCATAATAAAAATCTTTTTACATTTATCGGGTAGTTGATCTATTGCTTGGCAATAATTATTTAAATATTCATTTGCTTCTGCTTCACTCTCTATTGAAGGCATACTTTCTATGGGTACTGATGACACACAGTCTTCTATATAACTAGTTACTCTGCGTGATTTTCTATTTAACTCGTCTAAGGCTAAGTTTTTTGCAATACAAAATATATAGGCTTTAGGTTGTTTTATATCAATTTTTTTTTCAGCATTATGGGCTCTTATATACACTTCTTGCACGATATCTTCGATATCATGTTCGCAGTGCATAAAGCGTTTTAAGAACTTCTTCAAAAAAGCACTGTTTTCCAAAAACACTTGGGAAATTATTGACATTATTATTTTTAACCTCGAAGTGAAAACTTTGGCGTGACCTAAATAAATTTTTATTATGAAATTTACTTGAGAGTATTCAAATACATTAACCTATACAACTAAAAACTCATGGGAAACCGTATAAATTTCTACAAAAATAAATATTTTTATCGTAAATATTTTTCAAACAACAATTTTAAATAATACACAAAACAACATCAATAAAAAATAACTCTTTTGTAAACATGGCATTACCACTGCGTTATTAATAAATAAATGTTTTTTTACGGTTTTCAATTCCTTTAATCGTTTAATTATCGACATGTGTACTCATAAAAAGAGCTAACAGATGTTCACTAATATAAATAAAAATTTTACTAAGTAATAAATTACTTAAAGGGATAAAAGCATGCACTATAACAAAATTCCATTTTTGCCAACGGTACTATCGTTAGCAATAGCGTTAACTTATGCTCCAGTATACGCACAAAATTTAACACCCGAACAAGTTTCACAGCAGTTAGCACTAGAAGAACAGAAAAAAGAAGAAAATGCGATTGAAGTTATTGAAGTAACAGGACTTCGTGCCAGTATGGCAAAAGCTCAAGAACTGAAGATGGAATCTGATTCCATTATCGATGCCATTGTCGCTGAAGATATTGGCAAATTACCGGATTTTACAGTAGCAGAAAGTCTGGCCCGTATTACCGGAGTACAAGTAACACGCTTTAATGATGAAGCTGATTCAATATTAATTCGTGGTTTACCTGATGTAACAACCACTTACAATGGCCGTGAATTTTTTACTGCAGAGTTACGACGTGGACAGTTACAAGATTTTCCATCACAAGCGATATCAGGAATTGAAGTGTATAAGTCGGGAACTGCGAATTTAATTGAGCCTGGTTTAGCCGGTTTAGTGAATATACGTACCCGCCGCCCTTTTGACTTTGAAGGTAAAAAATTGGCTGGAGGCCTTCGTTATGCTTATAACGATCAAAGTGAAAAAGGCGCACCTTCTGGAAATTTACTCTATTCTAACCGATGGAAACTGGATGATTTAGGTGAGTTTGGTTTTCTGGGTAATGTGACTTACAGCGAATCTGAGTATTATAACGGTACACGTTTTAATACTACTTGGTTTGATACTGCTCAACCTAATCATGACAGTGAAGCGCCCTATGAAGAAGGTGGTTTTATTATGCCTGCCCGTGTTGGTTTGTATAATGGCTCAGGCCAACGCGTTCGTCCATCAGCAAATATTGCGTTGCAATGGCGTCCCAATGAGAACTTAGAAATTTACTTTGATGGTCTTTATCAAGGTTATCGTGGTGAAGGTAAAAGAGATGAGTTTTTTATTGCTACCGGAGAATGGGATTGGTTAAATCAACCAGAAGATCATTTAGAAGCGACCTTTGAAAATATTGTCATGGTTGAGGGCAGTGACAATACTCAAGTTGCTAGCATGACTAAAAGTTGGGGAATACCACCACGCTATTATCGCGCTACAGGCTCTGATGAAACCAACACTTATCAATATGCCGTTGGCGCTAAGTGGAATACTGATCGTTTAAGTATTGAAACTGATTTAGCTTATACCGATAGTGAATACATTAATGAGGAATCGAGTTTTGATGGAGGGTTATCTTTTTCGCCGACTTTTGATATGGACTTCTTTGGTGATGGTGGAGCTACATTTTCAACCACTGATTGGGATGTTAATGATGAAAGCACCTATGAAGCTCGTGGTTATTATGAAAAAAAATATAAAGTAGGCGGTAAAGGTTGGCAATGGCGTACTGATTTTATCTTAGATACTAATATGGAAAATTGGTTCCATACCGTTAAAGCAGGTGTGCGTTATAGTAGTCGAGATGCAACGAAATCCGAAGGTAATCGTTATGCAGATTTTTGGGATTTACATATTCCAGTTAGTGATATTCCTTTTCTTGAGATGGAGCTAACTCATAATCCTTATCGTAGTGATGCTCAGGGCTTAACACAATATTTGGCGCCAACGCGCGACAGTATTGCCAATAATGCAGATGCACTAGCGGCTTTAGCTTATGAAAAAACAGGCGAGAATGGTTATTCGCAACATGACCGTTGGGTTGGAGATCTTGTGTTTGATCCCGCGGCTGAATGGTTAGCCAAAGAAAAAAATTATGCTGTATATTTACAAACTAGCTCTTACTTTGAACTAGGTGATGTTGAGGTTGAGGTTTATGCCGGCGTTAGAGTTGCTAGAACAGAAGCAACGAACAACGGTATTTCAACAGTAACTAAAGATGGTGTGCAAACTTTTGAGTCGCGTACTCAATCAAATGGATATACAGATATACTGCCTAACATTAGCTTTAGGGCTAAGTTAACAGAAAAAGTACACCTTCGTGCCGGTTTTACTCAAACAGTGACTAAACCTAACTTTGGTGATTTAAACCCTGCATTGAATATTACTCAAAATACAGAAAGTGTTGAAAACCCAAATGCACCTGATACCGATATAACGATTGATGCCAACGGCTCTGGTGGTAACCCAGATTTACAATCACTGACCTCAGATAACTATGATCTTAGTCTTGAGTACTATTTTTCAGAAACAGGTTACTTCAGTGCGGCGGTTTTCTATCGTGATTTGTTTGGTTTTATTAACAATTACACTCGTTTTGTGGAAACACCTGATTACGGTACTGTCAAACTAAATCATCCTGAAAATGCTGGAGAGGGTAAACTCAAAGGTTGGGAAATTAGTGCCCAAACCTTCCTTGACTATGATTTCATCCCAAGTGCATTACATGGTGTGGGCTTCTCAGTTAATATTACAGGCTTAGACGGAGAGAACAGACAGCCGAATGCCGATGGCAGTTTTGGTGAATTTGTTGAAATTCCTGGTTTATCAAAACACACCTATAATGCGGCTGTTTTCTATGAGAAAAATGGCTTCTCTATCAGGTTATCGTATAACAAACGTGATGAATGGGTAAACTGGTATGGAGCCACTTCACCAGAAGGTGACTTCTTAGGTAATAAAACTTACGCCCGTAGTCGTCTTGATTTTTCCGCCAATTATGATATCAGTGAAAATTTAACGATATATACTGACATTGCGAATATTCAAGCAAAACCATTCCAAAACTATACGGTTAATGATGCGGGCTATCGATATCCACAAGACATTCGTGATGAAGGTCGTTATTTCGGTGGTGGTATTCGATTTAGCTTCTAACCGCGTTTATATTACCCGTTAGTATGGATATTTAACATACTTAATGTAGTTTTAAACGTAAAAGCGGCTCGATTATGCCGAGCCGCTTTTTATTGTATTTATTCAAAGTACTTCCAGTTACTCTTACCTTATTCATGGCGTTACTCAAATGTTCACCTTAAAAAGAAAATACTTTGTGTTAGTTATAGCACTTATCTTAGCATCATGTGGCGATGGAACTTCTAGTTCTGAAGCGCCAACACCCGACCTAATACCAGAGCCTATTCAAACACCAGACAATAATAATTACTTAATGGCTGAGCCTATTGCTGATCGTAACTTAGTATTTAGCACCTCAGATGAAGGCGTTGATAAATCTATTGAGCTTTGGGGTTTAGATACCGCGTGGGTAAGTGAGGACAATATCCGCCGTGGTATAAACTTTATTGGTAAAGATAATATTGATTTGGTGCGAATATCCTTTACACCAACTTCGGCATTAGCAGATGGTCTATTGGCAACAGAAGAATTCAACTTATTAACTCAACGGCTAAATTATGCAGACTTGGTTAGCCCTGATATTGATCTTACGTTAAATGCAGATCCACCCACGGTTGACGATTGGTTTAAGCATGATGATGGCAGTACTAATGCTGAACGTTGGGCACAATTAATGGATATAACGGTACAGCATGCTCAAGATCGAGGTCATGCAGTTATTTCTGCGGGTATTTTTAATGAACCTGATTATTCAACTCATCAAGGCTCGTTAAATGATTTTTTTAATATTACTTTAGCACTGAATGATAATCCTCGTTTTGATGCAATTCGGCTTTCTGGCGCTAATACTTTAGATTCAGATAAAGCATTATCATGGTATGAGTTCTTGAAAAACAATATACAAGAAGGAAATACTCACCAATTAGCGGGATCTTTTAATAGCTACGCTAATTTTTTTCAAGAAGTTGTGCTTAATGGGCAACGTGCAATTAATGATGAGCTACATAATGTTATGGAAGCTATGGTTGGCGTTGAGTACGGTGTAGAAACAGGTATTTGGTGGGAAAGCGCAGGGCTGGCACGAGGCGAGTTTGTTAAAGCAAGCGATGGCCAACGTTTAGCTTACGCTGAGCACAGACCTAAGTGGAGTGCTGCTTCGGTATATCGCGCACCAGAAGGTAAAATTCAAGCTTTTGGGGGCGGCTCAGAGCGACAAGCGATCACGACTAATTATCGTATTGTAGTTAAAGACCGCGATGTTTTTTTTGATGGTCATGGTCCACAGCGAGAATATACCATGACTATTGCAGGCGGTACTGGTTATTGGTCAAATCAACCCAATGCAGAAAGAATGATTAATATTACATGGGGGGATGATATTCAACCGGTGATAGATGGTCGCTATGTTCTCGTCAATAAAGAGAGTAGAGATGTCTTAGGCGTAAGTAATGGTGATCAAGATGATGGCGCTAATATTCAATTACAAAACTATAGTGGTGACAATAGCCAATTATGGGCTTTTGAACAATTACCGGCAAATAATGGTGGCGACTTTAGTTATTTCAAAGTAACAGCGGTACATAGTGGTAAGGCTGTGGATATTTTTAACTGGTCATTGATTGATGGCGGTACCATTAAGCAATGGAGCTATAGTAATGCGACTAATCAACATTGGTTTTTAAAATATCAAGGTGCTGGATGGTTTTCTATTTGTAGTCACTTTAATAACCTTTGTTTAGAATCTGCTGATACATCAGCAAGTGCTGACGTTTATCAAGCGAGTGCTAGTGGCAAAAATTCTCAATTATGGCGACTAATACCTGAAGACGCAGGTGTCGAATTTGTTGCGCCAAGTGCACCGACAGCTTTACAAGTAACGGTTCAAACCGCCTCAATTCTTTTAAATTGGGAGGAAAATGTAGAAACTGATCTTGCCGGTTACACTGTTTTAAGGTCAACTAGCTTAACGGGGGAATATGAAACTATCGCTAGGAATATTACCAAAACTCATTTTGTCGATCATAGTGGTACTTCGAATATAAAGTATTATTACAAGATAATGGCGGTTGATAAATCATTTAACCGCTCTGATTACTCTACGATAGTAGAAAATTCTTATACTGACGATAGTGCTTTAATTGCACATTTTAGTTTCGATGAATCCATGGACGATAATACTGAAAATGTTAATACAGCAGCTATTTTTGGTAACGTGTCGTATGTGATGGGGAAAGAAGGTACGGCGGCTTTATCTTTAAATGGTAATGATCAATTTATACAATTACCTGCTACGATAGCAAATTACGATGAACTCACCATTGCAGCTTGGGTATATTGGCATGGCGGCGATATTGAGCAACGGATCTTCGACTTTGGTAATGATGAGTCTGAATATTTGTCGTTAACGCCACAATCTAGTTCAGGTGAGATGCAGTTCGTTATTAATGCAGGAGATAGTAAGGAGGTTATGACAACATCTGTATTACCTACGGATACTTGGGTGCATATTGCCCTTGTTATGGACAGCGCAGGGATAAAAATATATCAAGATAACGTATTAATGATGGCAAGCTCAGTACTGGCACTTACCCCCATGGATATTAAACCTGTAGCTAATTTTATAGGTCGTAGCCAGCATTCAGAAGATCCATTGTTTAATGGCAAAATTGATGACTTACGCATATATAATTATGGACTTAGCGACATTGAGATCCAAAATGTATATAACATGAATTGAGTTGGTAATATTGAGGTGATTAAAAAACTTATTTTTATTTTTCTGTATAATTCCTTATAAATCACTTAGTTAATGTTTCTTTAACTGTCGTGATTGTGGTGTGCGTAAGGGTTGTAGCTATGCTAATATGATTAGGTTTTTGCTAATAGAAGTATTGCTGTATATGTCGTTTCGTTTTTATGGTTGGTGTTTTTTTTATATTCTTTTTCAATGCTTCCCCTTAAGCGCTGACACTAAAGTTTCAGCGCTGAAAACTGAGAAAATTTATTATTTCAACATTGCAAGATCGAATGCGGCAAACGCTTTAAATTTACTTGCTCTCCAGACAGATCAAATTTTAATTTACTCATACGATAGTGTTAAGCAGTATCAAGCGAATGCTCTTTATGGTTACTTAACACTGCCGGCAGCACTTAAATATCTATTGTTAGACTCAGGCTTGAAAGCTTCAACAACATTGAGTGGTGGCATTAGTATTTTGCCACTAGAAAAAAAACTTACAGGTTCAATTCAAGCCATTAAAGCAAATAATAGCAGTGCAGCATTATTAAATGATAACGTTGAGGTGATTGAAATCTCTGGTATTCGTAAAAATATGCTTAAAGCGCAAGATATCAAAATGGGCACTGGTGCCATTATTGATTTAATTGTTGCCGCAGACATTGGTACGTTATCTGATTTGACAGCCGCTGAAAATATTGTTCATCTTGCCGGTATTCAAGTTACACGCTTTAATGATGAAGTTGATAACATATTAATTAGAGGCTTGAGCAACTACACCACCACTTATAACGGGCGAGAATTATTCACTGCCGAAAAGAGACTTGTTAGCTTACAAGATTTTTCATCGCAAGCGTTAGCGGGTATTGAAGTTTATAAGTCGGTTACGGCTGACAATATAGAGTCTGGTCTCGCAGGGTTAGTTAATGTTAGAACTAATCACCCATTTGACTTTGAAGATGAAAAGATTTCGGGTCGAGTTCATTATAGTTATAACGACCAAAGTGAGAAATCGTCACCTAATGGCCACTTTCTTTATTCTAATCGATGGGACAGTGAAATCGGTGAGCTTGGCGTACTTGCCAATATCACATATGTCCAATCAGAATACTATAACGGTATACGTTACAATGCTACTTGGTTTCCCGAAGCTCAAGCACAGTGGGATATATTACCCAGTGAATTTAGTGAAGGGGGCTTTGTACTGCCACACTCTGTTGGGCTTTACAACGATAGTGGTAGTCGTAAGCGTCCTTCAGCCAATCTAATTATACAGTGGGCGCCAACAGAAAAATTAGAAATATACTTCGATAGTATATTTCAAGGCTATCGTAGTGAAAAATTCACCGATAATTTTATCAATAATATGACTAGCAGTAGTGATAATTTTGGTGAACCTAGCCTTGAAAATATTGTGATGGTGGCGGGAGGTAATAATACACAAGTGGCTAGCGTTTCTAAAAGTAATGGTCGATCACCTTGGATGTTTCGTGATACGGGAGAAGCAATAACGAATACATATCAATATGCCATAGGTGGCATTTGGCAACACGAACATTTAAAAATAATAACAGATTTAGCTTTTACTGATAGTACTTACAAAGGGAGTAATTGGAGTTTTGACTTTGCTATTGATGAGCCCAAGCGAGTTGATGTTGATTTTTTTGGTGATGGTGGTGTTGTTTTTGACTTACCTGAATTTGATGTGTTGGATTTAGACCAGTACCTACTACGCGGCTATTATGAATCTCGCTTCATGTTGTTGGGCGAAGGTGTACAATGGAAAACTGATTTAACTTATAGTACAGACGTTAATTTTCTACATACTATTCAAGTGGGCATTCGCTATACTGACCGTGATGCCCTTCGTGAAAATGGTGCTCGTTACGCTTACCTTTTAGATTTAAACAAACCTATTGCTGAAATAGACTATTTAACGATGCAACATACCAAGAACCCTTTTCGCAGTGATGTACAAGGCTTTACTCAGTACCTTGCACCTACTCGAACAAGTATTGTTAATAATCACCATAAGCTTGCTAAACTTGCCTACGATTCATTATTAACGCTTGCTGATGACGGTGCTAGTTGGGCTGCAGATGATGCCGAAAACTGGATGGAATCAGAAGTTAGCATTGATCCAAGTACTTATTTCTTGATGAATGAAAAAAGCTACGCACTGTATCTGCAAGCTAAATCTTATTTTGAAATAGACGCTATTAGTATCGATACAGTTGTCGGGGTAAGAGCCGTGCAAACGGCCTCTGTACATTCAGGTATATCAACAACCACTCGAAATAGTAACAGCATATTAACACGACGTACTACCGATAATGATAACTTAACTATATTACCAAATATTAATTTACGGGCGGAGTTAACTGATACCGTACAGTTTCATTTGGGATATAGAAAAACGCTGACACGCCCTGATTTTGCTGATTTAAATCCCGCTGTGAATATTGAACAAGTTTTCAATCAAAGCGCTGATAACTCAACAGAGCCAGATATAGATGCCATTGGCTCAAGTGGTAATCCCAATTTAAAACCTTTGATCTCAAATAATTATGATATTAGCTTAGATTATTATTTTTCAGATACCGGCTATGTAAGTGTCGCTAGTTTTTATCGTGATATTGGGGGATTTACGAATGTATATACACGCCTAGTTGAAGATGACATTTATGGCACAGTGCAACTCACTCGCCCAGAAAACGATGGTGATGGGCGAATTTATGGTTATGAACTTAGCGGGCAAACATTTTTTGATTTTCTTCCTATAGGATTGAAAGGTATTGGTTTTAGTGCCAATTTAACTTATTTAAGAGGTCAAAGTCGACAGCATGATGATGGCAGTAATTTAACCCATTTTGCTGAAATCCCTGGTTTGTCTAAATGGACTTATAATCTAGCAGTGCTTTATGAATTAGAGGGTTTTGGGGCAAGGTTATCATACAATTACCGCTCATCTTGGACTAATTGGTATGGTCAACAGGCAGAAAACATTGGTTTTACGGGTAGTAAAACACGCGCTAGAAATCGCTTAGACTTATCACTGAGTTATAAAATCACTCAAAATTATCAATTTTTTGCGGATGTTAGAAATATATTAGCTGAGCCATTTCGTAATTATGTACAACTTAATGAACATCAATATTATGATACTGATGTACGTGATGAGGGCCGCTATTTTGGTATTGGGTTACGTTTTAGTTTTTAATTCAGTTATAGAATTTAGGATCTTAATTCTATAACTGAATTAAGAGATAATAAAAGCCTTAGGATATTTTTTATATCCCCTAATGCTGCTTAACTAAATTAGGTATCACACATTTATCAATCCTGTGATCTATCAGTTTATTTTTATTACTGGTTATACAAGGTCGTTATTTCTGCGGTGCATAGTCGTAGATTATAAAGTCATCTATTGATCCGTTAAACAGTGCGTCGCTTTGCCATTGACTTTTACCGATATATTCGTTGCTGCTGACCAGCAACGAATATATCAGAGAGATTAAGTAACATGTTACCTGAAACTTATACTATACCGTCTATATACAATGTTGCTGTATTATTGACTATGGTAATAGCAACATGTCGCCATTGGTTTGTTGCTAACGCACTAGTGACTAAGATTTCTTCTTGAGTATAGCTTCCAGTGCTAATAGCAACAGTCATCATGTCCTGACTATTTGATGGAGTGATGAAAAAATAACTTTGTGGATTTCCTGCAGTGTTCTGCACCCCAAAATCAAAAATTCGTTGCCAAGCATTTCCACCTTCCCAGTAACCCCAACTAGTTATAGTTATGTCATCATGATTGATAACATTTTCAGGTAGCTCTATATAGTCATCTATGCCGTCTAGATCAATGGCTTATCCTATTTTTCTGTAGTGTATACGGGTGACCCCACCGTAGTAACATCATGATTTGTCGTTTCATCGGTGGTATCATTCTCGAATTTATACTGGACTATCATTTATGGTGTCGGATTGTATATTTCGTTTATTTCAGTAGCATCTAGGGCATAGTTATAAATACGAAAATCATCTATTGAGCCATTAAATAGTGCATCACTTTGCCATTGACTTTTACCTATATAATTATTTTGAGATCCCCCTGCGGCATATAATTCAGTAGGGTCAGCGAAAATATGCCCAGCAACTTGTGTTTGACCATTAATATACAAAATAGCGGTATTTCCACCTAAGGTAATTGCAACATGAACCCACTGGTCGGTCGGAAGTACGGATGTTACTAAGCTTTGTTCTTCACTATAACTTCCTGTAGTAATGACAAACTTCATCGTACCTGCATTGCTTGATGGAGTCAGAAACATATAGCTATCAGTATCAACACCGAAATCAAAGATACGTTGCCAATTATCACCGCCATCCCAGTAAACCCAAGTAGCAATGGTTATATTTTCACTATTTCCGACATCGTCAGGAAGTTCGATATAGTCGTCATTACCATCGAGTTCAATAGTTTGCCCAACGTTACCAGTAGAATAACTTGGTGATCCAGATACTGTAGCATTATTATTACTAGTTTCATCATTAGCATTATTATCGAATTTGTATTTAGCAATCATAGTGCCGGTATTTGTGGCGTCTATGGACACAAAAGACCATTGTTGGGCATTAGCGCCAGTAAAATCAGCTTGAATAACGTTATCGTTGCTTGAGTCATATTGCATATAGAGATCGCTATGACCGTTATGCAAATAGAAGTAACCGTCACCGGTAGATTCAATCCACCAATGTTGAAGAATGTTATCACCAGCCCCCCATTGACGCACATTGCTGCTTTCAACTGTTGACCAATCAGCAACTTCCGCAGTGATGCCACTATTTGCATTCGTTAAAGTGTAATACCCATCTCTAGTACGTTTTATATCCCATGCTTGATGAATGGCTCCAGCATTAGTCGCTGTAACTATGTCATCACCGTCGGATGTTCCTGCCGAGCTAACCTCTAAAACTTCACCGGTTGCTTTATTTACAATTTGCCACCGATGACCATCAAGTGCTGGAATATTTGGATTAGTATCGATATTAATATAACCACCTTGCTGGTCTGCCCATGTAGGCATCATAAATTCTCGTAGCGGACCAATGCCATTAAAATAAACATCCTGATCGTCAGCAATAAAGCGGTAAGAGTGCTTAGGGCCATGACGTTCAAAACTGCCGGCAAAGCCATAAACCTCATTATTTGGGCTTCGATAAACAGCAGCCGCAGAAGAATTACCTCTATTTTCAGCATAACCTAATCGTGAACCTTGTACAGCATTTACTAGAATACCACGAGCATGTAATGCTGCTCCCCACCAAATACCTCCTTCCATACCATATTCAGCGCCATAAAGTACTTCGGCCATACTGTGTAATTCGGGGTTATAAGCTTTGTCACCTTGATTTATTACATGACCAATGAAATTAATATAATTATCAGCGCTACCAGATAAAGCATGTGTTGTACCATGTGAAACAAGATCAGAAACTGAATCATACCAGCTTTGTGCTTCACAACTGCAAAGTGTACTAGCGGCATGAAGTTCAGTACCGATAAAATGAGCACTATTTTTAACTAAGACAATAATTTCACGAAAAGTAGCTTGTGGCCCCATACCGTCCCAATAATCCGGTTCATTGAACACTTCTATCGCATGAATTGGTTTGTTGATATATGCTTGGGTAGCTTCCATTAATGCTAGCCAACGTTGTGGAATAGCAATGCCATTTGAATCTAAATAATAAGCTGCAGTGCCATCTTCAGAAGAAGGTAATAGTGCTAATGGTTTGTTTCCTGCTAATGCCGCTAGCTCAAGTTGAGTATCAATTCTCGCCTTGGAATTTGGACCTAACTCCCCATTAGCATCAAGTGCTTCATCGGTAAAGAAATTAAGTCGGACTACATCAACTTGATCTATGCCCATATGATAAATTGACTGGCGAACATTATCAGGACTTGGCCATGCAGTATCAACTCCCCAGTGGGTCATCGCTTTGGTTTCGCCGATACTGCTATAGTTAAAGTGGACATCTTGTGCTTGGACATTAAATGAGCAAGTTAAAATTAATGCCGATAATGCAAGTGCTTTAGCGATGGACTGTATTGAGGGGATCTTTATTAATAATTTAAGTTTCATATATATATACCTTTTAGATTATTGTGTGTATTTAAGATAAATCACGTTGAAAATGTATGTTATTCATACAAATTAATTTACGTCATATTATCCAGAATTTAATATTACCTTTTAAGGAATAACAGATAGCTACTACAGATACTAAGTTATGCATGCCTTTGTTATATAAAACTAAAATGAGTAATAAAACCGTAAATTTACTAGTAATAACAATGTTTTTACGGTTTTTATGCCTTCATTCGTTATATTAAAATATGAGTTAAGTTAAGCTGAATTGAAGATAGGTGTTTTAAGCAATGCTACTGTTTATTATTAAAGGAAAAAATATGAAAGTCATCTTTACCACTTTACTGACAATGTTCATCAGTTTAAATTTATTGGCGGCTGATATTGGTGGTTATTTATTTGTGACGTTTCGCGGTGAAGCAACGCCGATGACCGAGCAGGTTTATTTTATGATCAGTGACGATGGTAAAAATTGGCGGGCACTTAATCATGCTAAGCCAGTTTTAGTGAGTACATTAGGTGAAAAAGGTGTACGTGACCCTTATATTATTCGCTCGCATGACAATAAAAAGTTTTACTTAATTGCCACCGATCTTTCAATCAATCTTAATAATGACTGGCATAGAGCGCAAACAGCAGCTAGTCAATCTATTGTGGTCTGGGAGTCAGCAGATTTAGTGCATTGGTCTGCACCTCGTCTTGTTAAAGTAACGCCAGATAATGCGGGTTGTACTTGGGCACCTGAAGTTATTTATGATGAGCTGACTAAACGCTATATGGTTTTTTGGGCTTCTAAAACCGCAGACGATAATTACGAGAAACACCGTATTTGGGCAGCATATACTAAAGATTTTACTAGCTTTAGTGCGCCTTTTATCTATATAGATAAGCCCAACACGGTGATTGATACCACGATAGTTCATGAAAATGGTGTTTATTATCGCTTCACAAAAAATGAGAAAAACAAAGCCATAACCATGGAAAAAAGTAATGCTTTGATGGGCGACTGGCAAATAGTCACCGACTTTTCGTTAAACAATTTACATGGTTATGAAGGCCCAGCGGCATTTATTTATCAACAACCGCAAGCAAACAAATCAGCTAAGTGGAGTTTACTGCTTGATTTTTATAGTCAAGGTAAAGGCTATCAATCATTTGAAACGAGTGATTTAAGTAAGGGCGATTTTAAAGCAGGGCAACCCATGAACTTTCCATTTCATCCCGTTCGTCACGGTAGTGTACTTAGCCTAAGTAAAAGTGAATACCACTATATAAAAAAGGCTCTGTTGTAACTAATTGTCGTCTAATACTATACTTATAAATGAGTCTAACTTATTGAAGGTAAAAGCAATGAGTACAAAATCATTTGTAGGTAAGCTTAACCAGATAACTAAAGCATTTTTCTCTATGGCACTAGCGCAAAGAGAGATAGTTCATCAGTCAATTCAGGCATTAGATACTGAAATTAGTACGGATGAGAAAATTCAACTACTTACCAGGTATTACTGACTTAACAGTTGATATTTTGGATTTATCTAGTTGGAAAAGTGCAAGTATTGGTATTAATTATACTTTTTAACGTATATAAATATAACAAGTTGCTCAAACGGAAAATAACAGTTGGCCATCGCTTCGTGATTATAGCCAACCATTATTTTCCGCTTAGCAAGGCGTTATTTAGAATAAATTATTTTCATATCCTGTTACACATAACAGTTGCAGCTACCTATTTTTTTATTGCATAATTTGTTTTTAGAGCATAAAAATAAGGAAATCAGTTGCTTAAATTCAATGATATTTCAAAAAACTATCAAAACAAATTCGTCATAAACAAGCTAACGTATCACTTTGATGGTGAGCGTTACTGTATTGTTGGCTCTAACGGCAGTGGTAAAACAACTTTGTTAATATTAGCTGCGGGCTTAGAAAATGTTAGTTCTGGACAGGTCACTCTCGATGGAGAGCCTATTAATTCACGTGAGACTAAACGCGTAATAGGTGTTTCTTCTGACAAAATAATGTTACCTGATTTTTTAACACCTCAGCAATTACTCGAATTTCATTGCTCTCAATATAATTGTATATTTCCACATACTCTCATTAACCATTTAGGATTTTCTGTCTATTTAACAACTCAAATTTGTGATTTATCATTAGGCAACTTAAAAAAAATATCATTACTATTGGCATTAGCCCATCAACCTAGATGCTTGCTACTTGATGAACCAACAACAGGTTTAGATCACGCTAGCCGTGCATGGTTGCTTGATTACCTAATGAATTACCAAGGGCAAATTATAGTTACCAGCCATGAAGAAAGTTTTACTGAAAACCCTCATTATCAACAAGTTACAATGTCAGCGTTGAATCAATCAAACAGTGCATTTTCATGATAAAATATTTACGATTCAGAGGGCAGATTTATCATCATGAATTAAAACAAATGCTGTCATCCATTGGCTATTTGCTAACATTTTTAATGTTAATACTTAAGCTAGCGATTCCTGCATTGTTTTTGGTGGCTTTAATGTCATTAAGTGTTATTGCTGATATTAATACCCCAATAGATCAACGGATTATTTATCAGTGGGTATATTTCACCCTGCTATATTTTCTTATTCGTGTACAAAAAAATGCGATATTAGGTAACAATTACCAACATTATTTAGCTAGCTTACCCTCTTCTACAAAGATAAAAAATGCTAGTACGATGTTGTTAACCATAGTGGCAGGTAACTTACCTTTATTAACGCCTGTCGTGTTATTATTGGGTATATCAGACGGAATGACATTTTTCAGTCAATTACACTTTCCAATATTTGCACTATCAGCATTGATTGTTGCTTGGATTAGCATTAAAAACACATCACTACCCTTGTTCAGTTTTTTACTTGGCCCTTTAATATTTTTTTTGTGGGTAAAAGAGTCAAACCTTACTGCTATTAGCCTCAATAGTATTTGGTTATTGTTGTTGGTAGTAGAAGCTTATTTTGAGCCGCTTTTTTTTCATCATAAACTAACGATTAAAGTTCAGTACTATTTGCAGATTCGTTGGATTGCCATGATGAAAAATCCAGCAAATATACTGAGTCGTATTTTCTTTTGTAGCCTATTTATTGGTTTAATTGCTTATGTTCAGAATGCAATGGAACAGGATGCTAATGGTTATATACAAGTGCTTAGCTGTTGGGTAATAGCAATATTGATAGGTTCTTTTCAATTTGATAATGAAAAATTTTACCTCCACTACCCCCATTATTTATGCAGCCTATTAAATCAATTTAGAATTCGTTATTGCTTAGATACTTTACCCGCAATGTTTCTCTCGTTGATCATTTGTTCAGTCCTGAAAACAGGGCTAAATTTTTATATAGAAAACATATTGCTTTTACCTTTAGGGGTATACATCACTATTATGAGTGTCAGTAAATTTAATAGAACCTTTTTTATTCTGCCTAGCGTGTTTTATGGGCTTATGATGTTCACAATATAGATATATTATTGGCTCTGCTGCACTTAACTATTGGTAATCAACGGTAGAGGCAAATTTATTCGCCTGATAGCTTAGTTTGCTCTATTTTTGGCGATTGAAATCGCCCCTACAAATTTACAGTGACAATTAGCTAGTTACAAAGGTAACAACAATTAACAGGAACATAGCCATATTATTTAATCATGTTGGCTATCATCAAGTTTTAGCAACATCATAAACAAAGTACACCTTGTGAAATTTCCCCATCTAAAACGATCGAGTGCCAAATCGCCTTATTGGTTAAATGTGCTATTCTTACTATTAGCTTCTTTCTACTATTTAATTTAGAAGCGACTTATAAGGAAATAGCATGTCTAAATTGCAAATATTAATCCTACTAATCACGTTATTTTACATCACCTATAGTTATGCGCTTAGTCCTGACGCCATTGAAGGTAAAAGCTTATACCCTATGTGTAATGCTTGCCATAGTCAGGCAAATAATCCCCTGTTAGCGCCGCCCATGTGGGAAGTACAACGTCGTTATAAAAAAAATAGCCGTAGTGATAAGGATTTTGTAAAAACAATGGTTAGTTTTATCAAAGCTCCAACAAGAGAAAAAGCGATACACAATCAAGCACTATCTCAACTGGGTTTAATGCCTCCTATGCCACTACCAGATGAAATGTTAACTAAAATTGTAACTTACATTGTAGAAGAAAATTTCTCTCCACCTTGCCAGCAATGGCAAATGGCGATAAAGCGAGCAAAAGAAAAAGGTGAGATTAACGATACCAACAAAGAGCAAAAACAGTTTGAACGTTTTTGTCGCTAAAATTTTGCTGCTAAAATAAGGACGTAAATAAGGGATAAAAAAGAAACAAATTGCTTTGGGAGTTCATTAATATATAGGCATTGAGCTAATTAATGTTTAGGCTTTAAACTAATGAATGCGGATTGATTTCTTCCTCAGTCACTAATTTAAAGTAAAATTGTCGGCGATTGTTTACTTTTTTATGTTGTCTATGTAGTAATTTTTTGCGCGCACTTGCGGCTATTTGTCTTCTAACTTTCATCGTTATACCTTCTTATTATTACCTTTTAGTAATATCCTCAATAATTATTCATTCTACTCATTATTAAATAAAAATATGACAATTCGATGACAACTGTAAATTTTTATTCTGCTGAATTTATAAGCATCTTACTCTGTTGATTTAATTGTTCAATATCTTTTTCATTTTGTTGTGCTTTATTATCAAGCCAAGCAAGCGTATCGTAATACCGACGAATATTTTCTACATACCTAACCGGCTCTTCACCCCGAGCATAACCATATTTAGTGTTTTTATAATAACGTTTTTGCTTCAGCAACGGTAAACGTGTTTTAACTTCCACCCAACGATCAGGATCACCTCCTTGCTGCTGGGTAATAATGCGGGCATCATTTAAATGTCCAAAGCCAACATTATAAGAAGCTAAAGCAAACCAAGTACGATCAGGGCTTGGTATTCTGTCTGGCATTTTATCAACCATACGCTTAAAATATTTTGCTCCGCCACGAATACTCTGCTCTGCATCTAACCGGCTTTTAATACCCATTTGTTTTGCCGTATTAAGCGTTAGCATCATCATTCCACGCACTCCAGTATGTGAACGCGCATGAGGTTTCCAATGAGACTCTTGATAACTAATAGCCGCTAATAAACGCCAATCAATTTCTTGCCCATGTTTTTCAAATAGTGGCTGATATTTAGGGAGTTTTGTTTCTACCGCTTTGATAAATGTTCGGGTTTCTACATAGTTAAACTGTTCTACATGACCATAATACTTATCATCTAACGCTAATAACGTACCATCGTGATGAACAGCACCAAAAAACTCAATTAAGCTAGCTAAAATGGCATCATCACCTTGCTGGCTTACCATCCAAGCTAATGGCTCTGGTTTTTTAATTGTAAAACCTATGCTAATTTCAGGGTAATAGCGGCGGTTAATAGCCAACGTATTACTATCAACAATGGTATAATCAACATCACCATTGAGTACTTTTAATAATAGCTCTTCGCTATCATATTCAGCAGTTTCTTGCCAATGTAAATCGTGGTGCTCTAGTTTAAGTTTTTCTAAGTTTTCAACGTGGCTAGAGCTAGCCGTAACCATTAACGTGCCTTCTTTAATATCTTCAATATTTCTTGGTCTAATACCACCTTGTTTAAAAACAAGTTTTTGACTGGTTTTCTCATAACTCGGTGCAAAACGAAAACGCGTTAAACGCTTTTCAGTTACAGATAAACCTGCTGCAAGTAAATCGACCTCCCCGGTATTTAATTTAATGAATAGCTCTTCTAGGCTATAACTTGGGA
Source organism: Colwellia sp. (assembly GCA_051531915.1). Classification (GTDB taxonomy): domain Bacteria; phylum Pseudomonadota; class Gammaproteobacteria; order Enterobacterales; family Alteromonadaceae; genus Colwellia. The sequence goes on along the minus strand of JAOPTQ010000006.1, from coordinate 38,844 downwards.
TTATTTTTAATTCCACATTGATTGAATCCGCATATTTTTTGGCTAATTCATATTCAAAACCGGCAAAACCATCCGCTTGTACATAATAACTATTAGGGCCAAACATTGTGCCCACGTTAACATAACCACGTTCAAGAATGCGCGTTAAGCTTGCATCTTCTGATTTTTTATCACAGCCAAACGCACCCACTAACAATAAGAAAATAAAGAATATTTTCTTATTAAAAATGCAATATGTGAATTTTAATTTAAACAGTTTCATGCTACCTATTTTGTCGTGTATTTGTTTTTTAGCCAAGTTTTTTTTTATTCTTTTAAAATTGATCTTTTCCTCATACAATTTCAATTAACAAAGACCGTATTTTGAACTATAATATGCGCGAAATTTTTTGCGACTTAAACCCTACATAAATCTTGGTGATCTATCCTATGACGATGTTGATAAAAACGCTTCGTGGCGCTCCTGCTCTTTCTGATTTTAGAGTAAAAAAATTACTGGTTCAATGTGAACAATTACAGCTACCTATTAATGATATTTATGCTGAATTTGCTCACTTTGCTCAACTTAATGACTCATTAAACGAAAGTGAAGAAAATGTTTTACAACAATTACTAACCTATGGGCCAACCATTGAAGAGCATCAGCCGGTGGGTCATTTTATTCTGGTAACTCCTCGTCCAGGTACTATTTCACCTTGGTCGTCTAAATCAACCGATATTGCTCATAACTGTGGTTTAACTAAATTAGTACGCTTAGAGCGTGGTTTAGCTTATTACATTAGTGTTAATGATAGTGAACAATTATCAAGCAAGCAACTCACGCAATTAAACACTTTATTGCATGATCGCATGATGGAAAGTATTTTTACTGAAATGACACAAGCAAGTGCATTATTTTCTTCTGCTGAGCCTAGCGAGTTAACCGCTATTGATATTGAAAACGGGGGTAAAAATGCCTTAGTTCAAGCCAATATTGAACTAGGTTTAGCGCTTGCCGAGGACGAAGTAGGTTACTTATTCGAGAACTTCACCAAATTAGGACGTAATCCGCACGATATCGAACTTTACATGTTCGCCCAAGCCAACTCAGAGCATTGTCGTCATAAAATATTTAATGCTGACTGGACCATTGATGGCGAAAAGCAACCTAAATCATTATTTAAAATGATCCGTAATACCCATGAAATTAATCCTGATTATGTTTTAAGCGCTTATAAAGATAACGCTGCCGTGATGGTAGGTAATAAAGGTGGACGTTTTTTCCCAAATCCAGAAACCAATGTTTATGGCTATAACCATGAAGACATTCAAATTTTAATGAAGGTGGAAACGCATAACCACCCTACCGCTATTTCTCCTTATCCGGGTGCGGCTACTGGTAGTGGTGGTGAAATTCGCGATGAAGGAGCAACCGGTATAGGCTCTAAACCCAAAGCAGGTTTAGTGGGTTTTTCTGTGTCAAACCTACGTATTCCAAACTTTGAACAACCTTGGGAAACAGATTTTGGCAAACCAAATCGTATCGTTTCAGCCTTAGATATTATGATGGAAGGCCCATTAGGTGGCGCGGCATTTAACAATGAATTTGGTCGTCCGGCTATTTTAGGTTATTTCCGTACTTACGAAGAACAAGTTAACTCATTCAACGGCAGTGAAGTTCGTGGTTATCATAAACCTATTATGCTTGCTGGCGGTTTAGGTAACATTCGTGACGAACACGTACAAAAACGCGAAATTGTGGTTGGCGCGCATTTAATAGCCCTTGGCGGCCCAGCAATGAATATAGGTTTAGGTGGCGGCGCAGCATCAAGCATGGCATCAGGTCAGTCAGCTGAAAACTTAGATTTTGCTTCTGTACAACGTGAAAACCCAGAAATGGAACGTCGTTGCCAAGAAGTTATCGACAAATGTTGGCAATTAGGTGAGCAAAACCCTATCGCTTTTATTCACGATGTTGGCGCGGGTGGTTTATCAAACGCTTTCCCTGAATTGGTTGCTGATGGTGGTCGAGGTGGAGTTTTTGAACTGCGTAATGTACCAAACGATGAACGCAGTATGGCACCACATGAAATTTGGTGTAACGAGTCGCAAGAGCGTTATGTTATTGCGGTATCAGATAAAAACTTAGCCACTTTTGAACAAATCTGCCAACGTGAACGCGCACCGTTTGCTGTAGTTGGTCGTGCAACCGAAGAATTACAACTAACCGTTACTGACGCTCATTTTTCAGAAAATGAAAAATTGGATACGCCCATTGATTTACCGCTTGAGGTTTTATTAGGCAAAACACCTAAAATATTTAAAGACGTTAAAACAGCGACCGCAACAGGTGATGAATTAAACCTATCTAACATTACTCTAGCAGATGCCGCACAGCGTATTTTATCACTACCAACCGTTGCCGAGAAAACCTTCTTAATTACCATTGGTGATCGAAGCGTAACCGGCATGGTTAATCGCGACCAAATGGTTGGTCCTTGGCAAGTTCCAGTAGCTGACTGTGGTGTTACCGCTTCAGCACTTGATTCTTACCACGGCGAAGCCATGTCATTAGGTGAACGTACACCGGTTGCTTTATTAAACTTTGGCGCGTCTGCTCGTTTGGCGGTAGCTGAATCTTTAACCAATATTGCTGGTACTGATATTGCTGGTACTGACGGTGATAGGTTAAATCGTATTAAACTTTCTGCTAACTGGATGTCGCCAGCAGGTCATCCCGGTGAAGATGCTGGTCTTTATGAAGCCGTAAAAGCCATTGGTGAAGAGCTTTGTCCGGCGCTTGGTTTAACCATTCCCGTAGGTAAAGACTCAATGTCAATGAAAACTACATGGAAGGAAAATGGGAATGAAGATGGACAAGAGAAATCAGTCACATCACCCATGTCATTAATCATCACCGCTTTTGGCGTATTGGAAGATATTCGTAAAACAGTGACTCCAGAGTTAAGAACAGATCAAGGTGACACGCGCATCGTAGCGATTGATTTATCAAAAGGTAAACAACGTTTAGGTGGTTCATGTTTAGCGCAAGTTTACAAACAGCTTGGTAACGAAACGCCCGATGTTGACAGCCCTGAAATATTAAAAGGTTTTTTCAACGCGATGCAGGCTCTTGTTCGTGATGAAAAATTAGTTGCTTATCATGATATTTCAGACGGTGGTTTATTCACTTCTATTGTTGAAATGGCGTTTGCTGGTCACACTGGTGTTGATATTGACCTAACTAAGCTGAATTCAAATTCCGGCAACGATGTAGACGTATTATTCAACGAAGAACTTGGCGCTGTTATTCAAATTCGTGAAAGTGATGTTGATGCTATTCATGCAATATTAGCTGAACACGGCATTGAAGATTGCTGCACTGACATCGGTCGAATTAATAACGAAGATACAATTCGTTTCAGCCGTGACGGCACTGTAATACTCGAAAACTCACGCACTTATTACCGTACTACATGGGCGCAAACCACCTTTAAAATGCAATCACTTCGTGACAATCCAGCGTGTGCACAACAAGAGCATGACATAAAATTTGATACTGAAGATCCGGGATTAAACACCAAGCTAACTTTTGATATCAATGAAGATATTGTTGCTAAGTTTATTGCTAGAGATGCGGCTTCTAGCTCAAATAAAGAAACCAATCTTGCGCTTAACCCTAAAGTTGCCATATTACGTGAGCAAGGGGTTAACTCGCATGTAGAAATGGCTGCAGCATTTGACCGTGCAGGCTTTATTGCCATTGACGTACACATGTCTGATATATTGTCAGGCCGTACAGATTTAGCCGATTTTAATGGTTTAGTGGCTTGTGGTGGTTTCTCATACGGTGATGTATTAGGGGCTGGTGAAGGGTGGGCAAAGTCCATCTTATTCAACAAAAATGCAAAAACCATGTTTAAAACCTTCTTTGAACGAACAGATACTTTCTCATTAGGTGTGTGTAACGGCTGTCAAATGATGTCGAACTTAAAAGAGATCATTCCGGGCGCTGAACACTGGCCACATTTTGTTCAAAATAAATCTGAACGTTTTGAAGCGCGTTTTTCACTGGTTGAAATTCAACAAAGTCCATCAGTGTTATTTAAAGATATGGCAGGTTCTCGAATGCCAATTGCCGTATCTCACGGTGAAGGTCATGCAGAATTTAGCTCTGAAGAAGCCATTGACGCAGCTAATGATTCTGGAACAGTGTCAATGCGTTATGTAAATAACTATGGTGATGTAACAGAAACTTACCCTGCTAACCCGAATGGCTCGCCTGACGGTATAACCGCACTAACAACTACGGATGGTCGTGTCACCATTATGATGCCGCATCCTGAACGTGTTTTTAGAACCGTTGCTAACTCTTGGCATCCAGACAACTGGGGTGAAGATTCACCTTGGGTACGTATGTTCCGTAACGCTAGAGCTTTCATTAGTTAAGCTATAAATAATTATACGTCTATAAAAACCCGATACTGATCGGGTTTTTTATTGTCTAATTATTATATATAGTTATGTTATTCCAAGTCCCAAGTTCCGCATTAAACAAAATCAAGTTGAATATCAGTACAACCTTTAGCACAACGAATTCCTGCTTTTTCATCTTGCTCAGGGGTAATTAATATCAATGGTTGGTTGCATTGTGTACAAAGCACTGTTTGTCCTGCCATCACTTTCTTTACTATTTTCTTTTGTTGAAAAAATGACGCTTTACTGTTTTTTTGTAACGCTGAAAATTGTTTAATATCAATCATTATACGGCGCTCTATTCGACATTATTCATAAGATAGAAACCATCAAATTCACCTTGAAACGGTGCTGAACTGGTTGCTAATAATTCTTGGTAACCCTGTATATTTTCATACGTTAACGGCATTTGTGGGTAAGCGGTTATTTCCCAGGGTAATTCTTCATTATTTTGAAAAGGGGTAAAAGAAAGTTTTTGATTATTCTCTAATAATACCTGACCAAATTTTAATGCCTGCTCTTGCGTAGGAAATAACACTGAAAATTCAATTTCTTGGGTAATGGTTAAATCATCACCCTGTTGCTGCATTTGCCACAGAGTATTACCTATTATATTATCTGGAAATAATTCTAAATCACGCGTCATAAATTCTCTCGTATAAGTTTTCTGGTCTAAGTTATTTTAATAACTTCTCTTAAGTTTGGTTTTATTTTAACTATTTTTAGTCATTTTAACTTTGAGAAAATTATAAATCGAGTAAAATAATCTCACTACTTACTCATAACTTACTCATTTTGGTCAACATGTCACTTATTAACAACGACAAACACAGTGCTCTCTATACTCCCTATGAATGTCATATAAAAGTCGTTCAAAGTGATACCGCATTAACTGTCTTACAAAATCATTGTTTGGTCAATAAAATTACCTTATCTATAGGTCAATTAAAGCAAGCGATTGCCAAAGGCGCTTTGTGGTTAACGCGATCAAAACATACGCAACGTTTACGCCGAGTAAAGAAAACTCTCAATGCGGGCGATGAATTACATTTTTACTATAACGCTAATGTATTATCAGCCGCAGTTGATGACGCTCAATTAATTGCCGACTTAACCGATTACAGCGTTTGGTATAAGCCTTATGCCATGTTATCTCAAGGCTCAAAGTGGAGTGATCATTGCACTATCGCTCGGTTTGTTCAGTTAACGTTAACCCCTGAGCGACCGGTATTTATTGTTCACCGATTAGACCGAGCAGCCACGGGTTTACTACTTATAGCCCACAGTAAAAAAGCCGCTCGAGCGCTGTCAGCTATGTTTGAAAAACATGCCTTAGAAAAACATTACCAAATTATTATACATGGCGATCACCGCCAACGCAGTCAACCTGAAATAATAACTGTTGAGGTTAACGGCAAAAATGCACGCAGTACCTTTACCTGTTTAACCTACGACAAAGATAAAAATCAATCACTAGTTGGGGTAAAAATTGACACTGGGAGAAAACATCAAATACGTATTCACGCGGCTAGTATTGGTATGCCAGTTGTTGGTGACAGGTTATACGGCGGTGATAAAGATAAAGTTACTGAGGCAATAAATTTACAGTTATGTGCGGTATCACTTAAATTTACCTGCCCACTTACTAACGATGAAGTGGGCAAAGAAAGGCTATTTAAATTACCTGATGAATTAAGACCTAAACTATAAACGCTTCATTGATGAAAACCGTATTAACTGCTTGTCATGATATTTAGCTAAAACTATAATCGCAAAAATAGCGCCAAGTAATGCAAGTGCCATGTCTGATTGTGTATCCCAAACATAACCTTGTGTTCCCAAAAAAGCTTCAGCATTTTCTCCAGAAGCAATAGCAACCCACCATTCAATAAGCTCATAAAAAGCACTAAACGCTAAACAAATTGAAACAACAAATACTTTCAGCCAAGTTTTACCATTAACAATATGCTTTCTGATCAAAATTTCACGGGCAAGAATTGCCGGAACTAGTCCTTGAGCAAAGTGACCTACTTTATCATAGTTATTACGCTCTAAATTAAAAACGGTTTTTATCGTATCAAACAAAGGCACTTCAGCATAAGTGTAGTGTCCGCCAATCATTAACACCACACAATGAAATAAAATCAAACCGTAAAGTAAAGGTGTTAAACGAAAAGATTTATAGGTAAAAATTAACAACACCGCCCCAATCATTGCTGGTAGCACTTCTAAAAACCAAGTAAATAAGTCTTTAGGCGCAATCGCTGACCAAATAAGCACAGATAAATAAATAATGCCCCATAAATATTTGATACACACCTCCTTGCTTTTATTACCAATAGATAAATGATAAAAGTAAATAAATCAACCTAAATACAATACTTAAAATCATCATTTTCAAGTAATGATAGTGAATTACCGACAATATCATTGCTATTAAAGGCACTTAAAAAATCAAAACCCTGTTGCCGTTGTTCTTTAGTCAATGCTTTGTATGGCAAGCGAAAGTTAGCTTCAACAGCATTTGTCATCATTAATGCGGTATTAATCGCAATAGGGTTAGGTTCGCAAAATAACCATTGCATTAACCCTTGTAATTGTTGATTTAACGCAGCGTTGTCGTTATCCATTAATTGACGCATTAATTTCGGTACGATATTAGACGTCACTGAAATAACACCATGCGAGCCATGTTGATGACGAGCAACTGAGCATTCATCATCATTACCTGACCAACACGCAATACCTTGTTTTTCATAATGTGCAATACGTTCATTACCCGCGCACTCTTTGACACCAATAAAGTTTTTATGTTTAGCTAAAGGCTCAATAATGTCAGGAGTAATATCTTGGCCAGTTCTTCCCGGAACGTTATAAATAAAAGCAGGACCAATAGCCAGTAGGCGGGTAAGATGCTCAACAACACCTTTAATAGAGGTTCGACCATAATAAGGGTTGATCTGTAAAGCGGCATCCATCCCTGCAGCAAAGCCATTTTCTGTTGCTTTTAAAGCTTCACGAGTATTATTGCTACCCGTGTTACCAATAATAAGTAATTTATCGCCAAATCGATGCACACTATGGGCAATTAATATTAAATGTTCTTCCCAACTTAATAAATGCCCTTCTCCAGTTGTGCCACCAACAATAATACCATCAACACCTGCCGCAATTTGCTCAGCAACTAGGGCGTCATAAGTTTTTAAATCAACTTCACCTTTCGCTGTGTAAGGTGTTTTGATTGCGGTTATTAAACTTGCTGCTTGTAATCGTTTCATTACGTTCCTAATTCTATTTGTTTAAATTATTCAACTCGCTAAACATTTTTATATTGTATCGTTCAATTTCAAAGATAAATAGCAAAAATTAACAATGACCAACGTTATCTGTAACACGGCGCATAATAAATATTTCTTCAGTAACTATATGTTGATATTGGAACGTTTGATGATTAAGTTGTAAAACTCTATATGCCTGATAATTATCATCGTTAGTTAAATCAGCGGTATAATATTCTTGTTCAATTATTTCGTTTTTAGTTAGCGTAAAATGAATATCACCCACTAAGCCCCAGTCTCCAAATTCAACGGTTTTTTCAATAATATTCCCTTGGCTATCAAGGGTTGAAAAAGTGAATTCAAAGTGGCCATCATCATTTAACTCCGAGTATTCCGTAATTTGAAACCCCTGTTCATCTATATCATGTCGATACCATCGACCAAAAAGTAACGATCTTTCATAAATCATTTAACAGTATTCACCCTTTGTGCGTGATAGCAATCACATTAATATCATTTAGCTCTGCTTATTTTAAAACTAAAAATAGTAAATTCCAATTTGAATGTTTAATTTATACCCAAGTATTTTATCTAAATAACTAGCCGATAAAAATTCAACTGTTTTTTAGTCTTTTAATAAGCCATAAAGGTAATATTCTACTTCTGTTACACTAATAATAACTAATGAGATGTCACAGGCTTTAAAAAAGGTTAGATTAGGTTCGATTTTTTATACATATAATTTAGGAAAGTGTAATGGAAGTGCCCAATGTACAATTGTTATTAACCGGTAATGAATTAATGACTGGCGATATTGTTGATAGTAACTCGGCAATGATTGCTCAACAATTAAAAGAGCTTGGTTTAGAAATATCTCGCAAAGTTACCGTTGCTGACGATTTAAGCATTTTAATTAATGAGATAAATCACATCGCTGGGCAGGCTGACATACTCATTATTAATGGCGGCTTAGGGCCAACAATTGACGATTTAACCGCACAAGCATTATCACAAGTCATTAAAACACCTTTAACAGAGCATGCTGAAGCCTTAAATCATTTAAAAATATGGTGCGAAAAGCGAGGCGCTAAACTGAATGGCCCTAACTTAAAACAGGCTATATTACCCAAAGGCTGCACTATTATTGCTAACCGAGAAGGCAGCGCGGTTGGTTTTCATGTAAATCATTTGCATTGCGATATTTATTGTACCCCTGGTGTTCCTCATGAATTAAAGACGATGTTATCCGAACAAATCAAACCTGCCATCACAAAAAACATTCCTCAAGCATTAATATGTGATGTTACTCGCTTACAAGTTTTTGGTTTAGGTGAGTCTGTGTTACAAAAGATGATTGATGAACAACTTCCTGATTGGCCAAGTAATATAGAGCTAGGGTTTAGATCAGGTATGCCTTTACTTGAAGTGAAACTAACCACTAACTCAGCACAAGGTCATCAACAAAAACAACATTGGTTAAGCAAGCTTAGTCTGTTATTAGGTGATCATTTAATTGCTCAAATTAATAACACCCCCTTATCTTTAGCAGAGCATGTGCTGTTAGCTTTGCAACAAAAGAATGCAAAAATAACCACTGCGGAGTCTTGTACGGGTGGTCTTATTGCGAGTATGTTAACGCGTGTCGCAGGTTCATCAAAAAACTTTGAAGCCGGTTTTATCACTTATAGTAATGAAATGAAAACATCACTGTTAAATGTTCCATCCTCATTAATTTTGAAACATAGCGCCGTTAGTAAAGCAACCGTTGAGGCAATGGCTTATGGTGCACTTAAACAGTCTTCTGCTGAATGGGTTATTGCTGTTACTGGAATTGCGGGCCCTACGGGTGGCACAAGCAAAAAACCCGTTGGTACGGTTTGGCTTGCTTGGGGCACAAAAAAACTGCTCCAAACCGTTTGTTTATATATGCCATTAAATCGCGCTTATTTTCAAAAATATGTTGCCTGTATTGCCCTTGATCTAGTAAGGCGACAACTCATAAAGAGTAAAGAAATCCCAAATTATATTACTGAACGTGCCGTTATTTGAAGGTACAAAATTTTAATAACACAATAAAAAATATAATTATTGTTAAAATACAGTCTGAAAAGCAAACAAATACGATTTAAATCACTACATTTAAAAGAATTGTCTGTAAAATTTGCTTAGTAAATAAAAAATTAATATATTTAGAGATTAACTGTTGTTATCTATTCAAACTCAGAGATACAACTTTAAGCAACAAACCTAGATTTAACAAAATCAGGAGTATATTTTGATAGAAAAAAATTTTATTAGCAGTGGTCGTAATACCATTATCCATAAAGTAAAAAAGTTTGACTTACTCATCATCAATGGTGATAAAGTCGTTGTTATTGTTAGCCACCGAGGTATTGGTGTTTATAAAGGCGCAATTCCTGCCAAACGCTCTATTGCAAAAAAAGCATATCAAGATATTGTTCATATAGACTCTGCTGAATTATTTGGCGAAGAAAAAACACTACTTTTTATTCAAGCGCTTGACGGAATAGAATATAAAATAGACTACAGCAAAGTAGGCACAAGTAATTTTATTAAAGTACATCAAAGTAGTTATATTTAACACCGAATAAACTAGCAATATAATTTCATCAATGTAGTTTTATCATGTAAAGCGATAAATGATGCCGGAGTAATGTATTAATGACCCAAGTAAGTTTAGTTGACAACGCAAAGAAAAATATTGATTTGCACATAGTGCCAATTAAAGATGACGAAACGGTGAGTGAAGCGAGTATTTCAGAGCTCATTGCTTCATCAATATATGCCTCGTGGTATATCAATACTGCCAACATAAAAAATGCAATTGCTGAACTTAACGATGTATTAAAACCTCTACAGGCAAATCAAACAGGACGAGAATTTTCCTATCAAGTGATAGAGCGTCGCGACGCAACCATTGTGGTTACCATAGACAAAGATGAAATGGCCGCCTCGGCAGAAATCACTACCGCACAAGGTGGTAAACATTTAAGCGCAAAGGCCATTTTAAATGCGGCACAAGAATCTGGCGTAAAAAAAGGTTTTAGCAAAGAAGAATTAATAAAGCTTGCTCACTTAGCGGCTAAAGAAACACCTAACAATCAAGTCACCTTACAAATAGCTTGCGGAAAAACAGCGATTAATGGTAAAGATGCGGAAATAAAACCGCTAGTTGAAAGTGCTCAGGCTCGTATATTACGACCCAAAAAAAGAGAAGATGGTAGTGTTGACATGCGCAACTTGGGCGATATTATTTGTGTCAAAGTTGGTGATCCGTTGGCTCAAAAAATCCCCTTAACTAAAGGAAAAGAAGGTTATACCGTTACCGCGACGCCCTTATCACCAGAGCCCGGTAATGATGTTGAATTAATGACCGGCGAAGGCACAACCCTAAGTCCTAAAAATCAAAACGTTTTAGTTTCACAACTCGTCGGTTTACCAAAAATTATTGATAACGGTATGGAAGTAGACGAAGTTTATAAAATTAAAAATGTTACTATCGCCACCGGAAATATTAACTTTACCGGTGGTGTTATTATAGACGGTGATGTTAATGAGGGCATGAAAGTTGTTGCTAGTGGTGATATTACTATTGGTGGCTTTGTTGAATCGGCAATCATTCAAGCGGGTGGAGACATCACCATTACGGGCGGTATTATTGGCCGAAAGCACGATCTTGAAGAAACTAAAGTAACAGACAAAATGAGCGTTAGCGTTAATGCCAAAGGTAGTGTATTCGCTAAGTATGCTCAATATGCTGAAATTCATAGTGGTAGAGATATACGTATAGAAAACCAATTACTGCATAGTATTATTAACGTAAAAGGCAAACTAAAAGTGGGTACCGCAGATAAAGCTAACGGCAAGCTTATTGGTGGTTACATAAAGGTTGGTTCCTCCGTAAGTGCAGGGATTGTAGGTGCTACCGCTGGCAGTAATACCACGGTAAATTTTGAACATAAAGTGATTGAATTTAAAGAAAAAATACACGATGCAGAAGAAAAAGTAAAAAAAGAATCTGACAAAACAAAAGAATTACAAATAGCGATAAAAAAACTTAAAAAACTCCCTAAAAATAAAGCTAATCCTGAAATGTTAGCCAAAGTTGTTTCTGCTTATCAGTATCATGCTAAGCAAATGGGTTATTTTGCACAAGAAAAAGAAACCATTGAAACCGCACTACAAAATTATATGAACAGTGTTTACATTGAAGCAACTGAAAAGCTATATCATGGTGTAGAGCTTATTGTCGGTGAATTTCATGATCGTTCTCGCCGGGAATATGGGCCAAGTAAAATGATCTACAAAGAACGTAAAGTACGTATTGATCCTATCGTTAATACTTAGGCCTTACGTAATTAATGAAAAAATTTCACTATCACTTACTCAACCTTTATTTACTTAGTTTTTTGCTGTTGAGTTTTAGCTCCGTTGCAGAAAAATGTTCCGTCAACTTTAATTACGGGGTAATTATTGACCCTACCCATATTCGCATGGTCGAAAAAGGACTAACTAGAGTACAAATTAATAACCGCTCACAATTATTTATTGATGGGCGCGAATTAACCTTAACGAGTCATCAACAAAATTTATTGAGTGAATACGCTGCAAATATAAGACAACAAATACCCAGCATAGTATCTATCGCTATAGACGGTGTTGATATTGGTTTAAAAGCGGTTAATAAAGTAATTGGTAGTTTAACCGGTGAAAATAGTGCTTCTCAACAAAAAATTCAAACTAAGTTTGAAGATTTAAAATTACATATTCGCTCACGATTCAATCAAAGTGATAATAATTATTATATTGCCCCTCAAGATTTCGATGATTTTGATGAAATTTTTACCGGTGAATTTGAGCAAGCAATAGAAGAAATTATTTCTGACTCTATTGGCACTATTTTATTAGCAGTAGGCGAAGCAATATTAGCTGAAAATGATAATAATAACGAAGGTGAGCAACGCACAATTACTTTTGATGAGCGCATGGCTAATATGGGTAAAGATTTAGAAATAGAAATTAGTGCAAGTGCTAAAGCCCTAGAAAAGAAAGCTGAAAAGTTTTGTCTAAAACTTGTTGAGCTCGATAAACTAGAAAACACATTACAGCAAACTATTACTCCATTACAAAACTATGATCTGATAAAGGCTAGTTTGTTTTAACTTTATTCGTAACTACTCCCCCTTAGAGATAGCAAAAATTCCAACGAGACCTTGAAGATGGCAGACTATCGATTGATAGCAATCGAGCAGAGCAACCAAATAATATTGATGAGCGCAGCTAGCTGCCAATGCTCATACGCTTACGAAAGTAGCGGTTGATATCCTAATAAAATCAAAAAATAAAAAGCTCCTATTTTCATAGGAGCTTTATTTATAAATTAACAACCTCGCGTCAAGGCTTTTCGCTTAGACTTAAATTCGCTTCGCGAGGAAAGATCTATTATGAACTAAATGTAGGTCAGCATTTATGCCGTCAAATTGATGGGCTAAAACCCAACCTACAATACGCCGCAAGCGGCGGAGAATTACCCGCTCACATTAAAAATTTACTTATTTAATTACTTCACTACTGGCAACTAGATGGTGCGGCAGAAATCACAACACTTTCACCTACCGTATAACTGGAAACATATGATGTTTCAGCACCTTTTCCAGCAGTAGCCATTACGTAATCACGTAAGTCATGGCCAACTGAAAATTGGTTAGCATTAATAGTATTTTTTGATGCTGAGTTATAATCACCAAACATATCAGGAACACTGCCAACACTTACGTCAAGAGAAGCTGATGCACCAGAAGGTGTACAGTTTGAACCTGACTCATAAACATAACTACCGGTAATATCTAATGATCCTTCTGTTACCGCATCATCAAATAATACTTCTGCCCAATCGGCTAAATCATCACCTTTAGAGTTATCAACAGGGTTCATGAATAGGTTATCTTCAAGTAATGCACGACCACCTTTACGAATGCTCATTACGTCTTTACGGTAACCGTAAAAAACGTTGTTAAACATATGTGTTTGACCACGACGTAACAAAGGTACACGACGCATAGTATTGTATGAGCTTGCGCCAAAATTATCATCTGTAGTTACAAACAAGTTATTATGAAGTGTTGTGGTTATTTGTTGATTAATGGTACGACTATCACTAGAGCCATGCAAAGCAGCACGTTTAACATTAACTAACTTGTTAAATGAAACGGTTATGTCATAAGCGCCAACTTTTACATCAAATGCTGAGTCACCAGTAGTATCAAAAGTATTTTGATGGATCCAAATATCATGTGACTCACCAGTAGAGCGGATCATATCAGGATCAAGATTATGATCTTCTGTATGACCTACACCAACAAATTTGTTATTGGTAATAATAACATTTTCAGATTGATGAGTTGATGCACCACTACTGTCAGCACCAATTTTAAAGCCATTAAAAGTAAATGTTGCTTTAGCACCACGACCATCAATAGTGGTATTACTATCAATTAAGTAGTTACGTACAGGTAGGCTACTATCATTTAATTCATCGTTAAAGAATGTTAATAAACAATCTGAGCTAGACACACCATTAGCAGAACACCAAGCTTGAGGATCACGACAAGTAGCCTCATTAACACCTAAAGCAGATTGCATTGAAGAGTCTGCACAATACGGACGATACATCATAATCGCTGTTTCGTTAGCAAAATCATCTTTATCAAAAACAATCCAGTTGTGATCAGCAGATGAAATTGCCGCCAATATTTGATCTTCTGGTTGGTTATCAGTAATGATAACTAAGTTACTACCACCATTAGCGTTGTAACCACCTGTTGCTGCTTCACCATAACCTACTGGTGTACCAAGCGACTCAGATAAACATGCAATAATTTCTTGATCTGTTTGTAATGAAGACTCACGCCAGTTGATTGAATCATTATTCACTAAATCAGCACAATCTGCATTTGGATACACAGGGTCTACCGGATCTGGGTCAACAGGATCTACTGGCGGAACTACAATACCACCGTCACCAATTTCACCATTACAATCCCCACCCGTTGGTGCAATACCTGTTACCGTTAAGCTATCAACGTTACCTAAACCTGAACTACCCGTTGCTTGTAAGCGTATAAAGTTTAAACCAGAAACTAAACTAACCGTTACTTCGCTATCAGTTGTGTATGAAGCCCAAGCACCAGTACCTGCCATTGCTATACTACCAACCAATACATCATTAACTAAAATAGCAGCTGGACGATCACTTGAACCGTTAGCATAACGTACTGCTAGTGTATAACTGCCAGCAGAAGGTACAGAAATAGCATAATCAACACCCTTTCCTGCTTCATTGTCAGTGTTAGCATAACCGCTACCAGTATAACCACTATGGTCGCTTTCTACTGCGCCATCTACCAAACAGAAACCGTTAGCATTTTCTTCAAATACTTCACTAACTGACGTTGCTGTTAGAACATTAGCCGCAATAGCAGAAGAGTTATACGTAGTGCCATCATCGCCTGTTATTTTAACTGAATAGTAATAATTACCATCAGCTACATTGTAATCAGTAAAGCTGTTACCCACTAAACCTGTCGCAATACGAACACGCCCTGATAAGTTTGAGTCAGTATCACGATATACTTCTTGACCGGTAACAGTAATGTTTTCTGTTGACCAATTAATAGTAACATCGCTATCAGAAACACTAGCAGAAGCTGAAACTGTTCCAGGAACTACCGGATCTGGATCAACCGGATCTGGGTCGATCGGATCACCATTGTATCCAAGGCTAATGTAATACAGATTCATTGTATTATTTTTTGAAATTGTATGACTACCTGCTGATATGTCTAGCGAAAGAACGCCATTAGATACAGCATAGCTTGTACCGTCAATTTTAATATCGCCATCTTCACCGTCATTAAATACTAATACTAATTCGCCATCTGCAACAGAACTAAAAGTTATAGATGTACTAGATTCAATTTTTAACGCTTGAGTTAATGTTAAACCATTGTAGCTTACTGTACCTTTTGAAGATGAAAGATTTCCAGATATAGTAAAGAAGTCACTAGACATTCCAGATTCTGTAATATTTAATACTTCATCGCCACCTTCAGAAGGAGGATCAACAGGGTCAACTGGATCTGGGTCTACCGGATCAGGGTCTGGAGATACTACAGAGCAGCTACCATCAGAAAAATTAACACCTTTGTTAGCCCCCGCTGTTGCAGCAACAATACCAACTACACAATCAGCATCATCTATAGCATAACTATAAGGAACACTTACCGACGCTGTTGAAACAGGGTTAGGTCCTGCTGGATGATTCTTATCATCATCTGCTGTCCAAACTACTGAATCAGTAAATATATTACCACTAACTTCCCAATAACCAACATCGTTGGTGTAGAACGTACCTAATGGATCTTTAGCATCTTCAAAGTAGTTATTTTCAACTAACATTTTGCCACCAACTCGAACGTTGATGCCTGACTTGTTTATGCCATCAAAATGGTTGTTGTAGGTATGCCCTAAACGGCCACGCATTAGCGGAACACGAGAGTCCATGTTTTGATAATGATTATGATGATAAGTAACAGGACCATTTTCAGTATCACTAGAACTTGATCCAACTAAACCACCACGACCAGAGTTACGGAAGATAGAGTAAGATACTGTAACGTAAGTACTGTCTGCTTTCATATCAAATAATGAATCGTACCCATCAGATTCGCCACCACTCGCTTCAAGCGTTAAATGATCAGCCCATACATTAGAAACACCAGACTCTAAACCAATAGCGTCGCCGCCATTAGAAGTAGGAGAACCTGATTTTTTAACGTTTCGAATATGTAAATTTTGAAGAATAATATTTGATGATGCGCGTATATGAATGCCTAACTCGTCAAAGAGTGCGCCATTTCCAACACCAACAATTGAAATATTACTGATTTCTTTAAGTTCAATGACCCCGTCAGCTGTATTACAGTTACCACTTTGTTTAAAAGTATTACTGTGATCAATTGTGCCTTCAACTTCTATAATGAGCGGTGTATCGTCAGCTGCTCGATTACAAATAGCCGCATGAATTTGAGTACCTGTAGTAGCATAAACGGTTGCGCCCCCAGCGCCGCCGGTAGTGCCACCGTTTTGTGTTGAAAAACCTGCCTGAGCAGCAAGGCCATTACCACAGACCATGGCGGTTGCCAATGCTATGGCGGTTATTGAACGTTTCGATAGTTTTCTTTTATTCATTGCTTCATCCTTTTTATTTTTATATTTATTTTTATCCATTTGCAGACTTACAAATAAAATGCTACCGGTGGCAAAATTTATCCTTAGCAATTTGCTTATTTAATTAAATTTATCTAACAATAAAATGCTACCGGTGGCATCTTTTGGCTTTTTTTTGAGCTAAAAACCTCTTTTAGTTTATTATTTAAACAAAAAAAATGTCAAGTAATTTTTTAAAAAAAAATAATTCAATGAAAATCAAGCACTTATTTTATTAACAGTTAATGCGTCACAAAACAATAAAAGGGAACCTAGTAAACTGTTAAAAGTCCCTCTTGATTAGCTTGTATACCCGTTCCACTTGAAGATGCTCGTTTTAGGACTACTGAGCAATTCATGATCAAGGCGCATCTTTTTTATTAAGGGTTGCTCCCTTAAATACAGAAGCAACGACGAGCATGGTTTGCTCAATATTCCCCAAAGGGCGAGTTTAAAACTGCGCTAGATTGTGATTACGCAGAAAAAGCACTGTCGACTATTTTTTTAACCGCTTATGTTCTTACCCTGATCACACAGGCTCTTATCCCGCACTTTAAATGGTAATAGGTTATACAGTTTCAAACGTTACATATTAGGATAATTTGGACCGCCCGTGCCCTCGGGTGTCACCCAAGTAATATTCTGACTTGGGTCTTTAATATCACACGTTTTACAATGAATACAATTTTGTGCATTAATAACAAACTTATCCATACCTGCTGCTGTTTTTTCAACTTCATATACGCCTGCAGGGCAATAACGTTGCGCGGGCTCATTAAACTTCACTAGGTTTACACTAATTGGAATATCAGCATTAGTTAATTTTAAGTGACACGGCTGCTCTTCTTCATGATTTGTATTAGAAAGAAACACGGACGATAATTTATCGAAGCTTAATTTATTGTCTGGTTTAGCATAGTTAATAACAGATACATTGCCGGCTAATTTTAAGCGATCATAATCTAAGCTATCATCTTTAAAATTAAACGGTAATTTACCCCCAAAAAAGTTTTGATCTATCATATTATAAACGCCGCCGAGCATGGTACCAAATTTATGCATTGCGGGGCCAAAGTTGCGAGTATTATACAACTCTTCATATAACCATGAGTTTTTATACTTATCGGTATAAATCGTTAAATCTTGTTTTCCTTCAGCAGTAATACCTTCGCTGGTAATTAATGTCTCAATTATCGCTTCAGCGGCTAGCATACCCGACTTCATCGCCGTGTGATTACCTTTAATTTTAGCAAAATTAATAGTACCCGCATCGCAACCCACTAAGATAGCACCCGGCATTGTCATTTTTGGTAATGAATTAAAACCCCCTTTAGTCATGGCTCTTGCGCCATACGAAACACGCTTACCGCCTTCAAGGTATTGACTAATTTTGGGATGATGTTTATAGCGTTGAAATTCATCAAAAGGGCTTAAATGAGGATTGGTATAATTTAAGTCGACAATCAACCCCACAAAAACTTGGTTATTTTCGCCATGATATAAAAAACCGCCGCCCGTAGTCTCTTTTTCTAACGGCCAGCCTGCACTATGTACAACTAAACCGGCTTGGTGCTTTTCTGGTGCTATATCCCAAATTTCTTTGAAACCCAAACCATAGTGTTGAGGTGATGTATCTGCATCTAAATGAAATTTTTCAATTAATGCTTTACCTAAATGTCCCCGACAGCCTTCAGCAAAAACAGTATATTTCGCTCTTAACTCCATACCGGGCATAAAAGAGTCTTTTGCGTTACCCTTTGCATCTAAACCCATATCACCGGTAATAATACCGCCAACGCTACCATCATCATTATAAATAATATCTTGAGCTGGGAATCCCGGAAAAATTTCCACACCTAATTGCTCTGCCTGCTCAGCAAGCCACCGGCAAACATTTCCTAAGCTAACAATATAGTTATTATCATTATGCATCGTTTTAGGTACTGCAAAGCTAGGTATTTTTATTGCGTTGGCTTCGCTATTAAAAAGATAAACATCATCAGCCGTCACCTTAGTGGTTAAGGGAGCGCCTTTTTCTTGCCAATCAGGAAATAACTCATCTAATGCGCGCGTTTCAAACACCGCGCCCGACAAAATATGAGCACCAACCTCTGAACCTTTTTCAACAACACAAACCATCAACTCTTGTTGCTGCTCTTGTGCTAGTTTCATCAAGTGACAAGCCGTTGATAGCCCTGCAGGGCCAGCACCAACAATTACTACGTCAAATTCCATCGATTCACGTTCCATGGTATCTCCCAATATAGAGTTAAAAACACATAAATTTTAAACGGGCGTTTGATATTCAAACAAGTGTTTGATAATATCTTATTAAAGGTAGTCAAGCAAGATGATAATCGCTTTAAAAAAATAGCTATATTGTCAGTTAATACTATGCTGTAAAGACAACCAAATGAAAGTAAAACTATGATACCGCTCTACTTTAAAATTGAGCATCATCAAATAGAACGATCTATATAAATATAGTATTGTAGTTTTAAAGTTTCTACCTAAATTACGCCAATGCTTTCATCAAGCAAAGGTAGTTTTTTAGGTAATCTCGATCACTACATTTGAACAATAAATTCCTATACTAACAAGAGTATAGATATAACAAGCATAATTAGAGGCAACGATGAAAGTACTAGTTCCGATAAAACGCGTTATTGATTTTAACGTCAAAGTTCGCGTTAAACCCGACAACACCAATGTAGACCTTGCGAATGTAAAAATGGCAATCAACCCTTTCTGTGAAATTGCGGTTGAAGAAGCCGTGCGCTTAAAAGAGGCGGGGGTAGCAACTGAAATTATTGCTGTTTCTATTGGTGATAAATCTTGTCAAGAGCAATTGCGCACAGCGCTAGCACTAGGTGCTGACAGAGCAATTCAAATTGACTCGGATCAAAATATTGATTCATTAAATATTGCTAAACTTTTACAAAAAATCGTTGAAGAAGAGCAGCCTCAATTAGTTATTTTAGGTAAACAATCAATTGATACTGATAACAACCAAACAGGTCAAATGCTTGCTGCCTTAACCGGTATGGCTCAAGGTACATTTGCATCAGAAATAGAAGTTGATGGCGAAAAAATAAAAGTAACGCGTGAAATTGATGGAGGATTACAAACATTATCACTTAACTTACCCGCCATTATTACCGCTGACTTACGTTTAAATGAACCACGTTACGCTTCTTTACCTAATATTATGAAAGCTAAACGCAAACCCCTAGTGGTTAAAGCGGCAAGTGATTTTGGTATTGATTTAACAGCCCGAGTTAATGTATTAAAAGTAACCTCTCCTGTTGAGCGCCAAGCGGGCATTATTGTAGAAACAGTTGATGAATTAGTAGAAAAATTAAAAAATGAAGCCAAGGTGATCTCATGAGTATTTTAGTATTTGCCGAACACGACAACAGCACGTTAAAAGCTGAGACCCTAAAAACAGTAGCCGCGGCACAACTTATTGGCGCTGACATTACACTTTTAGTGGCAGGATATAATTGTCAAAGCGTTGTAGAGTCAGCCACAAAAGTAAGTGGTGTAAGTAAAGTTTTAGTGGCTAATAACGCTGTTTATGAACATCAATTAGCTGAAAATATCAGTACACTTGTTACTGAATTAGCAAGCGATTACGAACATATTGTTGCAACATCATTAACAACAGGCAAAAATTTTATGCCTCGTGTTGCTGCCTTATTAGATGTAGCACAAATTTCTGACATAATCGGCGTAGAAAATAGCGATACCTTTGTTCGCCCTATTTATGCAGGTAACGCAATAGCAACGGTACAAAGTTTAGACCGCAAAAAAGTAATCACCGTGCGTGCTACCGGTTTTGATGCGGTAGCAACCGACGGTAATGCTGAAGTTGTTAATTTAGAAACGGTAACTGATGCCGGAATTTCAAGCCATATAAGTGATGAATTAACCGTGTCAGAGCGCCCTGATTTAGGTGCTGCCGGTGTGGTTATTTCAGGTGGTCGAGGTATGCAAAATGGTGATAATTTCAAGTTACTTGAAGGTATTGCAGACAAACTAGGTGGCGCCATTGGTGCGTCACGCGCTGCGGTTGACGCCGGCTTTGTGCCTAACGATATGCAAGTAGGTCAAACCGGTAAAATTGTTGCGCCTGATTTGTATATTGCTGTTGGTATTAGTGGTGCCATTCAACATTTAGCCGGTATGAAAGATTCAAAAGTTATTGTTGCTATCAACAAAGATCCAGACGCGCCTATTTTTCAAGTGGCAGATTACGGTATTGTGGCTGACTTATTTGATGTTTTACCTGAATTTGAAAGTAAACTTTAGCTTACTAAAGTGCTCGTTCATGTAATAATAAAACCACTCATGTAGTGGTTTTATTTTGTCTGTGCTTTGTCTTTTTTTGAAGTATAGAAATTTTTTGGTAAATTTTAGGTGAACGTTTAATGAAAAATAGTTTTTCGAGTCTTGCAGATCTTGCCAGTGCTTTTGGTAAAGAACAACCACAAAACACTGATACCAAAGCAACGGATAATTCATTAGTTTATTCTACGGATAGCGGTAGAATTAAACAGAAAAAACAGACCTCTACGGTAACGCCCAATGATGGATTTGCTAGAGTTCGCCGAGAAACAAAAGGCAGAAAAGGCAAAGGCGTTGTCACTATTACCGGTTTAGGGCTTGAGGCAAAAGCATTAAAAGAATTAGCAAAAAAGCTCAAAAAAATCTGTGGAACCGGTGGTACTGTAGTCGATGAAATAATAGAAATTCAAGGCGATAAACGCGACACCATAAAATCAGTATTAGAAAAAGAAGGTTTTAAGGTTAAATTTATAGGTGGTTAATTTTTATTCCTAAGGCGTAGTCGATAATGTTCACTCGTGCTAATCTGTGTTGTTCAAACTTGATCTGACGCGGTTAAATGTCAAAGCTTAACTAAAGCTGACAGGTAACAATAAGTTCATAGCTGCCATTGATATTTAGGTAATGAACGTTAACAATTTACCTAAGTAGTCATTAAAATAACTCTGTGATTTATCACGTTATGAGACACAAACCGAGATAGGTTTTATGTCGTGTTTCTGTTCCAGCATAAATCAAATTCTTTGTTTAGGATTAAGAACCCTACGGTAGTTGGCTACTTAGTTAGCCCAGACACTCAGAGCATACTCTGATGATCTAGACAAGTTTGGCCTAATATTTGACCATCAAGTAAATAGACCTTACGATTTGCCATCTCAGCATAACGTATGTCGTGGGTAACTACGCAAAGGGTAGTTCCCTGCTTATTTAACGCCTCCAGAGTTGCCATGATCTGGTCACTATTTTTTGAGTCTAAATTACCGGTCGGCTCATCCACTAACAAAATAGACGGCTCTGCGACCAAGGCGCGGGCAATGGCAATACATTGTTGCTGACCACCAGAGAGTTGTGTTGGTCTACTTTTGGCCTTTAAGGTCATGCCAACAATATCCAAACAATAGCCGACCTTTTCCTTTATTTTCTTATCACTCACTGGTTGCTTAGCGTAGCGTAATGGCAAGGCGATATTGTCATAGACACTCAATTCATCAATCAGATTAAATTGTTGGAAGATAAAGCCAATTTTTTTATTCCTGATAGCAGCAGCTTGTTCCAAACTGAATTTAGTGACATCCGCACCTTCGAAAAAAAGCTTACCCGATGAGGGGAAATCCAATAACCCCATAATAGATAATAAGGTCGATTTGCCACACCCGGAAGGGCCTGAAATTGAAAGGTACTCGCCCTGTTGAATTTCAAGCTCTATGCCTTGTAAGGCATGGGTCAGCATGTCATCTGTGCTGAATGTTTTGCCCAACTGCTGCACTTTAATGATGGGAATTGTCATTAAAACCTATTTTCTGTAATTTTGAAAAAAATAGTATAAATTTAAGCTACACTAAATCCTAGGTTAATATAAAAGATGAAAGATGAAAGAAACGAAATAAAAAAGATCGGCTATGCCTACCTTAATATACTGAAATCGCTTATCTTTGTAGTTCACTTATCGCTTTCAACGATCTAATAAATCCTTAATCACTACCACGCAGACTAAATATCGCAGCCTTGTTGATGTATTGTCTTAACGGCCAATAACAAGCAAAAAAAGTCACTAAAATAATTAATACTAGAGTAGCGACTACCATAGGTAAAACTTGCCAAGTAAGGAATGGTTGAATGTATTCACTCAAGCCTATATAAGCAACGGCAAACAGTACAATACTACCAATAAAACCGACTAATACCGCTTTAGCATTATCAGCAATAATCATAGTAATTAGATGCTTGCGTGTCGCGCCTATTGCCATACGAGCACCTATTTCAAAGCGTCTAAGCTGAGTACCGTAACTCAAAATACCATACAAACCTATGCCAGCCAATAAAAATACCAAACTCGCTAATACCGCAGTAGTTACCGCCGTAGTTATTTCTGCAAACAGGGTTCGAGTCAAAATATCAGATGCGGCATTGAAACTAAAGACGGTATATCTTGAGTCAACTTCAGCTAATAAAGTACTCAGCTGTTTGCGACTAATAGTTTGACCAGGTTTAAGTTTAATCATAAAAGTACCATCACCAAGTTCATTGGGGACATACACTCTTGGTACACCTAAACCTAGCGCGGAACTGTCTCGGTCCGTCGGGCTATCACCTGAGATAGTAATATCTTTGACGATACCTATTATTTTGAACGGATCGGGTCCACCAAGTGATATTTGCAACCCCAGTGCATCACCATCAGTTTTTAATTGTTTGGCAAATGCTTGATTAACAATCATTACGTTATTTCGATCTTGCATATCTACTGAAGTAATATTATCTCCTTGCAATAACGGCTGCTCAATCATATTTAAATATTTATGATCTATTGTCTTAAAAAATGGTGTATATTTTTCATTGTTGGCAGCATTGGTTAACGCTCTTATCCAAAAGCCATCTAACGGTGAACTGCCCTGAGCAAGAGACTCCACTTGCGGTAAAGCTTCAAGCTTTGCCATTATTTCAGCTATCATGGGGATTGCCTCTTTCGGGCTAGGATATTCTGTTGATGAAAAATCTAACATCAAAGTTGAGATATTTTCAGTGGCGAAACCTATTGGGGTGTTAATGGTTTTCATCGCACCTTTAAGCAAGCTAACGTTGGCAAATACCAATACCGTCGCTAAGGCTACTTGGCTGGCAATTAATATTTGACGAGTCTTTTTAGATACTTGTAAACCACTACCTTTACCACTGCTTTGCAACGTGGTATTTAGCGCGCGGTAATTAATCATACGAGTACTTAATTTAGCGAAAAACAAGGCAAAAACAAGTGTCACCAACACAGCACTGGCAAAGGTTATCGGGTTAAGCGCTAACTCATTAACTCTGGGTAACACCGTGCCTAAATATTGCTGCATGATATAAAATCCGCTCTTGGCAATCACCAAGGCGAGTATTATCGACATAAACATCAGTAAACTGGTTTCAGCAAACATCGCTTTAAATAAATGTTTTTTAGTCGCCCCCATCGCTGCTTGAATGGCTAGTTGACGTTGTTTTTCTGCGGTACGCGACATAAACAAATTAGAAATATTTGCGCAAGCGATCAATACCAAACCAAGTACACCAGCTAACAGCATGACTGCAATAGATTCACTCTCACCAAGCATAACGGCTTTAATCGAACGCACATGCATCTTGATTGTCCAACCCTTGAAAAAATCATCATCACCAGGAAGACCTTCTTGCCAACGATCATTTACTAATGGGGTTAACAGTTGTTGTGCCTGACTTTGACTAATGCCTTTCTTCAATAGGCCAATAAATTTAAGGTTATCATTTATATTACTAAAACTTTTCCTCTGCCATTCCCCCGCCTCATTGTAATCCCACGGTAGCCATACTTGTGTTTCTCGGCCAATTTGCGCCAATTCTGCTTCAACAAAATGCTCAGCCAACACCCCCACAATGCGATAACTTACGCCTCTAATGTTTATTTTTTGCTCAAGAATATCACCGCTACCATTAAACTCTTGCTGCCAAGTGTTATAACTGAGCATAGCTACAGGATTGTTGGTGTCTAAAGCTTCGCTGGCTTCAAATATACGACCTAGCGCCATAGGAGACGCTAACATCTGATGTAATTCAGGTGTCACATAGGCAGTATTAACTAAAGGTTGACTGCTGTGAGAAATGATAACATCTTGCCCATACATCATTATCGCAGCTCGCTCAAATGCTGCTTTACTCTTGTATAAGTGCACTAATCCGGGATAGGTAAAAGCAACCGCTTTAGCTTCCTTTTTTGCCCCGATAAGTCCATGTTCAGCAACAGAAAGTCGCTCTTGTTCTGGATAAGGTAAAGGTTCAACCAGTAACAAATAGTTTAGCGTAACGGCACATAACAAGGCGCCTAAGGTAATGCCCATTGTCATTAATACGGTTAAAACGAAACCAGGTTTCTTTTTTAAGTTGGCCCAGGCCTGCTTGTATTGTCGAGAGTATTGACGGATGAACTGACTCATACAGCCACCTTTAATGGTTCGTCTTTAACTATTTGACCATCGAGTAATTTAAGTTGAATATTCGCCATATCGGCATAACGTGCATCATGGGTTACCATACAAATGGTGGTGCCATTGTTATTGAGTTCAGCTAAGACCGCCATGACAGTGTCACCACTTTTTGAATCGAGATTACCTGTTGGCTCATCTACTAACAATATCGCAGGATCAGCCACCAAGGCACGAGCAATAGCAATACGTTGCTGCTGTCCACCAGACAATTGATTAGGTTTATGATCGGCCCTATGGCTCATTTCTACCATTTTCAAACAGGCTTCTACTCTGTCTTTAATAAATTCATCGGTTGGTATCTGCTTTTTATATTGTAAAGGTAGCGCCACGTTGTCAAAGACGGAGAGCTCATCAATGAGGTTAAAAGATTGGAAAACGAAACCGATTCTTTCATTACGAATATGAGCCGCTTCATCAAGAGAAAGGTTACTAACATCAAGCCCTTCTATTATATAAGATCCTGAACTTGGCATATCTAATAAACCCAATAAAGATAGCAAGGTAGACTTACCACAGCCAGATGGGCCCGCGATAGATATATATTCGCCAGCATGAATAACAATATCGACGTCTTTTAACGCATGGGTTTCTACATCATCAGTTTCAAAAATTTTCGCAATATTCTTCATTTCTATTTTTATATCTGTCATGTTTATTTCCTTAACTTATTGATAACTTTATAATTGTAGATAACTGTATTTTCTAATGGCGATTTTCTAATAGCTGTTTGCTATTAACATCAGCTGCGACTTAGTACCTAAAAATTTTCTATCGTAAGTTCTACATTTTTTATTAGAGATAAGTCAGAAACAATAAAAGTATCGTTAACCTTGCCACCTGCAATAATTTCGATATAACGACCCGCCTCTTTACCAAATTCAATCTCGATTTTCATCGCATAATCATGAGACTCATCAAGTCGAAATAAGCGGGTATTTGAATTAGCTTTGGCATTAACCGGGCGTTCCATATAAGTAATGTTAGTTAACGTATCGGTAATGATAACGGCATCAACGCTAAGTTGCGGACGAGCACTACGAGGAAGTTTGTCCGGCAAAGCTATTTCGACTTCAACGGTATTTTCGACGACCACAGGATCAATGCGAGAAACACTGCCAATAATTTTGTCTCGGCGAGTATCAACAATAGCCGTTTGCCCAATAACTATTTGTTGCGCTTTACTTTGTGGCACTCTTACCAAAGCAATTAGGTCTTGCACACTACCTATAAGTGCAATTTCCTGCCCTGCGGACAGACTTTGACCTAACTCAACAGATAAACGTTGTAGTACACCACTAAAACCTGCTTTAACGGACAGACGATCAAGACGATTTTGCGCGATATCTAATTGGCCCTGATGTTGCTTTATTTGTTCTAGCTGAATATTAATGGCTTCCAGATTAACTAATTTAAGCGCAGCGGTTCGTTGCTGGTGAATACTTAAACGTTTTTTAAGCTGTGCTTCATGAACGAGGCTTTCTTTATAGTCAAGTGCAGACACTATGCCCGAGTTAACCAAGCTACTTTGTGCCTCCAACCTTACCTTAGCCGTTTCATAGGATGCTTCCATTTCTGCAAAACTTGCTGTTTCGTTAAGGATCTCGCGTTGTTGATTTAATTTTAATTGGCGTAAATTGGCTTTTCGTTGTGAAAGTTCCTGCCCTGCGCTATCGACTAGTTGTTGTAATTCAGGGTTAGCAAGTTGCACAATGATACTCTCTGGAGTTACTAAAGCGCCAGGTTTAAGCACAATTTCCTGAACCGTTGCACGGGTTAACGAGGTGATCAGTAGTTGTCTATTTGATCTTAGCGCCCCATAACCTTCAATTTCTACCTGTAAGTCACCTTTTTTTACTGTGCCAAAAAGCATGTCGTTACGTTTAACTGTCAACGCGTCAGCATTAATGCTGCTATACCAAACGAGGACTGCGAGCAAGCAAAAGGCCAAACCACCGAGCATCAACATTGATTTGAGTTTACTTGCCTTGACTTTATTTTTTTTTACATCCATTGAGGAAACACCTTAACAAAATACTTTATTGATAATGATTGTGGTTAGAGCAGATTTTATGCCAATACTCATTCATACTAATATTCAATCACTTAGTGGTTTATTGGCAATTAATTAGCGAGTGATAATATGAAGACAGTCCGCTGGTGAACTACTGCGATTCATAATGAAACAACAGGTGAGAGCTAGCGGCTATAAGCTGCCCTGCGTGAGACAGCAAAGCAATGATAAGTTGATAGGACAATTGTGAGTTATTAGTAAAGGGATTTGTGAATATTAAGACTTTTCAGGCACACTATTTTTAGGGGCAGTTAAAGGCAGATGTATTGATACCGTAACACCCTGAGCATTAGTGTTATTAACTAGGTTAATAGTGCCTTTGTGATGTTCGATAATATTTCGACAAAAACTCAGCCCTATGCCCTGACCGTTTTGTTTGGTTGAATACAAAGGAACAAAAAGATTATCTAGATTAGTAAAGCCATGGCCGGTGTCGATTACTTCTATAAGCGAGCTAGTTGCACTTTCACTAAAGATCAGGTTTATTGATTCTCCAGACTTTGATGCTTCATTGGCATTTTTAATTACATTTAACAACACTTGCTCAATAAATGTAGGGTCGGCCCAAATAGTTTCCGTTTTGATTTCTACCTGCAACTGAATATCATTGAGTAGACCTTGAATACGCTTGGCTATATTAGCGACTGATAACATCTGGCAATTTAAGTGAAATGGCTTAGTAATAGACGCATACCGACTAACAAAGTCTTGCAAGTGTTGGCATCGTTCGGTGATCACGGTTAACGCCTGCTTTTCTCTATCACCCTGAGCTTTTAAGCTTAGTCCCTGAGCTAATGCAGATACCGGAGTTAATGAATTATGAATCTCATGTCCGAGCACTCGAATAAGCTGTTGCCAGGCATTAATCTGGCTTTGCCTCAATGCCGACTCAATATTAACAAAAACCATTAATTGGTGTGATTGCCCCTGTTCGATAAATTCACTGTGGCGAATTTGCCATTTACAATCGCGTTGCTTCTCTTTAAAACGCCAATGGTTATCAATAAATTCAAGCCCTAATAAGTCAGGAGAGGAATGTCTGAAAATCTGCCAAGGCTGGGGATATAATTCATTAAAGGTGCTATTGGCATAAGTAAGCTGAGGGTGTTGGTCAAAAACCAAAATGGGACTGTCGAGTTGCTCTATTAATCGATAAACCAAAAAAATATTTTGATCGTACCGTGACTTAAGTTGTTGTAAATGAACACTTAAGTTGCCAAGCTCTTGATGAAACTCTATGACTTTTCCTGCGCAAAAAGCAGGTTTAGCATACTGGCAATAATCATTATTGTGCACCGCTTCAAGGTGCATGCTTGCGCGTTTAAAGGCTATGAGAACTCTTTGGTAACTATAAGAAAAGCATGACCACAAGACCCATAACACTGCAGAGCTTGTTAACGATATGTTCACTACTGTCCAATGTTGTATTAGCCCGATCACTACCCACAAACTGACCACGACAAAGCTGATTGTAATAAAACAAGTTTTTAATAACTGCTCTAAAGATTTAAAGGCAAAGTGCTTCATAATGCTCTATTCTTGTTTTTATCTTCTATCAACATCATTAGTGCACTTGAATGCCATATTTCTCTATACGGCGATACATCGTTGATTTAGTCAGTCCCAGTAATACTCCTGCTTTAGCTACATTGTTATGACTTAACGCCAGTGCTTGTTCGATCAGTATTTGCTCAGCTTGGTCCAACGTCATCATTGGTAAGCTATTATTTTGTTTAAGATTAGACAGATGCAAATCTTCCTGTCCTAGGCTATTGCCCTGAGCCAACAAAACAGCACGCTCCATTAAGTGACTCATTTCACGAACATTACCCGGCCAGTGATAGGCTTCTAACGCCTGTATTGCACCCGATGTTAGATTTAATTCCTCGCGTTTATATTTTTTACCATGCAGGGCAATAAAGTGTTTTGCCAGCGGAGTTATATCTTGAAACCTTTCTTTCAATGATGGCACTCTAAGCTCTATGGTATTAAGGCGAAAATAAAGGTCTTCCCGAAAAACACCATCAGCTATCAATTGAGCAATATCGCCATTAGTTGCACTAATAACCCGACTATTGGCGTGTTGAGTTTGGCTTGAGCCTAATACTTCATATTCGCCAGACTCTAACACACGAAGTAACTTAGCTTGTTGCGACTGAGGAATATTAGCAATTTCATCTAAAAACAAAGTACCATGTTTGGCCAGTTCAAATCGACCAATGCGATTTTCTTTTGCGTCGGTAAATGCACCTTTTTTATGACCAAACATTTCACTTTCAAATAAAGGCTCTGAAATAGCGCCCATATTGACTGAGATAAAAGCATTGGAGGCACGAGTAGATTGTTGATGGATACGTTGGGCTAAATGACTTTTTCCGGTGCCATTGTCACCCGTGAGTAAAATGCTCGCGTCTGTTGCTGACACGGAATCGATTTGACCTAATAATTTTTCCATTGCTGCTGAGCGCCAAGTGAAATCTGGCTCGGAAACAGATTCCAACTGTTGTTTAAGTTTTTGGTTTTGCACTTCCAGACCCGCCAGTTTCACTTGTTGACGAATAATTTGGATCAGTCTTTGGTTATTCCAAGGTTTTTCAACAAAATCACAAGCGCCTAGACGCATAGCCTTGACAGCTAGATCAACATTAGACCAACCGGTCATGGCGATAACGGGAGTAACAAAATTAGATTTACTCAACCAGGTTAAAAAACGCAGACCTTCTTCACCAGAGGTGGTATCTAAGGAAAAGTTCATATCCAACAATATCAAATCGACGCTGTTGTCGGCTAACATCGTTTGAGCATAATGATGATTTTCTGCTTCAAGCACTACAAAACCCTGATCTTCTAAAATAAAGGCGGCACTTAAACGAATCTCAGGGCTGTCATCGACAACCAGTATTTTCGGTTTAGACATCAAGACTCATTACAACTCATTAACTATTAGAGTAAAGATAATAAATTGCCAATCAACATTGAACAAGAAAAATATAATTATTTTAGGTTCATAGTGCTTTGATTGGCTTAAGGTAGAATAAATTCAAAGGTTATAAATGGACAAACCTAAATTAATTAGCTCAACATTCCCACTAAGAATAGCTATAGCGAGGTGATAATGACAGTTAGTACTATCTCGATAAGGGGGGCAAAAGCGAGATAACTTTATAGTAATTGTACTCTTACTCACATTTTTACATTCTATTAAAAGTAAAGGTGTACTATTCTACTTAAGTAAATAAAGCGGCCTCTTTTGTTATTTAGTACTATGGCCAATTGTCGACAAAAAAAATTTCCAATTTTATAAATCAATAAATATACCCGTACTACATGAAAACGTAAGAGCATTTTCAAGTAGAACGAGTATATAATTTTTAAAATTTATTTTATCTATCTTTAAAAGGAATAAACATGAATTCATTTTCTAGCTTAATGGGAGAGCAAACTCTGTTACCTATTATTCAAGCCAACACCGTAGAACAAGGTGTTGACATTGCAAAAGCGATGGCTGCTGCCGGTATTCACTTAGTAGAAGTGGTACTAAGAACCGATGTCTCTATTGATGTAATTAAAGCAATCAAAAAAGATTTGCCTGAGTTAAAAGTAGGCGCGGGTACGGTTATTGATGCTGATATTTTAAAGCAAGCTGTTGAAGCGGGCAGTGATTTTATCATTACTCCGACCATTTCATCTGAGTTACTAACTCAACTAGCCGATTGTCCAGTGCCAGTGCTTCCCGGTGTATCTAATGCCGCTAACATTCTTTTAGCTCGTGAATACGGCTATACAGAAGTAAAACTTTTTCCTGCGTCATTATGTGGTGGCGCTCCTTTTTTAAAAGCTATGGGGGCTGTTTTTAGTGGTATTTCTTTTTGCCCTACTGGCGGAGTTAATGCAGAAAACCAAAAAGACTTTCTAAGCTTATCAAATGTCTTTGCTGTAGGAGGAACATGGGTTGCTAAGCCTGAATGGGTAGAATTAGGTCAATGGACTAAAATTACATCAGCCTGTCAAGCAGCTCAAACCCAGAATTAATGAATTTGTTTGATAATGAATAAATGTAAACTAATGCAAAAATAATGGGGTCAAATGAACTTTATGCTAATTGAACAGTTATCTTGTCGGAGAATTTCAGAAGGCAAACGAGAACTCCCAATAGCAGGAAAAAACAAGATAGTTAATGTTCATCTGACCCCAATATCAAAATCACTACCGAATTTTTCCATGTTCAAATTAAAAAAGCTATTTACCAAATAGCCGAAAGTATCAATTCAGGCTTTAACTAGTGCACATAAGACTGTTAACACCAAACGACTTTGTTCGCTTAAGCCCCTAAGTTATACCGATTAATTAATTTCCTGAACTTGAATAACAGTCGTTAATTTAGGCAGCAGTTTTTCTTTCAACGCTGCTACCTCAGCTTCTGTATAAGGCGTTAAGGCTTGTTGACCCCAAATGGGTTTTGGCCAACTTATATCATTTTTATAACGTACAACATGATGTATATGTAACTGCTCAACCACATTGCCTAATGCGGCTACATTCATTTTATCACCCGTAAACACTTGCATTAACAATTCACTTAACAAGCTTGACTCATTCAAAAATTGTTGCTGTTGCTGCCAATCGAGTTGATAAACATCAGTTACTTCTGCAACTTTTGGCACTAAAATAAACCACGGATATGCACTGTCATTACAAAGTAGCAGTTTACATAAAGGTAACTCTGCTAACTCAAAACAGTCATGTTTCAATTGAGGGTGTAATACAAATTCGATTGTCATTTTATTTCCACTTTTTTATGTCACTTACCTTAAAAAGATAACCTTAAACAGATAACCTTAAGTAAATCATCGCTTATTTTTACGACCACGGCCACGTGCTGTTTTTTTAGCTTCGCGCGCCGCAACTCTTTTTTCTTCTAATTTAGCAAAGTGAACATTTTCTTTTTCAATGATGTTAGGCGCTTCAAAAGTGATTGCCCCTAATGTTTTATCACGTATTTCATTAATTAAAATAACCGATGCTTTATGAAGATCAACACGACCACCACTACGAACGCAACCTCGCTTTCTGCCAATGGCTTCAATTAATTCTTCTTCATGCTGCGGTAATTCATTTAATTTATAACGTTCAATTAAACGATCAGCATAATTTTCCAGTAAATACTCTGCCGCAAAATAAGCAATATCATCATGATCAAAAGCGGTGTCTTTTACTGCTCCGGAAACAGCTAAACGATAACCACTGTTTTCATTAGCGATTTTAGGCCATAACATACCGGGAGTGTCAAAAAGATATAAACCTTCTTCAAGACGAATACGTTGTTGCCCTTTCGTTACCGCAGGCTCATTACCTACTTTTGCTTTTGCTTTACCAACTAAGGTATTAATAAGGGTTGATTTTCCCACATTAGGAATACCCATAATAACCGCATTAATTTGCTTACCAGTTTCATCTTTATTCGGCACAAGTTTTCGAATAAGTGCCGGTAGTGTTTTAGCTACGCTAGGATTGTCGGTTGTTAAAGCAATGGCTTTAACGTTATGTTGAGACTCTAAATAGTCAAGCCACACTTTCGTCATTTTAGCGTCGGCTAAATCACTTTTATTTAAAATTTTAATTAATGGCTTGTCTCCTCTGATCTCAGTGATCATCGGATTTTCACTACTAAAAGGAAGACGCGCATCACAAACTTCTATTACCACATCAATTTGTGGCAATATTTCTTTAATTTCTTTTTGCGCTTTGTGCATGTGACCAGGAAACCAGTTAATAGCCATGAAGTTCTAAATATTGAGGAAATATAAGTAAATTTTAGCAAGCTTTCAGCAAAGGAAAAAGCAATTCCCTCACAAATGTTTCTTTATTTTACGGGTTAGCACTATTATATTTCTCGCCATGGCTTATATTTTTGATGATAATACCAATACCAGTAAGTTAGTGATCAAATCTTAATGAGGATAAATTTTCAAGAACAAGGCGCTTGATTGAGTAATAGCGGGCTATTAGGATTGAAAGCAACAATGTTATTGGAATATTTAGTCCATTTAGAATGATCACCTATTTATTTGTATTGGTATAATAGTCATTATTATCGCTTTACTGATAAAGGACTAAGTAACTAGCGCTGAACAACTAGCACCAAGCAACTCACATTAACAACTATTGACGAAGAAAGAATAATCTACTTATGAGCAAAAAATTTTACGTAGTATGGAAAGGTAGCAAAACGGGTGTGTTTTCAACATGGGCTGAAGTTCAAGCACAGACTCAAGGTCGCTCTGACGCACAATTTATGGGCTTTCCTTCAAAAGAAGCAGCTGAACAAGCTTTTGCTTCAAGTTATACCAAAGCGTTGATGAAGCGCTCATTAGGCAAACAATCAAGTACAGCTAGCTCAAGTAAAAAAGCCACTAAAACGGTAACAAGCTCTGCTCATAATATTTCTGCTGATGTGCAAATATATTGTGACGGTGCTTGTTCACCAAATCCGGGAAAATCAGGCACCGGTGTTGCTGTTTATCAAAAAGTAGAAAATAAATTACAATTAACCGATCTTTATTTTGGTTTACATCAAGCAAATGGCACCAATAATACCGCGGAGTTAAATGGTTTATTAGAAGCCTGTAAACTGGCGCAACACTTTATTAATGCTGCTTCAAATAATGAACTCATAATAGAAATACTTTCTGATTCTAAATACTCTATTGATTGCATTACTAAATGGGCAAAAGGCTGGCAAGCAAAAGGTTGGACAAGAGGAAAAGGAGAAGAGATTAAAAACTTAACGATAATTCAGCAATGCTTTGCCTTATATCAAACAATTAAAAATAAGATTACTATCCGTCATGTCAAAGGCCACGCAAATATTGAAGGAAATGAATTATCTGATCGAATGGCTGTATTGGGTAGAACGGCCAAGCAGCAAGCCTTTATTCGTTTTGACGGTGAACTTGATATTAGAAAAATTCTTGCTATGGAATCAGGTTAGCGGCAACAAAATGAGGTGTATACTCATGATACTTCAAAATGTCTGTTTCAGGGCTGCTGAGCAATTCATGAACAAGGCGCTTCTTTTTATTAATGGTTGTTCCCTTAAAAACAGAGGCAACGATGAACATGATTTGCTCAGTAGCCTCCGCAGGGCGAGTTTAAAAGGCTTATATGCCACGTTATTGATTTTGACAAGGG
>JAOPTQ010000006.1:0-3983 GCA_051531915.1 Colwellia sp. | reverse complement strand
CTCGCTGAAACGAGCATTTCGAAGTAACATGAGTATATATAATGCTTTCCAACATAGTTATTACCTTAATACTGCTAGTACTTACGGCTTTTGGTTTGTCACGGTTATTTAAGCTGCCAAAAAATATTTGGCTGTTGTTTATGGCGCAGCCATTAGTGATGTCAGCGTCACCGGTTATTGTATTTATTGGTGGCATTTTAGCTAGCCAAATGACTGACGATCCATCACTAGCAACGTTACCCATCACTTTGATGATTTTAGGCGTTGCTAGCGCTTCAATTCCTGCTGCGTTGATTGCACGAAAAAAAGGCCGACGTTTTGCCGTATTTACTGGATTTTTATGTTCATTAATAGCCGCACTTTTAGCGTTATTTTCAGCGAAACAAGGTTCTTTTGAACTCTTTTCTTTGGCGAGTTTGTTATTTGGCATAGGCAGTGCTTTTGCTCAACAACTACGTTTTGCGGCTATTGAAAGTACTAACAATATTGATGATATCCCTAAGGTTTTATCCATTTTAATGTTAAGCGGTGTTTTTGCCGCATTTTTAGGACCAGAAACCGCACTCGCTGCTAAAAACTGGTTAGCATCACCTTATGGTTATGCGGGCTCATTTTTATTATTAGTATTACTCATCTGTTTAGCAATGCTGATAATGTTGTCATTTAAAAACCCAACGGTCACCGAAGAAACCTCAAGCGGCATTGCAAGACCATTAAGTGAAATAATCAAGCAGCCTATTTTTATTATTTCTATCGTCACTGCCGCCGTTGGTTTTGCCTTAATGAGTTATTTAATGACAGCAACCCCATTAAGTATGCATCATATGCAAGGACACAGCTTAGAAGAAACAAAACTGGTTATTCAAAGCCATATTGCCGCAATGTTTCTTCCTTCTTTATTCAGTGCTTGGCTGGTAAAAAAAGTAGGTTTTAAAGGCTTATTATTTATTGGCAGTGTTATTTATGCCGGTGTTGCCCTGATCGCCTTTTCCGGTCAACAGGTCATGCATTATTGGTGGGCATTGGTATTATTAGGTATTGGGTGGAATTTTTTGTTCCTCACCGGAACGTCTTTATTACCACAAAGTTATCATGCAAGTGAGCGCCATAAAGTTCAAGCCACTAATGATTTTATCTTATTTGGCTTTCAAGCGTTTGCTTCATTAATGGCCGGTTGGGTATTATTTAAAGCCGGTTGGAATTTTGTAGTATTAACTAGCTTGCCTTTTATCATCGCTTTATTTATTGTCACTTGGTTTTATTCTCAACAAGAAAAGAAACAAAAAAAATAAAACGTTAATAACAGTTTCATGTTGCAAACCTGTGAAATGTAAACGTATGAATATTATTTTTTTAACATAGATTTTAAATCGGCAAACGGATTATACGTGGCTGATTCTTGGTTGGTATCTCCGGCTTTGACTTCCGTTTGATATTGAGCATGATCGGTATATTTAGCATGTTCATTATCATGACAATAAACACATAATAATTCCCAATTACTACCGTCATTCGGGTTGTTAGTATGGTCGTGATCCATATGATGTACGGTTAATTCTTTAATGTTTGAATAAACAAATTCGCGCGCACAACGACCACAAACCCAAGGAAACAGCTTTAATGCTCTATCTCTGTAGCCTTTTTCTTGTTGTTTATAATAAGCACTAGCGCCGGTTTTGTTTGCAGAAGAATTGTTTGATAATGAGGACATTGCTAAAAACTACTTAATTATTTTGAAAATATTGTAGGGCTTAATAAAAAACATAGCAATACGAAAGTGTCGATTATCAAAGCTCTCTTTAAAAAGAGAGCTTAATGGCAAGAAAAAAATGATAACTTAGGAAAACATTTTCTTTAAACTATCAGCAAGAGCAACAATTTTCTCTTTCATACTGCGCTTAATTTTAATTGTTACTCCACTAAAAATAGAAATGCCTTCAATGATAATTGTAGGCGCGTTAACACTGGCATTATTGGGCGATAAATTATCAACGCCCCCAAAAACACAAAAAGCCTTTGAAACAACATTAATATTTTCAGGAACATAAATAGTATCGCCACTGAATAAACTAAATATTCTTATCCGCACAACACGGTTGTTAAATTGGGCGTCGGTAAAATCAATATCAGTACCACTAAAAATACTCAAGTAACGTATTTCTTTTGCCACTTTCCAACCGCCACCACGTGTACTGCCACTGAATATATTCACCATATATTCTAATTCTTCGGCATCGCCGGGAACATAGTTGGGCGCTAAATCTTGCGTTTTACTTTCAACAAACGCTTTATCTACTGCTAACGGTAAGTCGGTTGTGAGTTCAAATAACGACTTATTACAATGTAATTCCATGGCTTGATCTAAACGTCTTTCAAATGCCTCGTACGATAATTCGCCATGACTGTAATTCATTATCAATTGGTCAATAACTTCACTACGAACTGTTTCAGTAGGTCTATCTTCTATAATAACGGACATTTTTTATTCCTTGCGCAAATGTTTAGTGTTTATTTCAATGTTATCTGTAAATAAAGCAATCGTTATACCAATAAAAATACTCAACAAATACAACAAGATGAAAAAAACTCTAATTAATCACATAGATAAAACAACAAGTAATTAGTGAAATTGACTAATTACTTGTTTAAAAATAAAAAGCATTACCTGATAAAGCAAAAAATTAAAGTACTCGAATTTTTTTTGCTGGGTTACCGGCATAAAAGCTCATTGCCTCAACATTTTTACTGACAACACTGCCTGCACCAATAACACTATTATCGCCAATATGTACCCCCGATAACACAATAACACCGCCGCCAAGCCAAACATTTTTACCTATAACAATATCATCGGCATAGTTTTTTTTAGATAACCTTTGTATAGGATCTATAGCATGCGATACCGCTAGCAGTTGCACATTAGGACCAATAAAAGCATCATCACCAATAACTATTTTTCCTGATGATAATTCATCATCAGTCGACTTTTTAGTGTCTATATTTCCATTGTTAGAATTTTTACCTTCAAGCAGAGTACAATTAATATTAATATAAACGCGATTGCCTAGTGAAATATTATCGCCATAATCCATATGGAAACCTGACTCGATAAACACATCTTCGCCACAAGTATGAAACAATAATTTTAAGCGCTTTAAATTACCTTTACTTGGGCTACGAGCAAACTGTCGACACACTTCATGCACAGACTTTCTTTGACCAATTAAGATTGAAGTTAAACTATCAAAAGGTGTTTTCATTATCCTTAGCCTAATACCATTAATCTGTATAAATAAAGCCGCCTAATGCAATACCGCTTTAATTGGCAAGCCTTTACAAATTTCAGCTTCAGCAATAAGTATTTCTTCAAGGCGTTGATCAACTTCGTCTTTTTCAAAGTATTCGTAAGCTAATTCAACAAATAAATTTTTATGTTTTTCTTCTGATTTAGCAATTGCCATGTAGAGGTCTTTGTCTTTACCGTCATCTAGTGCATGGGCAACTAAAAAAAACTTTTCATAACCACGCGCTTCAATAACCGCGGCCACTAATAATCTATCCATTAAAAATAAATTGGTGCCATTGCGAAAAAGGGCACGAATTTGAGTAATATAAGCATCCTTTTTATCGTTACCTAGGGTTACATCGCGGGCAATAAGCAACTTTAAAACTTGCTTAAAATGAATCAATTCTTCAATGGCTAAATCGGTCATTGCGCGAACTAATTTTGCTTTGTCTGGATAATGAGACAATAATGACATTGCCATACCCGATGCTTTTTTCTCCGCGGCAGCATGATCTTGTAAAAAGCTATTAAAATCAGCCATAACTGCATCTGTCCACGCTTGTGGAGTGTTAAATTTCAAATCAAACATAAGTATTATTTTCTATTAGTGTTAAAAAGTAAGGAAAACATCAGCAGTTTTAGGTGAAATAAAGATTCAAGCTATACATGAGCTATCAATGTGTTGAAAAAATACTTT
>JAOPTQ010000005.1:0-1130 GCA_051531915.1 Colwellia sp. | reverse complement strand
CTCGTGGGAGTCATTATGTCTAGGTGCTCAACTCATGCAGTTGACTAACTCCGGCATTGCCGTATACTTGTTGTATGATATTTATTGAAACAAGTATATTTACAAAAATCTTGCCTAGCTATTTATCCGATGATGAATATCGTGGCTTGCAATCTTATTTACTTCAAAAACCTGATGCAGGCGATCTCGTTCGAGGATCAGGTGGTGTAAGGAAGGTTCGCTGGGCTAAAGCGGGACAAGGTAAAAGCGGTGGAATACGAGCCATTTACTATTGGAAAAAATCTGAACATGAAATTTGGATGCTTACAATATACAGTAAATCTGAAAGGGCAACTATTTCAAGCCACATATTAAAACAAATCGCGGAGGCAATTGATCATGAATAATCGTGACATAGGTTTAGAAATACTCGATGGTATAAATGAAATCCGTAACTTTAAACAAGGTAAAGTTTCGCTCAAAACAACCGAGCTTTCAGAGCCATCTGAACCTCAAGTAATACGCTCAAAGCTTCATTTGTCACAATCGGCATTTGCAGGGTTACTTGGCGTAAGTATGCGTACATTGCAAGACTGGGAACAAGGACGTAGAAATCCTCAAGGCCCAGCTATAGCGTTATTACGTATTGCAGAACAACACCCTGAAGTATTTGCAAATTTACATTAGTGAACGTCGCATATAACAAGTTGCTCAAACGGAAAAATAACAGTTGGGCATCGCTTCTCGATTATAGCCAACCATTATTTTCCGCTTAGCAAGGCGTTATATTTCAAAGGGGGTTTGGTTTATGTTGAAGGCTATTTTACTTATTCTTTTGCTTTTTCCATTAACTGCAATCGGATGTTCTTGTTTCAGCGAAGCAAAAAGCTTTGAAGACGAAATTAAAGGATACGATGCGATTTTCACCGGTATCGCTCTTAAGACAGATAAAATGCCAGGGAATTGGGATACCTCGTTTTATAAAACAGAAATGAAAGTCCAACAAGTCTGGAAAAATCAGGCTCTACTTAAATCTGTTTTTATTAAAACAGATATTGAAAGTCATTCTTGTGGTGGTCCCGCTCCAATCATCGGAAATAGGTTTCTTGTGTTCGCACACGTAACTAAAGAGCTGTCTCTTGATCACATTT
>JAOPTQ010000004.1:0-18216 GCA_051531915.1 Colwellia sp. | reverse complement strand
TGCTGCGGGGATTTTTACTTATAATCAATTAGTTCCTTTCCTGTTGAATTGGTTGGATCCCAGATAAGAGAAAATCTTTTGTCAGCCCCATGACCTTTAATCGCCATAAAAAGGTTGCTTACTTTATTAAGGTATTCTTTACCACCAACTAATAAATCACCGCAGGGAACGGTATAAGTGCGCTCGGTTTTACCATCAATAGCTTTTAGAAAGGTATTAGCCGTTGTAAGTTCCTCAATCATCTGTGAGACGCTGTAATTATCAAGATTATGATGACCTTGAATCCATTCCCTATTTGGTAGTGAAGCACGGCATGGGTGATACATACTATGATTGCCTAGTTCATGGCCATTTTTTGCTGCTGCTCTCCATTCTTCCATTCGTATATTCATCGCTGGCGGGTTTGGAAGGACGTAAAAAGATGCCTTTAGATTATATTTATCTAGCTGAGGAACTACATTGTTTAATTGGCTGTTTAGGGCATCATCATAGGAGAGACTTATGGCTAATTTATTGCCTCCAGGCCAAGTAAATAGATTGTTTTTAGCTTGGGAAACGCTAGATGTTGAACATAGTAATATTAAACAGAACAAAGCATTTTTTATCATTTTAAACCTGTAATTATAATTTCTAAGGGATATTGATAAAATTGCAGATTTGAAGCAAAAATAATAGTAAAAAACGCTCAAGTGGACTATATACTCGGTGAAATTAATTGCCGATGAATGTGATATTTCAATAGCTATAAATGTTTGAATTTTTTATCTTGATAAGATCACTATTTCCTAATTTATTCGTTATATATTTTCTCAAAAGTAATTTCTTGTCGTATTTACCGCACCCTCAGTCCGTTTTAACTCGTTTTTATTGTCATTATTTCAGGCTACTTTATTGTTGGATTTAAATATTAAATACCGACCTGAATGTTCCTTGTCTATTTACTTTTGAACGTCGTGATTTTTTCTTTATGTGCCTGCGCTGCAGAAGAAAATATATAAACGATGCCAATATAGTGAAGCAGCTTTCTCAATCTAGCTATTGGTGGCATGTGGAACCGGGCTGGTGGGCTAATCAATAACAGTATTTTTCCGGTATCAATAGACGTTGGCTACATGGGAGTTTTTTAAACTGTTAATAAAATAATGAATGGCTACAGCCATAAGAATAAAAGTGTACAGACTAATCTGAGTATTTAAGTAGTAAGTAAGCCTTTAGTTTAGGTAGGAATGAAAATGAAAAATTGTAATACTAATAACCAAATAGCCGGTGAATTTATAATGTTAGATGATGAGCGATATTACGCCATCAAAAATGTTAACAAAATGATGCCATTTTTTATCAGTGTTGTCTCAAATAGTGATCATTGGCTCTTTGTATCATCAACGGGAGGAGTAACTGCAGGCAGGATTTCACCAGATACCGCATTATTTCCTTATATAACGGTTGATAGAATTCATGAAAGTGATCTTCACACGGGATGTAAAACGCTATTACGAGTTGATAATAATGGCAGTATTGTAAACTGGGAGCCCTTTAACCGAGAACATGACGATCGTTATAAAATTACGCGAAATTTATATAAAAATTTATTGGGTAATAAGCTTTGTTTTGAAGAAATAAATGAAGATCTTAAACTTAAATATAAGTATATATGGTCAACAAGTGAACAGTATGGCTTTGTGCGTCAATGTGAGTTGATGAATTTATCAAATAAACCTGTAACGGTTGAATTCATTGATGGTTTTCAAAATATCCTACCCGCAGGAACGCCACGCTTTACTCAAACTAATTCAAGTAACTTAGTTGATGCATATAAGTGGACTGAATTAGATGAAAGTTCAGGGTTGGCATTTTTTACTCTTTATTC
The DNA here is from genome assembly GCA_051531915.1 of Colwellia sp. Classification (GTDB taxonomy): domain Bacteria; phylum Pseudomonadota; class Gammaproteobacteria; order Enterobacterales; family Alteromonadaceae; genus Colwellia. The sequence goes on along the minus strand of JAOPTQ010000004.1, from coordinate 16,349 downwards.
CGGCATTACTGACAAAGCAGAGCCTTGTGAGTCATTAAAAACCAATACTGTATTTTGTTCAGGTTTAAAGCAGTCAAAAATACTACTGTCGTCTGAACAATTAGAGCTTTTTCGCACAGGCAGAGCAGTACAGCAAGAAACACATACACGTGGTATTCGTGGAGCATTTTTAGTTAATTCAACTATAGCACTCGAGCCTTTTAAGAATGAAACCTGGAAATTTGTTGCTAACGTAGAGCAAAGTCAAAGCCAAGCTACAGAGCTGCGTAGCCAGTTATTTCAAGGTTCAAAATTAGAAAATGACATAGAAAATTCTATTGAACAGGGCTCTGATGATTTAGCTCGAATTATGGCAACGGCAGATGGTTTTCAGGTAACTGCAGAGGAAAATGTTTCAGTACACCATTATGCCAACGTACAGTTTAATGTAATGCGTGGTGGCGCTTTTGATGATCATTACCAAATATCGTCTAAAGATTTCTCAACGACCGTTAATTTGTTTAATAGTGATGTTTATTTACGACATCAAGAATTTTTTAGAAGCTTACCTGAAAGCATAAATGTTGAGCAATTACTTCTAGTTGTTAAACAGCAAAAAGATCAACAGCTTGATAGGCTTTGTTGTGAATACCTACCGATTTTTTTTGGTAGAAGGCATGGAGACCCAAGCCGTCCATGGAACCAATTTGCCATTAAACTAAAAGATGGAAACAACAATAGTTTGTTGACCTATCAAGGTAATTGGCGAGATATTTTCCAAAACTGGGAAGCATTAATATTTAGCTATCCTAAGTTTATTGAAAATGTGATAGCCAAATTCGTAAATGCTTCAACTATTGATGGATATAATCCTTACCGTGTCACTAAAGAGGGATTTGACTGGGAAATTGAAGATCCAGATGATCCAATGAGTTATATCGGCTATTGGGGTGATCACCAGATCATTTATTTACAAAAAATGTTAGAACTTTCTAACAATTTTCACCCTGATAAATTAAGTGAACTGTTACGACAACCAATCTTTAGCTACGCTAATGTTCCTTATAAAATAAAACCATTCAGTGCTTTAGTCGAAAATGCAAAAAGTACCGTGACCTATGATGAAGACTTAGCGAAGATAATTGAAAAACGTGTTAGTAAAATAGGTGCAGATGGTAAACTGATTCTCGACTCAAATGGTGAAGTATATCAAGTTAACTTGTTTGAGAAGTTAATGGTACCACTACTTTGTAAGCTTGGTAATTTTGTTATAGACGGGGGGATTTGGTTAAATACCCAGAGACCTGAATGGAATGATGCTAATAATGCCTTAGTTGGTCAAGGACTGTCAGTAGTCACGTTATATTATTTACGCAGATATGTTTGTTTCTTGCAAAAATTACTGGCTAATGAATCAGAATCAATAATTATTTCTAAAGAGGTAATTAACTGGATTGATGAAACCGCTAAGGCGTTGAAGAAAGTACGTCCGTTACTAAATAACGCACCGGTAAGTGCCAACGAACGTTATCAATGTTTATTTGAGCTAGGGCAAGCATCAAGTCATTACCGTGAAACTATTTACAGACAAAAAACCTTTTCAGGGAAAATATTGCAACCGATTAAACAAATCAAATCAATGCTTGAAGATGCGTTGCTTGCAATTGAGCACACTATTAGCACAAATGAACGTGAAGATGGTCTTTATAACGCCTACAACTTACTTGGCTTTAAACCCCAAAGTTTAACGATTGATAAACTTTACCCTATGTTAGAAGGCCAGGTTGCTGCACTAAGTTCTGGTTCGTTCAGCTCTGAGCAAGTTATATCGGTACTTGAAGCCTTGTTTAAAAGCGATGTTTACCGAGATGACCAAGACACTTTTATGCTTTATCCTGACAGAAAATTACCTAGCTTTTTGCAAAAAAATTGTGTTAACACAAGTAAGGTTCAAACAAATCCATTGTTAAAGAGAATGCTTGAAGAGCAGGATGAACGTATCATTTTACAAGATAGTGATGGTGTATATCGCTTCAATGCTAACTTAACTAATGCTGATGATTTGATGAAACAACTAGATACGCTACCGACAACTTATGCTGACTTAGTAGAAATATCTAGATATTCATTACAGGTTCTTTATGAAGAAGTTTTTAATCATCAAGAATTCACTGGACGTTCGGGTGGCATGTTTGGTTTTGAAGGATTAGGCTCTATTTATTGGCATATGGTTGCCAAATTATTGTTAGTGGTAGAAGAGAATTTTTTTACTGCATTAGATAATGGTGATGATGAAAGCACATACAAGCATTTAGGTCATTTGTATTATCGAGTGCGCCAAGGATTAGGCTTTAACAAAACACCTAGCGAATATGGTGCATTTCCTACCGATCCTTATTCTCACACACCAAAACATGCGGGTGCTCAACAACCGGGGATGACAGGGCAAGTTAAAGAAGAGATACTTACCCGTTTTGGTGAGTTGGGTATTAGGGTTAAGGAGGGGGCTGTACAGTTTCAAACTAATTTACTGCGTATGTGTGAATTTGTTAAAGAAGCAACATCATTAACGTACTTGGATGTTAATGATAATTGGCAAGAAATTACTGTACCTGAATCAGGATTAGGTTTTACTTGGTGTCAGACTCCTATCATTTATCAATTAAATGATCATGAAGTGCCAACACTTACTGTTACCTACAAAGATGGAACACAGCAAACCTTACATCAATTAGCATTACCTGTAGAAGAAAGCTCAAACCTGTTTTTACGTAACGGTGAAATTCGTCAAATATCGCTTAACTTAAATTCAACTCAACTTTTCTCTGAATAAGGTTGCTTAGGATTTGTTGGTGAGCCATGGAAAGGCTCACTCGGTATGCTAGAGCCAGAAAATATTGGAGATTGATTTTATAAACTAAGATAATTAATAACGCTTACATTTTTTCTTATATACGTTAAGTTGGTTGATGGATGCGACGTAAAGGAATTTTACATTCGATCTTGTTGATAATACGTTGTAGTATAAATTAAAACTTCTGGTGGTAATATGTCTGAACATTTTTTACAAAAAAAATATAACGCCATATCAGAAAACCCTATTTACCTATTTTGGTTTTTTCAAATTTTCTTTTGGTCTTTTGTATCATTAATTAGTCTTGTTTCATTAACCCTTTGGTATGTTCAAATTAATATTGCGCATCTTAACCATACCTTTTTGCAATCTGTTGTTGGTATCATCTTTTCATTGCCATTGTATTGGGTGTTTATGAGGTGTTGGAATACACCTATTCATACAAGAGTTTTTATAATCCTTGCATCAGTGTTATTGGTTTCTTTTCTCTGGACCATCATTAGAATCGAACTTTATATTGAATTGACGGGCACTGATAAAGTTTGGACTGAATTTGGTGGTTGGTATTTTAGTAGTATTTTTATTTATTTTTGTTGGGTAGGGGGCTTTCATAGCATTCGCTATTATCAATTGTTGCAATTTGAACATGATATTATGCTTAAAAAAGAAGCAGAAGCGAAAATAGAGCAATTAAAAAGGTTAAGTGCTGAGTCTGTTGCAAGAGACGCTAAGATAAAAATGCTTAGATATCAGTTAAATCCTCATTTTCTTTGTAATAGCTTGAATGCAATTAACTCACTAATTGAGTCTGAGCTAGCAGAACAAGCACAGCTGATGACAGTTCAGTTGAGTAAATTCTTACGCTATTCATTAGATAATAACCCTAATACTAAAATAGCGCTAGAATTTGAAATAAAAGCATTAGAACTTTATTTAGAAATAGAAAAAACACGCTTTGGAGAACGGTTACAACTTGATTTTAAAATATCAGACGCAGCAAAAATTGCTTTAATTCCTAGTTTACTTTTGCAACCTATTATTGAAAATTCAATGAAGCATGTCATTGCACAAAATGAAGAAGGTGGACTTATCTGTTTATCAGCTGATGTAATTGGTAATAGGTTGGTATTAGAATTAAGCGATACCGGATCTGGCGAAGGTGTTGATAGAAATAAAATTAAAAGTAAAGCAGGACGGGGTGTTGGACTGCGCAATATAGACGAACGACTTAAAGAATTCTATAGCGATAATTATGTCTTTAATCTTAATGTTAGGCCTTCTGGTGGTTTAAAAACTACCATTAAATTACCTCTAGAAAGTCAGGGTGAACCTGATATAGTTAATCAGGCATATAATTCAATGAAGGTTAGTTAACTTTATGTCTAAATTAAGAACAATAATCGTTGATGATGAACCACTAGCGCTTAATCTTTTACGAGCTAAATTAAATAAAGTAGCTGAAATCGAAATCATTGCTGAGTGTAAAAATGGTAAAGAAGCAATAGAAAAGACCATGGACTTGGCACCAGATTTACTTTTTCTAGACATACAAATGCCTGGTGTAGATGGTTTTGGTGTTATTAAAAGGCTTCAATCAGATATTGTACCCTTAGTTATTTTTACCACTGCTTTTGAACAATACGCATTAGATGCTTTTGATGTACATGCTGTAGACTATATTCTTAAACCTATAGACGAAGAGCGAATAAACCGAGCGATTCAGCGAGCAAGTATTCGGTTTGAAAAAGAAGAATTTGAGCATAAATCAAGAATTATTGGTGCGATAGATACAATTAATAAAATAGAAAATAGTACCAGTGCAAACCAAAGTTCACAGGGGCAAAATAAAGGTAATCTTGAACACAAAATAATTATTAAAGATAGAGATGATATTACTTTATTAAAACAGGCAGATATTGAGTGGATTGATGCTGCAGGTGATTATTGCTGTCTTCATGCCCAAGGTATTACTCATATTAAGCGAAGTACGCTAAAAAATTTGTTGAAAGATTTAGACCCATCAATATTTAAACGAGTGCACCGTTCAACCATAGTAAATCTTAATTACATCCAAAAAGTTATACCTCACACCAAGGGTGAATACTTTCTAAAGCTTGGTGAATACGATCAAGTTAAAGTCAGTCGCAACTACCGAGAAGTTATTAAAGATTTTTTGTCTGATAGCTAGCGGGAGAACCTTTATACACTCTTGGAGTCAGTTTTGTAACTTTTGATGCTGGATGTATGCTGGCTAGTTGTAAAACATTAACAAGGTAATGGTAGGGGTTAAAAATGAGCAATTGACCGATCATAATCCCAACTTGGTGATTTACTTTAAACCAATTTTCAGCGATTATTGGCTATCTTGAAAATGTTAAACTTTCTTCTACTTATTTAGTTGCCTGAAAATCAAAGCGATGTACCATAAAGCAGGTTGTTTTCTAGACACTTTACATTTCAATACAATTATTTTTGGAAAAACACACATTGAAGGTTGCATCAATGTTGAAAAAGCGGTGCAATAGCTCATAGATTTTTCTTTCGGTTATAACAATATAGGTCACTATGGACAACTTTCAGGAAAATACAGCGCAGGATGCTCCATCAGATGCACCGCATCAAGTTAGAAAAGAGCAAGTAGGTTCAACAAAAATATCATGGCAATTAATTGTATCGCTCATTATTTTTATTGTTGTTATTGGAATTGCTTGGCAGTTTACCGGCGCTAAGAAAGACGTCACTCCCGTGGCAAAGCCGATGATTAAAGAGAAAGAGGTAGCGCCAGTACTACCAATAGAGCCTGTTGTTGAGGTAGTTGTTCCTGATATAGCACCTCAAGTAGAAATACCTGAGCCAGAAGAAGTGATTGAAGTGGTTGAAAGTACGCTGCCTTTGCTTGATGACAGTGATGACTGGCTTAAAACTAAATTACCGACATTAACGTGGCGTAAAGAGTTATTAAAACTGGTTATTGATGATGATATGATTCGTCGTTTTGTTGTTTTTACGGATAACTTTGCTCAGGGTATTGTTGCTTACGAACATAGCCCTTTTGTAAAACCCAATGAGAAGTTCTCTCCTGACTTAGCCAGTGAACACTTTGATAATAAACACAGTGTTTGGCAGTGGAATGAACAATCGTCAACACGGTTTGGATTATATGTTGATTTACTGCGCTCTTTTGAGAGCGAAAGTTTAATTGAATGGTATATAGAGTTAAAACCTTTAATTGATCAAGCTTATAGTGAACTAGGCTATAATGACGATGATTTTACCACCACTTTACAAGATGCTATTACTCGGGTGTTAGATATGGAGTTACCCAAGACAACGGTGACCATTATTCGCCCAAGTGTAATGTACCAATATCAAGATACAGAGCTAGAGAGTTTGCCGGATGCCGACAAACTATTACTTCGCCTTGGTAGAGAAAATTTATTGGTTATTAAGTCTGTTTTATTAGAGTTGAATGAAAAACTAGCTCAAGAACAAAATGGTATCCATTAGTTTTATACTAATATTTGTGCAAAAAAAATACAAGTGGTTTGCTATTCTCATAAAAGATACAACAAGTGCTTGCATACGCTTAACTGATTAGCGATAATTCGCGCCGCTTTCCATAATAATTTTTATTACTGGCTTAGCTTATTATGGTGACCCTTTCGGTCCCTTCGCAATGATACTCTGTGAACTCGGCCAGGTCCGGAAGGAAGCAACCGCAGCAGACGACTCATGTGCCGAGGTGTGGCTGGGAGGGTTGCCACCCACTCTTTATCAAAATGTTGATACAACCATCCCTTGACAAAGTTTGTTTTTTGACCAATGATTACGTAAGTTTATTACATTTTTATTGGAATTCAAATGTACCTTAAAGAAATCAAATTATTTTTACCGCGATAACAAACAATTATCAGTAATAACAGCAAGTAAAAATAATTTAAACTACCTCCGCCAGAGCTTGAACCATTATCTGTTATCGGGCTTGGTATAGGCGGTGCGGCTTGCACATCAAAAGTCACCTTTGATTCAGTAGCATTAATGCCATCACTTACTTCAAAAGTAAAAAAATCTTGACCTGAAAAAGCACTATTAGCGGAATAGCTGTATGCGCCGTTGCTGGATAACGTTAAGGTACCATTGGTTACATCTGTCACTATGGTATATTGCATCGAGTCACCATCTACATCAACTACAGGTAGTTCACCTGAATATGAACCTGAGTGAGCAAGCGTTACTGAAATAGGTTCTACCATTGGTATATCATCTACCTCGGTCACTACTATGTTAATGGTTTGTTGACTGATACCTTGTTCACTGTCTATTGCTTGCACTTCAAATGACGCAATACCATTAAAATCTGTTGCAGGGCTAAAAGTAAACTGGCCATTACTGCTTATGCTTACTTCGCCATTTAATACCGAACCTGAAATAATACTAAAGCTGATATCTTGCTGTTCAATATCAGTGGCAGATATTTGGCCGCTTAAACTAACATCTTCAGCAATAGTATATTCTTCCACGATAATTTCAGGCAGATCATTAACTGATTCAATGGTAATAGTAATATCAATACTACGACTACCACCTTGGTCATCACTTAATAACAGCGTTAATTGATCACTACCAAAGAAATTATCATTGCCTCGATAGGTTAATTCACCACTATCATTTACACTTGCCTGACCATTTTCAGGAATTTGCGTGATGATAATCTCAATTTTATCAGCTTCAACATCAATCGCCCCTAATGCAATAACTGAACTTTCATCTTCGTTAACACTAAAATCTTTAAGATTAATATTTGGCGCATCATTAATTGACGTTACGTTAACGATTAATGTTTGCTCTATAAAGTTACCATGCACATCGCTGACCTTTACGGTAAACTCATCGGCACCGTAAAAATTTTCACTCGGTATATAAAGTGCGCCATTGTCAAAATTGACAGTACCCTTGCTAGGCTCACTCATTAGTTCAAAACTAAGTTGATCACCTTCGATATCAGTAAAGTTATTGGTAAAGTCGACAGTGGTATCTTCTTCAAGTATTAACTGTGTTTCTTGTATTATTGGCGCGCGATTAAGATCATAAAAACGTACTCTACTAATCCCATGAAATGTTAATGCTAACTTATTACCAGATAATGAAACCTTAGGCTTCGCTGAATAGTTATCGTTGTAATCTACGGTTGATATATAACGAGGAGATTCGGCATTGCTAATATCATAAACATACATTTGAAATTGGGTTAAGACAAACAAATAATCATCCTGTACGTCTAATACTCCATCTGAGTTACTACGCGAGATGAATGATGTTTCACTAAGTTCATTACCATCCGTTAAGGTATATACATAAATACCGGCAGAATCAGCACCATAAAAATACTCTCCTTTAGCAGGAGTTCTCTGAACGCTTCTAATTTCAGTACCAGGCACAGATTTTATATATGAAAAATCATCTTCAGTACTGTTATATATATGTACTAAACCGGCACAAGTATCGAAACGAAGTAATTTATTTAATAAAGCCAGTGCAATACTTTGACCAGGACCTTTACAATTAAACTCTGATGCAGATTCTGGCCCTGAAACACTTTCACTTGTCTCATATAAACCTAATGGTGTTGACAATGGAAAACGTGAAGTTCCCTTCTCATCATTCTGACTATTTCCTGACGCTACCCGATATACATAATTTTCATCAAACGTAAGCAGACTAGTACCCTCATACGTGAAACTACTACTTTGCCAACCTTGAGTATTGTTCCATGTATTGTAGGTTAAACGTGCATAAGAGCCACTTACAAAATCATCATTGAAAGTAAATATGTCAGTAACATGCTGAGAATATTCACTGTCTTTTACTGCCTGCTTAGTTTCATTAAACGACAGTATGTCAATTCGTCCAGATCTAGGTGCATAATAATTTTCTCCAAGAAAAACACCTCGTCCTAAACTGCCTGCTTGATTATATAAATTACGACTATCATTAACAATACTAGCGCTTATTTCAAATTCCAATAAACCGGTAGAATCATCTGAATGAATAATTTTATTATCTAACCATTTAAGTTCTACACCTAAACCTGCAAGCTGAGGAAAGCTATACGTTAACTTTTCGTCGATATTTAAGTTTTCATCTATTGTAAAAGAATCTAATTTCATCTGAGTCTGTGCATAAACAACGTTATTGTTGTATACAATCCGAGAAGTGAAACGATCACCATTATCGTGAACTCTAACTTTGGTGATAGCTTCATTACCGCTAACATCTAATGTCATCAACCCGGTATCTGTATGAGCAATAAACTGACCATTGGCAATTTTTTCAAGCCACTGTAGACTTGTATCTGCAACCAAATATTGTTTCACCAAGGTTTGATCATTACGATTGTATTTATCTATATAAATATTTTCAGTGGAATCATTATTAGCTTTAGCTTGATAAAAAGAATAAATATAATTATCGTCCATACTTGTGGATCTTGAGCCAATAGATAGAGAATCTTCTGGGTCATAATCAATAACAAAATCTATCGAAAATTCACCATCGTCATCACTTATACTAACCAAGCGGTTATTATCAAGAAATAATATTTTATCGCCAATATAAAGGGCGTCATCATATAGACTTATCGCCTGTGCTGGTAAGAAGTACTCTAAGGTGATTTCGGTAATGTTATTAATACTGTAGATAGATAAACCATCATTAGCCACAACAACTAAATACTCTCCATAGGCTTCAATTTGGTTTATGTGCGACGTACCTAAGGTAAGTTGAGCAACCAATGCCTCTGAGCCTGTTTTTGTGGGATCGAAAACATCGACTAATCGATTAAACGCTGTAGATGCATAATAATGTTCCTTTATTTTGGTCACTGAAAAGTAACGACCAGACCCCCATTCATCATGTTGGACAAAGGTTAGTTCTTGCGAGTGTACCAAGAAAGTACTGATGCTAGTGAGACATAGCATTACCGATATAAAAATTTTCATTTTAATCCCTTAACTATTATTTTAGTGTTAACAATAATTTATATTAACCCTACTCTGTTATATCTTTCGTTCTATGAAAGCGCTCATATATTAGACAAAAAAAACATATTGTCAATAATACTTTGAATTTTAAGGTATTATCATGGCTAACTTATTAGGCTCCCCATAATAACTTGTGTATATTTCAATCAACAAACTAAACTACGGCCATAACTTTCACCCTGTTTCCCTTTCTCTATTTCACTTTATATGATTTTGAAGGCAGAACTTTCGAAGGGTCTAATTGGATATGGACGGATTTTGGAGCATTAAGTTAGATGTTAGGTATAGTGGTGTGGCTGGGTGTATTATATGGAAAGAGGTTTATAATCCTCTTTCTGTCGAGAAGATAGTTGATAAAAGATTAGGAAGTAATCATCTACACCAGATTATATTCTGCCGAAAAGGCAGTTGATAAAGCAAAAGAATTGCCAAAGGATGGTTATGTTTTTTATGTCAATAGATGGTTGTTTTTATCTATAGCCTTGATTTTAAATTCTTTTATTTATGCTTCTTTGTCACAGGATGGTTGTATCAACACAAAAATATTTTCGGCTATACTTTTCTTTATAATCACCCGCTAAAATATGTCTATGGTCTAAATTTTTGTTGTTTTGGTAATACTGATTGTTTATAGTGATCTTTGATTTTTATCATAACATTTAACCTGCGTATTCGATCACAGTATAAGGACATTATGTCGGTCACTTCTTTACAACAAGATGCAAATATATTCGAGCTTATTCCTGGATCATATATAGATGTTCAAATAAATTATCCTATTCAAGTTCGATTAAAACTCTTATTGATTGGTTATGAGCTAGGAAAATATATAATTTTGAAACATCCGGCATTAACGGAACAAGATAACTATCGTGATGTTTTAATTGAGGGAAATGTCGCTATTGCACGTTATATTTTAGAGGGAAATAAAGGGCAGTGTTTTGCTTTTCGTTCAACCATTCGTCATATTACCAACTACCCGGAAAAATTTTTAGTTTTAAATTACCCAAATAAGCTTGAAAAAAGAGAGTTGCGTATGCAGCAACGTCATATTACTCATCTTCCGGCAACTGTTATGATTGATGGCAGAGAAAATAAAGAAAGTAATTCTAAAATTAAAGGTATTATTGCCGATATTTCTACTAAAGGTTGTGGCTTTATTTTCAAAAGTGACAATGCAAAAATTAAAGTAAATCAGTGTGATGTGTTCATTTGTATTCAAACACCCAGTAATGGAGAGGCAAAAATTCCTGGCCGGGTTTGTAACAGCCGTAATGAACAAGGTAAAGTGAATGTTGGAATAAAATTTAATGACGCCGATAAACAAGTTTTACTGTTATTAGAAAACTTATTTATCGATGCCAACATGGGTTGATTTTATACCGATCAGTCGTAATTATTGGGGTGATCTTTCATAAATTCAACCGCCTTAGAAATGGCATTTTTTACTTTGCTTTCCATATCAAAACGTTCTGAAGCGGGTAAGTAAAAAGCCATATCTACTTCATGGCGAATATAACGTGTGGGTAACTGGTTCAACACCACACAGGTTAAATCAGCAATAAAGTCAATACTATATTTTTCTTCAAATTTTGCCGCAGCAAAATGTTGCATGACTAATTTTTCATAATAGTTGTGAATATCATCAGATATTTTCATAAATGCCTTCATGTTTTCAATAATTAAGAACTAAATAAAGATTAACCTGACTTTGAATAAAATGCTAATTTATAAGTCGTTATTATTGCGTTAACATCACGCTATTTACGTTTTTCTGCTAATTCTATATCCCGTTCAATGGTTGATATTGCCTTTCTACATCGTCCTAAACGCTGGTATAGTGCGAGTACTTCAGCCGATATTTTTTTATTATCTCGTGTTTTGCACTGTGATAATTGCTGCTCTCGCGCGGCAACCATATCTATGAGTCTTCGCTCAAACTCGTGGTGCTCATTAAGCTTTTGATATAATTGATGGCTAGTTAACATTATTTTTTGGGCAAATTCTTTATGCTTTAAAGATTGTCTTATTTTATTTGATTTTAGTCGTACTTTACTTTTAGCGTCATTGCTACGTTGTGCTGCTTTATGCATCGCTTGATTTGCTTGTATCGCATTAATAAGTGCAGATATTTGCTGTTCAATTTGTAATAGGGTTAATTTTGATAATTCAGTTTTGTTATTAATCTTTAATCGTGAGAATTCAGATAGCTTATGTTTGACCTCTTTTACATAAGGAATGAAACAATCACTTTGACCAGTAAATAACTCAGCAGAAAACAGATTGTTGTTCTCAAGTGACTTATGTGCTTTATCACGTGCATTCATTTGATCGGCAATTTGTGCTTGTTTCAAAAGGTGTTCTATTAATACAGATAATCGTTCGGTAGCAGGTGTAGTCATTAGATTCTTTTATAAAAATAATTAGCGGTATATTAGCATTTTTATGAGTGTAAAAGGTTTAAATTTAAAGGCAAAAAAATAAAAAATATTTGTAGTTGGTTTATATTTACACAATATGGAGAGATTTATACACTAAAAACAAAGAATAATAAAATATTCACGACATTTATAAAAAAAAGAAGAACATTAAGATGATAACGGGTTATAAAACAGGCTTTTTTAGTGTTTTGTAAAATTTTATTAAAAATAATAAAATTAATTTAAATGTTATATTGTAAGTTGATTGGAATGTTTTGATGTGTTATTACATGCAAATTTTCTTTTATAAATCCTTATAAATCATATTGTTATTGTTTCTTTTGCTGGTTGATAATTGTACGATTATGTAATTTGATATTTCTAAATGTAAAAAAGTTGATTAAATGGTTATAAATGATGTTGACGGTATTAGCCGTTCCCGTTTATCATTATTGGGTATTGAGTTGTCTTTAGTGACGGCTCTTAAAGTGAACAAGGCAATATAGTCTTGGCACTAAAAACTAATAAACAAACCAAATCACAATGTGATCCAGGGAGTAAACATGTATAACAATAGCAAAGTAGCTAAGGCAATTCGCCTAGCCATGATGTTTGGTGCGGGCGCAGCCGCAGCAATTTCAGCACCGGCATTTTCTGCCGAAGACGCTGTAATAGAAGAAGTAGAACGTATTGAAGTAACCGGTTCTCGTATTAAGCGTACAGAAATGGAAGGTGCAAACCCTGTTCAGATTATTACCCGTGAAGACCTTGTTGCTACAGGTATTACAAATATAGGTGATATTTTACAAGAAATCCCATCGGTTGCCGGTGCGGGAACGAACACTGCAATAAATAACGGTGGTTCTGGTGCAGTACGCATTTCATTACGTGGTTTAGGCTCTGAACGTACATTAGTTCTTCTAAATGGCCGTCGAATGGTTGCATCTGGTACAGGTGCAGACAGTTCTGTTGATTTAAGTACTATCCCAACAGCTATTGTTAAACGCATTGAAGTATTAAAAGATGGTGCTTCAGCTATTTATGGTTCTGATGCTGTTGCTGGTGTGGTTAACATCATCACTCGTGATGATTTTGAAGGTTTTGAATCTAACCTAATGTACGATGTTTCTACTCAAGAAGGTGATGGTGAAACTAAATCTATTGATTTTACTATTGGTTTTGCAAGTGACAAAGGTAACGCTGTTGTAAGTGCATATTATACGCAACAAGGTGCTCAATGGTCAGGCGATAGAGAGTGGTCAGAATTTGCATTGGACATGGATTTCGATGGTCAAGTATATAAAGGTGGTTCTTCGGCTCCACCATGGGGTCGTTATAACGGTATTGATGGCAGCATTGGTGGCGAAGATTGCGGCTCGTTTACACACGGTGCCGGAAGTGGTCCAGGTCAATCAGATCCAAGTGATTTTACTGACCCTACAGGTTATACTTGTTGGGATTGGGATAAAGATACTTATAATCATGCTCCTGCAAACTATCACCTAACTCCCCAAGAGCGTTACGGTATTTTTGCATCAGGTCAATATGAATTTAATGATAATGTAAATTTCTTTACAGAGTTAAGCTTTAGCCGTCGACAGTCAGACACTAAACTTGCACCTTTACCTTTAGCGCCATTAGCTTTCTTTGGATATTCAGCTCCTTATTCTGCTGATAACTACTATAATCAACAATTTGGCCCTAAGGATATGAATGGCGATGTGGTTGATATTGCAGATTGGCGTCGTCGTATGGTAGAAACTGGTGGTCGTGATTCATCTTTTCGCGTAGATACTGTTCGTGCAGTTTTTGGTTTTGAAGGTCAACTGACAGATGATTGGGCTTATGAAGTTTCTTATATCTTTGGTGCTAATGATGCTACAACTAACGCATCTGGCGGTGTGAACTTTGAAAAAGTAGCCACAGCTGTAGGTCCTTCTTTTATGGATAGTGATGGTAATGTTGTTTGTGGTACCGAAGATGCGCCAATCGCAGGTTGTACTTCATTAAATGTATTTGGTATTCCAAGTACTGAAACAGCTATTACTCAAGAAATGATGGACTACATTACTTTTGATGCTCATGATATAGGTTCAAATGAACAGCAAATTATTTCAGCGAGTGTTTTTGGTGATGCATTCGAGTTACCAGCCGGTTCAGTAGGTGTGGCATTTGGTGTTGAACATAGAGAAGAAAAAGGTGCTGATTATCCTGATGCCTTGATTGCTTTAGGAATTACTTCAGGTTCTTCACGTTTACCTACTGAAGGTGGTTATACTGTTGATGAAGCATATGTGGAAGCAAACTTCCCTATTTTAAATGATAATGTTTTTGCTAAATTATTAGAAGTTGATGTAGCACTTCGTTATTCTGATTATGATACTTTTGGTGATACAACCAATGGCAAATTAGGTTTACGTTGGGTGCCTTTCGAAGGTTTAATGTTTCGTGGTACTTTTTCAACAGCATTTAGAGCACCATCGACTAGTGATTTATTTGCAGGCTCTTCAGCTAACAGTCCGTCAGTTGAAGATCCATGTGCAAATAATCCTACAGCTTTTTGTATAGCGGATGGTGTTCCTGCGGCTGGCTTTGAGCCAATTGGTGACCAATTATCATCAACACGTGGTGGCAGTACTGATATTCAGCCTGAAGAAGCTGATATCCTTACCTTAGGTATTGTATATAGTCCTGGTTTTATCGATGGCTTATCTTTAACGGTTGATTACTGGGATATAGAATTAACTGACGCTATTTCAACAATCGGTGAGCAGCTTATTTTAACTAAGTGTGCTTCTGAAGGTGTTTTTTGTGATAAAATCACTCGTTACGGTGCTGATGCAGGGGCTTTGTACGGTAATTCAAAAGACATTGATGATAGAACAACTAATGTTGGTGGGGTTAACTCATCAGGTATTGATTTTAATATAAACTACACTACAGAGGTCGCCTCAGGTATCTTGAGAGTTAACCTTGATACAACTTATTATGCAAAATATGATAAAATTCAAGCGGATGGCTCTATTGTTGAACATTCAGGTAAATACTGGGATTCTTCAGCAGGTGACGGTAACTTCCCTGAGTTAAAATCTAATTTAAACCTTAACTATTCTATGGATGACTGGTCTATAGCTTATGCTATTCGTTATCTGGCAAGTGTTGAAGAGTCTGTTGGTTTTGCTGAGTCAGCGGATTGGTCTCTTGAAGACATTAGTTCTGATTTCCGTACGGAAGCTGTTGGCGAAGAGGGCTGGGATGTATTCCGCGATGTAGGTAGCAACATTATTCATGATGCTAGATTTACTTACTTCATGGATAATATTACCGCTACTGTTGGTATTGATAATTTATTTGATAAAGCTCCACCATACATGGCAAGTGGCTTTAATGATAATACTGATCCAAGAACTTATAATACGACAGGGCGCCATGCTTATATTTCTTTAGGCTTTAAATTCTAAGATACTTACGCATAGCGAGAAGTCGTTGTATGATTTATTTTCGATCAGTTAAGGAATGCTAAGGGATCCATTGAACAATCATCTGATTAGTATATGAAGGCTTTTGAACTTATTCAGAAGCCTTTTCTTTTTTAGCTATCTATCATCTTGTCGTACTAGCATAAAAAGTAAAAACCTGAAGCCGGTTTAAGCGGTACAATATTGAAGTTATACCATATATGGACCCTCTCCGATTGCAAGACAATTTAAATCGTTGAAATAGAGTGCATTGCAGCCATATATTCGGCTTTTAGCTGAGGTATCATTTTATGCTTCTAGCCCTGATGGATTTCCGCCCCTATCACCTCATCAATTTCGCGGCTTATGATAGCCCTTGGTATAAAAAGGTTTCCTATAGGGCAGTGCTGAACTGTATCCCATCAATCTCTATTATCTAGCAATGTTATACCAAGTTGATTAAGTTCTTTTCCATTCAGCGAGAGTTAAAAGGCTTAGAGGCAAGGCTTTGATTGAAGAGAATGGTTATTCCCTTGTCAAAATCAATAACGCAGCATGTAAGCCTTTTAAACTCGCCCTTCGGGAGCTTGCTCAATGC
>JAOPTQ010000003.1:0-1043 GCA_051531915.1 Colwellia sp. | reverse complement strand
AGTTAAACCGTAAAATATTCTGCCTTTTTTCGAGCCATAATCTTTCTCTTATCAAGTTGAGTGAGTTAACGCATAGCATGAAGCAAGTAATTTCGTCGGTTATCTTGCTGATATTCGTGGATTACTAGCCTGTTGGCTAGCAGCGCCTACCTTACTTATTTCCGTCGTGGCACCTAATTTCAGTCTATGCTCGTGGTTCAATAGCCGTGAGGCTATTGCCATCCTAACGCCCTCGGTGGTTGTGCCACAGCCGATGCTTGACCCCATGCGCTAACTCAAAACTTATTCTCATGCCGGTACTCTTGAAATTCTTAAACGTGGGTTAATGTCAGTAATCACCACTTCACGGGCAATCGCCCAAATATAAGCGGCCATCTCTCGGGCAATTGCTATCACTACCACGTTACGATGCTTGCCTCTGCTTAATAGTCGGTTGTATCGTCTACATAACCTCAACGGTGCTTGCCAAGCGATGTCTGTTATTTCTTTGGGTAAGCTCTCTTGTCGTTTTTGTAACTCAGTCGAGATATTGGCTTTGTGTTTGTAGGTATGTGCGCCTTGAACCAATAAGCGCCTTGCTCGACCATTACCGCATTTGGTAATAGCACCTAAGTGACGCTTGTCACTGCTACTATACAGACTAGGCACAAGCCCCAAATAAGCCATCAGTTTTCTTGGATGGTCAAAACGCCTTAAATCACCGAGCTCTGCGATAACACCTGTTGCTATCAGTAACTTAATCCCCCGTACGGCTTGAAGTGCTTTAACCACAGGGTAAAATCGCCACGACTTCACTTGATGAAACAACTCATTGGCTNNNNCATTTCTTGCAGAACGATTTGTTGGCTCGGATGCGGTAACACTAACTCGGTGAGCCAACGCAGGTGTTGATTAGACCAATTATCATTGACTTTACAGGTGATGTTGTTGCGTAAGAAGAGTGCTTTAAGCTGATACTTCGCATCTTTTAAGTCCTTCATGGCGGTTTCGCGTGCTCGAGATAAATCGCGGATAGCTTCATCTTCGCTCTCTGGAACATAAAT
>JAOPTQ010000002.1:0-66415 GCA_051531915.1 Colwellia sp. | reverse complement strand
AATCAGATCAGGCTTCATACATCAAACGGTGATTGCTCTCCAATTGAGTTTGAGCAGTCCACAATAAATGTGTCTTATGCGGCTTGACCAGAACACAATTTAGTATGAAATTGGTTTAGACATGATAACAATAGAAATATTTGTAAACCAATGATCAAGCACTTTACAGAGTGTTTGTTATTTAACCATAGGAAAAGTTAAGGTAAAACAAGCACCGCATAAATGCTCATTATTGCTGGTGGTAATTGTTCCTTGATGCCAATCTACTACTTTAGCGCAAATTGCTAAACCTAAACCAAAATGACCTTGCTCGCGTGAACGGTTTGCCTCTAATTTAACAAAAGGGGTAAATATTACGTCAAGCTTATCACTTGCTATGCCTTTGCCATCATCTTCTATAGTGATAACTAATTCTTTATTTATGACCTTTAAGTTTAATAACACTGTGCTGTTAGCGTAACTAATTGCGTTGCTAATTAAGTTAACTAGTGCTCGGTAGCACCAGTGATAGTCAAGAGTATAAAGGAGCTGTTCAGGTGCTTTTGTCAGTTCAACGTTAACATTTTTTTGCTTAGCGAGTATTTTACAATCATTAATGGCTGAGTTAATTAAAGAGCATACGTTTGTTTCTTGCTTTTTAAGGTGTAGTGCTTGCCGCTCCATTGATGCATATTCGAGAAAGGCACTTGTCATTTCTTCCATATTGGTTAGCTCATTATCCATACGAGCAAGGTAGTTATTTTTTTTATCTAAAGTCTCGCTGTCAATGGCAGCTTCTAAACCAAAGCGCAGGCAGGCAATTGGGGTTCTAATATCATGAGACAAGCTACGGGCTAAAATTTTATTATCGGCAATAAGCTTTTCAATTTGACTTGCCATATTATTAAAGCTTTTTTCGAGCATTTTAATATAAGAGAATTTACTTGGGGAAATACGAATATTTAATTGACCGTCACCAATTTTTGCGGCGGCATTATTTAATAAATAAAGTCTTCTGCTTAAAGGGAATACCCATAAAACAAGCATACCACAAATACTTAAATATAAAGCCAATGTCAAAATGAAGTTGAATGGTTGGTTTTCTTCATGCTCTACAGGAAAGTTGATTCTAAGTAAGTAACTTGGGTGTTGTTCAAGTTTTTTTAATAAATATTGATCGTTTTGTGAAGCCAGTAATAGCCCTCCATGATCTATTAATTGGGCTTGTAGGGTTTGAGGCAAAGCAATATCGTTACTCAGCACAAGTTGGCAGTTAATTTTATACTGCTGTTGGAATTGGCTCACGGTATCGAAAAGTGATTTTTCAGTTTGACTATCTAATTGCAGTGCTAAGCCTTGGGCTAATTGGCGGTACAATAGTGTACTATGTTGTTCTTGTTTATTGTTTTTGTCTGGCTCTACATGCTCAGCAAGTTTATCTAACCCCCAACCAATAAAAAATAATGAGCCGAGTACTGTAAAAATAATACTTAAATACAAACCTCGCATAGTTAGTCGCTTTTTTTAGTATTGTTTTGATTGTTATCAGCTAGACTGCTGTCCCATGCATCACTGACGAATAAGTAGCCTTTTCCCCACACTGTTTTAAATTTTTTGGGGTTTTGGGGATCGTCATTAAATACTTTTCTCAGCGTTGATAACATCACATCGAAGCGCCTGTCTTGCCCATCATACGCTCGTTTTTTTAAGGCAATAAAAACAGAATCTCTATCAACCACATTACCGGCTTGTTCAGCTAGAAAAGTTAAAAAAGCAAACAAGCTTGAAGACAGTGGTATCTCTTCACTTTGGTACGTGACTCGTTTAGCCTCTTTGTTAATGGTTAACTCGCCAAAAGTTAACATGTTTTTGGGCGCTGCTTCAAGTGCTTGACTTGATAGTTGCCGGTTAATTCTCGCGAGTAAGGCTCTTGGTCTAACCGGCTTTATTACATAATCATCTGCGCCAGCTTCAAGACCAATGACTTCGTCAAATTCATCGGCTCTAGCGGTTAGCATAATAATAGGTACTTGATAATGTTGACGGACAATACGGCAAACTTCAATACCATTTAGACCCGGTAACATCACATCTAATAATACCAAATTAATGGTATTATTTTTCATTTTGTCTAACACTAGATCGCCACGCTCTACATGAATAACGTTAAAGTTTTGCTCGATTAGATATTCACAAACCCAGTTTGCTAAGCTGATATCATCTTCAACTAATAAAATAGTACTCATACATTTACCTTAGGTTTGCTCTGTTAAAATAAACGCCAACGACGCTTTCTAGAAGTGTTTTTATGTACCCAACTTACCACTATTTCAGTTTCAGCAATCAAGAGCTGATCTTTTAGTGTACGCAATTGGTAAGTGAGGTTTTCGCTCGACTCAAATTCAACCTTTATATTGCCATCATTCTTTTTTATCCAACACACGAGCTTTTTTTGACTATTTGCTCGCTTTTTATTTATTTGATAAAGACAAAGTGATGTTTTTGATGTTTTTTGCCATTTCATTACTATGGTGGCAAAGCAGTCACGCCCTTGGCGTAAAGTTACACATTGTTGGGGATGCACACTAAAATTTGTTTGAGCAGTCAAAGTGGTGTTTTCAGCTGCTTTTGAAGACGATATAACACTATTTATTAAGATAAAAACTAGCAGAGTAATTCCTTTGCAAACGCTAGAATACATAAGCGACCCCTAGCATAAACTGTGTTAATTTATTTTTGTCAACTAAAGGGCTTTGTTTTATGTTGTTAGAATAGAAGGTTTGGGTAATGCCGGTATTAAAAGACCAACTTTGTGATAACGGATATTGTGCAAATACTTCCAGTTGTGCTCTATAGGTACTGTCAGCTTGATAAAATGGTCGGCTAGGGGTTGCTTCATCTTCATTGATGCCAAATGTGTAATCTATCAGTGCTTCATCATAGTAGGTTAGTCCAACTCCAAGGTATACATCCCAGTTACGGTAAGGTATTAGGTAACTATAAAAGCTATCTATGATAATGCCATGAATATTATTTCCTTGTTCATCTTCACCGGCATTGGCCGCCGCAAAATCAATATAAAATATAGCATTTTCAAAATAGTGTGAGTAACGCAGGGCAAGACCACCAATAGGGTTACGATCTTCTAATCCAGATAATTGTGGAATATCTTTTTCTTGATCTTTGATTATAGCTGTCGGCTTATAACCCGGAATATAGGCTTTCAAAAGAAGGTCTAATTGCCAGTCTTTTTGTACCGTGAGTTGATAACCAAATTCACTACCCGTTAAAACAGTAGAAGAGCGTCTAGAATTAGTTTGTAAGAAAAAGCCTTTATAAGAAATATCGATTAAAAGCCCTTGGAGGAAATAATCCCAAGTATTTATTTCTTCAATGTAAGCTAATACAACCGGTTGACTGGTTAGCGAAAGATCTATAATGAAGTCCCATTCAAAATTATCTTTTATAATGGGATTATTGAGATTGGTTGAGGCATTAACGCTTTCTTGAGCTGCATGACATATAAAAGTAAAGGAAAAAACAATAAGTAGACAATAAATTGATTGCTTTAAGATAAGCCGATTAATTATTTTGATGATCATAACGAGAAAAATATCAGTGCTAAAAAGTGAGAATATGTTATCACATTGTAATTAAGTGTATATTCACTTAATGGAATAAAAATGTTTAAAAAATGTAAGAAAAATAAGGAGCGATTAATATTGATTCAGTCGCTCCTACTCCATTTTAAAATGTCATTTTTAAACCAATATAAGGAAAGATACCCATATCCTCTTCACCGCTAACAGTATATTTAGTTGTACTATCGTCATCTTCAGGATCGTAGTAATAGCCAGAAACATTCTCTTGTGCCATGGCATTGATAATGGCAAATGTCCATTGAGCGTTATAACCCCAATAATGTGTTTTATAATTAGCTTCTAAATCTAAACGGTGGTAAACCGGTAATGTTTTTGAATTAACGTCGCCATAGTTAGGTAAGTAATGATCCTCGTAATCAGGGTTTTCTCGTAAACCTGTAATAGGGGTATATTTCGCTCCACTACGTAGGGTAAAGCGTAAGCCAAAATCCCAACGTTCATTTAATTCATAATTTGCTACCACATTAACCACTAGTGGGGTATCAAGGTAATAGTCACTGGTTATATTAGTTAAATCGTCAGAGCGATCACTTTTAGACCAACTTAATGACGCCCAGCCGAACCAACCGTTTTGTCGATCACGCCTTACTAACCATTCTACGCCATGCGCTGTGCCTGAGGTATCGGCGGTATAATGAACGTCTTCACCAGTAATAGAATTGATAGTATATTCATCTGTTGAGCGAGGTAAGTCAGCAAAATTTTTGTGATAAACATCGATGGATGTGAACCATAAATCATTAATGTCATATTCAAAGCCAAGTGAGTAGTGAGCTGCTTTAGGCGATTTTATTTTAGGGTTACCCAGTTTTTTAATCGCGGTATTTATATCTGGAAAACGATTATATGTGCCAGCTTTTGCTTTTATAGTTAGGTTATCACTTGCTAACCAGCTTAGAGAAAATCGAGGGTGAATAAAACTTTGCTCGGTATAATCATTACGCTCACCTCTAACACCTAAAATAAGTTGCCAGTTTTCGTTTATGTCCCATGTTTCATCAAGGTAAATAGCAATATTTTGATTTGTGAGAGAAGTATTATCTTGAATACGTTCGCCTTTATGCTCTCTACAGTCACTATCAAACTCGGTGCAGTAGTACGGAATAATATCGAAACTATAATCAGCTTCGGATTTACTGTAATCAATGCCAAAACCTAACTTATGATCTTCTAGCCAGGCCAGTTGATAAAAGAACCTTAGATCATAGCTCTCTTTTATAAGGTTGACGAATTGTCCTTGACCAAATTTTTCATCAGTTTCAGCTGAATTATGACCAAAGACTAGATGCATCATTTTGTGATCATCACCATAGTATTGCCATGAAATATTTTGATTATCAAAACGCGTAGTTATTTTTAAATCACCTATACTGTCTGGGTCTATACGACCTTGCTCTGAATTTTCAGAGATATTTATTCCGCCGGTATCACTAGCTCCGGAAGCACTGAACGTCAATTTATGAGCATCGCCTAATAGCCATTGATATTTTGCTTGATAGTCATCGCTAACAGGGGCTTTAAAAATAGTATAACCTTCATCTTCTTCACCTTCAGGTAAGAATAAGTGAATTTGGCTGCGTCGGTAAGAGAAGTAAAAAGCCGAGTTTTCAGTCGCTGAGCCTTCTACTAACACACCACTTTTGAGCATACTTAGATCAATGGTGGTTTCAATATCTTGATGGCTAGGATCACGCAGTTTAATATCGAAAACACCACCGGTAGCATTACCATATTCGCTACCAAATGCCGCAGGGTGCAAACTAAAATCACGGATTAAGTTTTCATTAAAAATACTGTCACCAAATAAATGAAAAATATAACCTGCAGGCATATCATCAATATAAAAGGCGTTATCATCTGGAGAAGAACCCCGTACTGCAGGTGAGCCGCTATCTCCTCCCGCATAAACAATACCGGGTAAACTATAAACTGCACTGAGAGGGTCATTGCCCATACCGGCTACACTCATGAGTTGATTTGTTTCTTCTGTCATTTCACTATTAGCCTGATTTCTTTTGCCAGTCACTTGGATTACTTCATGGCTAGTGCTATTTTGTTCAACCTTAATTTCTGAAGTCTGTTGCTCTGCTTGTGAGAAAGAAAAAGCAGGCGCAGCATAAAAGCTTAAAATAATGGCACTTGCTATTACAGTTAAATATACTTTTTTAGTTATTGGTTGTTGTTTTCCTAGTGTTGTCATAAAGATTCCTATCATTTTTCGAATTACAATTTTGTTACGGTTATTGTGCGCATTAATTGTGTTCAAAACAGTAACTGAAATGTGCAAAAACTGTCGGAACATGTCAGAAAGTGTAAGGTAGTTTATTAACCCAAAATTCATTACTTGCAAGGGGATATAATGAGTTAGATAATGAGATGTTTTTTGTAAAATGAAATTTACTATTATCTTACGAGTAATAAACTTTGATGCATTCAATAATCGTCAGTATCAATGTAGTACGATTCATCATTGATATAGAGGGTTGCTGTATTGCTTGCAGGTATATCAAATAAAGCTGAATTAAAATGGTATTATCCCATCAATGACTGATGGTTATTACTGTTATCAAAATGCACTGGCTGAGCGCATTAATGGCATATTGAAGTAATAATTTTTATTATAGAAATGCCAAAACCTAGATGATCTAAAGCAATCTTGATAAATAATGAAATGAGACCACATTTAAGTTTAGGAATGAAAACACCGAACCAAGTGCATAAAAAAGGCCGGGAGAAAAAACTACTGACCTTCTATTAGAAACCGTCAACGTATTTTAGGACGGGACAGGGAATAAGATTTTAATGAGCAAAAATATTCAGTTATTTGATAAAAACCCTATTTTAGAAAGTATCTCTGATGGAGTTTTCAGTGTTGATCATGATTGGAAAATTAGCTCGTTTAATCGTGCCGCTGAAAAAATCACAGGGATTAAACGTGTCGATGCTCTAGGGCGTTATTGTTCAGAGGTTTTTCGTTCTAGTATATGCGGTGAACAATGTGCTTTGCGTGAAACACTACGTACTGGTAAACCTATTATTAATAAAGATTGTTACTTTATTAATAATAAAGGCAATAAAGTTCCCGTTAGCTTATCAACCGCAGTGCTTAAAGATCATTTAGGTAATATTATTGGTGGTGCTGAGACCTTCCGCGACTTATCTGAAATCGAAGTATTAAAAAAGCAACTGATTAAACAAGCTAAATCTAATTCTTTAACCAGTCATAGTCCTGCGATGAAACCCGTGATTGAAATGGTTTATGCAGTGGGGAAAACCTCGGCGACAGTCCTTATTAGTGGAGAAACAGGAACAGGTAAAGAGGTCACTGCAAAGGCACTGCACCACTCAAGTAAAACAAGTAAGCAACCCTTTATCGGCGTTAACTGTGCAGCATTACCTGAAAACTTATTGGAATCTACACTGTTTGGACATGTTAAAGGCGCATTTACGGGGGCATATAAAGATAAGAAAGGCTACTTTGAAAGAGCCGCTAATGGGACATTATTTTTAGATGAAATTGGTGATGTTTCACCTGCTTTGCAAGTTCGCTTATTACGAGTATTACAAGAACGTGAATTTGAGCCAGTTGGTAGTCAAATATCGCAAAAAACAGATGCACGTATTATTACTGCGACCAATAAAGACTTATTAGCGTTAGTGTCTGAAGGTAAGTTTCGTGAAGATCTATACTACCGTCTGAATGTTATAAAAATTAATTTACCAAGCTTAGCTGAGCGTTATGAAGATATTCCTTTTTTAGCCGAGTTATTTATTGACCGTTTTAATCAGTTACATAAAAAGTCAATAAAGGGTATTTCATCCAAGGCATTAAAGGAACTACAGTCTTATTCATGGCCAGGTAATATCCGAGAGTTAGAAAATAGCATTGAACGTGCCTGTATTTTATGCCAAGAAAGTTATATTCAATTAGCTTGTTTTCCTTTTATAACAATAGACAATAAACAGGGTTTAAAAATAAGTACGGAACACCATGATAGTTTAGGAGCTGGTAGAGAAGAAAGTGAAAAGTTAATGATTATTAATGCACTAAAAAATAACCACAGTAAAGTGTCGACTGCAAAAGTATTAGGAATACATAAAACAACACTATTTCGTAAAATGAAAAAATACAACATAGCGTTTTAACTTGGCTTGCTTTAATAAAAAAATGTATGGTTTCCCATGAAGAATTGGCGTATTAGCTAGGGCTTTAAAAGAGAAAACAGGTATCCCCTTTCTTGATAACTTTGTCTTTTTAACTATTTAACATATTTTGTTAATAAATAGGCTGTTGGAATACAACCAAGGGCTAATATATTACAGATCAGATATGTGCTTTCTAAACCAAATGTATCACCTAACATACCGACACTAAAGACAATAATAGAGCTTATACCAAAATTGATTGTCATATAAATACTATTCATAAAAGTGGGCATATGGGAATTAGTATCTTGCACTGTTGCCATAATAACTGGTCCAGATGCAAAGAGAAATAACCCTAAAAAAGCCAGCATATAGATGTTGCCGGTATAAACAAAAATGCTCATACTGATGGTTGATCCTATGCTGCTAATAATCAGCATTTTACTACGACCTATTTTATCTGAAAAATTTCCTGCTAAAAAAGTGCCTATAACACCAAAAAACTGTAGTAATGATAGAGAGAACCCCGCATACCAAAGGCTTTCCCCTTGACTTGTTAAATAAATAGGTAGGTAGAGTGTTAACGCGCTTTTCATGCCTGATTGAAAAAGTAGGAAAGTACCTATTACGATAAAAAGGGGGCGGTACTTTTTGAGTAACTTTTTACTATCGCCTTTTTCGATGATTTTTCTCGCTGGACGAAATTGGTCAATATCTTTGAGTTTAATATATAAGATTACTGAGGCGATAACCCCTAAAGGAATCAATTTATAAGTACCTTCTAACCCCCAAAGTGAAACTGCTGCGGTGATGATTAAGGGACCTAACGTTCGCGCTACTTCGCCGCCTACCATGAAGCAGCTCATGCCTACGCCGACTCGGTTGCCTGATGCCTCTTTTATAAGAACAGGAGAGGGAATATGGAAAAGTGCTGCGCTGATCCCTGAAACAAATAATAGGACAAAGAGCACAGTATATGACGGTGCCCAACCGATTAACCCCATTGATATGGCTGTTATTGCGGGCGTTAAAATCACAAAATATTTTGCCCCTGTTTTTTCTGCTAATAATCCTAAGAAAGGATTTAGCAAAGCAGGAACTCTTCTTATGATGTCTAAAAAGGCACTAATTGACAAGGATATGCCCATTTTCTCTATTAAAAGCGGTAGTAAAGGCGCTAAAAATGATGAGTAAATGTCATGTATCATGTGCGCAGAGGAGATTGTCAGTATTTTTGATTTATCAAACTTTTTGTTACTCATGGTGTTCCATTTTTGCTATGCGTGATCATTGAAGTAGTTTTTTTATCTATTACAGAATAATTTTTAATCCTGCTTTTGCTATTTCTACTTTGTTTTTAAATGCTTCTTTAAGTAGCTCCATTGGACGATCGCCGGTACAATGTGCGGGATAAAACATCTCGATATTTTGTTTACTTAAATATTCAAAACTGTAGTTGAGGCGGTGTTGGTTTGCGTTAACAAGGTGCAGCCCTCCAAGTAGTGTTTGAATAGGTTTCATTTCTTCTGTTTGTTTTTTAATATGATTTAATGTGTTGATAATACCTGAGTGGCAACAGCCACAAATCACAGTTAACCCAGTTTTTTTTTCTATCCAGAGGCTCATATCATCATGAAGCCAATCAATTTTCTTTCCTTTTTTATCGAGAAAAAAAGGACCTCCAGTATCTTCAATATCACATAAACGTGGAATTTCCCCTGTTAACCAGAGGCTAGGTAATATCTCAGTTGCACGCGTGATGAGATTACATTGTTCAACAGGAATAGCCCTGATTGCATCGATAGATTTTTCAGATAAAGAAATGGTTTTTACTGGTTTGTTAAGGTGGAGTGAGTATCTTGTATTTTTACAGTCAGGATGAGCATAAAAAAGTGCACTAGGATTAGCTGATAACAGTGCAGCTAAGTTTCCACCGTGATCATAATGACCATGACTTAATATGATGATATCAATATCATTAAGTGAAATTTTTAGCTTGGCGGCATTAAAAAACAAGGCATCTTTTTGCCCATTATCAAATAAAACTCGTTTGCCTTGATGTTCAACTAGGAAGGCAATACCATGCTCATTTTTTAAGTCCTCTTGCGCCTGATTATCAACGAGCAATGTTATGGTTGTTGTCATAATGTCTTCTATTGTCGTTTCATAAAACGAGCGTTACTTGTGGCCATTAACTGTTGATCTACATACAAATCGGCTTCTACTTTATACAGGCTAAAATAATTTTTAATTATTTTAGCCTGAATGAGAATTTCTGAGGTAATTGAAATTTCTGCAAGGTAGCGAATATTTATATCGCCAGTGACTGCTTCTTCTCCTTTATTAAAAATAAGGTTACACATACAAGCATCAAGTAAGGCAGCAATAAAGCCACCATGTAAAATTCCTTGGTACCCCTGCTGATGAATACTGCCTTTTGTTTTGACCCAAATATCACTATTTTGATCGCTGTAAAAATTAAGTTTTAAGCCAAAGGTAGATTGTGTTCCGCATAACATACAGTGTTGGTGACTGTGTTGTTTTTTTACTTTCTCTAAGGTGACTTTTGAGGTGATATGTCCTAGTTTTTGAATTTCATGTTGTAGTATGTTTTTTTCTAAATTTTTCATTTTAATTCATTTTTATTCATGTTAATTCAGCTGAAAGTCTTTTTTATAGCACTTAGATGATAATAATCGCTCTGTTTAAAAGGGTATTTTCACTGTAAAAGTTATCTCCCTACTTTGTTGGATAAATGAAGTAGAGAGATGTGATTTAGCTGTTATTTACATCGTTATCCTTGACCTTGACAATTACCCATACGCTGACCTTGTCCTTGTCCTTGACCATTGCCCATGCGTTGACCTTTGCCTTGACCACGACCTTGTTTTTTTTCTGCAAAAAGGTCAATTTCTTGCTCACTTAATACTCGTCCACAACAACGAATACGTTGTTGTGGACGAGGTAAATTTACGGCTTGATTTATTTGAGCTGCACGACGACAATAACCTTGTCTCATATCTAATGTTTTCATCTTGATTTTTCCTTTTTTATTGAGTGTCAATTTGTTCATTCATATTGCGCTTGCAAAAAAATATATTTCTTCGTCGTTTACGCTTTTTACAACCAGGCATTTTAAATTTAGGATCATCTAATAAGTTATAACGTAGTGCTTGTAAAACCTCATCTACATCTCCAGCAATAAATGAAAGCACGTCACAGCCTTGATTGACTAATAACTTTTCGAGGTAATAAGGAATGGCTCCACAAATAATCAGTTGAATATTTTCTATTAATAATTCGTTAGCCATTGCTACTTCATTTTGTGCATTAAAATAATAAGTACCACGGATAACACATCTATTTTTAGTCGCGTTAATCACGAACCAACGACACGTTGTTTCAAAAACAGGTGATACCCGTGATTGGGCTGTAAGTAAGGCAACTTTCATAAATGCTCTTATAAAGGTAAATGTATTGAATGAATGCTATTAAGTATGTAACAACTATCATGCCAATATAAATTGATTTATATATTATTGATTTTTATTGGTTTTTGTTTTTTTTAAATGGAGGGTGTTCTTTTGTGGTTGCAGCCTAGCTACCTGTTGGTTGCACTTTTGCACCTCTTTTAATTTTTGTAACTCAAATGAGTAGAACTGGCGTGATATTAAGATCAATCAAACTAAATTAAGGTGGCTACTCCCATCTTTCGGAACATAATTGATTACCTATTGCTATAAATTATTAGCGGAAGCGGTAGGAAGATATAACGGTAAGCATCATATAGTTATTACTTACTGTACATTTATAAAATAAAAGTGCCATGAGCGCTTATTAATAGTAGGGAATTAATATTTTGAAGGCCAATAATTTTTCAAGTAACGGAAGGTGACATAAATAACCATTACAGTCGCTATAATTAGTTCAAGGTTAGCCAGTTGTGTTGTTAGTGATACCCATTGCATATCAATTCCTTCCTTTAAGAATAGCTGACTGGTTTTAAATAAAGCGATAGCACTAACAACGAGCGGGAAGGTTAAAGCTGAATAAATAGGACTAAAGGGTAAGCGTAATAGACTTATAAATGCAAAATAAACATATAACGTCATTAATATTGCTACGATCAACAATACAGTAAACAGCAGGTGGTTAGGTTGTGGTACCGATGCTAAGTATGTAATTATCAATAGGCTCGCTGGTGTGGCGAGGATTGCTATGATCGGCTTTTGGTTATTATCAAGAGCACCTGAAAAGATTAAACGGTACAAAACAATAGGCAATAATAGCGCATATGAAAGTAGGCCTAATACCAAGAATATATTACTTAGGGTAGTTGGTAGCCCCCCAGGATGAGTGACAATTGCTAACGCTAAGCCTATTGGAGGGATAAACCAACTAGGTAAAATCTGTTTAAAATTGAAGCTGTTAATGCGATAAAAAACAAAAGCAGTCAGAAAAAATAGCTGTAAAATAATAGCGAACCAACTAACGGCTTGCCCTATTTGTAAATCATATAATCCAATAGTATTTGCTACTACCATTGTTGCCATCGTAAGCGTTGGAATAACACTGCCGGCGATAGGATGCTGTAAATCTTGTTTTAAAAGTGCGGGGTTAATTAAAAATTTTAAAAATAGAGAGATCAGAATAAAGCTAGCGAGTATTGCACCTAATACTTGAGCTGATCCATTTATTTTAGCGATGCTTTCCCAGCATAAACCTAAGCTTGCGATTGCTAATGCTAACCCCGATAACGGGCTAGGAGTTTTGCAAAGGTAGTGGTTAATACTTTTAAAGTTACCCATTATCATTATCTCTTATTTTTTTAAAGTGGAATGTTGTTACTGCTTATTAAATTTTATTACAACTACTACACCATGAGTGTTAATGTTTTTATTTGACGGATATTCATAAATGATTGCAATAATGCAACGTTTAAATAGGGCGGTTGTAATGAAAATAAATACTCATCTATTGGCTATGCTTCTGTTTGAATTCTTTGGTATATTTTTAACTCTACAATATTCAACCAGACTCAAGTAAAATAATTTTATACAATCGCAATTTTTTACAAGAAAACCTTATTTGAATAATTGTAAAATATATTTTGGGTAAGAGGAAGGAAGAGGACATGCAAAAAGAGCAGATAAAGTATTGGCATAGTTCAGCTTTACCGAATGTAGAACTCAGTATAGCTACTTTCAATAAGTTTGAGTTCGAACGACATGTTCATTTAGACTATCATATTGGTGTTGTTTCCTATGGAAGCCAAGAATATATACATAAAGGTCGATCTTATAAGCTCTACCCTGAATCAATCTCTACATTGAACCCTGATGAAATCCATAATGGAAAAAGCATCAATGATTCAGGTTACCAAGCACATGTAATGTCTATACCTATAAAATATATGACTCAAATAAACAAAGAATTAACTAAGAAAGAGTCTTTCTTTGGCTCTCCATTAATTAACGAACCTAGTTTATATTATGCATTTTTAGCACTTCATCAATTATTAGTTACTAAGCCTAACTGCATTACTAACCTGCAGATAGAAACAACAATGATGGCATTTGTTACAGAGCTGTTTTTACATAATGATTCTAATGTAGTTCAAATTGATAGTAAAAGGGTTTGTTTAACTGATAGCCAATTAGGCCAGATTAAAGAACTATTTCACGATGATATTAGTCAATCATTTCAATTAAACAGTTTAGCTAGTTCCTTAAATATGAGTAAATTTCAGTTTCTAAGAAGGTTTAATAAATCTGTCGGAATGCCACCACACGCATACTTAAAGCGAATACGCCTAGAATATGCCAAGAAGGAATTACTTAAAGGAAACAAAATAGCAGAAATAGCCAATCAGGTCGGTTTTTTCGATCAAAGCCACTTTAATAATGCATTTAAAAGTGCTTTTCTCATTACCCCTGCTAACTTTCAGCGTTTAATGCAATAATTTCCTATAAACAAAATAGATTAAATAGCATGATGTAGAAAATTTTTAATACTTTCAAATTACTCATGGATATCCAAGTTTTACTATCGTTAGCAATAATTCATACAGTTGCATTAATTAGTCCTGGACCCGATTTTGCTTTAATTGTGCAAATGGCAAGTCAAGAATCTAGAAAAACAGCTTTAGCCTCAGCTATAGGAATTTCTGTTGCTATTTTATTTCATACACTGTTTGGTTTAACAGGTATTAGCATGCTAATAAAAAACTCAACAATAATATTTATTATTGTTCAAATAACGGGAGCTAGTTATTTAGGTTGGAGTGGATTAATCGCAATCAAAGTCTCAATTCTTAATCGACAAAAAACTCTAAACAACAACCATAAAAACTTTAACCTAAATAAAATGACTTCATTTGATGGTTTTAAAAAAGGTTTGTATACAAACCTTCTAAATCCCAAAGCAATGGTGTTTTTTATAACATTATTCTCAGCAATAATAACTCCAGAAATAAGCCTAATAACGAAAATATTTGCAGTTATCATATTATTCTTCTTGTCTTTATTTTGGTTCATTCTAATAGCTTTATTTCTTTCAAAACCAATTATTCAGCAGAAGATAAAGAAAGCAAATTCTGTAATAAGCGCTGTTACAGGGATTTTGTTTATTAGTGTTGCTTTTTTTATTTTTTCAAACTTACTCTGATATCTAATACTTCTTAATAGTCATTTAATTAATAGTTTTGATATTGTATTTTTATTCTTCAATTATCCGTCTCATTATTTTTAATTCTTTATTGGTTTTAAGTGACTGACAGTATGATTTATAAGGTTACTGTGTATACAAACATTCAATTTAACCGAGAGTCACACTTAAGTTTAAATCAGTCAATTTGACACTTATGTGAATTAAAATCTGCGCTTTGCATAAATGTTTATTTAGGGTGTGATTTATAAACCGAGGCGAAGTCGTAGAGATCTTGACGAAAATCGACAGGCTGTGTGGTAATCAATATTTTGGTGTTACTGGTTAAACAAAATCTGGCTCTGAACTATCTTAAAACTCGATCGCTTGCGGCCGAATTTTTTATAAAGTTAAGTTAAAACATGCTGTCGTAAGCTCTCGGTGTTTCTTACAATATTTAACATTTATCGTTATAAATATGACAGTTTTTATAAACTAAAGTTACATATTAAGACGTGAATTTTCAATAAAATTTATACATTAACTAAATGAAGGATAGACTATGTCATGAACACTGTAGCGAAACTACAATACATACTGAGCAAAATCATTAATATTCCCGCTGAATCAATTTCTGTGAGCATGCCACTAATTGGTGAGTATGCAGAGCTAGATTCTATGGGCGTTATGACTTTGCTCATGGAAATTGAAAGCAACTTTGATATTGATATTAATGATATTGATTTATCAATGGAAACTTTTACAACACTGAGAAGCCTACAATTTTACGTAGAAAGTGCGATTAAGTCGTCGGTATAAAATAATTAACATGAAAAATACTACCGTCAGCTTCTTTATAAATATAATTGTTTGGATGTTAAAGTCATTCAAACGAACTCAGCGACAAAAATTTGCAAGAATTATTGCAACGCTCATTTTTAACAACTCAACAAAAACCAAAAACCGTGCCATTAGTAATATTACTTTGGCGCTACCAAATTTATCTGAAACTCAGGTTAAAAAATTAGCACTTGAATCATATCGAAATACTGTTTTCGGTGTTACTGAGTGTTTTTGGCTCGATGAACTCGAGATTGATATTGTATGTGATGAAGCAACATTGCAGTTGCTTAATAATAAAGGTGGTGCAGCGGTGGCTACTATGCATATGAGTTGCTATGAAATTGCCCCCGTTGCTATTGAGCGCTTGGTGGGTAAAGTGATTACGATGTCTAAAATTCCACCTTTTGTCAAATCAGCCACTGATATATATAAAAAATCGAACATAATGGTGATTAATGCAAAAAATTCAAATGCATTTATGCAATTACTGCAAGCGACCAAGAAAAAAAATGTGATTTGTTTACATACTGATCATTTTTCAAGAAATATACCCGTGAAATTTTTTGGCCGCGCAACAAGCGCACCCTGTGGTATTGCTATGGTTTCGGCTTATCAAAAAGTTCCACTGCTTATTTGTTATGCGATATTACAAGAAAATGGGCGATACCAAGTGGTTTTAGAAACTGTAAATTCAGGATCAGTAGAAAATAATACTCAAGCTATTACTCAAGCGATGGATGCTATTTACCACCGTTTTGAAAAAATAATTAAAGCCAACCCAAAACAATGGTGTTGGTCTTATAACCGTTGGCGTAGTTAGGGAATGAGTGTAAAAATGATTTATTTACCTGAGAATAGTGTTGGGTCTAATCAGCATAAAAAAGAAAAGTCGTGGTCTCGCTTATTTAGCTATTTTTCTTCACATAAGCCAAAGATAGCGCTTGCGCTATTAGCATTATGTGTCTTTAGCATTGTAGATGCAGGCATGATCTACTTTGTTAAACCACTTGTTGATGATGGCTTAGCTCAATCCAACAGTGCTACGCTTAAAATGGGAGCATTACTTGTTGTAGTTATTTTTCTTGTTCGTGGCAGCGCAGGCTTCGTTTATAACTATATACTATCCTATATCAGTAATTATATTACCTATGATATTCGCCAGCAAGTCTTTGATAAATTACAATGTTTACCTATGGGTTATTTTGATAAATATAATGGAGGTACATTAATATCAAAGCTTATTTACGATACAGAGCAAATATCTAAGGCGACTTCCTCTGCATTAGTGACCGTGTTTAGAGAGTCTATAATTGTACTTGTTTTACTGGCAATGATGTTTTATCAAAGTTGGAAGTTATCGTTAGTTTTTGTGCTTATAGGACCGTTAATTGCTTTTATCATAATGAAAGTAACTAAACGCTTCAAGCAAGTTAGTATCGCGCTACAAAACAGTATGGGTGATATCACAAAAGTAGCTGAACAGTCGCTTACTAATCATCAAGAAATATTAGCGTATAATATGGCTAATAGGTTATCGAAGCAATTTTTGAAGGCAAATAATAGAAATCGTCAACAGATGATGAAACTTGCAACGGCTAGTGCATTAAGCAATCCAACCATTCAGTTAGTAGC
Source organism: Colwellia sp. (assembly GCA_051531915.1). Classification (GTDB taxonomy): domain Bacteria; phylum Pseudomonadota; class Gammaproteobacteria; order Enterobacterales; family Alteromonadaceae; genus Colwellia. The sequence goes on along the minus strand of JAOPTQ010000002.1, from coordinate 49,508 downwards.
ATCCTTTTCTATTTCAGCGGTTCTCTTATTAGCTAGTAATGAAAGTATTATTCAAGAATTGACTCCCGGCACATTTACCATGGTGTTATTTGCCATCGGTTCATTATTGCGTCCTCTAAAGCAATTGACGACAGTTAACCAGCAATTACAACGAGGTATCGCCGCAGCAAATAGTATTTTTGAGCTACTGGATCAACACGAAGAACATGATGATGGGAATAAAATTTTATCAGGTGAAAGCTTTAGTATTGAATTCAAACAGCTTAATTTTTCATACCCCTTAAGTGCATCATTCACCTTAAATGATATAGCGTTTGTCATTCCAGTAAAAACTTCAATTGCTATTGTGGGTGAAACAGGTAGTGGCAAGTCAACATTAGCAAATTTACTGTTAAGACTGTATGACGTGCCAGCGTCATCAATCTATATAAATGACACACCAATAGAGCTATATGGTTTGGCATCACTCAGATCGAATATTGCTTTTGTTTCTCAGCAAATAGTTTTGTTCGATGATAGCTTGGCGAATAATATTTTATTTGGCTGTGAGCGTGAAGTAACCCGAGCAGAGTTAGAAAATATTGCTAAAAAATCAAATGTAATGGCATTCGCATCTTCATTACCTTTAGGGTTGGATTCTGCTATAGGAGAGAATGGTTGTTTACTTTCTGGCGGACAACGACAACGTGTTGCGATTGCACGGGCTATGCTTAAAGATGCTCCAATTGTTATTTTAGATGAAGCAACCTCAGCACTCGACAATAAATCAGAATTTTTAATACAACAAGCATTCAACCGATTGGGTGTAAACAAAACAATGGTAATCATTGCACATCGATTATCAACGGTTGAAAAGGCAGACCAAATTATCGTACTTAATCAAGGTCGTATTGTTGAAAGAGGGAACCACCAAACACTCATTTCAAATGGCAGTACATATTATGAAATGTATCAACAACAGTTTACTCGAGACGAAAAATAACATGGCTATGCTATTACACGAATTACTAGAAAAGTCAGCAGTAATAAGTCCAGATAAAAATGCCCTTGGTATAAAAAACAAATGGACTACGTATCAAGCATTGCAAATGGCTTGTGAAACATCGGCTATAGCACTGCGTCAGTTGGGACTTTGTAAAGGAGAACGCGTTGCTATTTATTTACCAAAAATAGAAAAAGCGGTTATAAGCTATTTTTCGGTTAGCCAAGTTGGCGGGATTCTCATTCCCGTTAATCCTGCATTGAAAACGCGACAAGTTTCTCATATCTTAAATGACAGCACAGCAAAAGTGCTTGTAACCAATAAAGCACGCTTAAAGAAAATTTTCGCACAGTTAGCCGAGCAGGCTAGCGTGAGTAATTTAGCTGCACTCGAACATATTATTGTTATTGATGGTTTAGATGAAGATGATTTAGCTAAAAGTAAACCGTTAATAAATGACATTAATAGCTGTTCAATAAATATTATGAGTTGGATTGATTTTATAAAGCTTGGCAGTAATGCTTCTGTTGCAAATCGTTTAAGAAAAATGGGTAACAGGGAGGCCATTAATAGTGAAATTATCGATAGTGATATTGCAGCTATTTTCTATACATCAGGAAGTACCGGTAATGCTAAAGGCGTAGTGCTGAGCCATCGTAATCTTGTTATGGGAGCAAAGAGTATTGCTGAGTATTTGCCTTGTAAAAGTTCGGACGTTATGGCTGCTATTCAGCCTTTTAGTTTTGATTATGGCTTTAGTCAGCTTACTCTTTGTTTTCTTATTGGCGCAAGTTGCTACATGGATGAATATTTATTTGAAAAAGATCTATTCAAAATGATAGCAATACAGAAAATCACAACATTAGCACTGGTTCCTCCCTTGTGGATTAAGCTAGCACAACAGGTTTGGCCTTCGGGAATAGGAGAGAGTATTCGTTATTTTTGTAATACTGGAGGGGCAATGCCAACCTCGATATTAAATTCATTAAGAGCAAGTATGCCTAATGCACAGCCGTATTTAATGTATGGACTTACCGAGGCATTTCGTTCTTGTTATTTACCTCCAGAACAAATTGATATTCGACCAGAATCATTTGGTAAAGCTATCCCTAATGCACAAATTTCTGTGATTAATGATCAAGGTAATGAATGTCAGCCACATGAACACGGTGAACTTGTGCATAGAGGTGCCCTTGTTAGCCAAGGGTACTGGAATAACGTAGAAAAAACGGCAGAACGTTTCAAACCAGCGCCAAATAGATTATCGCAAATAGCGCTGACCGAAATAGCTGTATGGTCTGGAGATGTGGTAAAAAAAGATGAAGAAGGTTTTTTATATTTTGTCGGTAGAAAAGATGATTTGATCAAAACTTCTGGTTATCGCTTAAGCCCTGATGAAGTCGAAAATGTGCTTTATTTACTTGATGATATTAGTGAGGCGATTGTAATCGGGGTGTTGCATCCTATTTTAGGACAAGCACTTATCGCCATTATTGTCGCCAAGTCAGATGAATTGACTGAAAAACGAGTACTGAGACACTGTTTGAATTTATTACCTAATTATATGCAGCCTAAACATATTGCTTTTGTTGCTTCACTACCCAGAAATGCTAATAACAAATTTGATCGAAATAGTTGGAAAGCTGAATATAAGAGCCTATTCGAAGAGAGAGAGACAGAAAATATATTCAATAAAGGGAACATAAATGAAAACACATGATATTCATCATCGACTAGATGTTCACAATAATCAGCTGATATTTGCAGGAAAAACAGCAGAAGAAATTGTCGCCATCGCTGGTGGTACGCCTTGTTATGTTTATGATAAGTCACTGATCGCCAGCAATATTAAAATTCTAAGGGCAATATTACCAAAAGTCGTTAAAATTCACTATGCGATTAAGGCAAACCCTTATGCACCCTTGGTTACTCAAATGGTTAATTATGTGAGTGGTTTTGATGTTGCGTCTCATCAAGAGCTTATTTTAGCTTTGTCTAGTGGTATGGCACCAAAGAATATCAGTTTTGCCGGCCCAGGAAAGTCAACGCAAGATTTACTTACCGCTGTTGTGAGTAAGGTGACTATTAATGTTGAATCTCAGCATGAGCTTAATCAAATTTACGAAATAGTACAACAACAGCAATGTAAGGCAAATATAGCGTTGAGGGTTAATCCAAGTTTTGAATTGAAAAATTCGGGCATGTCAATGGCCGGTGGCTCAAAGCCTTTTGGCATTGATGCTGAAAATATCGCTAAAATGTTGCAAAAGCTAGATTTTGAGAAGGTTAATATTAAAGGTTTACATATATTTACTGGTTCGCAAAACTTAAACTCTGAGGCTTTAATCCAAGCACAATCAAATACTTTTGAGTTAGCTTATCAATTACTTAAACAGGCTGATATACAAATAACACATCTCAATATTGGTGGCGGTTTTGGGGTTCCGTATTTTCCTAATGAAAAAGCTCTACTAGTAGAGCCTGTTATTAATAATTTGACGCAATTAGTAGAAAAATATCAGTCGTTAATTGGTTTTAAAGAAATTCATTTAGAGTTGGGACGTTATTTAGTAGGGGAGGCGGGAATATATTTATCACGCATTGTTGATAAAAAAGATTCACGCGGTAAAACCTATTTAGTTACTAACGGTGGAATGCATCACCATTTGGCAAATTCTGGGAATTTTGGTCAAGTTATTCGCAAAAATTACCCTGTGGTTATACCTCAAAAAATGCATCATGAAACGCCAGAGACAGTGAATGTTGTTGGTCCGTTATGTACACCACTGGATATACTTGCTAACCAAGTTGATTTAGCGCCAGCTAATACTGGTGATTTGATTGCTGTTTTACAATCAGGAGCATATGGCCCAACGGCGAGCCCACAACTCTTTTTGAGCCAACCACAAGTGAAAGAGCTGATGTTATGAGTACTATCCTCTGCTTTTAAATTATACGGTACAAAAAGCCAAGAAAGGCATTGGATCGGAGGAATATTGGGAAATTGAGACGACTATAGAAGAAGAGATCGAAAAAAAATTGACACTTGGATAAACTCTATACAAGTTGCTCAAATGGACAATGATGCCCTTTTTCCTTCCTCAATATTTTAATCTTACATCTTTATAGGGCGTTAGCTCTCTTAAGATAGCGAGCACTGATCATATAAATCAAGGATAAGTCCCAAACATAAATTATAAAATAGACAAAGTTATATTTATTAAAAAACGATTGTTGTAGTTTCAATGTAAGTGAAGCTACGCACTTACAGATAAACCACTAAATAAGGCGTTATATTTCTAAAGGGTATCTATGAAACAAAGAATTATGGGTTTCGATCTTGCTAGAGCTTTAGCAATATTTGGGATGGTTATCGTTAATTTCAAAACGGCTATGCAGTCTGAAACAGGTAGCGAATTTTTGATGTGGTTTTCTGCGCTATTTGAAGGAAGGGCATCTTCTCTTTTTGTAATTCTTGCAGGGATTGGTGTAACATTTTTAACGAATGAAGCCCGAAGGTCGAGAGATAGAGCACTTGTAAATAAGAGTAGACTGTCTCTCATAAAAAGAGCGTTATTACTGATAACTACCGGATTAATATACACTCCAATCTGGGAGGCTGATATACTGCATTTTTATGGCTTTTATTTTTTTATTGCTGCTACAGTATTCATGGCTAGTAATCGGTTCTTGTTGCTTGTATCAGTTACAATCGCGTTATTCTTTCCTGTATTGATGTTGTTCTTTAGTTATGATCAAAATTGGAATTGGTCTACCTTAACATACATGAATCTGTGGTCTTTCGATGGCATGGTAAGGCATATTCTTTTTAATGGTTTTCATCCGGTATTTCCTTGGGCTACATTCCTTATATTTGGGATGTGGTTAGGACGAGTCGACCTCTCCCAAGCAGTGATAAGAAATCAATTATTTAAATGGTCTGTTATTACTTTACTAACTACAGAGGTATTATTTTACTTAATTCGATTTTATATCGGAGATGGAATAGCGGTTGGAATTCCGCGGGAAGAGGTTGTATCGCTGTTTTCCACCACTATAATACCGCCATTTCCTCAATATATTATTTCTGCGGGCAGTTCTGCTTGCATAGTGTTGGTTGGCTGTTTATATCTTTCAGATAAGTTTAGCAGAAATAATATTATTATATGGCTATGCCAAACGGGTCAGCTGTCTTTAACTCTCTATGTTACACATGTAATATTAGGAATGGGAGTGCTTGATGGCATGAATAGACTGAGTAACCAGACTATAGATTTCTCTTTACTAAGTTCCTTAATTTTTTGCATTTGTGGAATAGTTTTTAGTGTTTTTTGGCTTAAGCATTTCAGTGCAGGACCGCTAGAGTTGATATTTCGCAAGGTGGCAACTTAGTATCGTGAGCGTCCGCCAAAAGATACCTAACATTTAAACTAGCCAAACGTTAAGCTTTCCTAAATTAATTAGGGACCAGTATATACAGTTAGCTACATAACAAAATAGGCTATTTTTATTGGGAACAACAGAAAAGTAACCTCACGACAGTACAATTTTTTAAGCAGTTAAGTGTTCCTCCTCCGACAATCTATCAGCGTAAATGTGAATTGAAAATTGCATTATTCTGACAGCTAGGCAATATATAAAAATCATTTAAACAGTTAACTCTGTATCAAGAGCATTATTTTTGTCAATTTAAACGTTCAAAAATGCGTATATGAAGAAAGTTAGACGATTATTTGTTTTTTCTCTGTAAAGATAAAATTAAATACTATCTAACAAGAGCATATTAATAATGATCGACTTTATATTTCAAAAAATAAAATTTTCTCGCCATTGTATATTAATGAGCTTACTCATTACTTTTGCAACGTATACTCACGGCACTGATTTATCTGTGTCCGTTCAAGGGCACCTTTCTGTACTTAACGGAAAAATCGTTAATCAATATTCAAAACCCGTTTCCTTGGCTGGTCCTAGCCTTTTTTGGAGCAACGATGGCTGGCAAGGTGAAATGTTTTACAATGCTCAAACCGTAAAAGCATTTAAAGATGATTGGCATGCAAGTGTCATCCGTGCGGCTATGGCGGCTCAAGGTAAAGGTAGCTATTTAACTCACCCTGAATCTAATAAGAACAAAGTTGAGCGTGTTGTTGAAGCGGCTATTGACAATGATATATACGTTATTATCGATTGGCATTCTCATCATGCCGAAGAAAACGTTGCACAGGCTATTAAGTTTTTCACCGAGATGGCAACAAAGTACGGTAATCATGCCAATGTTATTTATGAAATTTATAATGAACCATTAAAAGATACGGATTGGCAAACAATTATTAAGCCATATTCAGAGCAGGTAATCGCGGCTATTCGAAAAGTTGATCCAGATAACCTTATTATTGTTGGCACTCAAACATGGTCGCAAGATGTTGACAAAGTTTTAGACAGCCCAGTATTAGCCCATAAAAACTTGGTATATGCGCTACATTTTTATGCAGGAACACATAAAGCCGATTTACGAAAAAGAGCGCAAACAGCAATTGATGATGGGCTGGCTTTATTTGTGTCTGAATGGGGAACCGTTAATGCTGATGGGGATGGCGCTATTGATCGGCAAAGCACTGAAGCTTGGCTAGACTTTATCAGAAAAAACAAGTTATCGCATTGTAGTTGGTCAGTAACGAATAAAAAAGAAAATTCGGCGATGCTCAAGCCTAATGTGAGTAGTTTAGGCCCTTGGAGTAACGACCAATTAACGGATAACGGCAAGTATTTAAAATCAATTATCAGCCAATGGTCAGCGCAATAAGGTCATTTATTATATTGATTCGTGCCTATGCACTTCGTTTAGGAACTCAAAAAAAGCTTTGATTTTACCTGTAGTTCGGGCTTTAGCCCGTCAAATCGACGGTATAGATGCCGACTGACCTACATAGGCATGTATTGATTGGAGCATACAAATAAAAAATCTGTCGGTGGTTGTCTGGCTATTTTATGTTTTAGTTTGTATTGCTGCAATTCACTGGCGAATTCAACAAAGAACCCTGTCACTCCCGAGATGCTTACTCCCGATATACTTACTCTCGGAAAATACTCCCCGAAGAAAATCTATAGCAGGGGGAGACCTTTGAAAGAATAATGAAGCTAAATTAGTTGGTTAGGATTAGCGCCGATCTAAACGTTAGCCAGTCAATATCTCAGAGCGTTTACTTTGGTTATAAAAATCGATAAAAAAACAATGTCTGGACGTTTATAGTGAGGATAAATCAAGGTTTTAATATAAGCTTAAAATAGAGTGTGTGTTGTCTTTGTTGCTGATTTTAAAATGAAATTTAGTGTTTTTATTCGTTCAAATAAATAAAGAAAGAAAGTTGAACGTTCAAATTCTCGACTTTTGAGAATTTGAACTATTTCAATATTGATCTTGTTGCTAGTCCGAGTAAATTGAAAGCGCTTACAAGGTGATGAGATGACTATAATCATTTCCTAACCAATATCAAATAATAAGCGTCATAAACCCAAGGAACTAAATTGGTACCTTGGATAAAATTAAATAAAAAGTATTCATACCTTATAAAAGTAAAAGTAGAGCTTAAGGTGAAATATGACAGGGGAAGAAAATGATTGCTAAGAAGTACCATGCTCAACAGCACAAATTTAAATTTTCATTAATAGCATCAGCAATAATTGGACTTAGTTCGGTTTCTGCTTATGCAGCAGAAGATGCTGATAAAAAAGTGAAGGCAGAAGAAGCAATTGAAGTTATCGAAGTAAAAGGCCAACGGGGTAATTTAATTACAGCACAAAATATGAAAATGAATGCTGATACGGTCATGGATGCAATTTCAGCAACTGATATGGGCTCTATGCCAGATAGAAGCGTTTTAGAAGCAATTTCACGTATGCCAGGTGTTGCTATTGAACGCTTTGCATCCGCAGAAGACCCTGATCACTTTGGTGTTGAAGGTGGCGGTGTTGTTGTGCGTGGTTTAACACATGTACGCAGTGAATTTAATGGTCGTGATAGTTTTTCAGCCAACTCAGGCCGAGGCTTAAGTTTTGAAGATGTATCGCCTGAGCTTATGGGCTCAGTAGAAATATTTAAAAACCAAACCGCTAACATGATTGAAGGGGGTATTGCCGGTACGGTTAATTTAAATACTCGTAAGGCATTTGACTCTGCAGGTAGAGTATTTGCTTTTTCAGCCGATGCAACTTATACCGATATGCGTGAAGAGGTATCACCAACATTTTCAGCTTTATATAGTGATATTTGGACCCTTGATTCTGGCCGTTTAGGTTTTTTAGTTAACTATTCTAACTCAACTATTAAAGTTGAATCTAACGGTACTCAAGTGGGTAGGTATATGGAGCAAGTATATCAAGGAGATGATGGCCAAGCCTTATTTGTTCCTGAATCAGCCCGTATAACTAAAAAACAAGATGATCGTGACCGTGAAGGATTTGCCACTTCACTGCAGTGGGAAAATACTGATAGAACACTTTTACTTACCGGTGAATATATTCGCTCACAAGCGAGTCTGGTTTGGAGTGATAATGCGATTGAATATGCCGATGAAACTAATCCTGAGAGTCAACAACTGAAGTCAATAGAGGGGACTAGCTTTGAATTTGATGACAATGGTTACTTTACAAATGGCATTATTACTTCTGAAGCAGACTGGCGTGGCGATGGCGCACCCTTGCGCTACGGTATGCAACATGCGTTGGTAACCCGTGTCAGAGATGAAGAATCCGTTGTTAATGATTATAGCTTTAATGCTAAGTACACCCCGAATGATAGCTGGTCATTTAACTTTGATATTCAATATGTTGACGCAGATATGGAGATTAAAGATATGTCCGTTATGGGCGCAACACGCGCTGTTGTTGGTATGGATCTTCGTGGCAGTGGCTTACCAAATATTACTTTTTATCACCCTAGTTATGATGGTCAAGCTGATTATACCCCGTCAACTCCATTTACTGATACTAGTACTCACTTTTGGCGTAGTGCCATGGATCATATTTCAGATAATGATGGTACTGAGTTTGCTAGCCAGCTAGATGCTGAGTATACCTTTGATCAAGGTATAGTTAAGGCGGTGCAATTTGGTGTTCGTTATTCAGATCGTCAGCAAACCACTCGACAATCTATGTGGAATTGGGTTGTACTATCAGAAGGTTGGGCAGGTGCTCCTATTTGGTATGCTGATACTGATGTGCCTTATGAGGAAGTGAGTTTTGATAATTTTGCTCGTGGTGGCGTATTAAGCAGTGAAGGTGGTAATAATTTCTTATTCCCATCAACTGGCATGGTCAAGGATTATGATAATTTATCTGAAAACCTTGCCGGTGCTAAAGCGGTTGACTGGGCTTGGAGCCCGCTTGCCGATCGTGATGGTGCAACAGGACACTTTGTCCAAAATGAAATCAATGAAACCGAAGAAGTTAGTAATGCAGCCTATATAAAAGTGGATTTTGAAGGTGATATTGGTGGCTATGATTATAGCGCAAATATTGGTTTACGTTATGTAAAACTTAAAAATGATACCCGTGGTTTTCTGAGCTTTCCAGATGATACGTCTGAAAACCCAGAAGATCCTGAAGATATAGGAAATATATTAGATTCTGACCAAGCAGCCTTTGGTAATGGGGGCTTTGCATCAACAAATTCATCAAGTGAATATAGCAATGTACTGCCAAGCGTGAACTTTAAAATGAACCTTACTGATGAGTTGTTAGTTCGTTTTGGTTTTTCAGAGGCGATTACTTTGCCATCATTAGGTCATTTACGTAATTATGTTGCCATGACTGGTGAAGACCTAAACATAACTTATGATACCGATGTACCAGAAGGTGATGACCCTGTTCCTGTTTATGCCAAGTATACACGTTACACGGCAAGCTCTGGTAACCCTTACTTAAAACCAATGGAATCATATAACTATGACTTGTCATTAGAGTGGTACTTTTCTGAAGCAAGTTCATTAACTGCTTCTTTATTTTACAAAGACTTAAGTAACTACTTTATTAATGGTGTTACCACAAGGGATTATACTAATAATGGGGCAACACAAGCCGTAGATGTTGCTGGTGCTACTAATGGCGATGAAGGCTCAATTGCTGGTTTTGAAATAGCTTACCAGCAGTTCTTTGATACTTTACCGGGCGCATGGAGTGGTTTAGGGATGCAATTAAACTATACCCATATTAATGAAAATGGCTCACCAAACTCAGGCTTGAGTGACTCTCAGAGTAATTCAGATGAGGCGAATGATGTAGCTTTTGATAACTTACCACTTGAAGGCCTGTCTGAACAAAATGCCAATGCAGCATTACTTTATGAGCAATTTGGTGTTTCAGCGCGTATTGCTTATAACTGGCGCTCTGAGTACTTACTTACCTCCCGTGATGTTATCACTACGTTACCTATTTATAACACCGCAAATGGTCAATTAGATGCCTCCATTTTTTGGGATGTTAACGATAATTGGAAAGTTGGCATGCAGGGAACCAACCTCAATAACAATATTACTGAAACCTTGATGCAAGTAAATCAAGCAGGTGACAAGAAAACGCGTTCATGGTTCATCAATGACCGTCGCTATAGCTTGGTAGTACGTGCTATTTTCTAACTAGCTTAGAAAATTAGTAAATAGCGCAAAATGGCGTGGATCTGCTAGTAATAGCATTGAAGCGCCAACGTTTTTGGGGTGATTATGATATCGACACTTTCTTCTCCCACTGCTGTCTCTATTCTCTGAATCAGGTAGAGACGGCATTTTTTATTTTTCCTTAGAGACAGCTATGAAGCAAGCTACAGCAAAACAGCAAAATAAAATTAGCAAAGTAGTGATTGTTGGTGGTGGTACTGCAGTTTGGATGACAGCAGTAATCTTAGCGAAAGTTTTAGGTAATAATTACTGTGATATTCGCTTAATCGAGTTGGATCAAATAGACACAGCATCGGTGGGTGAAGCCACTATTCCACAAATATATTTGTTTAATAAACTGTTAGGTATTGATGAAAATGGTTTTATCAAAAAAACGAAAGCACTTACATTTTATGTTGTGCCCAAATGAATAAGTTGAAAAGGTTAGTTATGAAAATTATTTTTATCAAAGATAAGTTAAAAAATACCCTCCTAGTTTCTGCGGTACTTGCTTTAAGTGTTGGTCTTAGTGCATGTGTCAATGACACAAAAATTACAGTGACTAAACAAGATATTGTTCTGTCAAAGGACCGCCTTGCGACAGTAGAGCAAGATGTGGAAGCACTATTGTTACAAATGACTTTACCTGAAAAAGTATCTTTGACTCATGCCAGTGGTAAGTTTCATGTCAATGCTATTGAGCGTGTTGGCATTCCTGAAATGTGGTTATCTGATGGCCCTCATGGTGTACGTCATCAAATAGAACGTCACACATGGGCATCGGCTGGTTGGACAGATGACTATTCAACTTATCTACCCCACTTGACTTCTGTCGCAGCTAGTTGGGATGTTGAAATAGCACGCTTGCATGGCCAAGTATTAGGGGCAGAAGCACGTGACAGAAAAAAAGACTTTATTCTAGGCCCTGGCGTTAACTTGGCAAGGTTACCCTTGTATGGTCGAAACTTCGAGTATATGGGCGAAGATCCAATACTTGCGGCTAAGTTGGTAGTGCCACAAATTCAAGCCATTCAAGCCAATGATGTGGCTGCCACGGTTAAACATTATGCCTTAAACACCCAAGAGCTAAACCGTATTGGTGTTAATGCCAAACCAGATGAACGTACCTTAAGGGAGGTCTATTTACCTGCCTTTGAAGCGGCCGTTAAAGAAGGTGGTGTGTTGGGAATGATGGGTTCATATAATGAGTATTATGGAACAAACGCCAATCAAAGCAAACATTTAGTTATGGATATATTAAAAGGTGAGTGGGGCTTTAATGGGGTACTATTAACAGACTGGAACGTAGACATTAATACTTATGATGCCGCCATTAATGGCTTAGATCTAGAGATGGGAACCGATGTTACTGATTATCAAGATTACTTTTTAGCTAAACCTTTCTTAGAAATGATCCAAGCCGGAAAAGTTGCTGAATCAGTCGCTGATGAAAAGGCAAGGCGTATTTTAAGAGTGCAACATACTATAGGTATGTACGATGAAAACCGTCTATCAGGGGATAGAAATACCAAACTACATCAAGCGGCTGCACGTCAAATTGCCTCCGAAGGAGTGGTACTGCTAAAAAATGAAGAGATTAATCAACAAGCAGTATTACCTTTAGATAAAAGCTTAATAAGAAACATTTTGGTACTTGGACCCAATGCCGATAAAAAACATGGTACAGGTGGTGGCTCTTCCGAGGTGAAATCTTTATATGAAATAACCCCATTAGCAGGATTAAAAGCCAAGTTTGGTGATGATGTTAATATTACTGTAATGCGAGCACGTAGTAGTGAATTAGCCCCCATTGCCAGTGATTATGTTGCAAGTCGTCATTGGACGGGAACGCCAGCATGGAATATCTCTTATTTTAGTGAGCAAGCACGAAAAAACTTAACGGCAGAGTCTTGGATTGTTGATTCTAAGTTTAACTCAACTGGGCTAGGCAAAACCCAACACATTACCATGACAGCGAAAATAAAACCTTTATCTTCCGGCTTGCATCAGCTTAACGTTGAAACACAGGGTGATTTTCAATTAAAAATTAATAATGACAACGTTATTATTCACCAAACGAGTGATCATCAAGTGAGTGCGCTAAGCCAGAGTGTTGAGTTAAAGGCAGGTGAAACCTATACGTTTGAAATTCAATATAATGGCAGTGAACGTTTCACTTTAGGTTGGAATGCACCAGGCGAATTGTTTAGTAGTGAAGCTGAATATATTAGCGCGGCAAAACAAGCGGATGCGGTTATTTACTTTGGTGGCTTGAGTCATGCTGATGACAGAGAATCAATTGACCGCCCAGATATGAAACTACCTAACTCACAAGATGAGATTATTAGTAAGCTCATTGCCGCTAATGAACAAACCGTAGTGTTTCTAGTTGCTGGCTCAGCCGTAGAAATGCCTTGGGCAGAGCAAGCAAATGCCATTGTTTGGGGTTGGTATGGCGGTATGGAAGCAGGTCATGCGTTCGCTGATATCTTAACGGGTGATGTTAATCCAAGCGGTAAAATGCCAATTACTTTGCCGGCTCGCCTTGAAGATACTGCCCCTATCGCACTTAACGACTATAACGCAACTGAAAGCTTATACACCGAAGGCGTATTTATTGGTTACCGTTGGTTTGAACAACAAAATATTAAGCCAACCTTTACTTTTGGTCATGGTCTTTCTTACACCAAGTTTAAATTAAGCAGTATTAGCTTATCTGCCTCGAAAATAAGTGCTAATGAAGAAATAATTGTCACTGCTATGGTTAAAAATACCGGAAAAGTAGCGGGCGCAGAGGTAGTGCAATTATACCTGCATGACATCGAGTCTAGTGTTGATAGACCCGCAAAAGAATTGAAAGGTTTTACTAAAGTCTATTTAGCGGCAGGCGAAAGTAAACAAATTAGTATTTCACTTAACAAACGCGATTTATCATTTTGGGATGTTAAGACGAATGACTGGTTAGCAGAAGCAGGTGGTTTTGAAATATTGCTGGGTACTGCGCTTGATGATATTCGTTTAACGACACAATTTACCTACCAATAAAGGAAAAACAATGTTAATAAATAAAGCAACATTCATTAAAATTTTTACAGTGAGCTGTGCAGTTTATCTTCTTGCCAATTGTGGAAGCTCATCTGTGGATAGTTCTCCGGTGACACCTCAACAACCTTTACCTATTGAAGAAATTACTTTACCGATAACAAGCCCTTATAGTTTACCTGATGAAATTAATGCTTATCAGGCTATTGCTGAAATGGATATAGGTATAAATTTAGGTAACACTTTTGATGCTCCTCATGAAGGTGATTGGGCGTTACCTGCACAAGAGTCATTTATTATTGCCTTTAAGGAGGCTGGGTTTAATCATGTTCGTATTCCCGTAACTTGGCATGAACATACTCAGCTAGCAGCGCCTTATGAAATCGATAGTGTATTCTTAACAAGAGTAGAAGAAGTTGTTGATTGGGCATTAGCGCAAGACCTCTATGTCATTCTCAATGTACACCATGAATCTTGGTTAAAAGAAAACTATCAAGATCAAAAAAATAAAAACCGCTTAGATCGCATCTGGATACAAATTGCTGCTCATTTTAAAGAAAAATCAGCTAAGGTAATGTTTGAATTACTTAATGAACCTAATGGTATGACAGTAGAAGATGTTAACCAAGTGAACAAGCGCATACTTTCAATTATCCGAAATGAAAACCCTAACCGCTTAGCTGTTTTTTCTGGTCATGGTTTTACTCCTATAGACTCTTTACTAGAGACTGAAATTCCAGATGCTCAGGATAAATTCCTTATTGGCAATTTTCACAGCTATGATCCTTGGGGATTTGCAGGACAGTGTCAGAAAAGTTGGGGAACTAGTGAAGATAAAGCTAACCTTCGTCAAATTTATCAACGCGCTAGTGATTGGGCAATTGTTAATCAAATACCCGTTATGGTCAATGAGTTTGGTGCAGCAAAGTTTGACTTTACTCAGCCTGAAAATGTTTGTAATTTATCAGAGCGTTTAGCCTATTTGAGTCATCATGTTAGTCTAGCAAATGAATTTGGTATTGCTGGAAGTTTTTGGGATGATGGCGGCTCATTTAGTACTTATGACCGCACCAATAATACCTGGGGTCCAGAAAAAAATGTTTTGGTTGCTGAAAAGGAATAATACTAATGTCTAAGAATAACAAGCATGCAAGGCTTGAAGTTGTCGATGCCTTACGTGGATTTGCACTTATGGCCTTGTTTTTAATTCACATGGTTGAGTACTTTGAACTGTATTGGTATCAACCTGAGCCAGGCCTAGTTCATGATGTAATGTTTTTTCTGTTTGCGGGTAAAGCTTACGCAATATTTGCCTTATTGTTTGGTGTTAGCTTTTTTATTCAAATGGAAAATCAAGCCCAAAAAGGTATAGATTTTCGAGCCAGGTTTGCTTGGCGGCTAACATTGCTTTTCATTATGGGGTATTTGCATGGATTATTGTATAGCGGTGATATTTTGCAAGTATTAGCTGTTTGTGGTTTGTTACTACTATTAGTTTATCAGCAGAGTAATAAAATCATCTTAATCTTGGCGTTAGTGTTTTTGCTACAAATACCACTTATAGCGCAGCTAATTCTCGCTCTAATTGACTCATCTATGGTTAATAGCCAGCCATGGCATTGGAGCCTGATGTCTGAAAATTTTCAGGTTTATGCTAATGGCAGTTTCAAGCAGTTATTAGCCACTAATAGTGTTAATGGTCAATTTGCTAAATGGGTGTTTTTTATTGAAGCTGGTCGAATTTACACCGTTTTAGGGCTCTTTTTAATTGGCTTATTTATCGCACGGAAACACTATTTTTCAAAAATAACTCAGCTTAAAAGGCAAATGTTTATAGGCTTGGTTATTACCATCTTATCCGCCTTATTGTGGTATTTTTGTTCCTCATTTAACCAAGTGTTTGGTCAATTATTTGAGCTAACTGGTATAAGTTTATGGATGTTTAACACTATTGTTGGCAGCTACCTAAATCTGTCATTAACACTTGCTGGTGTTTTGCTTTTTTGCTTATTATATCAGCTGCCTGATTTCGCTCGCTCTCTTAACTTGCTTGCACCCTGTGGGCGAATGAGTTTGACACTTTATGTTGCTCAATCATTAATTGGCATACCGCTATTTTATGGTTTTGCTGTTGGTGGCTTTCAAACTTTTGGTCAGGTAAACAGTTTGCTATTGGGTTTTGTGCTGTGGTCAGTGCAAATGTTTTTTGCTCATTTATGGCTAAAACAATACAAATATGGACCATTGGAGTGGTGTTGGCGTTGCTTTACTCAGGGTAAAAAAATCGAAAATTTACGCATTGAATCAAAAGTACTGGCTCAAAAAATCTAAATTTTAACAGGAGATAGTAAATGAAATTAGCAAAGCTATTTTTATATTTTATTATGGTCAATTTTTTATCTGCCTGTACAGATAATGTTTACCAAGACGTTGAGAACAAAAAATCTACTTCGGCTGAAAATGATAGCTACACGGCTATTTCAAGAGTTGATTACCAAGATAAGTTACATGGTTTTTGGTTAGGACAAAGTATCGCAAATTGGACTGGCTTAGTGACTGAAATGGATAAGGTGGGTACCCTAGAAACTATGCCATTTTATACCGATGAAGATTGGGGCAGTAAGGATTTACCCGCCATTTGGGGAGAAGGTGTTCCTCATAGTGATACCATTGATTTTTTCTTTGTTGAAAAAGGTCAACCTTGGGGGGCGGATGACGATACTGATATTGAATACATGTATCAGCACCTACATGAATCACAGCAAACTAGTTTGTTAACTGCTGAGCAAATTAGCGCTGGTTGGTTAAAACATACTTATTCAGAAGACGATGCACCGCTGTTTAAAAAATTTATTGATTCTAAAGCTATTCAAGAAAACTTCTTATGGGAGTCTAACCAACAAGCTAGAATACTGATGGCGCAAGGCATGTTGCCACCGGCAACGAGTGAGCCAGAAAATAATAGCAAATATATGATGATAGATGCTCAACTGACCACAGAAATATTTGGTTTGTTGGCACCAGTAAGAGCTGATGTTGCTCTAAAAATGGCTCATTTACCTATTCGAGTCTCGGCTAAAGATGATGCTCAGTGGATTTCGCAATTCTATGTCACCATGCACTCTTTAGCAGCTAAGGTTGATAAATCACAAAGTATGCAACAACAGGTTTTATGGCTAGCAGAGCAGGCAAAACTAATATTACCGGAGCAATCAACCTCGGCAAAAATGTATGATTTTATTAAAAAATCCTATCAACAAAATCCCGATAAAAATGACTGGGAAAAAACTCGTGATGCAGTTTATCAACGCTATCAAGTCAATAATTCTGATGGTTATGTTTATAATGACCCCTTTGAAGCCGGTATTAATTTTGCTGCCAGTTTAGTGAGTTTATTCTACGGTGAAGGAAATATTGTCAGAACCATTCAAATTGGTACTTTAGCTGGTTGGGATTCCGATAACCCAACAGCAACTTGGGGCGGATTATTAGGTTTTATGATTGGTACGGCTGGTGTTGAGCAAGCATTTAAGCAAGACAACCTTTCACAAAGCTACTCTATTCACCGAACTAGAAGAAACTTCCCTGATCATACTCCAAACCAACAAGGTGAAGATACTTTCACTATGATGGCTCAAAGAGCTATTAAGGTGATTGATCAAGTAGTGGTTGAACAAATGCAGGGGCAAGTTGATGTTGAAAATAATGTTTGGTTGATTCCAAAAAAAGAAAGCTTTCCCTAAATTATAGGCTCTCTACCAAAGTTAATATTCAGAAATTGCATAAATTTATTGCTATTGCTTGTATACTGGTATCAACACCTTCCTTTTTTTCGTCAAAAAATCGTTTAGATGATGAGATACAAAGCGAGGTCATAACAATGTTCGCTTTACGGTTCATGAAGATAAAGGTCATGATCTTTATCAGTGGATTTTAAGCTATAAAATCAATGGCTCTATTGTACTTAACTGTTGTTAATCAACTGTAGAGGCGAATTTATTCGCCTGATAGCTTAGTTTACTCTATTTTTGGCGATTGAAATCGCCCCTACAAATTTACATTGAAAATCAGCTAGTTAAAAATGTAACAACAATTAATGGGAACATTGCCAAATCAATAACTAACTTGAGAGCTGTAACTAATATCATGACCTTACTTTTGAAAGCCAAAATAATATTATTGGCGAGCCTTTTTGCTTCATCAAACTTGTTTGCCAATACGGCTACAGAAATAGTTACTGAAACTATGACTGAAAGCGTAACAAAAGCCATTACTGTGATGTCACTAAACATATATGGTTGGAAAACCATGCCTGAACATAGCAATGATTATGCGCAGTTAGTTAACAGTAAAAACGTTGATATCCTTGGTATTCAAGAAGGTGTAGAAGATTGGCAACTTAAGTCCAAGCTGCCAACAAACTATGAGCGTTCAAAAACCTTAAAAAAATCACTTGGACAATGTTGGCAGCATAAATTTCAAATTTTTATAAATCACTGTCAAGGTAATCAATTTATTGAATCAGGCCGTTTTGATTTATCGGATGGTCCTAATGCTACCAGAACAGGTGAATTTGCAGTAATAGAAAAATCGAATCAGCGATACCTTTTAGTTAATATTCATTGGGATCATGAAAGTGTTGTTACTCGAAAAGCAAATGCTGAAGAAACAGCGGCACAGCTAAATAAAATTGCTCAATATCCAAAAATATTATTGGGTGATTTCAATAGTAAGTGCGCGGGAAAAGAGGCCTCAATAGCACAAGAAAAAGCTAAAATGACCTTACTTAAAAATTCAGGTATCGATTGCCTTTTTGTCAAAGGGCTCTCAGGGAAGGCAAAAACAATCGTGGCTTATCCTTCTGATCATCCTAGTATTGTTGCTACTTTACTAAAGAAAAAAGAGTAAGTTCACTCTCAGGATGATTTCTTTACACCCCTATGCACATGACTTAGGGGGCTTAGTATTAAGGCTACTAAGCTTTGGGGTTAAACAACTTTAGCAGGGCGGGTCTATCCTAGCCCAGTAGTTTACTGCGCATCACAGAGATCACTTGTTTTCCGTTTGACCCTCAAAATTTCCCTATTCGTCCCCAATAAGTACCAATAAAAATATTCTTCTTTACACTCTATTTAACTCTTTAACGGCTAATCAAATACCACACAGGGCTTTTTGAGGAAAGTTTTAGAAACTTTTTAGCTTTAATTTAAGTTTTAAAAAATGATAGTGGGAAAATGACGACTACAAAATATTACATTTAATGACAAATTCAACACACTATCATTACATTTTTTAAGGGGCTGTTTCCCTTAAAGTATATCCAGACCGATAATGATGTCTGTTCACATTATGTACGGGCATTGTTTTAGCAATAAAGAGAGAGCTGTTTGCCTCTTATTAATTTTAATTAACCGAGTAAACTCATGATCAAAAAAACAATTTTATCAATTATCGCTGTATCCGTACTAAGTCCACTTGTTGCAGCTGCCGATTTACCTCAAGCAGGAACTATTAATTCAGGATTACAAGTATCTTCTGGAAATATAGACCATAAAAGCTTTAGCAATGACGATGATGGTATAGCTCAAGTTATGTTATATGCAGATTACTATTTTACCCCCGGTTGGGCTATTGAAATAGGTGTAAATAAAGGCTCCAACATACAGGACTGGATTTGTAAAAATGATGATATAGATCTAGATGAGGAATATTGTAATGCAGGTGACGATGCAAGTTCTAATTCACCTGAAAGTGATCTTGATTTTACCAATTTTATTGTTGCTGTACGTTTAGACAATAAAGTGAGTGAAAACAGTTTTATTTATGGAAAGCTTGGTTTTCAGTATTTTGATTATGAAATGACTGATAATAATAGCCATGTATTTAAAGAAGAAACGGGTACTGGTATTTATTCTGAACTAGGTTGGCAATATCAATGGTCAAATAATGTGAATATGAATGTTGGCTACCAACATATCTCAATGGGCAATTTGACTACAAGATCTTTAGCTTTAGGGGTTGGCTATCGTTTTTAACTTTAGTATAAAGGTTATTTATAAAACTAAGCTAGATTATTATAAATAGATGAATTTCTGTTAACCTAGCTTAGATTTTTATTGAAAGTTAAATATTTATTACATTATTAAAACATGAGTTCAATGTTAAGCTTCCAAGCTATGTATAATTTTTATCCATATAGCAGTTGTGCTAAAAGAGGCTTAAATGAAAAAACTTTATGATTTTTATCGCTCAATATCATTACCTCAGCTCTATGCCACCATTATTATATCTGCTGTATTTAGTTTTTTGATAGGTCAGACAGAAGTGGCTCAAATCTTTTACATGGCAAAGAGTTATTAAGCTTTACCTACCACTTATTTTTGCTATCGCGGTTGTAGTTGCCCCTCAGTCTTATTATGAAGCCATACAGAAAGGTATATTTGAAGGGAGTTTTTGGCAATTTTGGACCTCTCACTATTTTACTTTCTCATGGGATGAAAGAATTATAGCGCCATTTCCAACGTATAATCATATGTGGTATGTAATGTACTTATTTCATTATACGGTTGTGCTTCTACCACTGTTTGCATTTATTAACAGTGAAAAAGGGAAAATATATTTAAACAAGCTTGAAAACTGACTTACAAAAGGGGCGCGTATCATTTGGTTGCCATTAGCTCTCTATTTAATTATTTATCTATCTTTTGATAATCATGATGTTAATCACACCTTTTATAATGATTGGTATGGTCACTGTATATTTATATTTTCAGTTATTATGGGAATGATATTTGTCAGGATGCCTAAAATTTGGCAGTCCTTTGAAGAAAATCGATATATTTCATTATTACTTGCCGTTATGAGTTATGGAATTTTATTGTCACTATTTTTATTACCTAAAGAATTCATACCTACAGAGCTTATACCTGTAAACAGCGCAGTTGCTTGGGAATACACCAGTATACTAGTCAAGTGGTCTTGGATAACATGTATTATAGGTTTTGCTAAAAGGTACCTAAACCACACTAATAATAAATTAAAATACTGTAATAGTATTGTCTACCCATTTTTTATTTTGCATCAAACCATTATTATAATTATTGGCTTTTACGTCATTGATTGGGGAATGTCTGGCCCACTTGAGTATTTAACTATTGTGATAGGAACCTTTGTTATTTGCGGATTACTTTATGAATTGCTTATTAAGAAGGTTAATATTTTAAGGTTATTATTTGGCTTGTCATGGCAGAAAAAATCGCAAAAAATTAATAGTGAATACTATTCCCGTGAGCTTATCACAAAATAAAATATCGTCTTTGATATCAGTGAATAATAACGCTATTTTGTTATGAGGATGAAAAAACATAGTAACAATAAAGGGTTACATTAATGCCAGTAACTAACAGAAATTTTAAGGCCGATTCGTGATGAATCGGCCTTTTTTGTTGGGTTGTTAAATTGAGTCACATGAAGGTAATAAGTTAATTATCGGTGCTGATATTAAAGTAGTTAGTTGTACCGTAACTCTATAACCCGTTGAATATTACCATCTATTAACGATTTTTCCGAAAAGCTTAGCTATCAATTTAAGTATGTACAGTATATACAGTTGCTTTTGCAAGTTAACTGTGTATACTGTGTATGCATGAGCTTAAACTTTATATTTTCCCAAACAGACAAGCGTCCCATGTATCAACAAATCATGGAACAAATCATCCAACGTATTGCGGTGGGAGATTGGCCGCCTAATACACCTTTACCCTCAATTCGTCAGCTAGCTATCGAAATCAAGGTCAGTATTATTACGGTTAAAAGAGCTTACCTAGAGTTGGAGCGCGAAGGTGTTATTTTGACTCAACAAGGGAAGGGGAGTCGAGTAAATAACAATATAGACTTACACAGTCTGCAGCGAGAAGAGCTAGCACAACATTTAGAGCAGGTTGCCAAGTTAGCTAAGTCTTTAAATCTTTCAGAAGATGAACTTTTGAATATGTTAAAAAAATATACGCAATAAGGAGTGACTAATGAATATACCTTTGGCAATAAAGTGTAAAGGCATCAACAAACAATATCCTCACTTTCAATTACAAAATATAGAGATGAGTTTAGAGCAAGGTACGGTTATGGGCTTAGTGGGCCCAAATGGCGCTGGAAAATCGACTCTTTTACGCATCATAATGGGTTTGAACGAAGCTGATAGTGGTCAGGTAGAAGTGCTTGGGAATGTTTTACCCAAAGGTCAAGTTGCGGCAAAATCAAATATTGGTTTTGTATCAGAAGATATGCGTTTGTATGAAACTGAAACCATCGCTTTTCACATGAACTTTATTCAATCAGTGTTTCCTTCATGGGATGAAAATTATGCCAAGGTTTTACTAAAACGATTTGATATACGTAAAGAGCAAAAAGTTAAAGGCCTTTCGCACGGACAACGAGTAAAGGCAACTTTGTTACTTGCGTTAGCCAGACGACCAAAATTGCTGGTGTTTGATGAGCCAACTACCGGTTTAGATCCCTCGGTAAGAAAAGATGTGCTCGATGAAATGATGAATGCTTTAGAAGATGAAACAAATTCTATTTTATTTTCCTCCCATAACACCTTAGATGTAGAAAAAATGTGTGACTACATCACTTTTCTTTATGACGGTTGTATTGTCGAGTCTAAAGACAAAGAAGCCTATTTTGATAGTTGGCGACGTTTGCGTTTAATAAATCCTAATAACAGCAAACTTCCCGAATTAACGAGTATCAAAGAACTGCAACAAAGTGGCAAATTGTCGTCAATAGTTGTTAATGATTTTCAAGATAACCTTCCTCAAAAAATTATTGATGCTGGGTTAGAGGTTGAAGTAATCGAACGCTTAACGCTTGAAGAAATATTTTTAATTAATGTGCAACACGCGAAGGGGTTAAGGGCATGAGTCATTCAATTGTTTATAAACTCATTGGTAAAGATTTGAAAATTAATAGCACGGCTATTTTATTATGGTTACTTGTGGCTGTTGTCGGCATTATTATTGCGGTTTTGATCCCCAATTTGGTTGGTGCCAATATTGGCTTTAGCTTGTTAGTGAGTGCAATTATTGGTGTGGGTATTCACATGATGTCGCACACGGTGATATTCGATAAATTAAAGGGAACACAAGTATTTATTATGAGTTTACCGTTAACTTTTAAGCAGCATACTATAGCTAAGTTATTGGTTAATTTACTGGTTTTTTATGTTGTCTGGGCACTACTCTGTGTTGCTTGTTTGTATTTTACTTTTTCGCAAGGCATCTTTCCTATAGGCAGTTTGCCAATGTTGTCGATGGTTTTGTTGTCTATTTTACCGGTTTACTCAATAGTATTATCAGTATGTATTGTTACTCAATCGGTAGGTTATACCGTGGTTACACTTGTTCCTCTTACCTTTGCTACACCGGCTTATTTATGGGCGCTTGTCTCTTTAGATTCTGTTGGCGCTTATGTGTGGGGAAATGAAGCTATATGGAATAGCACTGTGTGTAGTGTCATGATCATACAAGTTTTACTGAGTATTGTTTTTCCGTTACTAACCGTGGTACTGCAATTTAGAAAGAAAGATCATATTTAGTTTTTTACCTCATTTAATAAGGAGAATATAGCATGGAATTTTTTACAAAATATTTAACCAAAACTTTATTTTTGGTGGCAACATTAACAGTAACATTAGCTTTGACGGTTAATGCTAATAGCGCACCTATTGACGATTCATCCGTTGATAATTTACCACTGCCCAGTATTTTATTTGCAAAGCATATTGAAGCCATCGGCGGTGAACAATCTATTGCAGCACACACTATAAGCACCGTTAATAGCAAATTAATTATTAACGCTTATGGAATTGAAGGCAGCTTACAGGTAATTGCAGCGGCACCGAACAAGCTTACCACGACTGTTGAATTAGGTCCGTTAGGTGTTAGCCGATCAGGTTTCAATGGGTCTGTAGGTTGGAGCATGAATGCTATGTCAGGTAATGAGCTTTTAGAGGGAGAAGCTTTACATGCGATGATAATGAAGGCCGATTTTTATGCTGATAATTTGCATTTAGCTAATGGTGTCATTAAACAGAAAACTGTCGAAATTGCGACATTTGCAGACGGTAAACACTATAGAGTGTTGTTGGTAAATGCCAAAGGCGAAGAGAGTTTTTTGTTCTTTTCTACAAAAACCGGTTTACTCAGTGGTATGGATAGAATGGAACAAGGCGCTTCGGGCAGTGTTCCTACGCAAATTCGTTTAGGAAATTATGTTGAGTTTGACGGGATGAAAACTGCACGAAGAGTGTCTAGTTCACAAAATGGCGTTGAAACTATTATTGAAATAACCGCTATTTCTTATAACGAACTTGCACCAAATGCATTTGATTTACCGGTAGAAATTCAAGCGATGATCAATGAATAAAATTTTAAAGTTAGCAGTTTAATTGGCTAAAGGCATATGCAATTTAAAAAACATCAAAAAATACAGCTAAATAATATACAGTTAAAAGTACTCCTTATAATATTTTGCTGTTCGGTCACTAAAATAGCATTCGCTGAACGTGTATTATCTGCAACATCTTTAGCTGAACTATCGGTACTTGCAGCACCTACTGAAATAAGCAATGCTGAAATTGAAGCTGAAATAAAGGATGTTGAAAATAAAAGTATGGGACCCGTTTCGTTGCAAGGCTCAGTGACACATTTATTGTATTCAAAGCCGCTTCAACAACATTATCTAATTGATGTTTTTCTACCCAAAGGCTATCAGGAAAAAAAATCTGAATATCAATTTCCTAAATATCCTGTTATTTATGTTTTAAATAGCCGACCCAATGCGGTGATGGCTGCCATGCTACGGCATGTTTCTGAAATGTCGAGAGAGATAATTGTCGGCATTGGCTTTGCCGATGAAAACGGTAAGCCCATTCGTTCATTTTCAGCTTATACTCAAGATCTCACGCCAACGGTAGATAAGAATTGGATGCAAGCATCAAGTGCCGGTGCTGGCGGTAATGCCTTGGCATTTTTAAATTTCATTAACAATAGTGTTAAACCTTTAATCAATAAAAATTATACCGTGAATAAAAATAATCAGACTTTAGTAGGGCACTCATTTGCGGGGTTATTTGGCTTGTACGTTTTACTTAATCATGGTGAATCTTTTCAGCGATATGTTATTGCTAGCCCATCACTATGGTGGGATAACGCAGTAAGTTTTGAGTTTGAAGAGGAGTACGCAAACCAACATAAAAATATGGATAAAAAAGTGTTTATTTCTGTCGGCTCAGAAGAGTTTAAATCGGGCGCTCAAGGAATGATTGATAATACCCTAAACATGGTTGAGAAGCTCAACAGCAGAAATTATTCTGATTTACAGTTGCACTCTACAGTTTTTAAAGGTGAAACACATTTATCTGTTGTGGGACTTTCCATTCAAAAAGGTATTGAATCAGTGTTCCAATGAGATTATTAGTCTTTATTGCTGCAACGAAAGTTAAATCAGTGGTGTGTTCATTAATTCTAATTTTTCAGGTGTTACTTTTAGCCAAGCACCTTGTTCGTACCAGTCTCCTAATACTATACGTTGAGCGTTGTTACCATTAGCTTCTATATTATGTACTTTGGGTCGGTGCGTATGCCCATGAATTAATAATTGGCTATTATATTGCTCAAGGCAGCGAATGACTTCGGTAGAAGTAACATCCATAATATCTTGTGATTTTTGTGCTGTTGCTAGCGCGCTTTTTTTTCTATAGTTTGCCGCCATTTTTTTACGTAAAAATAACGGTAAACTCTTAATGGTAGCTTGCCACCACCAAGTACGAGATTTTTGTCGAAATTTTTGATAGGCAACATCGCGCGTACAAAGGGTATCACCATGCATAATCACAACGGCTTTGCCATAAAGGTCAATTAAATCAATTTCAGGCAGTAATCTCATTGCTGATTTTTTAGCAAATCCTTGACCAAGTAAAAAATCACGATTACCGTGAATATAATAAATTTTAGTACCAAAAGTTGCTAGCGTAGTCAGAGCATTAGCAATTGTGGTTATGTAAGCACTGTCGTCGTCGTCGCCAATCCAAGCTTCAAATAAATCGCCTAAAATATAAAGCTTTTCTGCTTTTATCGCTTCATCTTTTAAAAAACGCAAAAAACAGGCAGTAATATCAGGCCTGTTTTGCGCTAAATGTAAATCGGCGATAAAATAAGTAACCAATTTGTTGTTTGGTTTCATAGCGTTAATGATGCTTACTTAACCGTGAACTTTATTCATTGCTTGCCTACTCATTGCTTACCTACTCAACAATAGCCGATTCAATGATAATTTCATCTTTAGGCACATCACCGTGACCAAACATATTGCCCGTTTCAACAATTGCCATTTTATCAACAACGTCCATGCCTTCAACGACTTCACCAAAAACACAATAACCCCAACCTTGTACGGTTTCATTTTTAAAGTCTAAAAAGTCATTATCGCTTAAGTTTATAAAAAATTGTGCCGACGCAGAGTGAGGCTCTTGAGTACGTGCCATGGCTAAAGTGCCACGTTTATTACCTAAACCATTGTTTGCTTCATTTTCAATGTTAGCACGGGTGTCTTTTTCTTCTAAGCCGGGAGCAAAACCACCGCCTTGTGCCATAAATCCTTTAATAACACGGTGAAAAATAGTGCCATCATAAAAGCCATCTTCAACATATTGTTTAAAGTTTTCTGCCGTTATGGGGGCTTTATCAAAATTTAACTCAATTTTAATATCGCCAAGGGTTGTTTTGAAAATAATCATAAAATTCTCTTATGTGTATACGCAGATAATTTGGATGCGTCGCTAAAGTTGTCAGAATTGTACCGTAACTTTATAGATACTCAAGTAATTTGAGTATAAAGTGCATCTAGCTTGATGATCCTAACGCTTTGTTCAGGTACAATCAGCGTTTTGCTAATGTTCACTAATGTTAGTTAATGTTAGCTAATTTTTATAGTTGGAGTCACAAAACCTTATGTTACAGATATACAATACACTAACCCGTCAAAAGGAAGTCTTTACACCAATTAATCAAGGTAAAGTAGGATTGTATGTTTGTGGTTGCACTGTTTATGACTTATGCCATATTGGACATGCTCGAACCTATATCAGCTTTGATAATATTGCCCGTTATTTACGTTTTTCAGATTATGACGTTAATTACGTACGTAACATTACGGATGTTGAAGATAAAATTATTAATCGCGCCATTAAAAATAATGAAACCCCAGAGGCATTAACCGAGCGAACTATTGCTGATATGCATCAAGATTTTGATGCTTTAAATATGGCGCGTCCTGATCTTGAGCCTAGGGTAACAACGCACATGGCTGAAATTGTTGCCATGATAAAAACCTTAGTTGCTAAAAAGCATGCTTACATAGCCGAAGGAAAAGGCAATGTAGCCGGACAGGGCGATGTATTATTTGATGTTTCTAGTTATGCTGATTATGGCAAATTAAGTGGTCAAAATCTTGAGCAATTACAAGCGGGCTCAAGAGTGGAAGTTGACGAATCAAAAAATAGCCCATTAGATTTTGTCTTATGGAAGTCAGCCAAAGCGGGCGAGCCTAGTTGGTCATCTCCTTGGGGAGAAGGTCGACCAGGATGGCATATTGAATGTTCAGCAATGAACGCCAAAGAACTTGGTCATCACTTTGACATTCATGGCGGCGGCTCTGATTTACAATTTCCTCATCATGAAAATGAAGTAGCTCAAAGCTGCTGTGCACTTGATACGCCTTATGTGAATTATTGGATGCATACAGGAATGGTACAAGTTGACCAAGAAAAAATGTCTAAATCATTAGGTAATTTTTTCACTATTCGTGATGTATTGGCGCAGTATGACTCAGAAACAATCCGTTTCTTTTTAACAACTGGACATTATCGTAGCCAATTAAATTACTCTACTGATAATTTAACGCAAGCGAGAGCGTCATTAGAGCGTATTTATACCGCATTGCGCGATGTTGCCATTAGTGATGATTTTGTTTTAGATAAAAAATCAGCTTATGTTGAACAGTTTTGTCAAGTAATGGATGACGACTTTAACACGCCGCAAGCGCTTGCTGTTTTATTTGAAATAGCCAAAGAGCTTAATATTGTTAAAGATGAAAATGCTTCATTAGCTTCAACGCTTGCCGGTACTTTAACCGCATTAGGTGGAATTATTGGTTTATTACAACTTGATCCTGCGAGTTTTTTACAAGGTCAAAATGATGATGATGAAGTGAGTGAAATTGAAGCGCTAATTATTCAGCGAAATCAAGCAAGAATTGATAAAAATTGGGCGTTAGCGGACGATGCTAGAGATAAGCTAAATGCGATGAATATCATTCTTGAAGATAGCGCAGGCAAAACAACGTGGCGTAAAAAATAGAAAAATGTTCAGAAGAAGAGCAGTATCGAGTTAAATAGTGGTGAGTTAAAGTGTACAAGTAGCTTTGTACACTTTCTGCTTTGCGAAACGCGAAACTCAGCTATCTGACGCTTGACAAGCAATTAAAGTATTTTCAATTAATGTCGCAACAGTCATTGGGCCAACGCCACCAGGCACAGGTGTAATAAATGCTGCTTTTTCTTTAGCAGCATCAAAACCGATATCACCGACTAATTTACCGCTTTCTAAACGGTTAATACCAACATCGATCACAATAGCCCCTGTTTTAATCCATTCACCGGGTATAAATGCCGGCTTACCAACAGCGACAACCACTAAATCAGCATTGCGTACTTTCCCTTCTAAATCTTTAGTAAATCTATGTGTTGCCGTAACCGTACAGCCAGCAAGTAACAACTCTAAGGTCATTGGTCTGCCAACAATATTTGATGCGCCTACGACTAAAGCTTCTAAGCCATGAGGTTTAACACCGGTTGACTCAATTAATTTAATAATTCCTTTAGGCGTACAGGGGCGCAACCCGGGCTGACGTAAAACTAGTTTACCGACATTAAATGGGTGAAAACCATCAACGTCTTTTTCTGGATGAATATGCTCAATAATTAAATTGGCATCTAAACTGTCAGGTAAAGGTAATTGTACTAAAATGCCATCGATTTCTGCATCATTATTTAATTCATCAATGAGTTTATACAAGTCATCTTGAGACGTTGTTTCAGGTAAGTCATATGAGCGAGAGACAAAACCGACTTCTTCACAGGCTTTTCGCTTACTACCAACATAAACCTGTGAGGCAGCATCACAACCTACCAATATCACCGCTAAACCAGGGGCCCTAAGACCATTATTAATACGTTGGTTAACTTGCTTTTTTACAGAGTCTCTTAATTGTTTGGCAATTGCTTTGCCATCTATTAATGATGCAGTCATAGTACTTAGGTGTAGCCTTTAATTAATAAAGTGAGAATAAATTGAGTGCTAAGTGATAAACAGTGCTATTTTGCCATAAAGCATTACTTAGTAGTAGCAGTATTCAGCTTAAAGGATCATAATACTTGATACAGTAATTAGCCAACTTGTGCTAAAAATGAGCGAACAAGTTTTTTTTTATAAAAAAGGTTTGACTGAGCCCATGCAACTCGGTAATATCCGCACCCGTTGAAAGCCGCTTATTTTAGTTGTTTTTAGCGAAATGTCGGTGATTAGCGCAGCTTGGTAGCGCACTTGGTTTGGGTCCAAGGGGTCGCAAGTTCGAATCTTGCATCACCGACCACTTTTTCTTTTCATATAATTGATAAGAGTAAGTAATTGGTTTGGGTGTCATCAAGTTCAGTCGTAAGTTTGAATCTTGCATCACCGACCACTTTTTCTTTTCATGTAATTGATAAGAGTAAGTAATTGGTTTGGGTGTCATCAAGTTCAGTCGTAAGTTTGAATATTGCATCACCGATCACTTTTTCTTTTCATGTAATTGATAAGAGTAAGTAATTGGTTTGGGTGTCATCAAGTTCAGTCGTAAGTTTGAATATTGCATCACCGACCACTTTTTCTTTTCATATAATTGATAAGAGTAAGTATTTAGTTGTACAGTAGTATCACCCATTAGCTCAACTGGATAGAGCATCGCCCTTCTAAGGCGAGGGTTTGAGGTTCAAGTCCTCAATGGGTGGCCATTTATTTAATAAATTTTTTGCTGTTCAAGCAATACTTACCTCTTTTATTCCGAACTAAAACGCTCATCAAAACTGCTTCACTCTTCACATAATTTCATCACTCTTGATACGTCATATATGAAGCTATTCTATGCCCGAAAACACTCATCAATAATATCTTCATAACTAGCAAAGCATCTATTTGTTAGCTCGTTTTGCCTTAGCCACAGCCATACTTGCTCAATTGGGTTTAGCTCTGGTGAATACAGGGCAATCGCATTAAAATATTTGTAGCCATTTTATCAGATAATCATTATCCCAACCTGCCATTTGCCGCTTAACTTTAATATCTGTATCTGACTTTAATATATTTAATGAGATATGACGCAAGATTGCCATATTTTGATCTGCATATCTTTGACGAATTCGGCAATGGTCTTCATCAAAAGCAGTATCTAAAGTCCAATGAAGGTTATCCCCTGTGCGCACGAACGTAATGAGCAAATAATTTAGCGTCATTATGATTAATGCTACGCCTACGGATAAAACTTAATAGAGGTTTTTAAAAATAAAGTTTGAAATATGTGCAATAGTCAATTATTGTATGTAAAGACAACGTTGTTTATTTAAGGTTTGTTATTCGGGGACATAAAAATATTAACGTTGTTTTAACGATGACATATAGCATTGATACATTAGCTTTAAGGAAATATAACTATAATGAAACACTTTAAAATTAACCTTCTTACTGAAAAAGTAAAGGCTGCAATGAAAATTAGCCCTGTTTTGCTCTTTCTCCCAATGGCATTTGTGCATGCAGAGGAAGAGAATATATCTAATACAGAGGATGAACAAGCGATTGAGGTTATTGTAATTTCAAACGGTTACAGTACATTTAATGAAACTGACGTAACAGGAGCAATTGCTACCGTTGAGCTTGAAGATATTATTGACTTACCTGCGGGTAATGTTATGCAAAATCTTCAGGGTAGAATACCTGGCTTACAAATAACCACTAATGGTAACCCTAATTCAGGAGCAACTGTTCGTGTTAGGGGACAAGGGCTTGGTCCTTTAGGTAATAACGACCCATTATATATTATTGATGGTATCCCAACTAAGTCAGGTTTACATGAAATAAACAGTAATGATATCGAGAATATTCAAGTATTAAAAGATGCCGCAGCTGCTAGTATTTATGGCGCTCGTTCAGGTAACGGTGTTATTGTGGTAACCACTAAACGAGGTCGCTCTGAAGAGTTAGAGGTTAACTTTCGTTTTAATCAAACTTATCAAGATTATAGCTTTGACCTTAACCCTTTAAATACCAAGCAGCGTGGACAAGCTGTTTGGCAGGCAGCTGTTAACGATGGCACTAACCCGAATACCGCTAGCCCACTTTATACCTACGACTGGAATGAAGATTTTAGTAACCCTGTACTTAATAGTGTTGTTCTACCTGCTTTTACAGACCCAGAAAAAGTACAACAGTCAGCTGATACTAATTGGTTTGATGAGGTAACTCGCTCTGCAAAGGTTACAGACTTTAATCTTTCTATTGCAAGCCGTGGTGAACAATCAAACTTTAATACCTCTTTTGGTTATTATGATGCCGAGGGTATTGTTGACGGCTCTAATTTTGAACGTTTATCTTTTCGTATTAATTCAGATCATCAACTAATTGAAGACACCCTTAAAGTTGGTCAGAGCTTGCTTATAACCAACCAAACATCAAATATTGTGAATGATTTTTCCGGTAATATTTTAGGATTGTCTATAGAACAACAATCAATTGTTCCTGTTTATAATGATGTTGGTGGTTGGGGTGGCCCTGTTGCTGGTGTTACTGATAGAGACAACCCTGTTCGTCTTATTGAAATGAATAAAGATAATGAAAGTACTTATAATAAAGTAATGGCAAATTTTTATGTTGAATATACTCCTATCGAAGATTTGACCTTACGCAGTAGTGTTGGTATTGATTATGGTCAATTTAAATTCCGAAATTATACCCGAGCATTTGAAGCAGGTTCACTTAGTTTTCCTGATGAGTTGTCAGATGCTAACAACTGGAATCGCAGTGTTACCTTAGCGACAACAGCAGAATACAAATTAATACTTGCTGAAAAACATAACTTTACCTTTTTAGCCGGTATTGAACAAATTCATTTTGAAACCGAAAATTCTACTGGTTTTGGTGGTGGTTTTGCTTCGGACTCTCGTGATTTTACTCACCTATCTCAAGCAACAACAGGTGTTAGGGTTGAAGGAGGTGGTGATGAATGGAAATTAGACTCTCAATTTGCGCGAGTTGATTACAATTACGATGATAGGTATTTATTAGCAGGAACCATTAGACGAGATGGTTCTTCAAAATTCGGCTCAGCAAATGAATATGGTACATTTCCTGCGTTATCTGCGGGTTGGGTAATTTCAAATGAAGCATTTTTTGATGTTGACTTTATTAGTCGATTAAAAGTGAGAGGGAGTTGGGGCGAAACAGGTAATCAAGAAATTGCTAGCACCGCAACCACAACGACCTATGAGCCTCGTTATGCTACACAATCTTTATATACCGATCTGCAAGATGAAGGCACAGCTTATGATATTGCCGGTAATAATGGCGGCACACTACCTTCAGGTTTTGTTCGTGCTCAAAGTGGTAACGAAGACTTAAAATGGGAAACGTCAACCCAAACAAATATTGGTATTGATATAGATTTATTTGACGATACCCTTTATGCCACTTTTGATTGGTTCGATAAAGAAACAAAAGACATTTTAACCCTAACAAATCCTATAGCAACGTTAGGCGAAGGTGCTCAAAAATGGGTGAATGGCGGTACCATTGAAAATACCGGTATTGAATTTATTATCGGTTATGCTGACGGTTTTACTTTTGACTCTCTTGATGACGATATTTTCTTTGATATTTCATTCAACATATCATCAGCAAAAAACAAAGTAACAGCTTTACCTGAAGACGTTATCAATTCTTTTGGTGGTAACGGACAAGACAAAACTATTTTAGGTCATTCAATTAATTCTGTTTATGGTTATGTTGCTGATGGCTTATTTCAAAGTCAAGAAGAAGTTGATGCACACGCCACACAAGCAGGTGCAGGCCTAGGTCGTATCCGTTGGACTGATTTAAATGGTGATGGTGTTATTGATGCCGACGATCAAGATTTTTTCACTGATGGCGACCCAGATTTTAACTATGGATTTAATGTTTCTTTGTTTTATAAACAATGGGATTTTAATATGTTTTGGCAAGGTGTTAACGGTGGTGAAATAAAAAACAGTTGGCGCATGTTTACTGATTTTACTTCACTTAATGTAGGCTCTAATTACGGTGACAGAGTTTTATATGCGTGGTCTGAAGATAATACAAATTCGGATGTACCCGCTTTAACACTTGTTGACAATAATGGCGAAGGCCGTCAGTCAAGTTTTTTTTATGAAGATGCTAGTTATTTGAAATTAAGAAATCTTTCTATTGGTTACACGCCAGAAGACGATTTTTTGGAGCAATTTGGCATTGTCAATGCTCGCTTCTACCTACAAGGTTCTAACTTACTGACAATCACACCTAATGGTACATTAAGTCAAGACCCTGAAACACCAAATGAAGTATTTCCTGTTCCAAGAAGTATCCGTATCGGCGTCGATTTGACTTTTTAATCACTATTATTTGTAACATTGACAGAACAAAATTTGAGAACTAATTATGAAAAATTTTAAAAAACTATTAACCGCAAGCTTAATATCAATGGCGGTTGTTTCGTGTGGGAGTGATTTAGACGTAGCACCTAAATCTGTATTAACTCAAGAACAAGTGGCTACAGCCGAAAACGTTGATGCCTTAATTATTGCTGCTTATTCTTATTTAGGTAATGATCATTATACTGCGCCTAACTTTTTGTGGCCTACCGGTAATTTAAGAGCCGGTGATGCACATAAAGGAGGAAATGGTGTCGGGGATATATTTGCTTACCATGCGCTTTCACTTTATGAGCCGTTAGTGCCTGACATGGAGTCTTTTCCACCTGATTTAATAGATTTAAATGATAAAAAATGGAAAAGAAATTATACCGGTATTTCAAGAACAAATGCAGCATTGCAAGTTATTTCAGCGGCTGAAAGTGGAACAATTGAAAATGTAGAACAAAAACAAGCCGAATTGCGTTTTATTCGAGCTATCTTTTATTTTGATTTGAAAATACATCATAAGCACATCCCATACATTGATGACAGTATGACGCAAGCTGAAATATTGTTAACGACGAATCGTGATTTTACTGATCAGCAATTGTGGGACAAAATTGCCGATGATTTTCGATTTGCCGTAGCAAACTTACCTGACAAACAAGATGATGTTGGCCGTGCCTCTGCTTTATCTGCTAAAGCGTATTTAGCCAAAACGTTACTTAATCAAGCATATGTACAAGATGATACCCATAGTGTTGTTTCTATTGATAGTACTAAGTTGACAGAGGTTGTTGATTTAGTCACTGAAATACAAGCATCGGGTGTCTATGGTTTATCCGCTGATTATGCAGAAAATTTCTTATTCGAATTTGAAAATAATAAGGAATCTGTTTTTGCTATTCAACGCTCAATGAACGATGGTAGCCCAGATGGTAGGGCGAGTTGGCCGAGTGCCTTAAATACACCTCAAGGCGATGCCTTTGGTTGTTGTGGTTTCCATGTGCCAACAGAAAACTTTGTTAATGCCTTTAAAACTGATGCAGGTGGCTTACCAATGTTTGACAACTTTAATGACTCTAACTACGTTATTGCCGATGCAGTTGACCCACGTTTAGATCATACAGTTGCGATGGAAGGCAAACCCTTTAAGTACGACCCTGACTTATTACATGCAGGTGATGATTGGGCACGTGCTCCAGCAATTTACGGTAACTTTACCGGTATGAAAGATCTTGAACATCCTGATAGCCCTTCACGTATAGCAAATGGTCCCTTTACTGTATGGGCAACTAATACGGTGTTAGTACGGTATGCCGATGTTCTTTTATGGAAGGCAGAAGCGTTAATTGAATTAGATCGCAGTGATGAAGCTTTGCCTATTATTAATAGCTTACGTACGCGTGCGGCTAATAGTACCGGTAGATTAAATAATGCCAGTAATTATTCCATTTCTACTTACTCAAGCTTTGCTAATCAAGATGAAGCTCGACGTGCATTACGCTGGGAACGACGTTTAGAGTTAGGTCTTGAAGGGCATAGATTCTTTGACTTAATCCGTTGGGGGGTTGCTAAAGAAACTATTGATACTTACTTAACGGTTGAAAGTGTAAGAAAGCCTTATTTAGTAGACGCCGCCTTTACTAAAGGTAAACATGAGTATTTACCTATCCCTAACTTACAAATTAACTTAAGTGGTGGTAGATATATTCAAAACCCTGGTTACTAATCAAGTCTCCCCTTGATGAGTTTTAGGCCTGCGCAAGCAGGCCTTTTTTTAATATCGGAAATTGGTTAGTTTATGAAAGCATATAATAAAAAATAATAGCATTGGCTTTTCAAAGCGTTGGACTATCTTAAAGCTCAGTCGCTTGCAGCCGAGATTTTTGTACGCATATTTCTTTGTTTGTTGTTTGGCCTAATTAATGAATTAAATTTGATAAAAATTTAGAAATTCTCTCTGTTAGTAATAATAAACAAGGGTTTGGAAGGCAGAGTTGCAGGAAAAGGACAATGATAGGCTTGAAATGATTAATTTTGAGCAGAAATATTATTTGGGCGAGATAAAGTATAATCCCGCCGTGCCACTTCCTCTAGATAATTACCGAAATAGCTTGAATATAATCTAGCTTTAAGTTATAAAAGACAACGTTGTCTATGTGTTTTTTTGTAAGCATATTCATTAAATTATTATTGTAATTATACAGTTTACCTTAATAAATAAACAACGTTGTTGATGTTACTGTTTGAAAGTAAGAATAGAGTATTAATTAAGAAAGTTTTGAATAAATAAATAGAAAATAAAACTAGGTAAGCCCAATACAATTCGCGTTAATAATGAGTTTGTATATAGCTATTAAATAATTTACAAGTTTGTTAACTATGAATGCATTAAAAAAAAGAGGATAAATACATGAGCATAAAAACATTAACCGCCGCAGCGTCACTATCGTTGTTAGCTTTGGCAATAACTGGCTGTAAAACAGACATTGAAGACCCTAAAGGGGAACGTTTATCTGATGATGTAACATTGATCATCTCTGAGCCAGAAGTTCCTGTAGACAATGGTTATCAAGAAGAAAATGTTGATCAGACAGTAGCTAACGTTACTGTAACCACAGATGCCTTTACCCAAGTTATAGGCAGTTTTGATAATGCTTTAACTACCATGGAGCATTGGACTGCGTCAGGCATTTTCGTTGAAGCTACAACTGAGGGCTTTTGGGGTGAATTAGCCACCGTTGTTAATACTGATGATACTCGTAGCGATTTTGGTACGGCTGCAATTATTGGTGTCTATGCGGTAACCACCTGTGAAATAGGCGATTATAATTGTGATGAAGCAATGGGTAGCCTGACCTCTCCACTATTTAGAGTAGATGCTGCTCGTCCATATTTACGTGTATTAATGGGTGGTGGTAATAACGACGGTACGGTAGGCATGCGCGTCTCAGATGACTCGGGCACTGAAATAACTTTTGTTAATGCTGATGATTGTGGTTATGTAGTTAATTCAGATGAACAATGGAAAACCGTTGATTTAAGTGCTTATGTTGATGAATTTGTCCGTGTTGAACTTATCGATAATTCAGATGCTGGTTGTGGTGGTTTTGCTTTTGACCATGTACACATGAGTGGCGTTGCCGAAATTGTGTCTGATTATAAAGAAGCAAATCCTGATCAAACATTGATCAATGAAATTGTTTCAGAAGATGCTTTTATCCAAGTAATAGGTAGTTTTGATGATCAGGCTGCTATGTTAGCTGATGGTTGGATCGCCACGGGCGATATGGTTCTTGCTGAAGGAACAAATGGTTGGGCAACTTTACCCAATAAGCAAGTCGGTGATAATGGTGATGGTAATGCCGCTATTATTGGTTTAGCCGCAGGTTCAACTTGTGAAATTAATGATAATGTAAATGGTTGTGATGCGCCAACAGGCACCTTAACATCACCATATTTTATTGTTGATGCAGCGCGACCTTTTTTAAGCATAAATCTTGGTGGTGGTGACGGTTCAGCTGCTGTAGGTGTAAAAGTATTATCAGGAAGCGGTGATGAAATTGGTTTACTTATTCCAAATTCTTGTGGGCAGGCATGGTTAGGTAAAGATGATGTTGCTCCTGGCTCGAATTGGCAAGGTATTGACTTAAATGCTTATGTTGGTGAAAAAATTCAGGTTGAAATATTTGATAATGAAGAAGGGGGTTGTGGTTTTATTTCATTTGATCACCTTCATATGAGTTCAACTTTGGGGGCGACGAGTGATTATGTTGAAGTGGATGTAGATCAAACTTTAGCAAATGCTAGTGTTGCTGATGATGGTTTTACACAAGTTATCGGTAGCTTCGATGACCCTGCGGCAACAATAGCTGCCGGTTGGATAGCAACAGGTGATTTTATTCCCGGCGATACCAGTGGTTGGACATATTTACCCAATAATAATGCCGGTGGTACTACACAAATCGTGGGTTTAGCGGCAGGCTCTACTTGTGAAATTAATGATAATGTAAACGGTTGTGATGCGCCAACAGGTAGCATAACATCGCCACTATTTATTGTTGATGCTGCACGTACTTTCCTAAATATTAACATGGCTGGTGGCGACGGTAATGCTGATGTAGGTATGCGAGTATATGATGCTGATGATGTAGAAATTGCTAATGTTGTTCCTGCGGAATGTGGTCAAGCATGGTTAGGGAATAATGATGTAGTTGCGGATTTAAACTGGAAATCAGTTGACTTATCAGCTCATATTGGTGAAACAGTAAAAGTTGAAATTTATGATGATGAAAGTGGTGGCTGTGGTTTTATTAGCTTCGATCACTTACATATGAGTGCAACCTCTTTACAACCGTAAACTCTTTTTGAGTTGTTATTCAAGCACTCATTCAGTTTTTGAGTGGGTGCTTGCTTGTAAAAAACAGTTTAACTAAATAGTAAAAGGTAGAAATGTTATGAGTAATAAATATTGCCGTGGTTTTGTTATACCCATGGCATTAACATTAATATTAATTGGCTGTGGAGGTGGAAGTGATGCACCTGAACCGGAGGAGCCACCAATAACGGTTGAACCTGCCGATACTAACCCTCAATTAAGTTTACTTTTTAATGAACAAAATGGCAGTCAAACCGCTGTAAGTGAAATTGGTAATATTGAACTACACATAACAAATAATTTTTCAACACCTGAACGTGTACCAGGCGTAGAAGGTACAGCATTAAGAACCGATGGTTATTCAACTTGGGCGCATGGCAACTTTATTTTAGAAAGTTCCTCATCTTTAACTGCGCAAACGTGGGTTGCCCTTGAAAATTATCCGGCTGATGCTGAAGTTTCCCATAATAATTTATCGCCATCAGCCTTGTTTCACCAAGCAACGCCAACACAAGGTTTTAGTTTAGATATTAATACTTTTGGACAATGGCAATTTAGAGTAACCATTAGTAATACTATTTATACAGTAAAAGCGCCTGAGTTATTCCCGTTATATCAATGGGTTCATGTTGCTGCTGTTGTTGATGGTAGTGTCGGTAACATTCGTTTATACCTAAATGGTCAACAAGTTGCCATTGAAGAAAGTAACCCCGTTGATGGCACTATTAATTTTGCTAACGTTGATTTTACTATTGGCAAGGGCTTTATTGATCAAAGTTTAGGGATATTTCCGTTAATTAATGGCATTAATGGTGTTTTTGATAACACACAGCTCTATATTATTGCTCGTACCACGACTGATATTGTGAGTGATTATGATACAGCCGTTGCCAACATGGCCAGCACTGTAGCAGAAGCACTTAAAGTGCCTGCAAAACGTTTTATTGCTGATTTGCAAAGGCCTAAGTTTCACGGTATGCCAGATTCAGCTTGGACTAATGAACCGCATGGTTTAGTTGAGTTTAAAGACAAATACCATATGTTTTACCAAGGTACACCCAATGGTCCGTTTAAATCACAAACGTTATGGGGACATACTATTAGTGACGATTTTGTGCATTGGAAAAATCAGAAAAATGTCTTAATTCCGTCTTTAGAAGACTCTGATACTAAAGGCTATGACATGAAAGGTATTTGGGCGGGAGATGTTGTTGTTGTTGAAAACGATGTTGCTTATGCTTTTTATACCAATGTTAACCATACTGGCCCTTATAATCCGGGTATTGCTGTTGCCATTAGTACAGATGATAATTTAGAGCATTGGCAAAAATTGGGACCAATTATTGATACCAGTAATGTTGATGATTTTCGTGATCCATATTTATTTAAATATGGGGATACGTGGCACATGTTAATTGGCGCTAAAGTAAATGGTAGTGGTGGTTTAGATCATTATATTTCTACCGATATTAGTGATATGGATAGTTGGAAAAGTACACCATTTAGTACGGTAAATTACGCTGACATGGACACCGGCTCTGATGTATGGGAGTTACCGGTGTTTGAACCAATTGGCAATGGCAAACATATTTTAGTAATGAATCCTATTGGTGG
This sequence comes from Colwellia sp., assembly GCA_051531915.1. GTDB lineage: Bacteria > Pseudomonadota > Gammaproteobacteria > Enterobacterales > Alteromonadaceae > Colwellia. Next base: position 10,044 of record JAOPTQ010000002.1, on the reverse strand, counting down.
CAGTTTATCACGTTTTGCCCCTAATCCGGTACGTACCGTTTATTGGATCGGTACATGGCAAAATGGCCTGTTTACTCCAGACTTTACCCAACCTAAGAATTTTGATGTTATTCATGGTCATTTATCGCCAACTGTCGCAAGAAACACCGATAACGAATTAGTGTCAATTGGCATTGTGGATGAACGAAGAAATTCACAAGCACAGCTTGATGCCGGTTGGACTCATACTTATAGCTTACCGCGTGTTTGGGGTTTAGCCAGTGATAATGCCACCTTAATACAAAAGCCTTCACCAACGCTCAGTTCGTTACGTTTAGCAAACTCTGAGTTGACTATCAGTAATCAAGTGGTTAATGGTGAACAACTTGTCGCGTCAAGAGGTCGTAGTGTTGAAATTATAGTTGAAGTAAACAGTACGGATACTGCTGAAAATTATGGTTTAGTATTTGCTGCCTCGGCAGACGGACGTGAAGTTACCAAACTTTATTATGACGTTGCAAACCAACAGATTGTGCTTGATAAAAGTGCTTCAAGTTTAGCTGCGTCGAGCGAAGAGTTAAGTGAACTTCGCGGCGATTATGATGAAAGTGTTTTTGGTAAACCTGAAAAATTTCATGTCTTTATTGATCATTCCGTTATTGATGTTTTTATTAATGATAAAGCGGCGTTTTCTGCTCGCATATACCCAACGCTAGCAGACAGTGAGCACATCAAACTTTATTCTCCTTACGCTGAGACTACCTTTACCTCGATACAAATATGGCAGCTAGAAAATATTGGTGATAAGCGCAGCTATGCAACGCTGTCAACCGATAGTGAAATTGTTGAAAGCGCAGAAAACGGTAAACTTATTACGGTTACTCTTGTTAATAATACCTTTAAAACAAGTTTAACTAGCGCTAGTTGGCAAATTAACAACTTACCTGACGACGTGGCTTTTGATAACTTAACTAGAATAAGTGATACCCAAGCTAGCTTTACTTTAGTTGGTAATAGTAGTGTAGATTTTGATGAAGACATTAACCTTGTATTATCTATTGATAGCAATGAGTTTTCTCAGAACGATGTCTTAGACACTATAGTTGCAACGGGTGCTGTTATTACTGCCATCAAAGAAATAGTGACTGAAGCAACATTGTCTTCAGGTGCTGCTGTGTATGAAGGCAGTGAAAGTGGTCAACAAATCACCGTGAACTTAACCCATAATAGCTTTGTTGAACCGATAAACTTAGCACATTGGAGTGCAAGTAATTTACCCCAAGGTTTAACTTTTACTGTTAGCTTAATTAACAAGAAAACTGCGGTGATAACGTTATCTGGTACCGCAGAAAATTATGGTAATGAAAATGTAAGTGTAACCTTTGTTGCAGCCCCAGAAGCGCTAGCTAATGTGGATGTTGAGTTATTTGGTCAGCCTTTAACTACTGATCCAATAGTATTTAAAGCGCGTATTGTTGTTGGCGTAAGTGTTGCGGATGACGCTTATGATAATGTCATTAGCAGCTTTGATAGTGTTACCGACATGCTAGCTGACAATTGGGCAATTACAGGTGCATTTAGTGAATTAGTTAGCCCTGACGCTTGGCAGGGAACAACCTTGGATTCTGCCGCTGCTAAAATTGGTTTACGCGCCATGAGTACTTGTGAAATAAATCACCAATTGGTGGGGTGTGATGCTGCATTAGGAACATTAACCTCTCCTATTTTTGAGTTAGTAAAACCCTATGTATATGGCTTGATTAGTGGTGGTAACGGTAGTAATTCTGTTGGTATGAGAGTACTTGATTCAATAGGCAACGTTTTGTTTAGTTATACACCAAACTCTTGTGATCCGTCATTTGTTGACGGCGATAACGATTGGACAACCTTTGATGTTAGTGCCGCTATTGGTGCTAATGTGCGTCTGCAATTTTTTGATGAAGAGCCTGCTAACTGTGGTTTTTTATCCGCTGAGCATTTTTATCAATCAATGAGATCACCAGACAGTTCTGACGGTCAATTACCACAGACTTTGATTAACGGTGGTGTATTATCGTTAACAACACAAATGCAACAATCACTAAGTTATAACGTAACCTTACCTTATGCAGATTCAGACCAAAATGTTATTGGTCGTTTTGATAATGCACAGCAAATGTTAACCGATGGCTGGATTGCTACGGGCGATTTTATGAATCCAAGTGATGCACGAGCATGGACTGGTAGTGCTCGTAATGGCGATGATTTTGCAGCCCGAGTAGGTAGTGGCGCGGTTAGTACTTGTGAAATTAATAACAACAGTGAAGGATGTGATGTGCCGGTAGGAACATTAACATCTCCTGCAATGGCAGTTTCTGCTGATACACCGTTATTAAGCTTTTTAATGGCGGGTGGTAATGGTAGTGCCCCTGTGGGCTTACAAGTGCTTGATGCCAGTGATGACTCGGTTATTGCAAGTCATACTCCAAATTCTTGTGATTCATCATTTATTGATGGCAATGAAGATTGGGTAACGTTGGACCTAACCGCAAATATTGGCCAACAAGTGAAGGTTCGTATTTTCGACGAAGAATCGCTTGGTTGTGGTTTTGTTAGTTTTGACCATTTACATTTTTCATCGGGGGCGGCAGTTGACGCAACAATGGTTGATTTTAATACCCACTTTGATGATGTCAGTGAAGAAGATGTTAATGAGTCGCTTATAAATGTTGCAGTTAATGCTGATGCTTTTGAGCAAGTTATCGGAAGCTTTGATGATGCATTGCAAATGATTGCTAACGGTTGGGTGGCAACAGGCATGTTTAGTAATCCTGTATCAGCAAGGCAAGGTACAGCAAAAAATAGCAATGGCTCAGCAGCTCGTGTTGGCTTAGGTGCGGTAGGTACGTGTGAATTACCTAATGCTGCCGCTGGTTGTGATACCAACACGGGTACGTTAACGTCTCCAACTTTTAAAGTGGACAGTAACAGAATGATACTTAACTTTTTAATGGCTGGAGGTAATGGTAGTTCAGCTGTTGGTTTACAAGTATTAAGTGCTGATACTGAAGGTGTTTTAGAAAGCTTTATACCGAATTCATGTAGTCCGTCACATATTGAAAGTGATGACGACTGGCAGAGTATCGACTTATCAGCATATGTTGGCAAGTTTATTAAAGTTCATATCTATGATAACGCTGATGCTAACTGCGGTTTTGTTAGTTTCGATCACGTTTATATGGGTGTTATTGCTCAATAATATTACTAATTATTACAAATTTTCAATATCGCTAAATCGAATATGAAACTTAATATTCCATTTTAGTTTTTACATACATTTTTCACATAAAATAGACAACGTTGTTAATTTGTGTGATTGCTTTTTAGGAATTACTTAATGAATAAAATAACCTTCTGGTCAATAACTGTTGCGGTTGCTGGCTTCCTTTTTGGTTTTGATACGGCCGTTATTTCTGGGGCTGACCAACCAATTCAAGCATTATGGCAAACGAGTCCATTATTTCATGGCTTATTTGTAATGTCCTCAGCTCTATGGGGAACAGTTATTGGCGCGTTAGGTGGTAATTACCCTTGTGATAAATTTGGTCGCAAAAAAACGTTAGTTTTGATTGGTATTTTATACCTACTTTCAGCTATTGGCTCTGCACTCTCTAGTGACCCCTATACTTTTGCTATTTTACGTTTCATCGGTGGCATTGGTGTAGGTATTTCATCAATAGTAGTACCTGCATATATTTCTGAAATTGCACCTGCTAAACATCGTGGACGTTTGGTGGCAATTTATCAATTCCAAATTGTATTTGGTATTTTAATTGCCTTTTTATCTAACTACTTACTTTCAGGATTCTCTGATGTTGATTGGCGTTTTATGTTAGGAATAGAGGCCGTTCCTGCTTTAGTGTATTTAACGATGATCATCCGTGCTCCGGAAAGTCCTCGTTGGTTAATTCTACACGGTAATAAAGTAGCTGAAGCTAGAGATATTATGGCTTCATTGGGAGAAGAGCACGTTGATAAAGTGGTAAAAGAAATACAGCAAGACTCAAAAAGTCATCGAAATGAGCCATTATTTTCAAAAACCTACAGTTTTCCTATTTTATTAGCCTTTTTACTAGCCACGTTTAATCAGCTATCGGGTATAAATTTTATTATTTATTATGCGCCAAGAGTATTTGAACTTGCAGGGTTAGACAGTAGTTCTTCACTTCTTTCTACCGCTGGTGTTGGTTTGATTAATTTATTTTTTACCATGCTAGGTGTGTATTTAATTGATAAAGCCGGCCGTAAAAGTTTGATGCTGATAGGGTCTATTGGTTACATCATTTCATTAAGTGTCGTTGCTTGGGCCTTTTCTACAGATACAGGTGGTATAACGGTGGTCTTTTTCATTTTTGCTTTTATTGCTGCTCATGCCATTGGTCAAGGTGCAGTTATTTGGGTTTTTATTGCCGAAATATTTCCAAACACCGTGCGCACTAAGGGTCAATCATTCGGTTGTGGTACTCATTGGGTTTTTGCTGCAATTATTACCTTAGTTATGCCTTATTTCTTAGAAAATTATCATCCAAGCCAAGTGTTTCAGTTTTTTGCAATAATGATGTTTTTCCAATTAATCTTTGTTATTAAGCTGATGCCAGAAACGAAAGGAAAGTCTTTAGAAGAACTTTCAATTATTCTTAATAAAAATAAGTAGGTTATATGCGAGTTTTGTTTTTTGTTTTATTTTTTTTATATGGTTGTCAAATGTCTAATACAAATGTAATTAATAGACCTGTTAATGAGGGGGATATGGTTGTAAACCACTCTGAGCTTTACCGTCCTCAGTTTCACTTTTCTCCTAAAGAAAATTGGATGAATGATCCAAATGGTATGGTGTATTACCAAGGTGAGTATCACTTATTCTATCAGTACCACCCTGAAAGTAGTGTATGGGGTCCTATGCATTGGGGGCATGCAATTAGTAAAGATTTAGTTCATTGGGAACAATTTCCTATCGCCTTATATCCAGATGAGTTAGGCACTATTTTTTCTGGTAGTGCGGTTGTTGATTGGAATAATACTTCTGGATTCGGTAGTAAAGATAACCCACCTTTAGTTGCCATATATACTTACCATGATATTCAAGCTGAAAAAGACGGTAAGTTAGATTTTCAAACCCAGGCAGTGGCTTATAGCTTAGATAAAGGAAGAACTTGGCAAAAATATAATAAAAATCCGGTGCTCTCCAATCCTGGCATTAAAGACTTTCGTGATCCAAAAGTTGCTTGGCATGAAGAAAGTCAAAAATGGATAATGTCATTAGCACAAGCAGACCATATTGGTTTTTATTCTTCTATAAACTTAATTGATTGGAACTTAGAAAGCACTTTCGGAAAAGAGTGGGGAGTGCATACTGGTGTTTGGGAATGTCCTGATCTTATTAAAATGCCAATTGAAGGTACTCATGAATATAAATACGTATTAATAGTTAGTATCAACCCTGGTGGTCCTAATGGAGGATCGGCAACACAGTATTTTGTTGGTGACTTTGATGGCAAAACATTTACGCTAACGGATGACTTTAAAGATGACGTTAAACAAGTTGTTGAAAATGACGGTATTAAAGAGTCAGGTGTATGGCTTGACTATGGTACAGACAATTATGCAGGTGTGACTTTTTCAGACGTATCTAAAAATGATGGACGAGTATTGTTTATGGCTTGGATGAGTAATTGGCAATATGCTAATCAAGTACCTACTGAAGTTTGGCGAAGTGCAATGACCATACCAAGAACGTTAAAATTAGAACGTTCGTTATCAGGTTTACGTGTAACGTCACAGCCGGTTCAAGAGTTGAACAAATTAGTTCAAAACAAGCAATATATTGAACAATTATCTAATATAAAAAAGTATGACCTTATTGATGGAAATATTAGGTCAAACTTATATCGATTGGAACTTGAAATCGCTCCTTTAGATGCAAACGTAATTGATTTGATATTTGCTAACCAACTAGGTGAAAAATCTGTATTGACCATAGATGTCATTAAAGGAACGGTTAATTTAGATCGCACTCATTCAGGTAAAGTTGATTTTGAGAGGGGCTTTGCGGGAATACAACAAGCACTTACTACCAAAGAATTACTTAAATATACTTTGGATATATATGTTGACCATTCATCGTTAGAAATATTTATAAATGATGGTGAAACCGTAATAACGTCTATTGTATTTCCTTCTATACCATATTCTAGAGTCAGCATAGAAGCCAATAATATTATCAATATTGATAACTTTACTATTAGTGAATTGAAATCTATTTGGTAACATAATTAACAAAAGCTAGTTGTTGTTTTTATTGTGATTTTTTAAATCGTAGTTTTTAGAGAGTAGAAAATAATGAAAATAGAAAAATCGAGTTATTATTTGTTAAGCGGTGCGTTATTTTGTTTCTTTTTAACGTGGTCATTTTCTTTTTCATTGTTTTCTATTTGGTTAAAACAAGTGATAGCTTTGTCAGGTGAGAAAATTGGTATGGTTTTTAGTATTAATGCTATTGCTGCATTAGTTGTTATGCCTTTTTATGGTTTGATACAAGATAAGTTAGGTTTAAAAAAACAATTACTTTACGTTATTGCTGTTGCCTTAATGTTAATGGGACCTTTTTTCGTTTATATTTATGGTCCGCTATTAAATAGTAATTTTTATCTTGCGGCTTTTTTAGGAGGACTAGTGTTTGCTATTGCTTTTAGTGCAGGTATTGGCGTACTAGAAACGTATATTGAGCGTGCAGGACGAGCTGTTGGTTTTGAATTTGGAAAAGCAAGAATGTGGGGGTCGTTAGGTTGGGCATTAGCAACCTTTTTCTCAGGTTCATTATTAAATTTAAACCCAAATTATAATTTCTGGTTTAGTTCATTATGTGGTGCCGTGTTTTTAATTATTATCTTTTTTGTTAATACACAATCACTTGTAAAAGTTCATGGTGAGTTCAATGGTGCCTCTACAGCACCAAATTTTAAAGACGTTGTTGGTTTATTTAAATTACCTCAGTTCTGGCAGTTTATTGTCTTTATACTTGGTGTTACCTGTATTTATAGTGTATATGACCAACAGTTTCCTATTTATTTTTCATCGCTATTCCCAACAGAGGCAGAAGGCAATGTCACTTATGGTTACTTAAATTCCTTTCAGGTGTTTTTAGAAGCAGGGGGCATGTTTGTTGCGCCATTTATAGTCAATAAAATAGGCGCTAAAAATGGGCTGATATTAAGTGGTGTTATTATGTCTATTCGTATGATTGGCTCTGGTTTCGCGGATGATGCCATATTTATATCAGCGATGAAATTACTTCATGCAGTAGAATTACCCATATTGCTTGTAGCCATATTTAAATACATAGCAATAAATTTTGATAAACGCTTATCATCAAGTATTTATTTAGTGGGTTTTTTAGTTTTTAGTCAAATAGGTGCATCAATATTGTCTACAGGCATTGGATCTTTATATGATTCAATCGGTTTTTCTGCTTCTTATAAAATCTTAGGAGGTATTGTTGCTATATTTACCTTCATATCTGTTTTTCTGCTAAAGAATAATTTAGAACAACAACAACATGTTGAGTTGACTGAATCTGTTGAAGGGACAGCTTCATAGGTAAGGATTAACTATAATTTCAAATCCTCGCCGCTTGTGGCGGGGCTATTCAAGGGCTTATGCATATTAAAAAGACTCTCGTTCAATTAACTTAAATTTTTCTTTATGCTTAATTATATCAGTACGGCCAGTTAATAAATAATTCATTGCCCACTGTCCCATTTTATAGTGAGGTAATGCCATTGTCGATAATGTAGGATGTAGTAATGACGGGATAGGTTCCCAGTTATCGAAACTTGCAATGCCAATATCATCTTTTACTTTATATCCCATTGCTTGAAGTATGAAGTATACTTCAGCCGCCATAGGATCTTGTCCGCAGATTATTGCATCTGGTTCAAAAGTATTAATGACTCGTCTTGTCGCTTCTCTGGTTATTGATTTTTCACCTTCTTCCGTTTCGAGTATGACAGATTCAATATACAGATTTTTCATTGCCAAATTACTTTGCTTGAACGCATTTATTACGCCTTGCCTCCTACCTTGGGCTGCAATAATATTTTCATTTAAATTTAAAAAGGCGATACGTTTATAGCCTTTAGATAGTAACTTGTTAGTTAATACCTCAGCTGCATTCACCTCATCAGGAATTACTGATGGTAGGTTATTTTTAGAAGTATTACAGTTTACTAAAACCGTTGGAATTTTTAATAATTCATTAGGAATATCTAATTCTCTATGAAACATTGAAGCATAAATAATGCCTTCTACACGGTGCTCAAAAAGATGTTCAACAGCTTTTTCTCCACCATAGCGTTTTTCATTGACATTAAGCACCATTAATTCTTTATTGTGCTTCCATGCTAAATCTTGAGCACCACTAATAATATCGAAGGTATATGGGGTGCTTAGTAGTTCGTCTGCTATCAGTCCAAAAATGTCTGATTTTTTTCTTCTTGTTAGGCTAGCTGCTCTATTTGGGCGATAGCCAAGAGTCTTAATAGAATGCTCTATTTTTTCCCTGTTGATTTTTTTTACTGTAGGGTCTTTGTTAACAACCCTTGATACTGTTTTAAAGGAAACACCTGCGTGTGCTGCAACCTGCTTTATCGTTACCACTTTCTCATCCTTGCTAATGATTAAATTAACTTAAAAGGCATTGTAAATGAATTGAAATGATAATTTAGTCATCTTTTCAAATTGTTGTTGTCATTATTTGTATATTTATCTACTAATATATTGATAAATCATAACATAAAGCCTTTGGTATATAGAAAATTCTTGTATTATTGAGACCAATATAGTTTAATACAGTAAAGAAACAACGTTGTTTATTTGTTTTGTGGTTCCTTATCTTTAATTCTGCATTGATGGAAATAACTGAAGTTTCTATTTGGTTATATCAATAATCGTTTTCAAAGCGTTAGAATTATTAACTTCCCTTATTATATAGAGATTATCATGAAAGTTATTTGTATCGGTGAAATTTTGATTGACTTTGTTTGTACACAGGTTAATTCAAATTTAAAAAATGGTTGTGATTTTATTAAAAAAGCAGGAGGAGCACCTGCAAATGTGGCTGCTTGTATTGCGCATTTAGGGGGGGATTCTGAGTTCATTGGTGCTGTTGGTAATGATCCTTTTGGACATTACTTATTAGAACAATTAAAAAGTTACAATGTAAATGTAGATTTTGTACAAACCCTCTCAACGCCTACAACTTTAGCTTTTGTTTCTTTAGCTGATGAAGGAGAAAGAGAATTTACTTTTAATCGAGGGGCTGATGAGCAATTAACGCTAACGGAGTCAATACTTGAACCATTATTTGATGATTCTATTATTCATTTTGGTTCTGCTACCGCTCTGTTAGGAGGAAACCTTTTTGATAGTTATTTAGCCGCAGCTAATTTAGCTAATTTGAATGGTAACCTGATCGTTTTTGATCCGAATTATAGAATGGATTTATGGAAAGATAATATTGAACAGTTTCAAGAGCGCTGTAACATTTTTCTTAAATTGGCTGATGTAGTTAAAGTGAGTGAAGAAGAATTAGAATTACTCACAGGTATTAATGATCAAAAGGAAGCTTGCAATGCCTTACATTTACTGGGGCCTAAATTAATTTTTGTTACGCTTGGAAAAGATGGTTGTTTGGTGTCTCAAAATGGTAATCAATATATTGTACCTGCATATAAAATAAAAGCGGTTGATACTACAGGGGCAGGAGATTCTTTTATTGGCGCAATTTTATATCAAATGGCCAGTATTCAAGGGATTAATACTTTGTTTGCAGAGGAAATGCCGAGTTTTGTCGCATTTGCAGCAAAAGTTAGCGGTAATGTATGCTCAAAAGTTGGTGCTATGACTGCATTGCCAAGTTTAGATGAAATAAATAGTATTCATTTTATCGTAAATAATTAGCCCTCGTATAACCTAATTCTTTGGTCACATTATGGCGGTAGCTTAATGTTGAAGTATCTTCTAATGCTA
>JAOPTQ010000001.1:3532-26223 GCA_051531915.1 Colwellia sp. | reverse complement strand
ACGTTACTGATCTGATCATCAAAAATACAAAAAGTTCAATTCTAGTAAAAATTTATTTTTGTATAAGAGTTAGCTATACGAGAGGGCGTCATTTTTCCTGTGGTTAAAGGCTCTGTTGCACTAGCTAAAGCTTGAATCACTCTATACATTGATTCTAGATTTAAGCTGTTAATATCATCACTTGTTGTATGATAATGGCGATCTGTATCTAATTGTGCACTGCTAAAACTATGTGCCGGTACGCCTAACCTTGCTAATGCTGCATTATCAGAGCGATAAAATAATCCTTGCTCAGGGTAAGGATCCGCATATATTTTTTTTTCGTTATTTTCGTTGTTTTTATTTTGATGGTTATTATTTGCCACAAGGAGTGACTTATTTAATAATTCGCCTAAATTAGAACGTTCCATACCTGTCATCCACACAGTGCCGGAGCCAAATTTTGATGGTTGACCAATCATTTCAATATTTATCATTGCGGTAATGTTTTCAGCATTTAGTTGTTGCGAAAAATATGTTGAGCCAAATTTTCCTATTTCTTCGCCACTAAAAGCAACAAACATTAAGGTTCTGGTATTGGTTGCTTTTTGTGAGAAATAGTGTGCTAAATTTATCACCGCAGAAGTACCCGAGGCATCGTCATTGGCACCATTAAAAATTTTATCTCCATCAGAGCCTTTATCAGTGTTAGCATTCTCATTGACGCCTAAATGATCATAATGAGCTGAGTACAATACTATTTCTTCTTGTTGACTACTGCCGGGTAAAACGCCAACGACATTGGTTAATATTTTTTCAACAATATGACTACTACCCGTAATAGTGAGTTGTGTAATGTCGTTAATACTTATCGTGGTTAACACCACAACAATAGTGCCGCCTTTAGCATTACCGTTTAATGAGGGTTGTTTTAATAAACCTTGCTGAAAAGTATGTTGATAGTGCTCAAATATATTTTTATGTGAAGGGTGTAACAATATTAAATGCTGACCACCTTGCTGATTTATTTGTTGTAACCTTGATTCTACCTGATCATTTTTTGACAGGTGGTGAAAGGTCACTGATTTTGTGTTTGTATTGCGCCAACTAAATTTATGCTCAGTGCTAACCATGGCTAAATTTTTAGGATCAATTTTTTGATGGTTAATTATCACCGATAATTTTTCAGGGGTGATTTTTTTTAGGCTAAATTTTTGTAAAAAGTTATTTTTTTCAGTAGTTAAGGTACTATTTTTAAAATGATTAGCAGGAATTAAACCATTTTCTTTAAAGCGTTTAGCAATATAGTCCGCGGCTTGCTCTAATTCAGGAGAGAAGTTTGCTCTTCCTTGTAGATTATCATGGGCTAAAAACTTGACATCATCGACAACTTGTTCAAATTTAATGTTGTTAGGATCAGCAAAAACATGATGACAAAAGCTACCGATGAAAAGTAGAAGTAATAAAAAAAATTTTGTTTTTGTCATATTACTCACTTTGCTTTGAGTTTTTTTGAGTTGTTTTTTTGTATTGGTATTGATTGACTTTATTTATGACGAGTGTTGTAATTTTTTTGTTTCTATTAGCAAGGTGTTTTCACCCGAAGTTAACCAAAGCTGACCATCTTGAATACTACATTGAAATTCCATATTTCTCTCTAATAGCTTAACTAATGCAGCCGTTGTTGTCTGTTCAAATTGTTCAATACTAAGGCGTTGAAATTTTTTCAACTTGCTTTCTGATTGTGACCACCATGTGTCGACGCTTGAGCCATAACAATATAACTTAACCTTTTTAGCTTTATTACAGGCTTTTTTGAGACGCTTTTCATCTAACTGACCCAGTTCAATCCATAGCTCTATTTCTTCACTGTAATTAATTTGCCAAATAGCCGCTTCTTCTTCATCGCTAACACCTTTGCCAAATTGTAAGTCTTGGTGCGCATTGAGTAAATAAGCCATTAAACGCACCATGAGTCGCTGCTCTGTTTCAGAAGGATGTTGTGCAATTGTTAGCGTTAAACTGTCGTAATAATTACGATCCATATCGGCTAACTCGATATTTGCTTTATAAATTGTTGCTTTAAGTGCCATTGTATTTGCGAATAAGAAAATGATGGTGTGGATAGTATCAGTAAGTTGTGAACTTGCCACCCTATTTATTAAATGAATAATTAAGATAATTAGCATTCATTAATTTTATATTGTAAAGCATGCTATTGTGCTTGATAACAGTACTTTTTACTCTATATTTATTAAGCAACGTTAGAAACTATTTATTGAGGTTATTATGTCAATTCAATCTTTTATTCCACCACAGCGTACTTTAATGGGGCCGGGGCCTTCTGATGTTAGTGCCCAAGTTTTATCGGCATTAGCACGACCGACTATTGGTCATCTTGATCCGCTATTTGTTGGTATGATGGATGAGGTTAAGTCGTTATTACAGTATGCTTTTCAGACTAAAAACACCTACACCATGGCTATTTCTGCTCCGGGATCTGCAGGAATGGAAGCTTGTTTTGTCAATTTAGTAACGCCTGAAGATACGGTTGTGGTTTGTTTAAATGGTGTTTTTGGTGCACGTATGATTGAAAACGTACAGCGTATTGGTGCCAAAGTGGTGGTTGTTGATGGTGAATGGGGCAGAGCTGTTTGTCCTCAAGCGCTAGAAGATACTTTAAAACAAAACCCGCAGGCAAAGTTTGTTGCTTTTGTCCATGCAGAAACTTCTACCGGTGCTTTGTCAGACGCTAAAACGTTAGGTGAAATTGCTCAGAAATACCATTGTTTAACCATTGTTGATGCTGTTACTTCACTTGCGGGTGTTGAATTAAGAGTTGATGACTGGGGCATTGATGCGGTTTATTCCGGCAGTCAAAAATGTTTGTCATGTGTTCCTGGCTTGTCGCCAATTAGTTTTAGTGAACAAGCGGCCGAGCTGATCAAAGGGCGTTCTACGTTAGTACAAAGTTGGTTTTTAGATCAATCCTTAGTGATGGGATATTGGTCAGGGCAAGGGAAGCGAGCCTATCATCATACAGCGCCGGTTAACTCGCTCTACGCATTACATGAATCTTTATTAATGTTAAAAAATGAAGGGTTAGAAAATAGTTGGCAAAGACATCGCACTCAATATGAAAACTTAGCGGCAGGCTTTAATGCGTTAGGACTTGAATATATTGTGCCAGAAAGTGAACGCTTACCCCAATTGAACTCAATTTATATTCCTGAGGGCGTTGATGATGTAAAAGTTCGTCAATTTTTATTAAATGAATATAATTTAGAAATTGGTGCCGGTTTAGGTAAATTTGCCGGTAAAGCATGGCGTGTTGGTTTGATGGGATATGCTGCCCGTAATGAAAATGTTACGTTGTGTTTAGCCGCATTAAGCAATGCGTTGAAACAGTAACTATTGATGACATAATAGCCTGCCAAACTATCATGTTAGGCAGGTATCAGTTTAAATTATAATATTGTTACCAAGTGCCCGTGTTCTCCATACTTAACCATGGTTCTTGTGGTGCTAGGTTTTCGCCTTTTTGTAATAACTCAATAGAAATATTATCAGGTGATTTTATAAAAGCCATGTTACCACAGCGCGGTGGCCGGTTAATTAACACCCCAGAATCTTGTAACTGTTGACATGTTTGATAGATGTTGTCTACTTCAAAAGCAAGATGGCCAAAATTTCGACCTTGCGTATATTCCTCTGTTGAACCCCAGTTATGGGTTAATTCAATTTCAGCTTCACCTTGTGCTGTTGCTAGAAAAATCAAGGTGAATTTTCCTTCAGGAACATCATGACGTTTGGTTTCAATCAATCCTAATTTATTGATATAAAAATCTAATGATTTTTCAATATCCTGTACTCTAATCATGGTGTGTAAAAATTTCATATATATCCCCTAATCTATTAATTTATCTTTATATTCACATAAATCTTCAATAATGCATGAACCACATTTTGGTTTTCGGGCAATGCAAGTATACCTACCGTGAAGAATTAACCAATGGTGTAAATTGTAGAAAAATGCCGTTTTATTTGGTGTGAGTTTTATGATGTTTTGCTCTGTTGCTTCAACGGTTTTACCTTTAGCGTATCCTGTTCGGTTTGCTACCCGTTGAATGTGAGTATCAACGGCAATGAAGTATTTACCTTCATTATCTTTTAACCAACCAAAAGCCGTGTTTAAAACAACATTGGCAGTTTTCCTTCCTACGCCGGGTAATGCTTCAAGTGCTGCTCTGTTTTCAGGCACCTCACTGTTGTGTAAATCAACCAACATTTGGCAAGTTTTTAGAGTGTTTTTCGCTTTGGTATTAAATAAACCAATGGTCTTAATATAAAATTTTAATTCATCAAGACCCAAATCTATTATAGCTTGTGGTGTATTGGCTACGGGATACAATTTTGCTGTTGCTTTATTGACACCAACATCGGTTGCTTGTGCAGACAGTAATACGGCAATTAATAATTCAAAAGGGCTAGAAAAGTTAAGTTCAGTTGTAGGATTTGGATTATTGTCACGCAGCCGAGTTAATATTTGTATACGCTTTTCTTTATTCATTATTATTTCTTTTTTATTATGCTTTTGTTGCTCGTTACTTGAAACTAATGGCTCGAAACTCGTTCCTAGTAACTAACTTCTCATAACTAGTTTCTCATAACTAATACATTATGAATCGAAATTTACTCGAACGCGCTCTATTGATTTATTGTCTACTTTAGGTTGTTTTTCTTTTAATTTACTATCAATGATGTTTTTAAATGCGATTAAAAACCCCATCGCTATAAAAGCACCGGGAGGTAATATTGCTAATAAAAATTGACTATCAAGTTGGTAAACTTCAATGCGTAATACACTTGCCCAGTCGCCCAGTAATAAATCGGCACCATCAAATAAAGTACCTTGACCTAATATTTCACGAATAGAGCCTAGTGTAATTAATACTAAGGTAAAACCGATCCCCATCATTAAGCCATCAAAACTAGCTTGTTTAACTGGGTTTTTAGAGGCGTAAGCTTCTGCTCTACCAATTATGGCGCAGTTAGTGACAATTAAAGGTAAGAATATGCCTAAAGATTGATATAGACCAAACGTAAAAGCATTCATGAGTAGTTGCACACAAGTAACAAAGGCGGCAATGATTAAAACAAAAATAGGAATACGTATTTCTTTAGGCACCCAGTGACGAATAGCTGAAACTGTGGCATTTGAGCAAATTAATACCAGTAATGTTGCTATGCCTAAACCTAAGGCATTGGTAAAGGTTGCGGTAACTGCCAATAACGGACAAAGTCCTAATAACTGGACTAACCCTGGATTATTTTTCCATAAGCCCTGTATTGCTAACTCTTTGTATTCAGCTTTTATACTGGCTACGTCAGTTGTGTCAGTTGTGTCAGTTGCTTCGGGTGTTATTTGTGGCGCTGTTTGCTCAGTGTTACTGCTCATCATTCACCTCATCATTTTTTGCTAAGCAAGCATTGGGGTGAGTTAATAACGAGTCTTTATGCTCGTTAAAGTATAGTACGGTATTTTTTACAGCTTTAACAACTGCTCTTGGCGTAATTGTAGCACCGGTAAATTGGTCGAACATACCATTATCTTTCGATACAGCCCAACGGCTATCATTTTTATCAAGCACCTTTTTTCCGGTGAAAGAGGTGATCCACTTACTTTTTTTAAGCTCAATTTTATCGCCTAATCCCGGCGTTTCTTGATGCTTTAATACGCGAACTCCGCTTACAGTGCCGTCTATATTCACCGCAACAATAAGATTGATAGTTCCGTTATACCCATCAGGAGCCGTTGATGTGAGCGCCATCGCAATAACTTGGGCATCTTTTCTTGCTATGTAAGCAGTTTGCACATCGTTAGTTCCTAGCATGACGGAATTCATCGTGATGCAATCAGCTGTTATGTTATTGTTATAACGTGAAGGTTCAATAATGCTGTGTAAGGTTTTCAGTAAATATTTTTGTTGCTGAGTTTTAATTTTGTCGATAGTTAATTCATTAACTAACGCTACAATAAGGGTACAAGCAATTGCAAACAAGGCTAAAATTTTACTGTTTTTTTGCATGGGCAGTATAATTGTTTCTTGTTTAGTTGTGTTTTCTTCTACGCTGTCGTTTGGGGTTTTATCTGACATTAACTACTACCTCGTTTATGTCCATAGGTGCGAGGGCGGGTATATTGATCCACTAAAGGCGCTGACATATTGCAAAGTAGTATTGCAAAAGCAATACCGTCAGGGTAACCACCAAAGGTTCGGATTAAATAAACCAACAGTCCTGCTAATACACCAATAATTATTCTGCCTTTGCTACTGGTTGCTCCAGTAACAGGATCCGTTAAAATAAAGAAAGCACCTAGCATGCAAGCACCGCTAAACCAATGAAACAGGGTAGAAACACTACTGTCAGGGTTAATACTATAAGCAATAAAAGAGCAAATAAATAGGCTAGCAAGGAAGCTAACAGGTGTTTGCCATGCAATGGCTTTTTTCAATATCAACAGTAAGCCACCGAGTAAAAAGGCAAAATTTATCCACTCCCAACCAACGGCAAAATGTTTACCAAATACTGGAGATTGCATGCTTTCATTAACGGTTAACCCTAAGGAAAGATCTGTTTTCAGTGTGTCTAATGGGGTTGCCATGGTATAGCCATCAATATGAGTACGCAATTGCTCAACAGAATAACCATCTAAGGTGAAACCGGTAAATATAGTTGTAAAGGTATTACCCAGGTCTAAAGGTACAGCCATTAAACTTAATGGGGGCTGCCATGCAGTCATTTGTACAGGAAATGATATTAACAACACAACATAACCTGCCATAGCTGGGTTGAAAGGGTTGTGTCCTAAACCGCCATATAGTTGTTTAACCACTACAATGGCAAAGCTAACGCCAATAACGGTAATCCACCATGGAGCAAGTGCGGGTAAGCATATACCTAATAATAATGCGGTTAATATGGCACTACCATCTAATAATTGGCTTTTTACTTTGTTATTACGCATTGCTAACACGATAAATTCACAGACAAAGGCGGTAATAACGGCTAAAGCAATATGGATTAAGTTACCCCAACCGAAAAAATACCATTGCGCAAATACTCCTGGTAACGCAGCATAAATAACTAAACGCATTAAAGCGGACGTTTCTTTTTGGTTGTGATTGTGTGGTGAACTTGCTATCCAAAATGCCATAGTGTTATTGAGACTCGTCTTGTGTATTTTGTTCTGTTTGATTGCGTTGTGTTTTATTTGCTGTTGCACTATTTGCTGTTGCGTTATTTGATAAGACTTTGTGAGCAAGCACTTTATCTTTGATTTTTTCTTTAGCTTTCGCCTTAGCTTTGGCAACAGCCGCCGCTATTCTCGCTTTTTTATCATTCACTTCACTATCAGTATTAGTTGATTCGTTTTCTGTTGCTTCTCCACTCGACACTAATGATTCGCGACTGTTTTTGTTGGTTGTTTTTTTGTCACCTGTAACGAGCGGCTCGCGACTATTTATATTTGTTTTCTTCGCTTTTGCTCTTGCTATCGCTGCTTTTATTTGTGACTTTTTATCGCTAACTTCACTATTTAACACCGGTGGTTCGTTTGCTATCTTCTCGCCACTCGACACTATTGACTCGTGACTGTTTTTCTCCGCTTTCTCCGCTTTCTTCGCTTTTACGCGAGCAAGAGCAGCAGCAACGGCTGACTTTGCTCCGCTAGCCTGAGGTGTTTGCTTGTTCATGGAGGCTTTACGTGCTTCCGCGGCTTTTTTATGCTTTTCAATACGAGCTAACTTTTCTTTTTCAAGACGAGTTTTACGCGCTTCAAAGCGTAATTTTGCACTTTCAGCTTTTATATCTAACTGTTGCTGCTGGCGTATTTCTGCTTTTGCCACACGGTAATATTGCACCAAAGGAATTTGACTAGGGCAAACATAAGCGCAAGCACCACAATCAATACAATCAAATAAATTTAAGGCCATGAGTTGTTGGTGATCTTTAGCTTTTGCGCTCCACTGTAACTCTTGAGGTAACAATTGGCTTGGACAAACATCACTGCATTGCCCACAGCGAATACATTCAACTTCATTACTATAATGGTCAAAAGCACTTGGCATTTCTTTTTGACTAGGCGCTAAAATACAATTACTGGTTTTAACAATAGGCACTTGTCCGTTTGATAAACTAAAGCCCATCATAGGACCACCCATTATAACAGGATATGCGCTAGTAGATGATGAAGTGCTTTGAGCCACGTCTTGAAAACCACAGTGTTGAAGAAGGTGTTGTACCGGTGTTCCTAATAAAGTCCAAATGTTTTGCGGCTTATGTAGCGATTTCCCGGTAACGGTAATTACTCGGCGAATTAACGGCGTGTCATTAATTACAGCATCGCTAATAGCGAAACACGTTGCCACATTTTGTACGACGATACCTGAATGAATAGGTAAAGAGCCACTGTTAACTTCTTGACCCGTCAATATTTTAATTAACTGCCTTTCACCCCCTGTAGGGTATTTGGTGGGTAACACGCACACCGTGACTTTTTCAATATGCTGTGTTGCCTTTTTTAAGGCCTTAATCGCTTCGGGTTTGTTATCTTCAATACCAATTAAAATAAAAGCCGGAGTTAATAGGTGGTCAAGTATTTTTATACCGTCAACAATGGCTTCACTTTGTTCACGCATTAATAAATCATCAGCAGTGATATAAGGCTCGCATTCGGCAGCATTGATGATTAAAAAATTAATATCAGGCTTTATATTGACTTTAATATGTGTTGGAAAGCCAGCGCCACCCATACCGGAAATACCCGCATTGGCTATTTTTTTAATAATTTCTTGATGGCTTAATTGAGTAAAGTTTTCACAGACTTTACGTTTACGCCAAGTGTCTTCATTATCAACATCAATAAAGATACAAAGTTCACTTAATCCTGAAGGGTGAGCAATAACTGATTTTTTTATCGCACTAATTGTTCCACTTGTAGGTGCATGAATAGGCACGGCCATAGGGTTTGAACTTTGCGTGAGCGCTTGACCTTTTAATACCTTATCACCAACCGTTACTAATAAATCACCTTGGCGACCAATATGTTGTTGTAAAGGGATGATCAATTGCTGAGGAAGTGGTAATTGACGAATCGGTTTATCAGTGGTCTGTTTTTTTTGCTCTGGCGGGTGAATTCCGCCATGAAAATGCCAAAATTTCCCTTGAGTGATACGCGCTATTATTGAGTTCATTGTTGCCCTTAGTCTAACTGTTTAACAGGAATTTTAGTTAAATCCCATTGCCAGTTTTGTATCGTTTCAGGAAGAGGGCGCATTTCAATACAATCAACAGGGCAAGGTGCTACGCATAAATCACACCCAGTACACTCATCAATAATTATCGTATGCATTTGCTTTGCGGCACCAAGAATAGCATCGACAGGGCAAGCCTGAATACATTTGGTACAACCTATACAGTCTTCTTCAATAATAAAGGCAACTTTAGGTCCATTCCCTAACGAGGAATTTTGTTCATGGTTTTCATCAAGCGGTTGTACATCAACGCCAAGCAAGTTCGCAATTTTCTTTATGGTATCTTCACCGCCAGGGGCGCACTTATTAATCGCTTCTCCATCAGCTACTGCTTGGGCATAAGGTTTGCAACCGGGATAACCACATTGCCCGCATTGGGTTTGTGGTAATAAAGCATCGAGCTGGTCAACTAAAGGATCGCCATCAACTTTAAATTGAACCGAGGCATAGCCTAATAATGCGCCAAATATAGCCGACATAATGCCTAAAACGAATATGGCGATAATAATAGTCACTATAGTTTCACCAAACCCGTAAATCCCATAAAAGCAAGTGACATCAATCCTGCGGTAATCATAGCAATTGCTGCACCTTTAAAAGGCGTTGGGACATTGGCATGGGTTAATTTTTCTCGCATTGCTGAAAACATAATTAATACTAAAGAAAAGCCAGCAGCAGCGCCAAAACCATAAACAATAGATTCAAAAAAATTGTGCTGCAGACGCAAGTTTAATAAAGCAACACCTAATACGGCGCAATTAGTGGTTATTAACGGCAAAAATATGCCGAGTAAACGATAAAGATTCGCACTTGTTTTATGCACTACCATTTCGGTAAATTGCACGACAACGGCAATAACCAAAATAAAACTCATGGTGGTTAAATATTCAAGGCCTAGAGGGATTAGAATATACGTGGTAACTAAATAACTTAATAGCGATGCTAATGTCATCACAAAAGTGGTTGCAAATGACATACCTATAGCGGTTTCTGTGCGTGATGAAACGCCCATAAATGGACAAAGACCAAGGAACTGTACTAATACAAAGTTATTTATTAGTACAGTACCAATGAGCAGAAGTAGGTAATCAGTCATCTGTGTTAAAATTCATGATGGTTTTAGTAAAGTTATTACTATTATCCGTTGTTATTAAAGATTTAACAACACCGAGCTTTGTCCAATATGAAATGAGTCTGAACTAATGACGTGTTTCATAACATGAAATGCGTCTAAAGACTTAAATTTTGTTCATGATCATAAGATGAAAGCGATCATGAATATAAAAAACCTTAAAACTATCGAAGACCTTGAAAGTTTTTTCAAGGTAACGAACTTGTAGCATTTACCGCTTTAGGCGATAAATATTTGAAATAGATTATTGAACATTTGAATTGTATTTAAGTCAATGCAAATATAGTATATTTGCATTGACTTATAAAAAGACTAAAAACAACAAGGAAAATGGTCAAAATGACAAAAGTAGCATTGATTACAGGGGTAACAGGGCAGGATGGATCGTATTTAGCTGAATTTTTATTAGAAAAAGGCTATGAAGTTCATGGGGTTAAACGCCGTTCCTCTTCATTTAATACTGAACGTGTTGACCATATTTATCAAGATGCGCATGAAACAAGTCCAAAGTTTTTTCTGCATTATGGTGATTTGACCGATTCATCTAATTTAACTTGTATTATTAAAAAAATTCAGCCTGATGAGGTTTATAATTTAGGCGCGCAGTCACATGTTGCGGTATCTTTTGAATGTCCTGAATATACTGCAGATGTAGATGCAATGGGAGCTTTACGTATTTTAGAGGCTATTCGTTTTTTAGGTCTTGAAAAGAAAACACGCTTTTATCAAGCTTCAACGTCTGAGCTTTACGGTGAAGTACAAGAAACCCCGCAAAAAGAAACTACACCATTTCATCCTCGATCACCTTATGGCGTTGCAAAACTGTATGCATATTGGATTACGGTAAATTATCGTGAATCTTATGGTATGTATGCTTGTAATGGTATTTTATTTAATCACGAGTCACCACGACGAGGTGAAACCTTTGTTACGCGAAAAATAACGCGCGCATTAGCCAACATATCTCAAGGTCTAGAGTCTTGTTTATATTTAGGTAATATGGATGCATTACGTGATTGGGGTCATGCTAAAGATTATGTTCGTATGCAATGGATGATGTTACAGCAAGAGGTTGCTGATGACTTTGTTATTGCTACCGGTAAGCAAATTTCTGTGCGTGACTTTGTGAGTATGTCAGCTAAAGAGGCAGGGATAACGTTAGCGTTTTCAGGTGCCAATTTAGATGAAATAGGCACAGTTATTGCGGTTGATAATGATATTGTCAGTGCTATAAATGTTGGTGATGTCATCGTTAAGGTTGACCCACGTTATTTCCGCCCTGCGGAAGTTGAAACCTTATTGGGTGACCCAAGCAAAGCAAAAGAAAAGCTTGGTTGGGTGCCTGAAATTACGGTTGAAGAAATGTGTGCTGAAATGGTAGAAAATGATTTAAGCAAGGCTAAGCAGTATGCTTTGTTGAAGAAACATGGGTTTGATGTAAACGTGGCTTTGGGGTAATTGATTAAATTTTTAACCACAAAGAGTGTTGCCTTGATTAATAGAAAAACACAACACTAATATTTAGCACCTAATGATATCGGAATTGAAAAATGAAAAGAGTATTTGTTGCTGGTCATAACGGTATGGTGGGCTCTGCTATAGTTCGCCAGCTTGAAAATAAAGGCAATTTTGAGTTGGTATTACGCTCTCGTGCTGAATTGGATTTATTAAACCAGCAAGCCGTTAAAAAGTTTTTTTCAAAAGAAAAAATTGATCAAGTGTATTTAGCCGCGGCAAAAGTAGGGGGGATTATTGGTAACAATACTTACCCTGCTGATTTTATTTATCAAAACTTGATGATTCAATGTAATATTATTCATGAAGCTCATAATGCGGGTGTACAAGATTTATTATTTCTGGGTTCTTCTTGTATTTACCCTAAACTTGCGAATCAACCGATGGAAGAATCAGCATTATTAACAGGAACGTTAGAACCTACTAATGAACCTTATGCCGTTGCTAAAATCGCCGGTATTAAATTGTGTGAATCATATAATCGACAATATGGTCGAAATTATCGTTCGGTCATGCCTACTAATATATATGGACCAAATGATAATTTTCATCCGGTAAATTCTCACGTTATCCCTGCCTTAATTCGACGTTTCCATGAAGCTAAATTAGAAAATTTACCAGAAGTGGTCGCGTGGGGTTCAGGAAAGGCAATGCGTGAGTTCTTGTATGTTGATGACCTAGCCTCAGCCTCACTTTTTGTGATGGACTTAGATAAAACGACATACGACTCTAATACACAAGAAATGTTAAGCCATATTAATGTTGGTACAGGGTTAGATTGCACCATACGTGATTTAGTTGAAATAGTTGCTAACGTTGTAGGTTATAAAGGCGTTATTAGTTTTGATGCAACAAAGCCTGATGGCGCTCCGCGTAAATTAATGAATGTTTCGCGTTTAAAAAAATTGGGATGGGAATATTCTATTGATCTTGAGCAAGGGCTTAACGATAGTTATCAGTGGTTTTTAGAAAATTTGGATAGTTTTAGAGTGTAAAATAGGTATAAAAATAATGACTACCTTAAAATTATTAACTTAAACATACATTGAACAGCCTAAATTACAAATTTTTTATTTAACTGTTAATTTGCTGTTGTTTTGAGCTTGGAATAATGTGAACCACTGACATTGATTGGCTCACAGAAAATCATTTTTATTTTCATCTTGCCCGCGTCGTCAGTGTGAAATCAAGGTGTTATCTTAATGATAAACACTCAGAAGAAACTCGATACTTTCTTAGCGGTATTAAGCAATTAGTATGTTGGGATGCTAAATTTAGGGCAGAGATTTTGCTTGGTTGAAAATCAAACAAAGCATAACCCCGCCCTGAGTCTTAACGCTTAATTTCGACTTTTTTGGTTACTTCAATTTGAGCTATAATTCGGCGGTTTTGAGCATGTGCTGTTTCTGTGTCTGCTGCATTAAGTAATCGACTTTCACCAAATCCTACTGCAATAAGCTGTGATGATTTTACTTGGTAGTTATTCACTAGCATATCAAGTATTGCGTTAGCGCGTTTTTCTGATAACTTCAAATTATAAGCTTCACTACCAGGTGCAGAAGAATGTCCTTCAATGGTAAGTGATATGTCTGGGTTAGCATTTAAAAAATTAGCCATTGCTTGAATTTCTGCAAAATATTCTGATGCTATTTCTGCACTGTCATTAGCAAAAGACACGAGTACTTCAATAGAAAACTCATCATCAATAAATAAAGTACAACCCTTTCTATCAACTTTAAATTCTATAGGGGTATTTGGGCAATTATCGTCAGCGTCCACAATGCCGTCTTTATCAGCGTCTAATAAAACCACTTTTTCAGTTCGTGTAAGAATAGGCTGTGATGTATTCATATCACCAAAGAAGTAAATAAATCCAATTTGTGCTGTAACTTCATCATAATGCTCTGAGAATTGATAATTGGCTTTACCTTCAAAATAGACAGAAGAGCGTTGGTTAATATAATGGCGATAACCTGCACCTAAGTTTCCAGAAATTTGTGAATTACCAACATCAAGATTATTAACACCCGTTATAACATAGAAGTTTTTTTCAGTAGGAAAAAAGAGTAAGTCTAACGCAGTTGAACTTCCGTTAGGCTCTTTGTAGCCGTTGTGTGCGCTGTTTAGATCAAATTGACTGTAAGAAAATCTAAATTCAGTAGAAGGTAACCAACGGTAGCCTATTTCTCCACCAAAGCCATTACCATCATCCATATAAGATTTTGGATCTGAGGTCATTAATCGTTCACTGTCAGCTTCAAAGTGAAGTGCATGCGCACCCAGATAGTAATGACCAACTAAGTCAGTGGCTTTGGGCTGTTCGCTGGCATTAGCGAGGGTAACAGCACTTGATATGAGTAAAGCTAAAGCGCTACGTTTAGTTATTTTTATCATGATAAATATGTCCTTTATATATGTTAGCAATTACAAATGGTAGTTACTGATGACTAAATGAAATGCTGAATTTAATGAGTGTAATTGTATGTCAATTAATTATTAATATCATGTAATTTAAGTGCATTTTCAATTGTTTTGAATTGTTCTTCATTAAGTCCGCGAACCTTTATGTCGGTTTAAATAACGTGATTGCCAAGCTAGCGTTAAAATTATAACAAAATAGGCCGCATTGGCGGGGGCTTGTAAATTAAAATCAACACTTATATGAATAAGCATAGCAATAATGGCCATCATACAGCCAAATGCGGTTCCCTTCATTAACGTGTGCTTGCGTTCGCGCATTGCTACTATTGTTTGCCATAGGCTTAACAAAATTAACCATGCTAATAATAAAGTAGCAGGAAGGCCGTACTCTATTGAAAATTGCAAATAATCGTTATGGGCGTGATCATAAAATAGTGGAACGTCATCGCCTTGTACCATAGGAAAAACGGTATAAAAACTCCCTGCTCCGGTACCTGTAATAGGATATTTTTTTATAAGTTCTAATCCGTATATATTTACTTCATCTCTCGTTTCTTGGCTAAAACTGGTTTGTTCAATGCGATTTTTGATTTTATCAATACCGAACCATGCACCTAGAATGAATGTGTCAATAATAAAAAGGCTTATTAATAAAATAGTTAAACCTCTACTACGCTCCTTAAAATATAATAAGGCAAAAAAACCGGTTGTGGTCATAGCAATAAAAAATGCGGCGTTACCCATTCTTGATCGTGACATAACCAAGCCAATAACCATGATAGCAAGGGCAATTCGAATAACAGCTTTACCACCTAATAGCGTTTTTAGAAAATCACGCATTTTTGCGCGGTTATTTTGGGCTTGGCGTAGCGATAAATTTGAAATTAAAAGCCCTATGCCCATAGATATGCAGAGCAGTAAAAAGTTAGCAAAATGGTTTTTGTAGACAAATCCTCCAGTAGCAATGACGCTGTTTTTTAAACCATGTATCCACGTTTCAGAATTCCCCGTCATTGCTTGTAAACTGCCATAACTTGCTTGAAATGTGCCCGCTAGTAATAATGTAAACAGTAGCTGTTTTACCCGTTTATCGGTAGTGACAAGCAAAAGAGTTAGCAGCATTAATGAAAGGTATGCTAAACCTTTTAAAGATTCAACATGGGTTTCACTGGGATCTAACGATAAAGTAGCAAATTTTAAATCTAAAGGGGTATAAATTTCAGTAAGGTTAGGGCTTAATGTGGTAATTAACTCAATAGGTAGAGGAATATATTGAATGATCAACCAACATTGCACAGTAGCAAACAAGAGTATAAGTGGTTTATATTGTTTTAGGTTGCGTAAAATATTTTTTTGATGATAAGAAGCTAAAACAAATTGAAGGGCAAGTAATGAAAAAGCGCCTATTTCAAGAATAGACCATGCCCAAGGTCTATTAGAGCCAAGTGGAATAGGCAACCAAAATATTAAAATAAGAAAAGCAAAAAATTGCTTTTTATTTTGCGATTTTTTCATTAGGTATTTGTATTTATTATTATTTATAGAAATTAAAACCAAGTATTTCTATAATATAGCATTTACTGATTTAGGCAATAAAAAAGACCCGCGGGGGTCTTTATATATACGACTACCTATCAAACAGAGTAAATTAGTTGTTTGAAGCCGCATCGCCTTCACCTGCGCCACCATTTCTGCCACCAATAACTGGCGGAGCAGCTGCAGCTGATACAGGAACGATTGATAAGTTACCACCGGCGGTGGGCTCAGAAAGTTCCAAGGCATTACCACCGCCAGCAATTGCTGCGAGAAGAATGTCTGCAGGTTGCATAAGGCCGGTATTAGCTACGTTTTGCATTAACTCTTGATGTTCAGTTGCTGGCACCATAGAAATGGCTAACTCAATAACTTGGTCTGTTATTGTTGGGCAGACAGAAATAACTTGAGTAACCGCACCTAATATATTCTGTGGCGTTTTAGTGGTTTCTGCTGCAAGTATTGAACTAAAATTAGCACAGTCTATATCACTCTCTACTGCTAGTGAGGCTTCTTGTGCAGATACATTTATACTGGTAATACCAAGACTGAGTACCAACCCAAATACAACTTTTCTCATGATCCTTCTCCAGTGTTATTTTACTTTTTTACATCTATTAATTTAATTTTAAAGGAGGATGCCTAAAAAAGCAACAAAACTAAAGTTTATACCTAGGATAATAGCATTAAAAAAGACTTGCCCTTATTTTATCTGATACTTCGTAAGCCGGTAAAATTATCAAACAAAAGCCTATACCCGTGCTACTTGAAGATGCTCGTTTAAGGACTCCAAAGGGCGAGTACCTAATAAAAGGTAAAGGCTTACATGCTGCGATATTGATTTTGACAAGGGAATGACCATTATCTTCAATCAATGCCTTGCCTCTAAATCTTTTAATTCTCGCTGAATCCGGCATCATCAGGTGGTACGGGTATATACTATTGAACACTTTAAAGCTTCTAGATTACAAAGAAAATAACGAGACAAGTTAAATGATGTTTTTTCATTACACTATGTACACTATGGTAGTTTAAATTAAGGTGTCAAAAGCATTCATTGATTCACCTCAACTCTGAGCTTTTTCCTTTTAATTGTTCATAACATTTATTTTTATAACGAAGTAGGTTTTCCAATATAAAAACCTTGGCAGCCGTCAATAAATAATTTTTCTAAGGTGTGCTTTTCTTCTTGGCTTTCGACACTTTCAGCTAATACATTGATACTTAATCGATGCGCTAAATCAACCATCAAACGTAGGAAGTACTGATTGTTTTTATCATCATCAATATCTCGGGTATAAGAGCTATCCATTTTGATATAATCAGGGGTTAAATCTCTAAAAAATTTAAATGACGTTAAGCCCACACCAAAGCGCTCAACGGTAACTCTTGCGCCAACACGATGTAGCATATCAATTAAACGTTTACTGGTTTTTATGTTTTGTTGTAGTCCATACTCAGTAATTTCAAAGATTAAACGTGGGGCAATATTAGGCTCCCTTAATAGTTTTCTCTCTAGCCAAATCATAAAGTGTTCATCGCTAATACTTCGTGAGCTTATATTAATACCAAAACTTTGATCCATAATGTTTTTATGGGTGATTTCTTTAATGGTTGTTTCAATAATTAGCTTGTCTATAGCAACTATTTTGTCTAATTTTTCGGCCATGGCAATAAATGAGGCTGTCGGTAACATTTCATCATCTGAATTAAGAAAACGCGCTAAAATTTCACCATATACTTTGCTATTTCGCCCACTGGGCAGTATGGGCTGTAACAATAAAGTAATACGTTGATTTTCAATGACACTATCAATTTCTTGACGCCAGTTTTGATTGCCGTAACTGGCGCTAGTGCTTGATAATATGTCAATGTCTTTTTGAGAGTACCATGAGTTTGAATGTTGTGTTTGAGCAACACTTACACCCGTATCTGCTAATGCGAGTAACTCACCTAAAGGTTTTGATTTATCAAAAAACACAAGCCCCGTGTAGGCTACAGAGTCAAGGTCAGAAGCTTGTTGATATTCATTAAATAAAACGGTTAATTCTTTAGCAAAATCTTCAGCCTCTTTCAGTTGAATATTAGGTAATATCGAAGCGAAATCGGAGCTGTTTAAACGAAATATTTTAGCATTAGGGCGAGTACTAATGGTGGTTTTTATAATGTCAGCAACCCGTGATATGTACTTATCACCTTCATTATAACCATGTATTTGATTGATTGTTTGTAATTCAGAACAACGAGTGATTAATAAAACCCCAAACTTGACCGGGCTTTCTTTGACTATTTGATTTTCATAAAATTGTACAAACCGGCTACGATTATCAAGCGAGGTTAAATGATCAATATAGGCTTTTTGTTCTAAAGCTATCGAACCTTCTAATTGCGCAGACATTAACTTTTTAATATCGGAGATACCCTGTTTAAGTTCAGGAATATTAAGCACATCATTGTTTACAATGTCTTTATCAGAAATGTTGTTGTCATTTATTAACGACAGATCATTTTTAATTTGTTGGCTGATAGCTTTAAAAACTAAGGCATGCCTTTTTGAACTCATTGAAGCAGAAAAAAACACCATGCTGATAATAAGAAAGAGAGTAATTAATAAATAATTAAGCACCAATGATGACTCTGCTGAAAAGTCGAGTTGATAGTTAATGTTCAATGCCAACTCATTGATAAATAGTTGTTTAGAATCAGGGGTGATTACAGGGAAAACAAAACTATTACTATTAGAGTACTCAACAAGTACATTGCCATTTTTATCGCTCACCACTAAGGACTTATAGTGTGCTGTTTTTTGTAAAAGTGAAGTTAAGCCTTTTGCTGAAAATGTTTCCTCTGAATTTAATGCGGCTTGTTTTGCTATCGCATTAATGACTTGTTGGTGTTGTTCGGTTTTGTTGCTTAAAAGTGATGATAAAAAAAATAATGAGGTAGCACTGATAATCAAGGTAAATATCAGTGCTAAAATACTATTTCTTTGTAATAACTGGGAAAATGTATACATAGAAAACCCCACAACTATAATTTAAGTATTTATAGCATGATTGTTGTTATTATACTAACCACTTGTAATGCATCGGTTAATCTTAATCCATTTTGCACCAATACTTGGCATAAAACGAGCAACATTTACTGAAATTGTCTGCCTCGTTTACTATATTATTCGTAATGGTACTTGCGATTATAACGTGCTCCCTATATAATCCCCGCAGCTTAAATATAGCAAGATGTCACTGAGAAGTTTTTAGGTTAAATATTAACAACCTTTTAAATTTTATTCTTGTTATAAAACATCACTAGGTTATGACCTGTTGATAACCATGCATAACGGCAGCGCACGCCTTTATGTATAAGGGGTTCAGTGAAATAGGCCCCTGTATTGGGGTTTTTTTGTTTATAGCGGTTAATAAAGTTAACTTTATATAAGCGAAACAGCAATATTTCGCTGGGCTACATGCCCTTTTTTTATATCTGATTTTTATATAAGAACAGTTCAGTTCTATATAATAGGAGAAACCGATTGGCTAAATTTGAACAAAAATTAACTGACATGCTACGTCCTGCTGTTGAAGAAACGGGCAAAGAATTGCTGGGTGTTGAATATATCAGTGCCGGTAATAATTCAGTTTTACGTTTGTTTATTGACCATGAAAATGGCATTGATGTTGATGACTGTGCAGAAGTTAGTCGTCAAGTTGGGGCTATTTTGGACGTAGAAGATCCAATAAGTAGTGAATATAATTTAGAAGTTTCATCACCCGGCGTAGATCGCCCACTTTTTGAAATGTCACATTTTCAAACCGTTGTTGGTGAAACTGTTAATGTTAAATTAATGATGCCGCTAAATGGGCGTCGTAAGTTTAAAGGCAAATTAGTTGCCATAGAAAATGACACCTTAATAGTAGAAGTTGATGGTATAGATTATGAACTAGTCATCAATAATGTCGACAAAGCAAACCTTGTCGCAAAACTTTAAAATAACATAGCTAAATTTATTAAATAGTTAAATAAATTAAAAATAATTAAAGGTTAAATAGCATGAGTAAGGAAATATTACTGGTTGTTGATGCTGTATCAAATGAAAAAGCACTGCCTCGTGAGAGCATTTTTGAAGCGATGGAAACCGCTTTAGAAACAGCGACTAAGAAAAAATATGAGGGTGACATTATTGTTCGCGTATCAATTGACCGTACGAGTGGTGAGTTTGATACCTTTCGTCGATGGTTAGTTGTTGAAGACAGTGATGAACCAATGGAAAATCCATACGCTGAAATTACATTAGCAGCAGCGCAGTATGACAACGCAGAATTGAATGCGGGTGATTATGTTGAAGATCAAATTGAATCTGTCACTTTTGACCGCGTAACAACACAAACTGCGAAACAAGTTATTGTTCAAAAAATACGTGAAGCAGAGCGCGCATTAATTGTAGAAGCTTACCAAGAACAAATCGGTGAGTTAGTGACGGGTGTTGTTAAAAAGGCTAGCCGTGAAAGTGTCATCTTAGATTTAGGTAATAATGCAGAAGCCATTATATACCGCGATGACATGTTACCACGTGAAAGTTTCCGTCCGGGCGATCGTATTCGTGGTTTATTATATGAAATTAAACCAGAAGCGCGTGGCGCACAATTATTTGTCAGTCGTACAAAGCCTGAAATGCTAGTTGAACTTTTCCGCGTTGAAGTGCCAGAAATTGGCGAAGAAATGTTAGAAATAAAAGGCGCAGCACGCGATCCTGGTTCACGCGCAAAAATTGCGGTAAAAAGCAATGATAAACGCATTGACCCTGTTGGCGCTTGTGTTGGTATGCGTGGCTCACGTGTACAAGCCGTGTCAGGTGAGTTGGGCGGTGAACGTGTTGATATCGTTTTATATGATGATAATATCGCTCAATATGCTATCAATGCTATGGCACCTGCAGAAGTTGCTTCAATTATTGTCGATGAAGATAAAGGCACCATGGATATTGCGGTTGAAGAAGGAAATTTAGCCATGGCTATTGGTCGCAGTGGTCAAAATATTCGTTTAGCGAGCCAACTTACCGGTTGGGAATTAAACGTCATGACTGTTGCTGACATGAAAGAAAAACATGAAGCCGAAAATGATAAAGTAATTAACTTATTTACGGACAAGTTAGATCTTGATGAAGATTTCGCAACACTGCTGGCTGAGGAAGGCTTTACTTCATTAGAAGAAATCGCTTATGTTCCAGCGGCTGAAATGCTTGAAATTGATGGTCTAAATGAAGACATTGTTGAAGAGTTACGTGACCGAGCAAAAGAAGCGCTAACGACTCAAGCACTCGCTAGTGAAGAAACTTTAGAAGGCGCAGAGCCAGCCGCCGATTTATTAGCACTTGACGGTTTAGAGCGTCATTTAGCCTTTGTTTTTGCTAGTCGCGGTATTTGTACCTTGGAAGATTTAGCTGAACAAGGTCTTGATGAAATAAGTGATATAGAAGAATTAACTGAAACCAAAGCGGGTGAGCTGATAATGGCAGCACGTAACATTTGTTGGTTTAATGAAGAATAAATAACACCGGAGAATATTATAGATGGCAGATATAACTGTAGCAGAACTTGCCAAAGAAATTGGCACACCGGTGGAACGCTTAGTGAGTCAACTCGTTGATTCAGGCGTTAACAAATCGGCCTCAGACTCTATTACTCAAGACGAGAAAGAGTCTTTATTAGGATATTTAAAGAAACAGCACGGTGATGAGTCCGCGGCAAAACCGAGCAAGTTAACGTTAAACCGTAAAACTAAGTCAACACTGACTATGGGACATGGTAGTAAAGCTAAATCGGTTAATGTTGAAGTCCGTAAAAAACGTACTTATGTTAAACGTAGTGAAATAGAAGATCAGAAATTAGCTGAAGAGGCTGCAAAAGCAGAAGCAGAAGCACTCGCTAAAGCCGAAGCTGACGCAGTTGTTAAAGCCGAAGCTGCGGCAAAAGAAGCTGAAAATGCTAAAGCGGTAGCGGCGGCAAAAGCAGAAGTTGAAGTAGAGCGTAAAGCAGCGGCCAAAGTAGAAGCCGCTGAAAAAGCGAAACAAGTCGCTGCTGATAAAGCTAAAAACCCAGATAAACCTGCACCTGAAAAAATAGCAGAAAGTGAAGAAGCTAAAAAACTTCGTTTAGCACAAGAAAAAGAAGCGTCAGCTAAAGTTGAAGCTGAGGCAAAAGAAGCGAGTGATGCAGCAAGAAAATTAGCTGAAGAAAATGAGTCTCGCTGGAAAGAACAAGAAGCTGAACGTAAAGCCAAAGAAAAAGAAGTGGTGCATTTAACGTCTTCAAAATATGCTCAAGAAGCCGAAGATAAAGTTGATGCCGCAGACGAAGGCGCGGGTCGTCGTCGTAAGAAGAAGAAAAGTGCTCAAGACAGAAATGCTCGAGGTGGTCGCAATGCCAGAGGTCGTAAAGCGACTTTATCTGCGCCGCAAAGCTTGAAGCATGGTTTTACTAAACCGGTTGAAACTAAAGTGCAAGACATTCGCATTGGTGAAACTATTTCGGTTGCTGAATTAGCGAATAAAATGGCTAAAAAAGGT
Source organism: Colwellia sp. (assembly GCA_051531915.1). GTDB lineage: Bacteria > Pseudomonadota > Gammaproteobacteria > Enterobacterales > Alteromonadaceae > Colwellia. The sequence continues at coordinate 3,761 of JAOPTQ010000001.1, read as the reverse complement.
GTGGAAGTTGTTAAAGCCATGTTTAAAATGGGCGCGATGGCAACCATTAACCAAGTGATTGACCAAGAAACAGCAGCATTAGTTGCCGAAGAAATGGGCTTTAATGTGGTTTTAGTTAAAGAAAATGCATTAGAAGAATCAGTGCTGGCCGACCGTGGTAACGCCTGTGGAACTGTAGCGGATGCAATAACACGTGCGCCGGTAGTTACTATTATGGGTCATGTTGATC
>JAOPTQ010000001.1:0-3526 GCA_051531915.1 Colwellia sp. | reverse complement strand
AAGCCGGTGGTATTACTCAGCATATTGGTGCTTATCATGTGGAAACGGGTCATGGCATGATCACTTTCTTAGATACGCCAGGTCATGCTGCGTTTACAGCAATGCGTTCACGTGGTGCAAAAGCGACAGATATCGTTATTATTGTGGTTGCGGCTGATGATGGTGTTATGCCACAAACAATTGAAGCAATTCAACATGCAAAAGCATCTGACGCTCCAATTATTATTGCCGTAAATAAAATGGATAAAGAAACAGCAGATCCTGATCGTGTTAAAACTGAGCTTTCGCAACATGATGTTATCCCTGAAGATTGGGGTGGCGATGTGCAATTTTGTCATGTGTCAGCTAAAACTGGTTTAGGCATTGAAGAGTTACTTGATGCAATTTTATTACAGTCTGAAGTATTAGAGCTAACCGCTGTTGTTGATAAAATGGCAAATGGTGTGGTGGTTGAGTCTAAATTGGATAAAGGTCGCGGCCCAGTGGCTACGGTACTTATTCAAGAAGGTACTTTAAAACAAGGTGATATTGTACTTTGTGGTTTAGAATATGGTCGTGTTCGTGCAATGCGTGATGAAAATGGCAAGACTATTCAATCAGCAGGTCCGTCAATTCCCGTTGAAATTATTGGCTTAAGTGGCGTACCACAGTCAGGTGATGAAGCAACCGTTGTTAAAGATGAGAAGAAAGCGCGTGAAGTTGCGTTATTTCGTCAAGGTAAATTCCGTGATGTTAAGCTTGCTCGTCAGCAAAAATCTAAACTCGAGAACATGTTTGCTAGCATGGCGACAGGTGAAATTTCAGAAGTTAATGTTGTACTTAAATCGGATGTTCAAGGCTCACTTGAAGCCATATCTGATTCATTAGTTAAGCTGTCAACGGATGAAGTTAAAGTGAAAATCATTGGTAGTGGTGTTGGTGGTATTACTGAAACTGACGCAACCTTAGCTGCCGCCTCAAATGCCATTGTGGTTGGCTTTAACGTTCGTGCTGATGCTGCTGCGCGTAAAGTGATTGAATCTGAAAAAATCGATTTACGTTATTACAGTGTTATCTATGCATTAATTGACGAAGTTAAACAAGCGATGAGTGGCATGTTGGCGCCAGAGTTTAAGCAAGAAATTATTGGTCTTGCTCAAGTGCGTGATGTATTTAAATCACCAAAAATTGGCGCTATCGCGGGTTGTATGGTTACCGAAGGTACGATCAAGCGCAGTGCTCCAATTCGTGTATTACGTGAAAACGTAGTTATTTACGAAGGTGAACTTGAGTCATTACGTCGCTTTAAAGATGACGTACAAGAGGTTCGTAACGGTATTGAATGTGGTATCGGTGTTAAGAACTACAATGATGTACGTGTTGGTGATCAGATAGAAGTTTTTGAGACAGTAGAGATTAAGCGAACTCTGTAACTTTATATTTTTGCTAATTCCAACGATAGTGGCATCGGAAGTACTCATTGACTAACGTCAACTCCGTACTTCCTCTTTGCTCTCGAAGTAATTAGCTTCAATCTAAAGCAACAGATAGTAAATTACTTTACTACAATAATACAAAAGGGGCTGATGTCCCTTTTTTGTTTAAAGTTATTCTCTAAAAAGAGAAAAGAGAAAAGAGAAAAATTATGGCTAGAGAATATGCCCGTACTGATCGCGTTGGTCAGCAAATTCAAAAAGAAATCGCGATTATTTTAATGCGCGAAATTAAAGATCCACGATTAAGTATGACCACAGTGTCGGCCGTGGAAGTCACTCGTGATTTAGCTTATGCTAAAATTTTCGTCACTTTCTTTAATGATAACTCTGATGAAATTAAAGCTTCGCTTGAAGTTTTAGCTGATGCCGAGGGTTATATTCGCTCATTACTAGGTAAACGTTTACGCGCGCGTATTATGCCGCATTTACGCTTTGTTTATGATAGTTCAATGAGTGAAGGGGTGAGAATGAGTGCGTTAGTTGACCAAGCGGTTGCTAGTGATACACATGATATTGACGATGAAAGTGAGCAGGATAAATAGGAATGGCAAAACGGAGAAAAGGTCGCCCAATTAACGGTGTTTTGTTACTTGATAAGCCTTATGAAATGTCGTCTAATCATGCTTTGCAAGCGGTTAAACGCGTTTATTTTGCTCAAAAAGCAGGGCATACTGGGGCATTAGATCCGCTTGCTACCGGCATGTTACCGGTTTGTTTAGGTGAAGGAACTAAGTTTTCTCAGTTCTTACTTGATACCGATAAAACCTATCAGGTTACCGCCAAACTTGGCATTAGAACAACGACAAGTGATGCTGATGGTGACATTGTGAGTGAAAAAAATGTTGTTGTATCTGAGCAACAATTAACAGATGCACTTGATAGTTTTCGTGGCACGACCAAACAAGTACCGTCAATGTACTCGGCATTGAAGTATCAAGGTCAGCCGCTGTATAAATATGCTAGAGAAGGCATTGAAGTTCCTAGAGAAGCACGAGATATTACTGTATTTAGTCTTGAATTATTACGTTTTGAGCATGATGAAGTTGAATTGAAAATTCATGTGTCAAAAGGTACTTATATTCGTACTATTGTTGATGATTTAGGTGAGTTGTTAGGTTGTGGTGCGCATGTCGCTTCCCTTAGACGACTTGGCGTTGGTAACTATCCGCTTGATAGAATGGTCACTTTACCTCAGCTAGAAACGTTGCTTGAACAAGCAAAGCAACAGGATATTTCACCATCTCAATTACTTGATCCTTTATTATTACCCATGCAAAGTGCTGTTGAAGGTTTGCCGGCCGTTTATGTTGATGATATGTCAGCCAATTTTTTGCGCCATGGCAATCCAGTACAAGCTTATAATGCGCCAAATGAAGGCAGTGTTCAGGTTTATATTGGTGACGATGAAGAAGATGAGTCTGCAGAATTTATTGGGGTAGGCGTTATTAATGATGATGGTCAAGTAGCACCGAAGCGTATTGTTGTTCTGGGTTGAGTTACAACGGAATAAACAGGTTGCATTTTGGCTGCGCCCTGATAGAATACGCGCTCTTTCGTCATCAAGGCTGAATTAGTGTTTGGCTTGATGTTTATTAACTCTATCTGATGATAGAAACACTAAGGATTTATAATGTCTTTAAATGCTACTCAAAAAGCTGCAATCGTTGCAGAATATGCTCAAAAAGAAGGTGATACAGGTTCACCAGAAGTTCAAGTTGCTTTGTTAACGACTCAAATTAACCATTTGCAAGGTCACTTCAAAGAGCATAGCCATGATCACCATTCTCGTCGTGGTTTATTACGCATGGTTGCACAACGTCGTAAATTACTAGATTACTTAAATGGTAAAAACGTTGAGCGTTATACTGCGTTAATCGGCAAATTAGGTTTACGTCGTTAAGATTAATTAACAGACAAAACTGAATTGAAAAAGGAACCTATTGGTTCCTTTTTTGTTATTAATTGTTATAAATTGTTATTTACTTCCTACATTTAAACTTTCTCGCTAGTAAAACCGCCGTTTGTTAGTATAATACCAAGTGAAAAAATGA